>NZ_JAGSIE010000009.1 GCF_018138385.1 Allobacillus saliphilus
TAAAAGCGAAGTATATTTCCGAAGCGGGTATTTCCGACACGCTGAATTAGAATGTTCGTATCTGTGTCAACTTTAAAGATTTTGTCCCAACCTCACAAATCTAGTCCTAACTTAATACAAATACCAAAAATGCTTTAACTCATGTTTGAAATTACGAATATGCCACCACAATAAGAAACAGGATGAAAATGAATAGTACAAAGATCCTCTAGTACTTCCTTCAATTCCTCATAAACAAAATAAAATTCATCATGGTCCCATTCATCAAGGTAATGTTGATGACACTTCTCAAGCTTTACCCGAGACCAAAATGCTACATCACCAATCAATAGTTTACCATCATCTCTTAAAAGAGGAAGGAGGCTGGCAATAAATTGAACCTTCTTCTCGTCTGTTAAGTGGTGTAGTGTGTACGTGCTAATAATTGTTTGATAGGTTTTTCCTTGAATTTGTCTGGGTAAACCATCGGTAATATCCCATTCATAGAGTTGGGCATAAGACATTTTCTCTTGTGCTATCGCAATCATTTCCGATGAAAAATCTATCCCATCAATCTGGTGACCATATTCATAAAGCTTGCTCGTTAATGTTCCTGTGCCAATGCCGATGTCTAGAACTGAGGATTGCTCCGTTTGCATTGCCTCATTAAAGATAGTATTCAAAATCTCTTTATAGCCGGCAAATGGATAGGAATCATTTTCTTCACTTAGTTGTACGGTTCGATCATAGTAATCAGCCCACAAATTAAAGCCTTGTTTATTTAACATGAATGCTCCTCCAATGTGTTCAATTTTAACCGCGAGCATTCAAAAATTACAGAATTACTCGCTAATCCCCTTCATTAAACGAATAAACATGTTCATTTCTAACACAACCTTTCCTAAATGACTCTCTTCACTATATCATAAAAAAACACCTGAACCGGTTGTCGATTCAAGTGTTTGGGTTATTAATGAATATTTCTATATAGTCCGATCACTTTACCCAAAACGGTAACCTGATTTAAGATAATCGGTTCCATCGTAGGATTTTCTGGCTCCAAGCGATAATTGTTTTTATCTTTGAAGAAGCGTTTAACGGTTGCTTCGTTTTCTTCTGTCATCGCGACAACAATATCGCCGTTATCAGCGGTTGCTTGTTTCCGAACAATCACAAGGTCTTCATTGAAAATACCCGCTTCAATCATACTATCACCTTGAACGGTAAGGACGAAGATGTTTTCTTCAGAAGCGGAAATCCCAGCTGGTAGAGGAATATACTCTTCAATATTTTCGACCGCTGTTATTGGCTCACCGGCTGTTACTTTTCCGACTAAGGGTGCATAGATTGCTTCCCGTTCATGTACTGCATTTTCGTCTACATAGATGATTTCAATAGCGCGTGGCTTTGTCGGGTCGCGACGGATAAAACCTTTGTCTTCCAGCCTGGATAGATGTCCATGGACAGTTGAACTGGATGCAAGCCCGACAGCTTTTCCTATTTCACGAACAGAAGGTGGATATCCTTTTGTTTTTACTTCGCTTACTAAAAAGTCGAATATGTCCTTCTGACGTTTGGATAGTTTTTTCATACTTTCTTTCACCCCTACGTCTTTATTTACTATTCGTAGTATACCAATAAAGCGACCGGAAAGCAAACGTTCGTTCGTTTTCAGTTCGGAATTCTTGTTTAAAATTGAAAAACCATTTAAGATACTGATAAATAGTTGAAAAAGGAGTTTATTTCATGCTTTCTAAAGATAAATTGAACCGCATCAGTGAACTGTCGAAAAAAAGTAAAAACGAAGGATTATCTAAAAGCGAAAAAGAAGAGCAGCGCGAGCTAAGAGAAGAGTATTTACAGGAATTTCGCGGGGCATTCAAGAATCATTTAAAATCCATTAAAGTAGTTGACCCGGAAGGTACAGATGTTACACCGGAAAAATTAAAAGAAGAAAAAAGACGGAACGAACACTAGGAAGTGTAAATCATTTTGGTTTGCACTTTTTTTAATGGATTGGCAAATTTGTCGGTTTTCCAAATATATTTGTTTGACTCTTGATATAACTTGTCAAATGGACAAATTAATTATAGCATTGAAAATGGAATAAAGAAGTGAAGGGAGTCTTCTATAAGATGAGCGAGAATATTGAGTCATTAGCAATAAATACGATTCGAACATTGTCAATCGACGCAGTTGAAAAAGCAAATTCAGGTCACCCAGGTATGCCTATGGGGGCTGCTCCGATGGCCTATACGTTATGGACAAAGGTAATGAATCAAAACCCAAAGAATTCAAATTGGTTTGACCGTGATCGATTTGTTCTTTCTGCAGGTCATGGATCTATGTTGTTATATTCCTTATTGCATTTATCCGGTTTTCAAGTAACCCTAGATGATATTAAAAACTTCCGTCAGTGGGGTTCGAACACACCAGGACATCCGGAATTTGGACATACAGACGGTGTAGAAGCGACAACAGGACCATTAGGGCAAGGGATTGCGATGGCTACTGGTATGGCAATGGCTGAACGATACATGGCTTCCCAGTATAACCGTGATGATTTTGAAGTCGTTGATCATTACACGTACGCAATTTGCGGTGATGGCGACCTTATGGAAGGTGTGTCCCAAGAGGCCGCTTCTCTTGCAGGTCACTTAAAGCTAGGAAAGTTAATTGTGATGTATGATTCAAACGATATTTCATTAGACGGCGATTTAGACCGGGCATTTTCCGAAAGTGTTGAAGATCGTTATAAAGCTTACGGATGGCAAGTCATTCGCGTGGAAGATGGAAATGACACAGCCGCAATTGAACAAGCGTTAAAAGACGCGAAGGCTAATAAAGAGCAACCGACAATGATTGAAGTTAAAACGGTTATTGGCTATGGCTCTCCATCGAAATCCGGTAAATCAGATGCGCACGGAGCACCATTAGGCTCTGATGAAGCGAAAATGACAAAAGAATATTATAAGTGGACATTCGAGGATGATTTTTATATTCCAGAAGAAGTGAAAGAGCACTTTGAAAAAACAGTAGCTGAGCGTGGCCAGCAAGCTGAAAACCAGTGGAATGAAATGATGGAAAAGTATAAAGAAGCTTATCCTGAATTAGCGCAAGAATTCGAAAACGCATTGGCAGGAAACTTAGCAGAAGGTTGGAATGTTGAGTTACCTAGCTATGACGAAAACACGAAGCCTGTTGCAACAAGAGCTGTTTCTGGTGAAATCATCAATGAAATTTCATCAAAAATCACAAACTTCATCGGTGGTAGTGCCGACCTTGCTGGTTCGAATAAAACGGCTGTAAAAGAAGAAGATGACTTTAAATATCCAACATATAGCGGTCGTAACATTTGGTTTGGTGTCAGAGAGTTTGCGATGGCTTGTGCAATGAATGGTATGGCACTTCATGGCGGTTTAAGAGTATACGGCGGAACATTCTTCGTATTCAGTGATTACATGCGACCAGCAATTCGTTTATCTGCACTAATGGGTGTACCAGTGACATACGTATTCACGCATGATTCAATCGCTGTTGGTGAAGATGGTCCAACACACGAACCAATTGAGCAGCTTCCATCCTTGCGTGCGATGCCGAACTTATCATTAATTCGCCCGGCGGATGCGAATGAAACAAAAGCTGCATGGGAGCAAGCCATTCAAGCAGAAGATCATCCAACGGCTTTAGTATTGACGCGACAAGGACTCCCTGTACTTCCTGAAACTCAAGAACGTGCAAGTGAAGGGGTAGAAAAGGGCGCCTATGTTCTAAAAGAAGCAGAAAAAGAAACGCCAGATTTATTATTAATGGCATCAGGATCAGAAGTTCAACTCGTTTATGAGGCTAGCAAAAAATTAAAAGAAGATGGTATTGATGCACAAGTCGTTAGTATGCCATCTTGGGATCGTTTCGAAAAACAATCTACTGAGTATAAAAATAAAGTCATGCCAAAAACAGTCACTAAGCGGATAGCTGTCGAAATGGCCTCGCCATTCGGTTGGGAGCGCTATGTCGGTTTAGATGGAACTGTGCTCGGCATCGATCAATTCGGCGCATCCGCACCAGGAGATGTCGTCATTGAAAAATACGGATTTACAGTAGAAAATGTTATTCAAAAAGCAAAAGAGCTTCTATCTAAATAATGATTTCAAGTGAGGTTCTTTTATAGAACCTCACTTGATTATGTGAACGATCATAAAATTTGTTATTATTCATATGAATCTTGCTATTGTTTTTAGTTATTCGTTTTAATATAATGTGTACGAGTCAACAAGAAGGAGGAAGTTGAAGCATGGGCACGATTTGGGTTGTATTAATTGCTCTTGCAACGTTGGTAATCGGGCTAATTTTAGGTTTCTTCATTGCTAGAAAGACAATGATGAATTACTTGAAGAAAAATCCGCCAATTAATGAGCAAATGTTACGTACAATGATGATGCAAATGGGTCAGAAGCCATCTCAAAAGAAAATTAATCAAATGATGCGTGGCATGACACAACAAATGGAAAATCAAGACAAAAAGAAGAAAAAATAACGATGAAGGGTGAGCAGTTGAATCGAATGCTTACCCTTTTTTGTCTATTTAATCGATCGTCATGAAACTGTCAATCCTTTTATTCTATATTTGGCGGTCGATCTGTTAATCTGAAAGTGGGTTAAAGTTTAGTTTGATTGGAGCGTGTGAGTATGGTTGCGGACGTGAATATGTTCCTTGCATTTGGAGCAGGTTTTCTTTCGTTTATTTCACCATGTGTTTTACCGCTATATCCGGTATTCCTTTCCTATATTACTGGAATGAGTCTTGAAGAATTAAAAAATGAAAAGGGTATGTTAAGAAAACGAAGTATGCTACATACACTCTTTTTCTTAATCGGTTTTTCATCCATTTTCATTATGCTCGGGTTTTCAGGATATGTAATCGGAGATTTTCTCATTCAATATCGTGATTTAATTCGCCAAGTTGGAGCATTACTAATTATCTTTTTCGGATTTGTTATGTTAGGTGTGTTTAACTTTGATTTCTTAATGAAAGAACGGAAAGTGACTTTCAAAAATCGTCCAGCAGGCTATTTGGGTTCCATTTTAATTGGTGCAGCTTTTTCAATGAGTTGGACACCGTGTACAGGACCAATTTTAGCAGCAGTTATTTCTTTGGCTTACACGAATCCTGATTCTGGTGTGCTTTTAATGTCCGCTTATTCATTAGGCTTTGCGATACCGTTTTTCATTCTGTCATTCTTTATTGATCGGATGGGTTGGTTGAAACGAAACTCACAGAAAATCATGAGAATCGGTGGATACATCTTGATTTTCCTCGGAATCGCATTGTTTTTTGATTGGTTACGCATTTTGACAAATTACCTAGCAAACTTCTTTGGTTTCACTGGTTTTTAAGTCGAATTTGATTCTTATTAAGCAAGTATATTAAAATAAGATGTAGAACATATCATCTGAGGGAGTATTATACTGATGAAAAATTATAATGATCTAATTTTACGTACAATGACACAGTTAATTGCCTTCATTTTATTAGGATTTTCTGTGTACTTGTTCTTCGCTGGTCATAATGCGCCGGGTGGCGGATTTATTGGCGGATTAATGACAGCAGCGGCATTCATTCTCATGTTTATTACTTATGGATATGAAAACATGTCAAAAGTATTGCCGATTAATTTTCGTGCAATGTTGGCGATTGGCCTGTTAGTTGCGACGTTGTCAGGTATCGGAGCTTTCATTTTCGGCGAACCGTTTCTAACACAAACGTTTGGCTATTTTAACTTGCCAATAATGGGTAAAACAGAATTAGCAACTGCAATGATTTTTGACTTAGGGGTTTACTTAACTGTTGTAGGTGTCACCATGACAATTATTTTAACAATCGCTACGGATCAAAAGGAAGATTCACAAGAACAGGCAGGGATGTAAGGTTATGAAAACGTTTTTTGTCATTGCTGCATCCATTGTTGCTTTTTTCATGGCGATTGGAATGGTTTTTGTTCGTATGAAGGCAGCAAATAGACCGACATCAGTGAAACGGATCGTATTGCCTCCATTGTTTATGAGTACAGGAGCATTAATGTTTGTTTTTCCATATTTCAGGGTTGAATGGATTCAAGTAGCTGAAGCAATAGGTGTTGGGATTATATTTTCGCTATTTCTTATTTTCACATCGAATTTCGAATATAAAGACGGAGATATTTATTTAAAGCCTTCTAAAATGTTTCCGATTATTTTAGTAGTACTATTGGTCGTTCGACTTGTTACAAAACAATATATGGGCCAATACATTGAAATAGGTGAGTTAGCGGGGATGTTTTACTTGCTTGCATTCGGCATGTTATTCACATGGCGGATGGTCATGCTCATCAAATTTTTAAGCTTTCAAAAACGAATAGTACCAAAATAAAAGGTAAAGAGTTGCAAATTGCATGCAGCTCTTTACCTTTTATATTTCTATTAAATGTTCATATCGGTTAAAATCGATATTTTTTTCTTTAAGCGTTTTCACCAAAAACTTATGGTCCCTTTTTGGTGTAGCTTTAATATATCCCTCGATCATAACGTCTAAAGTGATTTTTTCTTTACGTCTTTTTAGCGCTAACTCGGCAATCTTTGCAGCAATTTTTTGTTTCGCGACGTCTCTGAATAATTGAGGGACAGGCTCTACCAGTTCGTTCAGAAGATTCTTTGCATCGTCATCCCACATATGGAGAGATTCATCGATATAGTATTCTTCCCAATCAATAATTGACTTCCCATCTGCTTTAGGCATCTTCTTCAAAAACTTGCGGAACATGAAGAATCCGCCGATTCCCATTAAAACGACTAACAAAGTTGTCCAACCGATAATAAGCAATGCAATCAATGTATCCAATATCTTTCACTCTCTTCAATATATCAGTGCATTTCTCTTTTTATTATACGACGGAGTTTGACGATTCTCAATCAATTAACCGTTACAAATTCATGAAATACATGAAAACAATATAAAATATTTAGACAATTTACTTGTTTTTGGCTATTATTATAAACAGGTGTAATAATCTGTTATCTCTCCTCATAATTTGTATTAATGTTTTAACAAGAGGGTTGGTGGAGAATGAATGCTTATTAATAATCACAATGAAGAATTGCTACAGCAAGCTTTTGAATGGATTGATGAGCAGATCAGTGATTATTTTTTTCTCTGTGATGAAGAGTTAATCATTCAACATGCGTCGCATTCAATAGAAAAAGCAGGATTTACAAGAGAACAGGTGATTGGAGAGTCCGCTATCACCTTTGTTGATTCCGTTGATTCCGAGAAATTCCTGCAAGAGATCAATCAACTGGAAGTTAATGCGATTAAACGTAATGTTTTTCGAGTCATTAATGTAAATAATGAGCTGAGACGTCATGAAGTGTCTATGGGGAAGATGATTTACGATAAAACTGGAGATATATTTTATATTTTTTTAGCAAAGGACATTACGAATATTTTGGAAACTGAAAATTTATTAATTCAATCAGAAAAGCTATCAAGTGCCGGCCAACTAGCTGCAAGTGTAGCGCATGAGATTCGTAATCCACTCACTTCTTTGAAAGGCTTTTTACAGTTGATGGAAGCAGGAATGGATAATAGCGGTACTTACTTAAAAATCATGAAAGAAGAAATCGAAAAGATTGAAGCGATTTCAAAGGAACTATTGTTTATAGCAAAGCCGTCGCCAAATGAATTAAAACGAGAAAATTTGATCGAACTAGTCGGAGAAGTATGTCTATTAATGAATTCTCAAGCTCGCATGCATGATATCCGGTTAAAAAAGAAATTTGATTGTGAAGAATTTATGTTAAATTGTGACCGGTCACAATTTAAGCAGGTACTTATCAACTTAATTAAAAATGCAATTGAAGCGATGGAAGAAAACGGTACGATTGAAATCCACATACATACAAAGGAACAACTTCTCATCGAAGTGATGGATGAAGGTCCAGGCGTGCCGGAAGAGATGAAAGAGAAGTTAGGAGAACCATTTTATACTACAAAACAAAATGGTACAGGCCTTGGTTTGATGGTAACAAAACAAATTTTGAAAAATCATGGAGCAAAGTTGGAAGTGAAAGACAGAGAAATAAAAGGCAGCAACTTTAGAATTTCGTTCAAAGATTTAGATTGAAACGTCGTATAAATCAATGATTTTAACCATTCTGTCATAAATCCTCTTAATTATTTTACTTATAATCTATTTTCATATAAAATGTAATACGGCAGAGTCAAAGAGAATTCTGTACCTATATTTTCAAGAAATCTTTTAAACAATCAAACTACATAATAAGGGGGTAAAAATGATGGTAGACAATAATGCTTTTAATGCCAAGAAACAATTTGAATTGAATGGCAAAACGTACAATTATTATCACATGAAAGCATTGGAAGAAAAAGGTCTAGGAAAGATCTCTGAATTACCTTTTTCAATCCGTGTCCTACTTGAATCTGTATTGAGACAGTATGATGGACACGTCATCAAGGATGAGCATGTTGAAAAATTAGCTCAGTGGGTGAAAGGTGAAAAAGTGGATGTTCCATTTAAACCTTCACGTGTCATTTTACAAGACTTTACAGGTGTTCCAGCTGTAGTAGATTTGGCTTCTTTGCGTAAAGCAATGGTAGATATGGGTGGAAGTCCTGACCAAATTAATCCAGAAGTACCTGTAGATCTAGTAATTGACCACTCCGTACAAGTAGATGCTTACGGTACACCTGATGCACTTCGCGTTAACATGGAAATGGAATTTGACCGTAACATGGAGCGTTATGAATTCTTGCATTGGGCTCAGAAAGCTTTTGACAACTACCGCGCTGTTCCACCAGCAACAGGTATTGTTCACCAAGTAAACTTAGAGTACCTAGCAAACGTCGTTCATGAAATCGAAAAAGATGACGGTACGTATGACGCATTCCCTGACACTTTATTCGGTACTGACTCACATACAACGATGATCAACGGTCTAGGTGTACTAGGCTGGGGTGTCGGTGGTATTGAAGCTGAAGCAGGAATGTTAGGTCAGCCTTCATATTTCCCAGCACCTGAAGTAATCGGTGTTAAACTAACAGGTGAATTCCCAGAAGGTGCAACTGCAACTGACTTAGCACTAAAAGTTACACAAGTGCTACGTGAGAAAAACGTTGTTGGTAAATTCGTAGAATACTTCGGAGATGGCTTAACGTCTATGCCACTTGCTGACCGTGCAACGATCTCCAACATGGCACCTGAATATGGTGCGACATGTGGTTTCTTCCCAGTTGATGAAGAAGCACTTAAATATTTACGTTTGACAGGTCGTTCAGAAGAGCATATCGCTCTTGTAAAAGAATATTTACAGAAAAACGATCTATTCTATACACCGAATCAAGAAGATCCTAAATTCACAGACTTAGTTGAAATCGATCTTTCTGAAATTGAGCCAAATTTATCTGGACCAAAACGTCCTCAAGATTTGATCAGACTTTCAGATATGAAACAATCATTCAACAAATCTCTAACTGCTCCACAAGGTAACCAAGGGTTCGGATTGAGTGATGAAGAGGTTGCTAAAGAAGCTGTCGTTAAATTTAACGATGGTACTGAAGCAACAATGAAAACTGGTGCATTGGCGATCGCAGCAATTACATCTTGTACAAACACGTCTAACCCACATGTTATGTTAGGTGCTGGTTTACTTGCGAAGAATGCTGTTGAAAAAGGATTAAATGTTCCTGCGTATGTAAAAACTTCATTGGCGCCAGGTTCAAAAGTTGTAACAAACTACCTTGAAAATTCTGGTTTGATGGAATACTTAAACCAGTTAGGATTTAACTTGGTTGGTTACGGATGTACAACTTGTATCGGAAACTCTGGTCCATTATTGCCAGAAATTGAAAAAGCAATTGCTGATTCTGACTTAACTGTTGCTTCTGTTCTTTCTGGTAACCGTAACTTTGAAGGACGTATCCACCCACTTGTGCGTGCGAACTACTTGGCTTCACCACCATTAGTTGTTGCATATGCACTTGCTGGTACAGTTGATATTGATTTGATGAATGAACCATTAGGTCAAGATCGCGAAGGAAACGATGTATTCTTTAAAGATATCTGGCCAGCATCTGATGAAATTCAGAAACAAATTGATGCAGTTGTCACACCGGAAATCTTCCGTAAAGAATATGAATCGGTTTTCAATTCCAACGAAAAGTGGAATCAAATTGAAACAACGGATCAGCCGTTATATGATTTTGATGAGAATTCAACGTATATTCAAAATCCACCATTTTTCGAAAACATGGCGAAAGATCCAGAAAGTATTAGACCACTTAGTGGACTACGCGTCATCGGTAAGTTTGGTGACTCTGTAACAACAGACCACATCTCACCAGCTGGTGCTATTCCAAAAGATATGCCAGCGGGTCAGTATTTGATGGAAAAAGATGTTTCACCACGTAACTTTAACTCTTACGGTTCTCGTCGTGGTAACCATGAAATCATGATGAGAGGTACATTCGGAAATATCCGTATTCGTAACGAGATTGCCAACGGAAAAGAAGGCGGTTATACAACGTACTGGCCAACTGGTGAAGTTATGCCTATTTATGATGCAGCTATGCGTTACCAAGAAGATGGTACAGGCTTAGTTGTCATCGCAGGTAGTGACTACGGAATGGGAAGTTCACGTGACTGGGCTGCCAAAGGTACAGATCTACTAGGTATTAAAACGGTCATTGCTGAAAGCTTTGAAAGAATTCACCGTTCTAACCTAGTAATGATGGGCGTATTGCCACTTCAGTTCCAAAAAGGTGATACAGTAGAATCTCTTGGCCTAACTGGTAAAGAAACAATTGATGTCGACGTTCGCGAAGACGTTAAACCAGGAAGCCTTGTAAAAGTAACAGCTACTGATGAAGACGGCAAGAAGACTGAATTCGAAGTCGTTGCACGTTTCGATAGTGACGTTGAGTTAGATTATTACCGTCATGGTGGTATCCTACAACTCGTGTTACGTAAAAAACTAGAAACAGTGTAAAGATAACTATAAAACAAACCCGAAAGTCACATTGATGACTTTCGGGTTTTATTTTGCGTTAGAAAATCGTTAGAAACTACATACTTCACAGTTTTGTTGTCTTCCAAGTTACTGATAAACCATTTCTTTTGATATGATGGAATAAAATGATTGATATTCGTTTACATGAGGAGGAAGCCCCTAGATGTTGGTCAAAAGACTAATCGCACTTAGCGTCATCATTACACTGAGCGGAGTAATTATATTTAATATTCTCGAAGATAACAAGAGTAATCAAAACGATCCTGAAGATGGAATGATGTACATTCAGCCAGAAGGAATGGACGTGGACACAACGGATATTGAAGTCGGTGATGTACCGCCGAATTTCCAGCTAAAAACGCTGGATGGACAAACAAAACAATTGCAGGATTTTAAAGGTAAAAAGGTTTTCGTGAATTTCTGGGCAACATGGTGTCCACCTTGCCGTAAAGAAATGCCTCATATGCAAGAAATTCAAGACAAGTATGAAAATGTAGAGATCGTTGCGGTGAATGCATTGCACTCCGAGTCGTCAGTTGATCAAGTACGTGAATTCGTTGAGGAAAGAGATCTTACCTTTCCAATTTTATTAGACGAATCTGGAGAAGTAACGTTGCGTTATCAGGCGATGAGTATGCCCGTCACTTATTTTGTGAATTCTGAAGGTGTCATTCAACTTCCTAAAAAAATTGGTCCGATGACTTATGAAGAGATGGAAGAAAAAATAAAACAACTAGATTAAGTATAAATAATCAATAATTGGACAATTCTACATAGTAGATGCAAATCGAAAATCTATGTAGAAAGGAAGTTATGATGGATGCGAAGAAATAACCAATTATCTTTCCAAACATTGATCCAACAAGAAAAGGATCGGATTATGAAAGATCCGAAAGAAATTGATAAAATTTATGACAGGTTGGATAAAAAATTTGAAGTGATCAAACAACCAAGCCCTAATGCATAAAAATTACCTATTCTGACAAACCTACTCAATGAAATAAAAATTAAGGAGAGTGGTTTCGTGTCAGATAGACATTCAAATCCAGATGATCGTTCAGATAATGTAGAGAGATTACAGGAAAATATACAGCATACAATTCAAAACTTTAGAGAAGCAGAGGCATCTATGGAAACAGCTACTGACGAAGAGAAGGAACAAATTAGGCTAAAGAACGAACGAAGAAAAGAGTCCATTGAAGCTATGAGAGAAGAAGTGCGAGAAGAACATGCGTATCAACAACGGTTAGAAGATTAAACTGATGTTTTACCCCGGGCAGAGAAACTACTTTCTGTGTCCGGGGTATTTTCTACAGACAAAGGTTAAATCTACTTAATTTACATAACGTTTATTACGTAAACTAGTTTGTGTTATGTCTCTTAATCAGAGAACTAATCTTTCATCGATGCCGATTTACCAAAAAATATGATACGATAAGATAAGAGAGAAATGGAAGGGAGAAACAGCGATGATCATCAATCAAACAGATGTTACCGTACGTTATCAAGAAACAGACCAAATGGGTGTTGTTTATCATTCAAATTATTTTGTTTGGTTTGAAATCGGACGAACCCGACTAATCGAACAATTGGGGTTTGATTATATAGCGATGGAAGAAGAAGGTATTCTAGCACCAGTCATCGACATCCAAGCCTCTTATAAAACGCCTGTGAGATACGGCCAAACAGCTAGAGTCAAAACAAAAATTTCGGAATACAACGGGTTTCGTGTAACTTATTCATATGAAATCTATACAGAAGATAATCAGTTGTCTGTTACTGGTACATCGACCCATGTGTGCGTGAAAAAATCGAATTTTAGACCAATCTCAATCAAAAAGCATTTCCCTGAATTACATAAAACTTATTTAAATGCGATGGAGTCATAACAGATGGCATTCGGAATAAAGAGAGATGAGCTTGTTCAGTGGAAAAAAGACGTAGAAAACGGCAAAATTGCATTTCTAACACATTATTGGGTGGATGAACGGTTTCCTACAATGAAAACAGTTACGAAGGTTGGTTGCTGTGATGTAGAAAAGCTAGTGGCATGGGGAAAGAAACATGGGTTGAAGCGAGAGTGGATTGATTTTCATGAAAAATATCCTCACTTTGATCTCATCGGAAGTTTTCAAAAAGATATCTTGAAAGCAGAAGGTATGCTTGAACAATTACATCGATTTAAATAATAAAAAGCTGTTCCTTTCATCTTAATGGTAGGTGAAAAGAACAGCTTATTTCATTTGCATTTACGCTGGAATACGACAATTTATGAATGATTCGATTTTTCCTGTTTCTTCAAATCTGGTACAGGATCGAAACCACCAGGATGAAAAGGATGACATTTTAAAATCCGCTTTATACTTAAATAAAGGCCTTTAAATGCTCCAAAACGTTGAATCGCCGTTAAGCTAAATTCAGAACATGTAGGTTGAAACCTACAAGATGGTCCTAGAAGTGGGGAAATCCACTTCCGATACAATTTGACAAGACTAATCAATAGATGCTTCATGCATAACAAACCTTCTCATCATTATTTCTTACGTTTATCATAAGTGATTGAAGCGACTGCATCATGTAAATGGATGGATTCTTCATTGACACATTTAACGTAGAACTTCTCGATCATATTAAGTTCATAAAGATCCGCAGCTACGAGGCGAACCATATCTTCCACGAACCGTGGATTTTCATAAGCTTGCTCAGTTACCATTTTTTCATCTGGTCGTTTCAAAACTGGATGAATTCTAGCGCTAGCATTTGATTCTGCAGCTTCAAGCAATAGAACTTTCCAGTCTGCTTGGCTTTCATCAAAATCTTCTGCAAGTTCAACTTCCATTTTCATGTTCCCTCGTTGGTTGTGTGCACTATATTCACTGATTTCCTTCGAACAAGGGCATAAGGTAGTTACTTTACCAGAGAGTCCAACTGTGACTTGATGATGATCTCGCTCATCATAACGAACGTGAATCCATGCATCTGCGTGGTTCATTCCAGCCATATCTGTGTACGGCGCTTTACGTTCAAAGAACCAAGGAAATTCAACTTTTACTTCTGCATCTTTTTGCTCAAGTCGATCTTTTAAGTCACGTGTGAATTGCTTTAAAGATTCAATGCTTAAGGTGAACCCTTCACTGTGATAATGATGCAATTGTTCAGTAAACCGACTCATGTTTGTGCCCTTTGAATCTTGTGAAATAGAAGAGGCAAAGTAAAACGTTCCAATGGTCGTTTGTGTCTCAGGTGTCATTGAACTAGCAATTTTGATTGGATGTTTAACATTCGAAATACCAACTGCATCTAATTCGAATAAGAAATTTTGCTTTGTATTTTGTAAATCTTTCATTTTTTCTTTTTCATGAGGTTTTGTTCGAGGTCCTGGTGGTACAGAACCAAATAATTTATGTCTTTCTTCTTTAGTAGGAAGTTGTTTTAGATTGTATGAATTGTCCATATCTAGATCCCCTTTCTGGTCCAAGCAATCATGCTGTAACCACAACCTCTAGTATACATGAATGGAAAGGATCGTTTCAATTTATTGAACCGTTTCAAAACCTGACGGAAAGTCAACTTGATCAGTGAATGATTGTAAATGATTGATGGTATCTTTGTAAATTTGATCTGAATTTTGTAAGCCATATTGACCAGCTTCTGACAGGGGGACAATTTTGAAGTCCCGATTGTTTTCTGAGTAATTATACGTAGGAATCATTTGAGCATCAGACACTTGATAGTTCATTTCATTGTTTAACCTTTTCTTTGTGAGTTTAATTTGTGAAATCACACCAATGTTTCGTTCGAGACCTGTTTGATTGGATAAAAAGTTACCTAGCGAATACATAACGAATCGGTCATGACCATCTTGGCTAGAAATCCAATCTACAGGTTGCAACACGTGGGGGTGATGGCCGATAATAACATCTGCTCCATTACTTGTGAGTAGGTCAGTTAAATAAATTTGTTCATCATTAGGCAGTGGTTCGTATTGTGCGCCAAAATGCATACTGACGACGATGAAATCTGTCTTATCTTGTAATTTTTCTATATCTGTTAGTATTTTTTCTTGATCAATATAATTAACTAAGTAATCCTTACCGTCCGGAACAGGAATCCCATTCGTCCCATATGTGTAAGAAAGAAAGCCGACTGATATATCCTTTTTTGTTAGGATGCGGGGTGTGTTTCGGTCCTCTTCATTGCGATAAGAGCCTACATATTCTATACCGATTTCATTCAAATAGTTTGTCGCATTCATGATCGCTTGCTCACCACGGTCTAACGTATGATTATTTGCCATGGATACGATATCTACACCGACATATTGGAGTGCATCCGCTACTTCATACGGTGAATTAAATGAAGGATATGACGAGAGTCCGAGTTCAGTACCACCTAAAATCGTTTCTTGATTAGCAATCGTTATATCTGCATTTTCAATCAAAGATTTTACCGGTTCGAACATCGGCTTGAAATTATATCCATCTGCTGTTTTAGCATCATCATAAACCGGTTGATGAACGAGTATATCACCGATTGCGTTTAAAGTGATGGATGTTTCATAGTTTGGTTTGTTCTTTGATGAAAGGTTCGAATAACGAACTTCTTCATGTGTTTCAGGTTCGAAGGATGATTCTGCATCCTGATCGGATAACGTAGGCAAGAACAATAAAATGAGAACAACTGCTATGAGAATACCAACCATCAAACGATATGCTTGATTTTTCTTCACTATATATTCACCTCTTATTGTCCTTTATTCCCATTCCTTACGAACATTAAAGCCATGTAATTTTCGGTTCCGTTTTATTCTTGATTCGTTTGATGTTATCTGTGTGCCGATAGATGACAAAGATTGTCAATAACATCGTGACAATGATCAAACCAATATGTTTCATAAAAAGCGCAACAATAACGGCGACTACCCCTGTGAGCATGGATGACAGGGAAACGTATTTGGATAGCTTCAAGAAGATGAAAAATGAAACAAAAATAATAGCAAACAATAATGGGCTAACTCCGAGAAGCACGCCACCAGAAGTGGCTACAGCCTTGCCGCCTTTAAACTTCGCAAATAACGGGAATGAGTGTCCGATCACCGCAAACGCACCAACAATTAATGGTTCCAACTGTTCGGCGAAAAGATAAACAAGCACAACAGCAGCTGTTCCCTTTAATATATCCAAAACTGTTACAGCCAAACCAGCTTTCCATCCGAGTACACGAAACGTATTGGTGCCCCCTAGATTACCACTGCCATGTTCACGAATGTCCGTTTGATAAAAGGTTTTACCGATTACTAAACTGAACGGAATTGACCCTAAAAAATATGCAATAATAGAAAATATAACATAGTCCATTGAAACTCTCCCTTTACCAATAAATTTGGTACATGTATCTTGTTAGGTAGTAAATAGCATTACTATCTGTCTTTAAGACCTAGTATTATTTTATCAGAATTAGCGACAATAAAGAAGATGCAATTAAGGATGTCACTATCTGATTAGTTGAGAATAATCTCGAAAAAAGCTATTCTAATAGGTAAGAAGCACAAAGGAGTGAACGGATATGCGCAACCCTTCAAATGAAACGTTAAAAGATATTTTACAGAATTCCAAAACCATCGCTGTCGTCGGTCTATCTGACAAGCCAGAAAGAACGTCGTATCAAATAGCGAAAATTATGCAGGAAAATGGATATCGAATCATTCCTGTGAATCCTACAGTCGATGAAGTGCTCGGTGAAAAAAGTTATCCGACACTAGCTGAAGTACCAGAGTCAATTGATATCATCAATGTATTCAGACGATCTGAATTTCTTCCAGATATCGCTAAAGACGCAATCAAAACCAATTGCAAAATCTTCTGGGCTCAATTAGGTGTAGAAAATGAAGAAGCTTATGATATATTGAAAGAACATGATTTTACCGTCATAATGGACCTATGCATTAAAGTTGTACATGCTGTGCAAATCGGAAATTCTTAACCTTTTGGTTGAAATCTCTGCTCTCTTGCAGGGATTTTCTGTTTCTATCGTGAAATGTACAGAGAACAATTAGTGAAAATAAGAATAGATGAGTTGTTTTGGAAGGGAGTTATTTGATTGAGTGATCATAACCAGAAATACACCGATGAATCGATTCAGGTGCTTGAAGGTCTTGATGCAGTCCGCAAAAGACCTGGTATGTACATTGGCAGCACTGACCATAGAGGATTGCACCATTTAGTTTATGAAATTGTCGATAATGCCGTTGATGAAGTGTTAGCGGGTTATGGACAAGTAATTACTGTAAAGATACATAAAGATGAATCCATTTCAGTCATTGATGCAGGACGCGGAATGCCAACAGGCATGCATAAAACCGGAAAGCCAACGCCGGAAGTTATTCTGACGGTATTGCATGCTGGTGGAAAATTTGGCCAGGGTGGTTACAAGACTAGTGGCGGATTACATGGTGTTGGAGCTTCTGTTGTTAACGCATTGTCTGAATGGCTTGAAGTCGACATTTTTCGTAATGGTAAAAAGTTTCACCAGCGGTTTGAAAATGGAGGTAAGCCAGTTACCACGCTTGAAGAACATGGAAATACGAATAAAACAGGTACAAAGATTACCTTTAAAGCGGATCCGACCATTTTCTCAACTGTACGCTTTCAATATGAATTGTTAGCCGAACGTCTGAGAGAAACTGCTTTTCTATTAAAAGGTGTCAAAATTGAATTGATTGATGAACGGAATGATATGAAAGATGAATTCTTGTATGAAGAAGGTCTTGAAGCATTTGTTGCTTATCTGAATGAAGAAAAAGACGGATTACATGAGATTGTTTCATTTGAAGGAACTCATAATGAAATTGAAGTTAATTTTTCCTTTCAATACAATGACGGCTACTCAGAGAACATTTTGTCTTTCGTGAATAATGTACGGACAATCGACGGTGGAACGCATGAGTCTGGAGCGAAGACGGCGATCACTCGTACAGTTAATGAATATGCAAGAAATAAACAATTATTGAAAGAAAAAGCTAAAAACCTCGATGGAAATGATATACGTGAAGGGTTAACAGCTGTTATTTCAGTTCGAATTCCAGAAGACTTATTGCAATTTGAAGGTCAGACGAAAAGTAAACTTGGAACTCCTGAAGCAAGAAGTGCAATGGAAAATGTTTTAGGTGAAAAGTTGACCTTTTTCTTTGAAGAAAATCCAGAAATTGCACAGTTATTGATTAAAAAAGCGATTAAAGCAAGAGAAGCAAGAGAAGCAGCACGCAAAGCTCGTGAAGATGCTCGAAATGGAAAAAAGCGAAAACGTAAAGACGCGTTACTTAGTGGTAAGCTAACGCCTGCTCAATCGAAAAACCCAAACAAAAATGAGTTGTTTCTTGTAGAGGGTGATTCCGCAGGTGGTTCCGCAAAGCAAGGTAGAGATCGACGTTTTCAAGCAATTCTTCCGCTTCGGGGGAAGGTCATTAATACGGAAAAAGCGAAAATTGATGACATCTTCAAAAATGAAGAGATTTCAACGATCATTCATACAATCAATGCAGGCGTCGGGGCTGATTTTTCAATAGAAGATTCAAATTACGAGAAAATCATCATCATGACAGATGCTGATACAGACGGCGCGCACATCCAAGTGCTTTTACTGACTTTTTTCTATCGATATATGAGACCACTGATCGAGCATGGAAAAATCTATATCGCACTACCACCTTTATTTAAAATATCCAAAGGAAAAGGTAAGACGTACAAAGAAGATTATGCTTGGGATGAGCGTGCAATGGATGAATTATTGAAGAAATATAAATCTGGCTATACCATTCAAAGATATAAAGGTCTTGGTGAGATGAACGACGACCAGTTATGGGAGACGACGATGAATCCAGAAACTAGAACGCTAATACGAGTTACCATTGAAGATGTTGCAAAAGCAGAACGTCGTGTGGCAACGTTAATGGGTGATAAAGTTGAACCGAGAAGAAAATGGATTGAAAGCAATGTCGAATTCGGATTAGAAGAGAACGACACAATACTGGAAAATGATAGATTGCTTAACTAGGAGTGAACAAAGTGGCCGAAGAAGCGAATTTAATGGATTTACCTTTAGAAGAAGTGATAGGCGACCGGTTTGGACGCTATAGTAAATATATTATTCAAGAGCGAGCCCTTCCTGATGTACGGGATGGGCTAAAGCCTGTACAGCGAAGAATATTATATGCTATGTACGAGGAAGGAAATACACATGATAAAGCTTTCCGAAAATCGGCTAAAACAGTAGGTACTGTGATCGGTAACTACCACCCACACGGTGATAGCTCTGTATATGAAGCCTTAGTACGGATGAGTCAGAAGTGGAAACTGCGTCAAGAACTTGTAGAAATGCACGGGAATAACGGCAGTGTGGATGGGGATCCACCAGCAGCCATGCGTTACACAGAAGCACGTCTTTCTGGGATTGCATCTGAATTATTAAGGGACATTGGTAAAGATACCGTCGAATTTATCGAAAACTTTGACGACACATCTTATGAACCAGTCGTACTGCCTGCCAAATTTCCAAATCTATTAGTCAATGGATCTACAGGAATTTCTTCCGGTTATGCAACCGATATACCACCACATAATTTAGGTGAAGTCATCGATGCCGTCATTTACAAAATCGACCATCCCGGTGCCTCATTGGATAAATTAATGGAAAAAATACCCGCACCTGACTTTCCTACCGGTGGCATCATTCAAGGTAAAGAAGGAATTAAAAAAGCTTATGAAACCGGAAGAGGAAGAGTTGTCGTTCGAGGTTTGGCTGAAATTGAACAGCTTAGAGGTGGCCGAGAACAAATTGTCATTACAGAGATTCCTTATGAAGTAAACAAGGCGAACTTAGTTAAACGAATGGATGAACTTCGCATCGATCGAAAAGTCGAAGGAATCAACGAGATTCGTGATGAAACGGATCGAACAGGGCTACGAATTGTTATTGAGCTAAGGAAAGATGCAGATAGTCAAGGGGTTTTAAATTACCTTTATAAAAACACAGACCTTCAAGTAAATTACAATTTCAATATGATAGCCATATCTGATCGCACACCGACACTTATGAGCTTACCGGGTTTATTAGATGCTTATATCAATCACCAGAGAGACGTTGTTATACGTCAGTCCGAGTATGATTTGAATAAAGCTCAAGCAAGAGCTCATATCGTCGAAGGGTTAATTTACGCAATTTCAATTCTAGACGATGTCATTGCAACCATCCGTGCATCACAAAACAAAAAAGATGCAAAAGAACGGTTGATTTCAGCTTATAACTTTACAGAAAAACAAGCTGAAGCGATCGTCATGCTTCAACTTTATCGATTGACAAATACAGATGTGTCCGACTTGGAAGAAGAGGCAAGTAAGTTGCGTGAAACGATTGCACGCTTACAAGAGATTCTCGGTAATGAAGAAGTGCTGAAGAAAGTCATCAAAGATGAACTTCGACTAGTCAAGAAAAATCATAATGACGAGCGTCGTACTCGCATTGAAGATGAAATTGAAGACATTACGATCAATTTAGAAGTGTTGGTTCCTTCAGAAGATGTCGTTGTCTCACTGACGCGCGATGGTTATATCAAACGGACAAGTCCTCGTTCTTTTGGTGCTTCAAGTGTTAAAGACCTGCAACGCAAAGAAGGCGATGAACTGATTCAACTAATGGAGATCAATACAACCGATACGTTACTCGTCTTTACGAACAAAGGAAATTACTTATACATTCCTGTTCATGAACTTCCAGAAATCAGATGGAAGGAAATGGGGCAACATGTTGCGAACATTATTTCGATTCCTAGCGATGAACGCGTGATTAAAGCGATTCCAGTCCGTGAGTTTACAGATAAGCACTATATCTTATCCATCACGAAAAACGGAATGATTAAAAAGACTTCTTTAGACTTATACAAAGTTCAAAGATATTCACGTCCGATTAATGGAATGAATTTGAAAAAAGATGATGAAGTGATTAATGTACACATGACAGATGGAAATCAAGAACTATTTATTGCGAATAATAAAGGTTACGGTCTTTGGTTCCATGAATCTGAAGTAAACTCCATTGGAATTAAAGCAGCTGGTGTAAAATCGATGCAGCTCAAGAAAGATGAATACATTATCAACGGTGACACATTTGATGACTTAAGTAATCCTTCTCTATTCGTTGTGACACATCGCGGTGCATGTAAGCGGATGAACCTGTCTCAATTCGAGCAAGGAACTCGAGCAAAACGTGGCTTGGCGATGTTGAGAGAGCTCAAACGAAATGCGCATCGACTTGTCGGTTTCCATTTAGTTAGCGAAGACACAACCGTACAGCTTCGAACAGAAAATGGCACAATTGAAACAGTCATGCCATTAAACCTTAAAACAGCAGATCGGTATAGTAACGGATCTTTTGTGGTAGATACAGACCAAACGGGTCAAGTAATTGATTCACAAGTTGAGGCTCGATACCGGAAGTATTTTTCCACAAATGAGTAATCTTGATCATGTTGGAGAAAATTTTAATGAAAAAATAATACAGTGTCCGTGATATTCATCTTCACGGGCATTTGTAGTGAGGTTAAAAATGAATCTGCTCACATATTTTAGAGCTCGACGATATTACCCCTAGATCAGTCAAAATATAGAACAATAAAGAAGGTATATCAATGAAGAACAGCTTGAAAATTTACTCGCGAGATTTAAAAAACATATCACGTAACTGGGTGGCGGCTATTTTAATAGGCGGGCTAATTTTATTACCCTCTTTATATGCATGGTTTAATATAGAGGCTTCTTGGGATCCATATGGCCAAACAGACCAAATACCAATCGGTGTAGTGAATGAGGATACAGGTGGCGAAGTTAGAGGTAACCAAATTAACGTCGGGGAAGATCTAGTTAAAACCCTGGAAAACAATAAGTCGATGGATTGGCATTTCACGGACCGAGAAAACGCAATGGAAGATCTGAAATACGGTGACTATTTTGCGGTAATCGTTATTCCTGAAAACTTCTCTAGCAATTTATCGTCGGTTATCTCTGGTGAACCTGTAAAGAGTGAGATGGAATATTACGTAAATGAAAAGATTAACGCCATTTCACCAAAAATTACGGATAAAGGTGCAAGTACGATTGTGCAACAGGTTAGCAGCAATTTTATTTCTGCTGTAAATGGTGTTATTTTTGAAATGTTTGATGATATTGGTGTAGAACTGAACGATAAATCACCTGATATCGAGCAATTTGAAAATTATATATTTGAGATGGAAAAACAGTTGCCAAAAATTCATGAGCTAGTATCAAGCGGACTTGAAGACACAAAGAATGCCCAATCTATAATTAATAAAGCGAAAAATAAACTTCCACAGGCTGAACAGACAACGAATGATGGTATGCAAATAGTAAATGAAACTGCTAATTTGATGTCAAAAGCCGAAGACCGTCTAAATGAAATGGCTCCGCAAATCGAAGAAGATTTGAAAAAGGCACAAAACACTGCTCAAGATATTAATCAACTACTGCAAGATGCTCGCGATGTAAATATTGATTTCAGCGAAGGTAAAGAGCTACAACAAAATATTGATCGCTCATTAGACGAAGCAACTACCCGTTTAAATGAAATCGAAGCTAAATTAGAGCAGCTAAAAGAGATGAATCAAGAGCAACAGAATAATACCAGCGAAGAAGAAAATAATCAGAACGAGGACGGCTCAACAGACCAAGAAAATAATGAGCAGAACAATAATCAAAATAATAGTAATGATACAAATCAGGTCATCGATGAAGCATTGGAACAAATAAGCACATTACGTGAAGCGCTTGTGGAAATGCAGGAAAATGGACAAAATATTACTGTGTTTATTGAAGATCGAAGACAAAAAGTCGACTCTATTTTCACTGATTTAGAACAATTATCCGCTAACACAGCAAATAATATAGGAAATTTTTTAGAAGATTATAAAGAGAACATTGAACCAGTCGTGAAACAAAAAATTAGCGATTCTCAACAAACACTAGCAAGTGCGAATCAAATTTTAGCAGATATAAAATCGACCATTCCAGAAGTGAAAAATGTATTGAATAATACTGAAACCCACATTGGCGAAGGGCAAGGTGTATTGAATGCATTTCTCGGTGAATATCCATATATAAATAGTAAAATTAACGAACTGGCGGATCGAATTAGAGAAATTCAGGGCGAAACAGACATTAATGAAATTATCGAATTGTTACGAAATGACCCTGAAGCCGAAAGAAATTTCTTTGAAGAACCGGTCAAGTTGGTCAAAAATGAGCTTTTTCCGATACCAAACTACGGTTCAGGAATGACACCATTTTATACTGTTTTGGCGATATGGGTCGGTGGCTTACTGTTGATTTCATTACTGGCCGTTGAAGTACATGATAGAGAAGATCTAACTGGCCGGGAACGTTATTTTGGTAAGATGTTTACTTTCCTTACAATCGGATTATTGCAAACACTTGTTGTAACCTTAGGTGATTGGTTGTTTATTGGTTCGTACATGGCACATCCGGTTTGGTTTGTCCTATTCGGGTTGTTAATTAGTATAGTATTTATGACAATGATCTATACACTAGTATCGGTATTTGGCGATGTTGGAAAGGCAATGGTTATTGTTCTTCTTGTTTTGCAAATTGCTGGCGCAGGAGGAACGTATCCAGTTATTTTATTACCGGAATTGTTTCAGACAATTAGTCCGTTTCTTCCATTTACCTATGCGATTGATCTAATGCGCGAGGCAGTCGGAGGTATTATTTGGAAAGCCGCCATATACGATATAATTATTCTAAGTCTGTTCTGGCTTGGTGCCTTATTATTCGGAACGTTATTTAAAAACATAATCAATAAACAAACAGATAAATTGATGAAAAAATCTAAGGATGCCGGTTTATTTCATTAAAGTTTTACGGTAAATTAAACTCGATTAAAAAATCGAATGATAGAAGAGGCTGAGATGACAATGATGTTATCTCAGTCTCTTTGTATTTTAAAAAAATAAATGAATTGTTTCACTTTTTCAATAAATATGATAATATGATAAAAAAGGTGGGAAGGGTATGGATTTACGTGAGAAAATCATCGCATCGTCGCTAAGATTATTTTCAGAAAAAGGTTTTCACGGTGTAAGCGTTCAAGATTTAGTAAATGATTCAATGACATCAAAAGGTGGATTTTATCATCATTTTTCTTCAAAAGATGAACTTTTATATGTTATCCACGATAAATTTATTTCATATGTTCTAAGTGAAGCACACTCGGCAAAAGAAAAATATGACCGTCCAATGAAACAGTTACATGAAATTTTAAAGGCATCTGTTCATGTGTTTGACTTGTACAATGAACATATTACCGTTTTTTATCAAGAAAATAAGTATCTAAAACAAGAATATGAAGAAATCATCAAGCAAAAACGTAATGAGTTCAAACGAATCATCTACGAAGTGATTAATGATGGTCAGCAATCAGGAGATTTCAGAGAAAGTTTACCTCCAACGATCACAACGATGTCAATTTTAGGAATGGTGAACTGGACGTATAAATGGTATCAACGAGACGGAGATAAAAATATTGAACAAGTATCTTCTGTTTATATAGACCTTTTAATGCATGGACTGTTGACAGATGAAGCTCTAAAAGATTATGAAAGATCTTCACTTTATGCCGAATTAAATTTTTAAGGTAGCTAACAATCGCTTATATTAAAGCGTTTTTATTTAAACGCGTACAGACCAACCAGTCGGTCTTAGTGAAACTGTAGTTTAATGTTCAATCATAAAAGGAGGAAAGTACATGAATTTCGAATTGACGAAAGAACAAGAAATGACAAGAAAGATGGTTCGGGATTTTGCAGAAGACAAAATCAAGCCTAGGGCCATTGATATTGACACAAAGGCAGAATTTCCCGAAGATCTTTTCAAGGAAATGGGAGAACTAGGCTTGCTGGGAATTCCATTTCCTGAAGAAGAAGGTGGCTCTGGAGGCGACACGATTACGTATGCACTAGCCGTTGAAGAAATCGGCCGTGTATGTGGTAGTACAGGACTAAGTTATGCAGCGGCTGTTTCACTTGGTTCAAGTCCGATTTATATGTTTGGTACTGATGAACAAAGAAAGAAATTTTTGAAACCGCTTGCAGAAGGAAAAGCTCTTGGTTCTTTCGGATTGACAGAGCCTAATGCAGGATCTGATGCGGGAGGAACGAAAACAACAGCCAAATTAGAAGGTGACGAGTACGTCATCAATGGGGAAAAGTGCTTTATTACAAACGCTTCCTATGCTAAGCAAATTATCGTAACGGCCGTTACCGGGAAAGATTCTCTCGGAAAGAATATTATTTCGGCATTAATTGTGCCGACTGATACTCCAGGCTTAAAAATTTCTGATAATTACGATAAGATGGGTGTCAGAGGTTCCAATACAGCTGAAATTGTATTAGAAGATGTAAGAGTTCCAAAAGAAAATCTATTAGGTGATCCTGAAGCAGGATTTAAGCAATTTTTACGCACGCTGGATGGTGGAAGAATTTCGATTGCTGCCTTAGGTGTCGGAATTGCGCAAGCTTCATTGGATCGCGCACTAGCTTATGCAAAAGAAAGAAAACAGTTTGGTAAACCGATTTCTTCATTCCAAGCGATTCAATTTAAATTGGCTGATATGGCGATGGAAGTTGAATTGGCTCGCAACATGGTTTTGAAAGCAGCATGGTTGAAAGATAATGGGAAACCATTTACAAAAGAGGCCGCTTACGCAAAGTTGTTTGCAACAGAGACAGCAACGCGTTCTGCCAACCAAGCGATTCAAATACTTGGCGGTTATGGTTACATGAGAGAATACGAAGTTGAAAGATTTTTACGTGATGCTAAACTGCTAGAAATCGGTGAAGGCACCTCTGAAATTCAACGGTTGGTGATTGCTCGGCAATTAGGATGCTAGATTAAAAGGAGGAATCCATATGAGTCTACTAACGTCAACCATTGGCGAATTGCTGGAAGAGAAAGTGAATGAGAGACCGAACCATGAAGCTGTCGTTTATCCAGAAAGGAATATTCGTTGGACGTACAAAGAGTTTGACGACAAAGTAAATGAGACGGCAAAAGCACTCATGGCTCTTGGCATTGAAAAAGGTGAGCATATCGCAATTTGGGCTGACAATAAACCGGAATGGGTTTTGACTCAGTTTGCTACAGGAAAAATGGGCGCCGTATTAGTGACGGTGAACACAAGTTATCAAGCAGCTGAGTTGGAATATTTGTTGAATCAATCAGATGCAACAACATTAATTCTGGCAGAGAGTTTTAAAGGTACTTCCTATGTAGACATCATTAATGAAGTAGCTCCTGAACTGAAAAACAGTAATTCGGGACAATTGAGCAGCGATAAAGTCCCGAAATTAAAACGGGTCATTGTTTTAGGAGAAAGACAAATTGCAGGATGTTACACATGGGATCAGTTACTGCAAAAAGCAGCTGATGTTTCCGATGAAGATCTACAAAAAAGAAAAGAATCACTTCATCATGATGACATTATTAACATGCAATACACTTCAGGTACAACCGGATTTCCAAAAGGCGTTATGTTGACTCACTATAACATCGTCAATAACGGAAAGCAGGTAGCAGAAGGAATGAATTTCACAAGTGAAGATCGCTTATGTGTTCCAGTGCCACTCTTTCACTGCTTTGGTTGCGTGATGAGTACACTGGCAACAGTCTCCAAAGGCGGGACGATGGTGATGATCGAACAATACAACCCCGAAGTTGTTTTACAGGCTGTCCAAGATGAGAAATGTACAGCATTGCATGGTGTTCCGACAATGTTTATTGGTGAATTGAATCACCCTGATTTTGAAAAATTTGATCTTTCGTCACTTCGAACGGGAGTCATGGCTGGTTCCAATTGTCCGAAAGAAGTCATGAATGATGTGATTTATAAGATGGGTGCGCCTGAAGTAACAATCTGTTACGGACAAACGGAAACGTCGCCTGTCTTTACGCAGACTCGTCCGACCGATTCAATCGAAATTCGAACGACATCCGTTGGAAAAGTTCATCCGAACGTTGAAGCGAAAATCGTTGAACCAGGTACAAATCAAACGCTTCCTCCAAATGAACCTGGTGAAATTGTGACTCGCGGATATCATGTCATGGCGGGTTATTACAAAAATAAGGAAGAAACGAATGCAACGATTGATGAGGATGGCTGGTTACACACGGGTGATATCGGAATGATGGATGAGAATGGATATTTTCAAGTGACGGGAAGAATGAAAGATATGGTCATCCGTGGTGGAGAGAATATTTATCCACGTGAAATTGAAGAATTCATTATCACACATCCGGATGTGCTGGACGTTCAAGTCGTCGGTGTACCGGATCCCAAATACGGTGAAGAGTTGATGGCCTGGATTATTCCAAAAGAGGGTGCACGTTTAACAGAAGAAAACATCAAATCTTTCTGTAAAGGAAAAATCTCGCATCATAAAATTCCGAAGTACATGGAGTTGACGGAAGAATACCCAATGACAGCTAGTGGGAAAGTTCAAAAATACCGATTAAGAGAGCGAGCAAAAGATTTGATTCAAATTGACTAGGGCACAATTATAGGAGGGTTATCATGTTTCAATCCATTTTAATCGCAAACAGAGGAGAAATCGCTTCACGTATTATTCAAACGTGTAAGCTATTAAACATTAAATCCGTAGCGGTATATTCCGAACCTGATGAAGATTCACCATATGTCGAAGAGGCTGATGTTGCTTATCCGCTTGGAGGTTCACGTGTCAATGAAAGCTATCTAAATATGGATAAAATCTTTGAAATAGCTAAAGAAGCAGAAGTAGAAGCAATTCACCCGGGGTATGGATTATTAAGTGAAAATGCGTCATTTGCTAGACGTTGCGAAGAAGAAGGAATTACCTTTATTGGCCCGACGCCAGAAGTGATTGAAAAGATGGGTAGTAAATTATCTGCAAGAACTGCGATGGAAGAAGCAGGAGTACCTATTATTCCCGGTACAAACACCCCTGTGGAAACAGCAGCAGCGGCAAAAGAGATTGCGAATGAAATTGGCTACCCAGTCATGGTCAAAGCATCGTATGGCGGTGGCGGTATTGGAATGGAAATTGTACAAAGCGAATCAGACTTGGAGAAAGCAATTGAATCCAATGCACACCGTGCAGAACAATTTTTCGGCAACGGAACATTATTCATTGAAAAAGTCATTGAAGATGCGCACCATGTTGAAATTCAAGTACTAGGTGATCATCACGGTAACGCCGTTCATTTATTTGATCGTGAGTGCTCTATTCAACGTCGACATCAGAAGGTCATTGAAGAAGCACCGTCACCACTTTTAACCGAGGAAACAAGGAAAGAGATGGGTGAAAAAGCGGTTCAAGCTGTCAAATCTCTAGGCTATCGGAATGCTGGAACACTTGAGTTTCTAGTTGATGAAAACCAAAACTACTATTTCCTTGAAATGAATACAAGACTTCAAGTGGAACATCCAGTTACCGAAGAAATTACGGGTATTGATCTTGTAGAACAGCAAATCCGAATTGCGAGTGGTGAAGAACTCGCAATTAATCAAGAGCTCGTTCAGATTCAAGGTCATGCAATTGAAGTAAGGATTTACGCAGAAGATCCAAAAACATTTTTTCCGTCTCCGGGTACAATCGAAGACTTAATCATTCCAAAAGAGCAATTCATTCGGAATGACCAATCCATTAAGAAAGGGTTCAAAATCACTCCTTTTTACGACCCAATGGTTGCGAAATTGATCGTTAAAGGAAAAGATCGAGCTGAGGCTATTAGTCGATTAGAGACAGCCCTTTCGATGTACAAAATCGAAGGAATTAAGACGAATATTCCACTACTTTTAAAAATAGCAGCAAATGAAGCATTTCAAAATGGAAATACTCAAACATCGTTTATCCAAGAACATATTACAAACAAATAGGAGGAATTTATAATGGAATTAAAATCATCAATGGCAGGAAACGTTTGGAAAATTGTATTAAACGAAGGTGACCAAGTCGAAGAGGATCAAGACGTAGTCATTTTAGAATCTATGAAAATGGAAATTCCTATCCCGGCGGAATCAGCTGGGACAATTAAAGAATTGAAAGTGTCGGAAGGTGACTTTGTAAACGAAGGAGATGTTCTCGCTGTCATTGAATAAGCTAGGGAGGCACAGGACATTTATGGACTTACCAGATCAAATCACGATTAAAGAAGTCGGTCCGCGCGACGGCTTGCAAAATGAAAAGAAAGAAATATCTACCGAAGATAAAATTGAATGGATTAATCAACTCTCTGAATCAGGTTTGTCTTACATTGAGATCACTTCGTTCGTACATCCGAAGTGGATACCGCAATTAAAAGATGCCGTAGAGGTTGCCAAGTCCATCAATCGCAAAGAAGGCGTTACTTATGCAGCTCTAGTCCCAAATATGAAAGGGCTAGAGCGAGCATTAGAAGCTGATGTAGATGAAGTTTCAATTTTCATGTCAGCTAGTGAGACGCATAATAAGAAAAACATTAATAAATCAATTGAAGAAACATATCCGGTCTTAAAAGAAGTTGTCACTGGTGCTAAAGAAGCTAAAAAAACAGTCAGAGGATATGTATCAACGGTTTTTGGCTGTCCTTATGAAGGGCCTGTAGATGAAAATCAAGTTGTCGATGTTTGCGAGCGTCTTTTTGATATGGGAATTGATGAACTCTCACTTGGTGACACGATAGGCGTAGCTAATCCGCGTCAAGTGCATGAGTTCTTGTGCAAAATGGAACATGTTCTTTTAAAAGATCAAATTGCATTGCATTTTCATGACACGAGGGGTATGGCGTTAGCAAACACAGCAACTGCTTTGCAGTTAGGCTACCATACCTTTGACGGTTCTTTAGGCGGCCTAGGAGGGTGTCCATATGCTAAAGGAGCTACTGGGAATCTAGCAACGGATGACCTTGTCCATATGATTCATGAAATGGGTATTGATACAGGCATTCATCTAGATCGACTGACCGACGCAGGCTTCTTTATTCAAGATAAAATTGGGAAACCATTACCAAGTAAGCAAATGCAAGTAAGAGCAAAAGAATAAAGGTGTGAGAAACAATGGATACAATTGATTTCCAAATCGTCGATGAAACAATAGGAATTTTAAAGTTGAATCGGCCAAACGCCGCAAATGCTTTTTCATTGAAGCTGATGGACGATTTTAATGAGCAATTAGATGAAATTGAGCATAATGATCAACTGCGTGTATTAATTATTACTGCTGCTGGTGAAAAGGTGTTTTGTGCAGGGGCTGATTTAAAAGAACGAGCATCGATGGATGAAAAAGAGGTTGTCAAAACTGTAGGTAAAATTGGCGATCTTGTCTCTCGGGTTGAGCAGCTGGAAATACCAACGATTGCAGCCATTAATGGTGCTGCTTTCGGTGGTGGATTAGAGTTAGCGCTCGCTTGCGATATTCGCATAGCGAGCAGCTCAGCAAAAATGGGATTAACGGAGACATCGTTAGCTATTATCCCAGGAGCAGGTGGAACACAACGTCTATCAAGACTCATTGGTATAGCGAATGCTAAATATTATATTTTAACAGCGAAACGTTTTGAAAGTGATGAGGCTAAACAAATCGGTTTGGTTCAAGAAATTTTTGAACCGACGGAATTGGAAGGACAATCATTATTGATGGCCAAACAGATTGCCGGCAATGGACCAATCGGTGTCAAAATGGCCAAAAAAGCAATCGATGAAGGCTATGAGTTACCTAAAAGCGAAGGATTACAAGTCGAACGAGCGTGTTATTTAGAAACAATCCCGACGGAAGATCGATTAGAAGGCTTACAAGCATTTAAAGAAAAGCGAAAACCACAGTATGAAGGAAAATAGGTTCTAAAGAGACAGAAAGGGTGTAATGGCATGACGATACAAAATCATGAAGAATTGCGTCAAAAAATTGAGTCCGGTGGTGCGGAAAAATATCATGAGAAAAATAAAGAAAAAGGAAAAATGTTTGTCCGTGACCGATTGAAAGAATTGCTCGATGACGATCTCGATGTCGAAGATGCCTTTTTTGCCAATTGCATGGACGGTTCACTTCCAGCAGATGGTGTTGTTACTGGTATCGGAAAAGTTAATGGACAACGTGTGTGTATTATGGCCAATGATTCGACGGTAAAAGCAGGTTCTTGGGGAAAACGCACAGTAGAAAAAATTCTTAGAATCCAAGAAACCGCAATGAAATTAGAGCTCCCTATGCTTTACTTAGTCGATTCTGCCGGTGCGCGAATTACTGATCAAATTGATATGTTTCCAAATAGAAGGGGAGCAGGACGAATCTTTTACAATCAAGTGAAGCTCTCTGGAAGAGTACCACAAGTTTGTTTATTATTTGGTCCCTCTGCCGCAGGTGGCGCCTACATACCAGCATTCTGTGATGTTGTTATTATGGTTGATGGCAATGCTTCTATGTATCTCGGTTCACCAAGAATGGCAGAAAAGGTTATCGGTGAAAAGGTTAGCCTTGAAGAAATGGGCGGAGCTAAAATGCACACATCTGTTTCTGGTGTAGGTGATGTGTTAGTGAAAGATGAATCTGAAGCGATCGCATATACTCAAAAATATTTAACGTATTTTCCAGCGAACTTTAGAAGCAAACCACCTGTTGTAGAGACGAAATCACCAGCTTCATTTGAAAAGACAATTAGTGAATTAATACCAGAAAATCAAAATGCTCCATTTGATATGTACCAATTAATCAATCGTTTGATTGATGCGGATAGCTTCTGTGAAATTAAGAAAAGATTTGCGAAAGAGTTAATTACCGGGCTTGCAAGAATCGATGGGAAATCCGTGGGGATTATCGCCAACCAACCACGAATGAAAGGTGGCGTATTATTTCATGATTCCGCCGATAAAGCAGCGAAGTTCATTCAATTATGTGATGCATTTAATATACCGCTAGTGTTCTTAGCTGATATTCCAGGGTTTATGATCGGAACACGCGTTGAACAAGCTGGGATTATTCGCCATGGCGCAAAAATGATTTCTGCAATGAGTGAAGCAACTGTGCCAAAAATTTCAGTCATTGTACGTAAAGCATATGGTGCAGGGTTGTATGCTATGGCCGGACCTGCATTTGAACCTGATGTCACCATTGCTTTACCAACGGCTCAAATTGCTGTCATGGGACCAGAGGCTGCAGTGAATGCTGTTTATGCGAATAAGATTGCAGAACTTCCAGAAGAAGAGCGACCAGCATTCATTCAAGAAAAGCATAAGGAATATCAAGAGAATATTGATATTTATCGATTGGCTTCGGAGATGGTCATCGATGATATTGTCGAACCGGACAATCTAAGAAAAGCGTTAGAACTTCGGTTAGATGCCTATCAATCTAAAAATCTTCACTTTACTGAAAGAAAACATGGTGTTTATCCAGTTTAATATTTCATAATTATAGAACCAGCAGCTAATGAAAAATAGCTGCTGGTTTTTCAATGAGGAGGAGATTCACATGAAGTTTGATGCCATTGTAATTGGTGCAGGACTGTCGGGTTTAGTAGCAACGGCTGAGATTGCCGACAGGGGAAAGAAAGTGTTGTTATTAGACCAAGAGCCGGAAAGTTCATTCGGTGGCCAGGCTTGGTGGTCATTTGGTGGACTATTCTTAATTGATTCACCTGAACAGAGAAGAATGGGAATTAACGATTCGTATGAATTGGCTAGGCAGGATTGGTTCGGCTCAGCAAACTTTGACAGGGAGGATGAAGATTATTGGGGAAAGAAGTGGGCAGATGCTTATTTGAAGTTTGCTGCAGATGAAAAACGTACTTGGTTACGAAAAATGGGTATCAAATTCTTTCCAGTTATCGGCTGGGCTGAACGAGGTGGTGGCTTAGCCGATGGACACGGAAATTCAGTTCCTCGCTTTCATATTACATGGGGAACAGGACCTGGAATCGTTGCACCATTTAAGAAACGTATCCGAGAACATATTCAAAAAGGAAACGTTACATACAAGCCACGTCACCGGGTTGATGATTTAATTGTTCAAAATAATGAGGTTACTGGTGTAGTTGGTACCATTTTAATAGATGATCCCGTCGAAAGAGGCAAGAAAAGTTCGAGAGATAAGGCAGGCGAGTTTCAATATCAAGGCGAAACAGTAGTCGTTGCAAGTGGGGGAGTAGGAGCAAACTTTGATTTGATTCGTCGAAATTGGCCAAAGCGATTGGGGAATCCACCGAAGAGAATGCTTTCAGGCGTTCCTGATTACGTCGATGGCAGAATGATCGAAATTACGGAAAAAGCAGGTGCACGAATCGTTAACCGTGATCGTATGTGGCATTATACAGAAGGGATAAAAAATTGGAATCCCGTTTGGTCAGATCATGGGATACGAATATTACCAGGCCCCTCATCTATTTGGTTAGATGCTAAAGGTAATCGATTCCACGCTCCGAATTATCCAGGTTTTGATACATTAAGCACACTTGAAGCTATTATGAAAACAGGCTATGATTATTCTTGGTTTATTTTAACGCAAAAAATGATTGAAAAAGAATTTGCTTTATCCGGCTCCGAACAAAATCCAGATTTAACCGGTAAAAGTATTAAGCAATTGTTGAAACGCTTGACATCTGGCGCACCAGAACCCGTAGAAGCGTTCAAGAAACACGGAGAAGACTTTATTGTCGAAAATGACTTGGAAACCTTAGTAGATCGAATGAATGCATTAAGTGGAGAGAACTTACTTGATTACAATAAAATAAAGAACCAATTGGAAGCAAGAGATCGACAAATTGATCATAAATTTACGAAAGATCTTCAAGTGGCTGCTCTTAGAGGTTCTCGTTTTTTTCGTGGAGACCGGATCATCCGTACAGCAAAACCGCATAAACTGTTAGATGTTAAAAACGGACCTTTGATTGCTGTAAGGTTAAATATATTAAGTCGTAAAACACTAGGTGGACTGCAAACCGATCTGTCAGGACGCGTTTTGGATGCTGCTGGAAATCCACTGAAAGGTTTGTTCGCTGCTGGAGAAGCAAGCGGGTTTGGTGGAGGTGGAATCCACGGTTACCGAGCACTCGAAGGAACCTTTCTAGGTGGTTGTTTATTCACCGGAAAAGTTGTAGGAAGTACAATAGGAGATGCGTAACAATAGGTGACTATAAACTTATTATGTAAAATATTTAGTTGATTATATTAAAGTTATGTAAACTAAATAGATTCCTTCAATATTGTTATGTAAACTAAAACTGCATGAATTTGCGTTTTTAGTATTCCTCGATATAATGGAGCTAGCATTTTGATAAATAGAAAAGAGTGACTGACATGAACAATCAAAAGGTTATTTTTATTGATATCGACGGAACGATCTTGAATTCGGATAAAGAGATACCTAAATCTACAATAGAAGCAATTCAAGAGGCTAAACGTAAAGGTCATCAGGTTATTATAGCGACAGGCCGTGCACCTTTTATGTTTGCAGATTTGCGAAAAGAGCTTGAAATAGATTCTTACGTTAGCTATAACGGTCAATTTGTAGTTTTGAACGAAGAAGTTATTTTCACGAATCCATTAAATATAGACTCATTAATTGAGTTAACAGATGATGCACTTCACCATAATCATCCGGTTGTATTTATGGATCATGAAGATATGAAAGCAAATGTTCCTGAGCATCCTTTCATTGAGGAAAGTATACGGACATTAAAAATTGATTACTTTCCGTCTCATGATCCGTACTATTATAAAGACCGGGATTTATATCAAACCTTACTATTTTGTGAAGAAGGAGAAGAAGCAAGATACGAAGAAAAATATACTGATTTTGATTTTATCCGTTGGCATCCACTGTCTGTCGATGTTTTGCCAAAAGGCGCTTCGAAATCGGTTGGTATTCAAAAAATGTTAACCCATCTAGACGTATCGAGCGAAAATATATATGCATTTGGTGATGGTTTGAATGATATCGAAATGTTAACAGACGTAGAACATGGTGTGGCTATGGGAAATGCATTAACGGAGGTTAAAGCCGCCGCGCGACATGTAACACGCTCTGTCGATGATGATGGAATTTATCATGGCATGAAAAAATTAGGTATTATTTAACCGAAAGCTTGGTGGGATTCCATCAAGCTTTTTTGATGATTGGTTTATAACTTAAATAGCGAGTTGCTGAGGAATATCTACTTACAGAAAGGGGAAGTGAATAAATAGAACATAGAAACGTGACGGATTCACATATGAAATGGCGAGGAAGGAAGCAAAGTAGCAATGTAGAAGATCGTCGCGGTCGAAGTGTGTCCCGTAAAGGTATTGCTGGTTTAGGTGGAGCAGGTCTTATAATTATGGTGGTATTTGCTCTAATTACAGGAAATCCAACGATGATATTAGAGCAATTGTTAGGTATCCAAGGGGAGCAACAATCTACATCCGTACCATATACAGAATCGGAAGAAGATCAAGAACTCGCAGGTTTTGTTTCGGTTGTGTTAAATGATACAGAAGCAGTCTGGTCTGAACGATTCGAAGAAAATGGCATGACATATAAGGAACCGACTTTAGTTTTATATACAGATGCAGTTCAAACAGCCTGTGGATTTTCGAGCTCTGCAGTAGGCCCGTTTTATTGTCCAGGCGATCAAAAGCTATATATTGATTTAAGTTTCTATAACCAGTTGAAAACTGAATTCAATGCATCGGGTGATTTCGCGATGGCATATGTTATTGCGCATGAGGTTGGTCACCATGTACAAACATTGCTCGGTAAAAGTCAGCAATTAAATCAATTGCGTCAGGAACTAAGCCAAAATGAATTCAACGAGTATTCCGTTCGGTTTGAACTGCAAGCGGATTATTACGCAGGTGTTTTGAAGATTTAGGCTATTTGGAACAGGGTGATATTCAAGAGGCATTGAACGCAGCTACTGCTGTTGGAGATGACACCATTCAAAAAAGGACCCAAGGGTATGTCGTCCCCGATAGTTTTACACATGTAACCGCCGAACAACGACGTACATGGTTTCAAGAAGGGTACGAAAAAGGAACCATCGAGGGCGGACAATCACTGGATTTAGATCAATAAACGGTCTTTCATTATAAGTTCATTCCATATTTATTTAAGAGATCAATGATTCCATAACGTGTGTTCCCGTCTCTGCCTGTCACCGTGTTAGCTGTCACTAATGAATTTAAAATAGCCTCTTCAGTAGCTTCACCAGCAGCTCGAAAAGCATCTTCAAGTAATTCTTCGTGTATAAAGGAAAAGGCTAACGGCTCAGAATCCGATGAATGCGGAATTTTTGTTGCAGTTGAAAAACCAATTGCAATATCACCACTTCCGTGACCGATGATTGAACCAGTTCTAGAAAGGCCCGTAACTGTTCGCTTCAGAATTCGCTTCAGCTGTCGATCTAGTACGGGAAGGTCTGTTGCTAGAACAATCATAATTGAGCCTTTATCGGCTGATTTTGAATCATTTAAATGTTTATTTAGTTCAATACCGATTGACCGACCATCAATCGTCAAATCACTTAGATTGCCGAAATTGGATAAAACTAAGACCCCTAATGTATATTGGTTTTCACCGAAGGTCATCTGTCTTGACGCCGAGCCAATACCGCCTTTTAGGGAATAACAAACCATTCCTCTACCAGCGCCGACCGCACCTTCTTCAACGTGATTATTTGCGTTTTCGATTGCAGCTAAAACGTTTTGTTTTGATATAGCATTCTTTCGAATATCATTCAAGATCATGTCATTACATTCACCTACAATAGGGTTGATCGTACCTGTGGTGCGGCCAATTTCAGGATTAAATTCAAGCATATAATCGATTAAATGGTTTGCAGTTATTCCGGCACTTAATGTGTTTGTAAGTAAGATCGGTGTTTCGATTGTGCCTAGTTCATCCAACTGGGGAAGTCCTATTGTTTTTCCGAATCCATTGATTACATGAGAAGCACCAATGACTTTTTCTTTAAACAGATTTCCAGTATGGGGAAGGATGGAGGTCACCCCTGTTTGAATAGCTCCTTCTCCGATTGTCGAATGACCTATTTGTACGCCTTTCACATCTGTGATCGCATTCTTTTTTCCTGGTTGCATCTTTCCAATCGTAACCCCGTAGTCTCTTAATCGCTTCTGTTTATTCATTCTTTATCACCTACACTGGAAAAGCCCACTTCATGTGGGCTTTGATTATTATTTTACTGTATTTAAGCTTCGTATTTGATTAACTGATTCGGGATTTTCCAAAGCAGATAAGTCACCGGCATCTTCACCAAGATATGCGGTTCGAATCGCTCGACGCATCACTTTCGCATTGCGTGTTTTTGGTAAATCCTCAACGATATATACTTCACGTGGTGCTATCGCTTTACCTAACCGATTAATGGCGTGGTTTGTCAGCTCTTCAATTAATTCACTTTCAGGTTTGCTTTGGTCTTTTATAACGACAAAGGCAACAGGAGATTCACCTTTCACCTCATGTGGTACGCCAATTACACCAGCTTCGACAACAGCTTCATGTTCGACATAAATGGACTCCAGTTCGGCTGGACCAATCCGTTTACCCGCTACATTTAACGTATCATCCGACCGGCCAGTGATTGTATAAAAGCCTTCTTGATCGTAAATAACCCAATCGCCATGACACCATGTATCAGGGTAACGGTTCCAATAAGTATTTTCATAGCGTTCATTATCTTGATAAAAACCTTTCGTCATACCTACCCACGGTTGTTTAATGACCAATTCTCCGACTTCATCTTTTACCGATTGGCCATTTTCATCATAAATATCTACGTCCATGCCAGGAACAGCAGCATTAAAAGCTATCGGAGCGATTGGTTTTACGAGTACATTTGTCAAGATACCTCCGGAAATTTCCGTACCACCTGAGTAGTTGATAATCGGCACTTTACGTTTTAGAACCTTTTCAAATAGCCACATCCATGGCTCGTCATTCCAAGGTTCACCAGTAGATCCGACCATCTTTAACGTTGATAAATCATGCTTTGTCGCATACGATTCGTCCATTGTCATTAACGTACGAATTAAAGTAGGAGAGATTCCTAAATGAGTCACTTGATGCTTTTCAACTAATTCCCAAATCCGACTAGGTTCTGGATAAGTAGGCGTACCTTCGAAAACAGTGATGGTTGCTCCATTCATTAGACCACCATAGACTAAGAAAGGACCCATCATCCAGCCCATATCCGTATACCAGAAAATATTATCTTGTTCAGTGACATCCATCATGACACCCGCATCAAATGCTGCCTTAACTGGAAATCCGTGATGTGTATGCAATGTTCCTTTTGGCTTACCCGTTGTACCGGAAGTGAAAATGATCATATAAGGATCATCACCATTTGTATGAACACTTTCGAAATGAGTATCTAACGTTTTTAATTGTTCCCAATCAACATCTCTATCCGCATCCCACGAAACTTCTTGGTTTGTTCGTTGTACGACAAAGACCTTCTCAATGGAAGGGGAGTCGGCTACTGCTTGATCAGCTTCATCTTTTAAGTTGATTTGTTTACCGCCACGATGAAAACCGTCGGCAGTGATTAAATATCTTGCCTGAGCTGCATCGATTCTTGTAGCAATTGCTTCAGACTTATAGCCGGAAAATGCAGGGCAAAAGATAGCGCCAATTTTAGAAATAGCAAGCATTGCAATGATTGTTTCCGGAATCATTGGCATAAATATCGTAAATCGATCTCCAGATTGAGCGCCTTGAGCGACCAATCCGTTGGCAACTTGATTCACTTGGTCTTGAAGATCTTTATAAGTATACGTGATCATTTCTCCGTTATCGCCTTCCCAAATAATCGCTTGATTGTTTTGCTTTTCTACATCATTTGCAAAACGGTCAAGGGCGTTATAAGCAACATTCATTTTACCGCCGTCGAACCATTTAGGGTATTTGGTACCGTTTTCAAGATTCAAGACACTTTGATAAGGCTCAAACCATTGTAAGTTTAATTCGAGGTCAACTTCACCCCAAAATCGTCCGATGTCTTGTATGCTTTCACGAAAGAATTCATCATAATTTTCATGATCAAACCGCTGCATAAAACGGTAAAGACGTGTGTTTTTTACATAATCTGAACTTGGATTCCAAACTGCTTTTGTCACAAAATCCCTCCTGAATTACAGTGTTGAAAATTCTGAATATAAAATTATTATAACTTAGATGTACTTTATTGAGAAGGAAAGACTGATGGGGAGGGATCATCCATAGAAACCAATTGATTTTAATAAGTAAACTCCTGTGAAAACAATCAGCAAAGATGTTAACATAATAAGCGAAGTCGTTTTCTTTTCTTTTGTATCGAACCAAACGATCAAACCAATGATTAGCGTAAATACGAGACCGAAAATAATAGATGCAAACGGTGTTGTCGGTGTGATAAAGTCAAACCAATTAATCGTCAGCATAAAACCACCTCAATTATCTGAATTTTATTACTTATATCTTTGCTGATTAATGAATATTTGTCAAATGTGTCTGCATATGAATTTAATATTGAAAAAAACAAAATTAATGTTGAAGCTGACTGAATGAACGTTGAAGAAATAGGAATTAACCCTGAAGCCGAGCGAATAAACACTGAAGAAATCGAAATTAACGCTGAAGCCGAATGAATTAACCCTGAAGAAAAAGTAATCCAACGACATAACAGATTAAGAAACTTAAAAACTGTATATAAATGATCAAAGACTTAGAAAAACTCAGACAACCGACTAAATTATTCATTTTACTTAAACTTCCGATAATATATATTATGTAAACTAAAATTGAAAGTTATTAAGGACAGCGAACTAAACTGTCCTTTTATCGTCGTTAAGTTATTATCATGCTGTTTCTCAAGATCTATCTCATTAAAACTTTCTGACTCATACCTTCCTTTTGCGCATTAACTAACATCGCAACATCTTCATATAAGGATCTCCAATCTTGCAAATCCGGTAATATTAAAAGATTAATATTCATCATATTTATTTACTAACTCATATAACTCTCTAAATTCTTTCTTTCGTTCTTCATCAGATAAACGCTCCGAATCTTCATGAAACGGCATTGCCTCTCTCACTAACCCTTTCAAATATACTCGAATCTGTTCGCCAGTCGATGAGAAGAAATGCACCCCATATCGAGCGATGTGGTTGCCTATCTCTATCTGTGTTTCATAATCAGCACCGATACCTCTATCAACATCCTTTTTCGCTTGTGCGATAAAATCATCAATTGAATCATACTCGGAATCGCTCATCATTTTACTTGAAGTTGAATCAATATAAAGCATAAATTCATCAGCATTCAAAAATGATTTTCCTTTTCCTTTTTCCATCGGTGGATTCGCATAAGCACTAATATATGCCTGCTCTTCGTGTTCACTTAATCTCCCATGAGCTTTTCCTACTTTTCCACCTTGTAACTCCCATATCGTATTATGATGTTCAACTACGTTTGAAAAATCTCCCTGTTTCCATTCCTCTAAAATCTCTCTATAAGTATCTTCATGTTCTAAACCTTTATATTCGATTTTTTCCAACAACGTATTGATTTTTTCATCAGTCATGAGGATAAAACCTCTTTTCTCATCCGCCTTCACTTTTTGATGGCTCATACGATGAATAAGTGTTTGAACTGTTTCATCATCCCACTCATAAATATTCGAGAACGGTTTGTCATCTTTTTTCATATCATCATTCTGTTTAATCGATTCCTCTTTTAAAATTTCAACTTCTTCATCTTTTTCCTTTACACGATTGGAGACCTCCGAATCTTCTTGCGAATCAGCAGAAACACTTCCTGTCGGTTCTTCCTGTGAATCTATCCATAAAAACGCACCAAAAACCAATCCCCCTGCTATGGCTATGACTGATAAAAAAACAGCGACGAACCTTGCTAATCCCTTAAACATTTAATACCTCCCCTGCGATGATTAAAATGTATGGTACTCGAACTCCAATATAAATAAAATCCCTAGTATAAGTGCAACAATGAATCCAATAGAAGATATAACCAAAACAACCCCCATAAGAATCTTTTTAACCATATAGTCCCCCCAAAAAAAATGATTTGTATTTTTTATTCTATCTTATATGGTAAATATTAACAAACACAAAAAAGAGAGCAAAAATTAAAATCCCCGCTCTCTTTTTGCAATAATGGTAAAATTGTAATTAGGTAGCCTATATACTCGCTTTGTATGATCAAAGTCTATTTTATGAATGGTTGTCTGTTTTTTGTTCGACATTCTTAGTGGACTGTTCTTCTTCCGTTTCACCTTTTTCATCTTTATCATGTTCACTCATTAAATCATTCGTGGACTTCTTGAATTCTTTCAACGTTTGACCGGCCGCTTTGCCGAATTCAGGTAACTTTTTCGGTCCAAATATAACTAATAATAAAATGACAATCAAAATTAATCCTGGTATACCAATTTGACTAAATCCCATTTTGTTACACCTACCTTGCTGAAATGACGTATATTTGTCCTAACTTCTTTTATCATAACATCAAATAAAATCTGGCAAAAGTATTTCTTGTCTCATTCGCTATTTTTAATAAGATAGGACTCCTATTTATTTATAGGAGTCCATGTGCTTGTCATTTATTAGGCTGGATAATCTTGTTACTACCCTCTAGGTGGAAATGGATCGTTTCCATAGCTGTTTGAATCGCTAATTTCACCATTACGATTATGAATGACGTGTTCAGTCTCATCTTTTCGGGCTTTCTCACGTCCTGCGTCAACTGCTAACCCTTTTGTATCATAAAGATCTATCGTCTTTCCGTTCTGAACGTTCTTCCACTCACTTCCATTTGGCACTGTATGAACAGTTGGATTGTTATTTGCCATAATCCTTCACCTCATTTATGTGATGTTACTTCTAATTTTCCCGTTCAGAATTAGAAATAACGATTTAGGATATTAAGTTATTATGACAAAATCGTTATTATTTTTAACGACCTATAACCGTTTAACGAGATGTACTAACCGATTAAAACCCATGCCTTCTCCACTCACCAATTTTTCCGCCAAGGACGATGATCTTTATACGTTTCGATAACGATTGGGGTTTGTTCTTGCTTAATTGTTCTTTTCTTTTTAAATCGTATAAAAAACAAACTAGCAATGATCAGAATGCTGCTAAAGAGTAAAGTGTACATAATGATTCGCAATAATCCGGGACCGTCAGAATCATTTGGATTCGGGTTGGCCTTCCCTCCTGCTGTTGAACCGTAAACTGGTTTATCATCAGTTGTGATTTCCTCTGTTGGAAATTGATATTCAAAAATGGATTCATCAGCTTCATTTCTAATTGATAAAAGCCCGTCTGTCGCAATCTCGGTTGTCCAATCTTGTCCCTTTTTTACGGTAAAAGTGAGTGCTTCATCTAAAACGTACTGCTCACCTTCTTCATCTGTGAATTCCTCACCGGATGAAATTGTTTCTGTTTCATATTGATATCCATATTCAATTAATCGCTCGGTATCCATATAAGCGTGTCTAGGATGTTCCGCATTAAGTGTGACTATGACTAACTCAATTCCATCATCCTCAGCGGTTGTTGACAGAGTAAATCCAGCATCATCTGTGTACCCGTTTTTCACACCTGTTACATCGTCACGTTGTAAAACGAGTTGGTGATGATTTCGTAGTGTTGTATCCCAACTTTCACCTACCCACTTTAATTCCTTGGTTCCAACAATTTCCCGGAATGTTTGATTCTCCATTGCATAAGCAGTAATTAATGCCATATCATAAGCTGTTGTTACATGGTCAGGGTCTGGTAGTCCATGAGGGTTTTTGAACGTAGTATTGGTAACTCCTACTTCATTTCGAACAAAATCAGTCATTCGTTTAGCAAAAGCTTCCTCTGATCCATCGAGATGTTCAGCGATAGCAATTCCAGCATCATTTCCAGAATTAATGAGCAATCCTTGGACAAGCTTTTTTAATGTTACCTCTTCCCCTTCCTCTAAATAAACACGTGTCCCTTCTGTTTCTCGTGCATTTTGACTGACGGTGACGATGTCGTCTAAATTGCCTTCTTTAATCGCCAGTAATCCACTAATGATTTTGGTAATGCTCGCCGGGTACATTTCTTTATCTTTTTGCTTTTCATAAAGAATAACACCAGAGTTGGCATCCATTAAAATCGCTGATTCACTATATAATTCAACCTCATCTTCGTCTGCATAAATAGGACTACTATAAAATAACAAGGAAGTGATCATGAATAATAAGATGTTTTTCAGTATATTCATCAAAAAGCTCCTAAACATTATCGATTTTTGTCGTTTTCATTTTACTAAAAGTATAAGGAATCAAAACATATTGTGCAATTGCTTAATAAGAAAATTAAGATTATTACTATCTAATTCAATTGGTATAAGATGCGCTTGTACATCCAAAATATATACAAGAATAGAAAAGTAGGTGGTTGAATGGTTGTTGTTTGGGAATCGCTTCTGATGGTTGTTGCAGGATTATTTTTGTTGCGTTTTGCCGGCAGAAAATCCATATCACAAATGTCACTCGCTCAAACAGTTGTTATGATTTCAATTGGTTCAATCATCATTCAACCTATTGTTGAATCAAGTGTTTGGCGTACATTATTGGCAGCATCAATGTTTATATTGGCGTTAATCATTATGGAGTATTTACAAGTTAAATTTAATTTTATGGAAAGTTTCATAACAGGTAAATCAAAAATTGTAATTGAGCAAGGTGAATTAAAAACGAAAAATATGAAAAAATTACGTTTTACTGTTGATCAATTGGAAATGCGATTGCGTCAACAAGGAATCAACCGGCTTAGTGATGTGAAAACAGCGACACTTGAACCGAATGGACAGCTCGGCTATGAATTGTATCCGGATGCAAGACCATTGACTGTAGGAGAATTTAAGGAATTAATGAGTCTATATACAGGTTTGCAAGTTCAACAAAATCGAAATAACCTTCAACAAACGTCAAATATATTTGATGAAATGAAACAAAATACCGATACACCGCAATCTCCTGATCAACTAAAGTAACTTCTAATCAAACATCTGGAAAGAATAACTTCTCTTAAATTTCAAAAGCTATAGGTAAATCATTGAAAAGAGGTTAGCTACATGAGTCATTTTAGTTTAATTCTAAGTAAATTTGTTGCGATGTTAGTTTTACTATATATCATTCTTAACGTCATTTTCGGCGTGAATTTCATGAATGTAGTCTGGGTCACATTAATTCTTTCCATTGCCTCTTACTTAATTGGTGATTTGGTTATATTGCCTCGGACGAATAATATTGTTGCATCGGTTGTTGACTTTGTAATGAGCTTTGGATTGGTTTACTTTTTAGTGGATGCATTCGCGTTTGACGGTAACTTATTTACGGCAAGTTTACTATCTGCGATTGGAGTTACTTTGTTTGAAGCGTTCTTTCACAGTTCGGTTCAAACACAAATAGAAGAAGAAAACAACGTAAATCCTGGGCGATACAATTTACAAACAGAGGTATCAGAAGAAATTGACCCACTCATTGACGATGAGGATCGGGATAATAAATAATTATGGGCAATCGCTCCTGTTCCTACATAATAGGAGTGATTGTTCTCCTAATAACCATTTACCTATGTCATACATACAATAAGACGATGACATAAGGAGGTATGAATTATGGATGAACGCAACTCGCTTTATCGATATGTAGAAGATATGGAAAAGTGGCTCGAACAATTTCAGCATACAATGCATGAGTTGGATAAAAATCCGAGTATCGTTTTCGATAACGAAACTCTCCCAACCATTCAGAAGCAGCTTAACAAGCTAATGACTGATGTGAATTATTATAAAAACACCCCACAAGCACTGTACAAAGATTTAATGAATGACCTACAGAAAGAAGCATCTGCTCTATATAATGGATATCGATCAATCCTGCATTCAAATTCCAAGAAAAATGAACAGAAATCTAAGGTGGAAAAGAAATCGAATTCAAAGAAATCTTCGGAAGAAACGTCAGAGATCGTACCTATAGGAGAGCATAAACTTCCTCCCCTCCCCTATCCTTACGATGCATTGGAACCATATATCGATAGTGAAATCATGAAACTACATCATCAAAAGCATCATCAAAGCTATGTAGATGGGTTGAATAAAGCTGAACAAGAGATGGAGAAAGCGAGAAGGAAAAATGATTATGATCTGATTAAGCACTGGGAACGAGAAGCAGCATTTCATGGAGCTGGTCATTATTTGCATACAATTTTTTGGAACATTATGAATCCGAAAGGTGGTGGAAAGCCTAAAGGAGAATTAATGAAGTGTATTAAAGAATCTTTCCATAGTTTTGAATCATTTATTAAACACTTTTCTGAAGCGGCTAAAAATGTGGAGGGTGTTGGTTGGGCCATTCTCGTTTGGTCTCCTCGCTCGCATCGCTTAGAGATCTTACAATCAGAAAAACATCAAGTCCTAACACAGTGGGATGTCATCCCGCTACTTGTATTGGATGTATGGGAACATGCTTATTATTTACAATACAAAAATAAACGTGATGCGTATATAGACAACTGGTGGAATGTTGTTTGTTGGGATTCTGTTTCTAAACGATTTAACCAGGCGAGGAAAGTGAAATGGCAACCCTATTAAAGAACATTCATTTTCATTATATTGTAACTAAAAAAACCGTCCACTGCCCTATTGGGCCATATGGACGGTTTCGCTAGTTTATAATGTTGGTGGTTCATCTTTGGAACCAGGTTGATTTTTGTGTGTTTCCTTATTGATTTTCTTTTCAGCTTTACTTAATTGGTTTTTGGCAAACTCTCTACCGCCAATACCAAATGAAATTGCAAATGCCGTCATTAGGCCACCTAGGATTAATAAAAAGCCTAGATTAACGATTGAAGTCGCGAATTGTAACTGGTCAAGTGTCATAAATACTGCAAATACAATAATCACATACTTAATGATAGTTGCAGATGCTTTGCTTCCAGTGTATTGACGAATCCATTTGTCTAGAAGGTTTGCGATAAAGAAGCCAATACCCAAGATTAGTAATGCACTTACTAATAATGGTAGGTATTCAAGAACAGCACTACCAATGTTATTCAATACTTCTAATTGTAGGACGTTCAATGCCTCAACGGTAAAGAATAAGACAATGATAAATTTAACTATATTTGTGAGTACTCTCGATAAATCGAAGGAAGGCTCTTGAGTTTCACTTACTCCAACAGCTTGATAAATTCTGTCGATGCCTGCCCCTTTGAGTACACTAAATAATAGGTTTCCAACGAATTTTGCAATGTAATAGCCTAATACGACTAGCACAATTGCTACAAAGATATTCGGAATCATACTTAGAACGGTATTTAAAACCTCTGTTACTGGTTCTGTAATGGATTTAATATTTAAAGCATCTAATGCCATTGTAATGACTGGAATCAACACAAGAACATATACGACATTTGCCAATACATTTGATAAAGCATATTGATTAGGTGCCTCACCTGCTGAATCAGGATTTAACTTTTGATACCAACCATCGATGTGTAAGCTTTGAAGGAATTTGAATATCAAATCTTTAATAAGTCTGGCAATAAATACACCTAATACGAGAATGATTGCTGCTGCAATCAAGTTCGGAATAAAGGTTAGCATCCGATCCATCATGTTCGTTATCGGTTTGGCTACAGAATCCATCCCTAATGCATTAAGAATAGATGGTAAGAATAGGATGAATATGAGGTAGTAAACGATGTTACCGATAATCTTGAGGATATCTTCTCCTTGCTCTTTGTTTTGTACAATTGGAGCTTTACTAATTGCTTTGTGAAAGCCCATTTTAACAAAGACTTTTGTAATGAGGGCTTTTACACCTTTAGCGATAATCCAAGCTAACAATAGAAGTAATAGTGCATAGATGACGTTCGGAATTGCTTGGATTAATTTGTCTAACATTGATTCTAATGAATCTGTAATGTTACCCATTTTCCACTCTCCTTTATATTAAAATAATGTCTCGTTTAACATATTACCTGCCAGAGGGCTGACTAAACATGATAAGTGTTTCATCAACATTGTTCGACAATAGCAAACTAATAAATGCTTTTTAAGGAGGACATCAAGTTGGAAAAAGATAAGCGCAATCCATATAAAACATTAAGTATATTACTATTGATTTTAGGTGCAATTTACATACTCTTAAATATCCTACCAATTCATCACGTCAATGCTCACCCTTTTTTTGAAAATGGGGACAAGCCATTAGTTATTGCACATCAAGGTGGAGAGCATTTAAGACCTTCTAATACGATGATCGCCTTTGAATATGCAACAGAACTCGGAGCAGATGTACTTGAAACGGATATACATATATCTAAAGACGGGTATTTAATTGCAATCCATGATCCGACAGTCGACCGGACGACAGACGGGATTGGTCGAGTTGCGGATTATACGTTAAAGGAATTGAAGCAATTGGATGCTGGTTATTATTTTGAGAAGAACGGAAAACATCTGTACCGTGGCCAGGGGATCCAGCTGATAACAATCGAAGAATTATTTCAACGGTTTCCTAATATGCATTTTGTATTAGAAATTAAAGATACAAATCCGGACAATCAAATAGATTCTATTATTAAGCGATTAGTTCACTTAATTAATACATATGAAATGCGGGAACAAGTACTTATCGGATCATTTGATCAAGAAGTAGTCGATCGATTTCGAACTCAAGCAGGTCCTGGTGTTGTAACGTCAGGTGGCAGAGACGAAGTAAAGAAGTTTGTGATTTTCAACAAGTTTTTTCTTAAAAACTTTTATCGCCCACAAGTAGAGGCCTTACAAATTCCTCAAGCAGAAAGTGGTTTTGATTTAACGACAGAATCTATTTTTACAGGAGCAAAGCGAATAGGAATGAACCTTCACTATTGGACGGTTAATGATCCGAAAGATATGCGGCGATTAATTGAAAAGGGTGCTGATGGCATAACGACTGATCGACCTGATTTACTAATTCAAGTATTAAATGAATTAGGTTACTAAACACCAAAAGACTGTAAGGAAGCTATCGCCTCCTTACAGTCTTTTGTAATTTACTGACTCATTTTTTCATAAAACATTTTTGCTTTCTCAACGGCATACCCGCTTCCGCCTTTATCTTGCACGCCTTCCAAGAGTATTCCTAAAACGAAATCAGGTTTATTTTGATCATACGAAATGAATAGACCATTTTGCTCATCATTTTCATCTTCATGGCTAGCTTTTAACTCAGCTGTTCCTGTTTTCCCAGCAATCTCTCTACCGTTGATCTCGGCAGCTTTTGCTGTTCCTTCCGTCACAACTTTTCTCAATAATCCTTGTAGTCGCTCGACGTTTTCACTAGTAGTGATTTCACTGAGCCATACTTCTGGAGATTCTGCTTTGAGCAACAGAGGCTTTTGGACATCTCCTTCATTTGCAATTCCACCATAAATGGATGATAAATGAACAATATTAATCAAAACTTCTCCTTGACCGTAGGCAGAATCAGCTAATTGCCCTTCAGAGCTAAACTCTCCGCTATTGGATATTTGTGATGTTGCCATTGGATAAGCAAATGGAATGGATTCTGCAAACCCTAATGCTTCCAGTTCTTTACGGAAAGTTTCGCCACCCATTTTTAATCCTTGCATAGCAAAGTATATATTGTCAGAATGTTTAAACCCTGTTTCCAGGTCGACATTGGTATGATTTGTGCTGACACGAGTTACTTTAAAATCACCCCAAGAATCGTCTTTTTGCCAACGCTTTCCTTCTATTTTCAATGCTTCGTTCGGATCAAGTGTTCCTGCATTTAATCCCGCAATCGTCGTTAAAAGTTTCATGGTTGAACCAGGTGAATAAGTAGAAGAGAAACGATTAATGAGTGGCTGATTAGTGTCTTCGGATAACATGTTGTATTCCTCATCGGTAATTCCGTGAACGAATCGGTTTGGATCAAAGCTAGGCAAACTCACTAAACTCGTTACTTCTCCTGTCTTTGGATCGATTGTTGTTGCCGTACCTTTCTCTTCTTTCAAAACGGAATATAATTTTGATTGAAGTTCAGCATCAATGGTGACCGTTATATCTTCCCCATCTTTTGCTTCCTGTGCAGCTATTGGTGTCTTGGAACCATCCGGTTTCTCGATATAGAGCTCAACGCCATTAATACCACGTAGCTGGTCTTCATATAATTGTTCCAATCCTCTTTTCCCAACAATATCACTTGATGAATAGCCTTTTCCTTCAAGCTCTTCCAAATCTTCAGCGGTTACTTGTCCAATGTATCCCGTTAAGTGTCCTAGTACGTCTTTATATGGATAGATGCGGTCAACGACAACACGAGATGATACACCCGTAATCGCAACAGCATTTTCTACAATATCTTCATCGTCTAACATAAATTTCTTTACGGGTACAAAATGGTCTTCATCAACCCAACTTTGTGTATATTTCTCTTTAATGGACGAAGATGATACATTCAAGATGTTCGCTAATTCTGAAAGAGAATTTTCATTGAAATCCATAGGTGTTACGCCGACTTCATACACTTCACCATTCGCAGCAATGAGATTGCCATTTCGGTCCAATATTTCTCCGCGAGATGCCGGTGTCGTTTGGTATCGGACCTCGTCTTCTGCCTGCATGCCAGGCATGATGAATGAAGGATCCCATTCAACAAACCAACGATCCTCTTCACTTTTTTCATCTTCTTCGTCTTCATTCAACGGGCGTGTCAACTGTAATGTATTTTCATATTGAATTTGTCCCGCTAACGTGTTGAACGAAATTTGAATAGGTACTTCATATTCCGTCATCGTTTTAAGCTCTTCATTTGGCAACTCTTCTACTGGTTCTGTGCGTTCAATAGTAACTTGATCAACAGAAAGAGCATCGTATAAGTGGTTATATCGCTCTACGAAATCTTCATGAGAAAAAGCTGTCTTAGTATTCTCACTTAAATAGCTTTTGTATAATCCTTCGAAGTCATTTTGCATCCACTTTTCGATATACTCATCAGCTGTATCGTTTGGATTTGGATATTGTGTTTCTTCTTCTGAACACGCTGCCAAAAATAATATTATTGTCAAAAATAAAACAATCGTTCTTTTCATTATTGACCTCCTTACTTCTTGAACCGCTCTAAATCGTTAGCGGTAATTGTTCAGCACATTTTGTAGTTTTAATGCAAGACCAATATTTCCATCTACTTTAATTTTCCCCATCATGAAAGCTGATGTGGCATTCAGTTGCCCATCGAGTAACTTATGTAAATTTTCTTCTTTCAGTCGCAAGCTACATTTTGCCTTGTCGGTAGCTTCTTCACTCAGTTCTACGCCACGCTCAAAAAATTCAACAGAATACGCTTCGCCTTCACTTAAGATAAAATTATAGGTAGCGGACAAATGATCTAACCTACTTGGATCTTCATTCATTTTCTTAACTAATGCTTGTAATTTTTCTTTCATCTCATCATCCCCTGTTTTTGCTCGCTTATTTCATTATAACAAATATTAAATTTTTCGATAGGACTGAAGTTTTAATAAGGTGTCTCTAGGGTACTTTATTAATAAACACAAAGAATGATGAGGTGAAGAAAATGCTTTGGTGGATTGTAGGAATTATACTTGCGATCTGGTTAATCGGTTTTGTACTAGATATCGCTGGAGGTCTTATTCATTTATTATTAATTGTCGCAGGAATTGTTTTTGTCTTTCAATTGATTACAGGAAAAAGGAAGTTATGACGAAGGAGTCTTGGGTGTACATCAACACTCAAGGCTTTTTTATTTTGCGAATACCTTTCAACTGCTATAATTTAATATGTTATGAAAGGAGTGCTATGCGATGGATGAACATAAAGAAAAAGCCGTATTCGCCGGTGGATGTTTTTGGTGTATGGTAAAACCATTTGATCAATGGGATGGTGTTTACTCCGTCACCTCTGGTTATACGGGTGGACATATAGAAAAGCCTACATATGAGCAAGTGAAAGAAGGAAATTCAGGTCATTATGAAGAGGTGGAAATTGTGTTTGATTCAAGTAAGATTTCATATGAATTGATTCTGGATCTTTATTGGAAACAAATTGATCCAACCGATTCAGGCGGCCAGTTTCATGATCGCGGCCCTCAATATCGGACAGCGATATTTTATCAGAACGAAGAGCAAAAACGGGTGGCCGAACAATCGAAGCGTGAGTTGGAACAATCCGGTCGATTTAAACAACCGATTGTCACAGAAATTTTGAAAGCTTCTACTTTTTATCCTGCAGAAGAAGAACATCAATACTTTTATAAAAAGAATGAGGAGCACTACTTAAAAGATCGTGCACAATCCGGTCGAGATGAATTTATTAATCAGAACTGGAATTAAAAAAAGCAGCATTCTCGAAATGGTCGGGAATGCTGCTTTTGTATTACTTATTGTAAATGTTCATCAAACCAACCGACAATATGATTCAATCTTTCTATACGTAGGTTTGGTTTCCCTGTTCGCGATAAATTATGATCAGCTTCAGGAAAACGAACGAATTTTGTTTTTTGCTGACGATATTTTAAAGCAATAAACAATTGTTCCGCTTGCTCGATTGGACAGCGAAAATCATTTTCATTATGAATAATCAATAAAGGAGTTTCCATTTGGTCGACATAAGCGATTGGTGAGTGTTTCCATAACTTTTCTACATCCGAAAATTCTGCTTGAATTTGCCAGTCGCTGAAATAGTAACCGATATCACTGACGCCGCGGAAACTAATCCAGTTGGAAATACTCCGCTGCGTAACGGCTGCTTTAAAGCGATCTGTGTGACCAACAATCCAATTTGTCATGAAGCCACCATAACTGCCTCCAGTTACACCTAATCGATCTTGATCAATCCAATCATATTGATTGGTAATATAATCGACACCATTCATAATATCTTCATAATCACCATTTCCATAGTCACCTCGTACCGCATCGACGAAAGTTTGACTATAGCTATGGCTTCCACGAGGATTCACATATAGGACTGCGTAGCCCTTTGCAGCCAATAATTGCATTTCATGAAAAAATGTATTGGCGTAAAAAGCGTGTGGCCCACCATGAATATTGACAATCATCGGGTATTTTTTACCTTCTTCATAGTCGGCCGGTTTCATAAACCATCCGTGAATAGTCCAATCATCTTTACTTGTATAGGTAATGGCTTCTGGTTCAACTACCTTCGTTTTCTCCAAAAATGAATCGTGAAAGTGAGTGAGTTGATCTAACTTACCCGTTGGAATATCCAAAGAATAAAGCTCGCTTGGACTTGTAGGGGTGCTAATCGTCAACAATGCCTGTTGGTTTTCTCCATTCACATCAAACCCATAAATATGAAAGTCATCTTGTAAAGCTGGATACAACTCTCCATCTACATTGCCGTAATAGAGAACGATATTTCCTTGTGTTGAGACAGGAAAATAAAAATCGCGATCGCTAGCCCATACAATTAGCTGCAAAACAGGTTGCTGTTGAATATCAGCCACGACAAAATCTCCAACAGGTGCATCTAGCCCTTCTGTCAAGCAAGTTTTAATCTCTGTTTCTAGGTCATAATGATATAATTCGGTATGAGTCGCATTTTCATAGGTTCGACCCATCTCCACAAATAATAATTGTTTTCCATCTGGGGAAACACGTAAACCAGCGACATATCCATCCTCTGTTTCGATTAAAGTGGATTGCTTACTGTCTATGTCATAACGATAGAGATTCATATTAAAGTTAAAATCTTGATCTGTCTCTTCATCCGTTACATAGAAAAAAGACTGACCATCAGGCATCCATTCCATGACACTAAAGTTTTGATGGCCACTTAATAACGTATCAACTTCTTCGCTTTCAATATCAAGTAATTTTACTTGCTGATAACTCTCTTCTAACAATCCAACTCCGTCTGCTTTGTATTTCATTCTTTCAATAACTTTAGGTTTTGGAAAATCTTTTTCTTCTTTTTCATCTTTCTTTTCTTCATCATTCTGCTCGTCTTCTTTGTTTGCAGACACATGGTAAATTACTTTTTGTCCGTCAGGTGAAAAGATTGCACTATTTACACCTTTCTCTTCGTCGGTAATCTGCTTTGCTTCGCCTCCATTTTTGGACATCAAAAACACTTGATTCTTTTCATTTCGTGTTGATAAAAATAGAAACTGTTCTCCGTTAGGTCCCCACTGGATGCCGGAGACTCTATCTTTACCATGAGTCCAAGCCTTTACTTTGTTTGTTGCTCGATCCCAGTGATATAAGTTTGAGACATAGGTATTTTTCTCTTGATCCATCTCTGTTCGGACGAAAAGTGCTTCGTTTCCGTCTGGTGAGAATTGTGGATCGGAAACGGACGAAATATGGAACAAATCGTCTGCTTGAATAAAGCTTTGCTTAGCCATATGTACCCCCCTAGAATATGAAAAGCTAGTAGATAAAATTCTACTAGCTTTGATAGATTAAGATTATTATAAATTAAAAGATAATTTTTGTCGATTACAAATTATACGGATCGATGCGCAGCTAGAACTTCATTTAGATTGGTTTGTAGCTGTTCGAGTGATGAGATGACTTCCTGACTTTCAAAGATTAATTGTTTATGTTTCCGTTCTAAATCAATGTTTTCCAACGTTTCATCCATTAATTGCTTTTTCGTTGCATGTAACTTCTTCACGAATGAAATGTGTAATGCATCATCAAATTGCTGAATGACTTCTGTTTTCTTATTACCGATCCACCGGGTGATTTCTTCAAATAATTCACTTCGGCTACCATGTTCAAAAAAGTCTTTTTTGTTTTTAAAGTATTTTAAGAAAGATTTCTTTTCATCATCCGTCATTTGAAATGAAAATGTCGGTAATTCTGTACCTGTATAATTTTCCGTTTCAAAGAATAACTTCTCTTGCGGAAAGCTTTCTTCAATGAATTCATTGAATTCATCAATCAACTGATTTTTAATCCGATTCATTTGGTCATCCAGTAAAATGTCGATTTCATACCATTCTTTCGTTAATTTTTGTCGAATGAATTGAACGGTTTGTTGCAAAGCACTGGCTAGCTCTTCTTTTCCTTTTTTTCCATTTGATTGAATCACTGCTGGATTGATCGTTGCCTTTAACCATTCAATCGACTGGATATCAATCCGCTCCGCTAAATAGTGCGTTAGCTCAGTGGCTTCTTGAGTAAGCTGATTTTCTAATACGCCAACATCAAAACTAGCTAGCTTCGACTCGAGTTCATTTCTTTCTTCTAACCCTCTGGACAGTGTTTTTTGCTTTTCAGATTCAGTCAAGCTTGCTTCCCGAATCGTTTGTGCAATAAATTGTTGTAAATGAGTTAGTTCACCAATAAGGTTTTGAAAGACAATTCCTTTCGCACCCAAATCCATAAACTGATAAAAAACTGTTTGAAGTTGATCTAGTTGTTGAACAGCAAATTCGGCTGGTTGTTCTGTCAAAAGCTCTTTACTGGAGATTGGGAATATTGCTGGTTGTCCAATTCCGTATTGTTTTAGCTGGGATTTCAAATAGTTTTTAACGTCATTTAATTCTTGTTCTGAATCCGCTAAATCGGCTGCATTTAAAACGAAAAACATTTTTCCAGCAGTTATTGTCTGACTTAGTCTACCTAGTTGTCTCAAAAATTCACGGTCAGCACGCGAAAAGGCATGGTTGTAATAATTGACATACAAAATAACATCAGCTTGTCTAATATATTGAAGCGAAACATTCGTATGTCTTGCATGGATGGAGTCCGCTCCAGGTGTATCCACAAGAGTGATTCCTTCTTGTGTTAGTGCACAATCATAGAAGATCTCTACTTCTTGGACGAAACAAGATATATGTTCTTTTGTCACATAGTCTGAAAATGTATTTAACGTTTCCTCTTTTGTTTGACTGAGCCATGTTTTTGCTTGTTGGATTCCTTTTAAATAGGCATCAATAAAGGAAGCTTCCGTTCGTTCGAAGTACGTTCTTAATGTATCCCATTCCTTCTTTAAATACTTTGTAATCTCGGGAATACTAGTGAACTTCTTTCGGGTATATGGCTCAAGAATTTGTTGCAATTGTTCCTGAAGCATTTCATCGGATTTAAAACGTACGATAACTTTTCCGTGCTCATGATCATTTGATACAGGTCTGATTTTATTGATAGCAGCAGTTGTCGGGTTTGGCGAAACAGGTAATAATGAATTACCGAGCATAACATTGGCAAACGACGACTTACCCGCACTGAAAGCTCCGAATAATGCGACGGTATACTCTTTTTCTTGGACCTGTTTAAAACGAGCTTTTAACTTCGTTGTCAATTGATCGATAATCGGTAATTGCTCGGCTTGGTGGATGATTGCCTTCGTATCAGATTCAATTTGTGTGTAATCCAATGATTGATTGGATATTTCTTGCATGAATGGTTCTGTTGGTGTAATTGTTTCATCCAATTGATGATCATCTGCTGCCTGAACGAGTTTTTCAAGACTTTTCTTCTTCCGGTGACTCACCTTTTCTTGCCACGCCTTGTTTGTTTCCTCATTAGCCTGTTGAGTATCATTCGGTTCAAACAACTGACTCCGTAATTGAGTGACCACTTGTTTGATTTCTTTAACAAAATCTTGATTGGTCTCTGCACGGATCGAATTCTGTTCCTGAACAAGTTCGTCTAGTTGACGATGGAATTCAGATGACTTCTTTTCACTAATCGATTCGATCAATGGAAGAAACTTTTGAATCGATTGTTGTTGAATCGATTGGTGTAACGCTTTCGTATAAATCAATACGTAATCACCCGTAACTTGGGCAGACGGGTTTACGTTACTTTCAATTAACTCTTGGTCTGCTTGAAACGAAATTTCTTGAACTTGCTGTAAAAGTTCCTTTTCATTCGTAAGCTCACGCACGTTCTTTTCTAAGTGGGAACGAACAGCCCAAACCATTTCAGATTGAATGCGATTATTTAATTGATGTAAGAATTGATCCGTTCTTTCTCGTTTTTCTGCTTCGGTCTTTTTCTTTGCAAAAAGTCCACCGACTTTAAAGTTCTGTTGCTGGGAATATAAGTATTCCTTTGCTAACTCTCGTGTTTCAAAGGTCATTAAATAAGCATTGGATAAAATGGCATCCAACTCTTTCTGAAGCGACTGTTTAACAGTATTCATTTTGTGTTGAATATTTTCTTTCTGTTCTTCAATCAACTCTAAACGGTTCAACAATTGTTCTTGCCCTGTGTTTCCTGAATGGTCGCTTTCCCATTGTTCGATGATTAAGTCTAATTCTCGTTTGATTTTTGAATCTAACTGATTCGGTAATTCCACCATTCGCTGTTGTAACGTATCTTTAAATACATAAAATTGATTCAATGGAGATTCTGTATCCTTCAATGAAGTAAAAAACATAGCTTCTGGATACAAGCTCCATTCTTCATAGCTGACTCTTAATCGTTGTTTATATGAATCAAACAGCAACTCTTTCTCACGATGTTTATCGATTTGGTTAATCACAATCATATAAGGAACTTCTCGACGTTCCAACTCTTTTAAAAATCGAAAATTCACTTCAGACAGCACATGATTGTAATCCATTACATAAATGAATAAATCAATTAAATGAATTTGATTTAACGTACGGTCGAATTCAGCGTCGTCCGAAGAGTCAATCCCTGGAGTGTCCATAATCGTTACTTGGTCGCGCAAAAAATCATTTTGTTTATAAATTTGAACGGACTGTACGATGTCGCCATTTTTAGATAGCTGTTTAATTCGTTGCTCATTAACATGGTCATCTTCAGTATATGTACCATCATTCAATTGATAAACAGCCTTATCTTCTCCTGCCCTAATCTCTACAATATTCGCACTCGTTGGGATCGGGCTGGAAGGTAAGATTGTTTCACCTAATAGAGCGTTAACCATCGATGATTTACCAGCGGAAAAATGGCCAGTAAATCCAATAGTCACTTCTTTCTTCTGCCACTTTTCATACAAGTCAATTACCTTATCGCTCAGTTCATGGTGTTTATTCTCTGACAATATTTTCAATAATGGATCGAAATTAATCGTATTTGATTTGTTCATTACTTGATTACCCATGTTCTCGATCTCCCTAGTCTTGTCGTTTTTCTAGATTGTTTCAGCTTTTAATCATGCACAATTTGGTTCTTACCTTTTTGCTTAGCAAGTCGCAAATGGTTCGTTGCTCGGTTTAACAGGTCTTCTTTCGTATCGTCTTTCTCATTGATTGCGATACCGTAGCTGAGTGTAACCTGTTCACCTTCAAGTTCTTTTATCGATTCGAGGTTCGTGTTAAAGTCATTATTCCAGAATGTGATGGCTTTTTGGATTTCTTGTAAATCCGTTGAAAAAGCTAGAACAGCAAAATCCTCGCCACCGTAACGGAAGCAGTAGCCGTCATTGCGTGAAATGGAATGTCTAAGTGTATGACCAAATGCAGTTAAAATGTGGTCACCAATAATGTAACCATATTTCTGATTAAGATGATCAAATTCATCTATATCAATTAAAATAAGTGAAAACGTCCATTCGTTTTGTATAAGTTTTTCCGTCGTATTGTGAAAAGAACGGTGATTATACAAACCAGTTAGAGGATCTTTAACGACCGCATCATCAAAATAATGAATTTCACGTGGTTCTGGTTTCCGTTGCTTTGTGACGATGAATAATGAAATTCCTACTAACGCTAGAAAAATCATATGAAAACCGTATACCCATAAGTGCCATCCGTCCGTATATTGCTCTTGAAAGATCCAGATACCGGTAAATCCGATGAAGATTAATCCAAAAATGAAAAGAAACCCAATGAGGCGCCAGTATATGAGTCCATGAATAATTACAAGCAGTAAAAAAGGCGAAAATAGACTATTTACGCCACCAGTAATTAAAACTAACCACAAAATGGCGAGTAAATCCATGCCGACTGAAACGACAGCAAATACGCGATGGAACTTGTGGAATAATGGCTTAATCCACAAAATGACTTGGATGACTAATGTATAAACGAAAGCGAATCCAATGAAGTATAAAAATAAATCCTCTTGTGATTTGAGGTAATCTAAATACGTTGAATAGTAAACAAGAAAAGTTACTCCGATAAATATAAGCCACCGGACAATTGAAAAATATTGTTCTGATTTTCGGAAGTTATCTGTATAAATCATATGGATTCCCCTATGTATGTTTTTAATGAAATATTTCTTGCTGAATTTATACACTAAAAAGAGGCTGAATAAACATCCAGCCTCTTGCTTTGTTTCGATGGCTTACTACTCTTGGAAGAACCTTCTGTTTAGCTCGATGTATTCAGTTTCTTCCTCAGGTACTTCATCCTCATGATAAATGGCTTCAACTGGACAAACAGCTTCGCAAGCGCCACAGTCGATACAAATATCCGGATCTATATAGAACATGTCCTTACCTTCTTCGATACAGTCAACAGGACATACTTCGACACATTCACCCGCTCTTTCATCTTTACACGGTGATGTAATGACAAATGCCACAATAATTCCTCCTTATTCATATATATCTTTATCCTACCACTATTTTAAACAACCACCAAACAGAAATAAACCCTCTCCATGAAAATTATATGTACTTTTCGTTAAAGTTGCAACAGTCCTCCATCGGTCGCATATTCTATATCAGTTCATTGGGCTTTTTTATAGGTTGGCTTATTATTTACCCGTTCAATCACCCAAGGATTGATCATACATTTGGAGGGATATTTTTGGAAATTATTGTTCAACCTGAAATGACGTTTTATCGTCTTTCACAAGCGTTTGGTATTTCAGTGGATTTACTAGTGAAATCCAATCGTTTTTTAGAACCTGATCGGTTGATTCCGGGTCAAGTTGTGAAAATACCTGGTTATGAAGCAACTACTCATGTGATTCAATCAGGGGATACGCTTTACCGAATAGGTATAGAGTACGATGTACCCCTTGAGCAGTTATTGATTAGTAACCAGGTTGATCCGATGAGACTTGCAATCGGTCAAACAGTACGCATTCCCGAATTATCAGAACAACGAATTACAGATGTGCACACATCATATACATCTGACCGTGTTGAAGATGAATTGATGTTGCTAATCTCACGTTATCCTTTTATGGAACTTCGAACAATTGGCGAATCTGTTTTAGGAAAGCCAATTTATGAGCTGCAAATCGGAACAGGAAATAAACTTGTTCATATCAATGGGTCCTTTCATGCCAATGAGTCGATTACAACAAATGTACTTATGGCATTCATAGAAGATTATGCTTATTCAATGGTTAATCAAGAACCACTTCGGGGTATTGATATGAATGCATTTTTTAGAGATGTGCGACTTTCAATTGTTCCATTAGTCAATCCGGATGGTGTCGATTTAGTAAATGGACAATTACCGAGCGATCAAGAAATTCGTGATCAAGTAATTGAAATAAATAACGGAAGCAACGATTTCCGTTCATGGAAGGCCAATATTAGAGGAGTTGATTTGAACAATCAATACCCGGCAGGTTGGATGATTGAGCAACAACGAAAGCCTAAATCTCCTCAACCACGAAATTTTCCCGGCTATGGTCCATTAACTGAACCAGAAGCATTAGCTTTATATAATCTCGCGCTTGAAGAACAATTTGATCGAGTGCTGGCGCTTCATACTCAAGGCGAAGTGATTTTTTGGGGATATGAAGGTTTTGAGCCACCTGAAGCGGAACAGATTGTATTAGAGTATCAACGAGTTAGTTCGTACACACCGATTCGATATGTTGATAGCCATGCAGGCTATAAAGATTGGTTTATTCAAGATTTTCAAAGACCAGGTTACACCATTGAATTAGGTAAAGGTGTCAATCCTCTACCCATCAGTCAATTTGATAATATTTATGAGGATGTATTAGGGATTTTCTTGGCTAATTATTATATATAATCATTAGTCTCTGTTAAGATTTAGTGTTGATTTTCGAATGATGTACACTGAGTTGTTGAATTGTGAGAAGCGAAGGTGGCGAGTCCTGCGGGAACAGCACGAGTCTCGAGACCCCGCAGGAAGTGCCTTTCTTCCGAGGAGGCTCGATCCGTGCCCGCGGTATAGAAGACACTGCGAAGAATCGCAGATGTCGCCTTATGCCCTGTGGGTAAAAGCTTCCACCGGTAGCGGATCACAATATCAACAACGGATTTTAACAAAGCCAATCATAAAAAAAGAGAGTACACCTCCCTGTTGTTCATTCACAAAGAATGACTACAGTAGTTTGTGTAACTCTCTTTTTTATGCTGAACAGTTTATTCTTCAAAATAGTTTTTGTAGAATCCGCCCATTTTACCTGTATCATCGATCACAAAATAAAATTCTTCCGTTTCATTTTTGACTTGATACGTCTTTCCTACAGTAAGACATTCAGTAACGGTAAACTTTTCCGCGTCTGTATTAACACATGTAATTTCTTTTAGTGTTTGATGATCATTCCATGTTTTGTGAATCATCGTCTTTTCTACCTCTTTTCAATCAAACGTTTGATTAGATTTTAGAGCTTAGTTAAATAACTGTTTATACCTTCCATATCCTTCTTTTTCTAAATCTTCTTTTGGAATAAATCGTAATGCTGCAGAATTAATGCAGTATCGCATTCCGCCTTCTTCCTGAGGTCCGTCATTAAACACATGACCAAGGTGTGAGTCAGCATGTCCACTTCGCACTTCCACTCTGCGCATACCAAATGAAGTATCTAACTCTTCATTCAATGGCGCGATCGGTTTAGTAAAGCTTGGCCAACCACAATTAGCATCATACTTATCTGTTGAAGAAAATAGTGGTTCGCCACTTACGATATCTACATAAATTCCATCTTCTTCATGATCCCAAAATTCGTTTTTATAAGGTGGTTCTGTACCGTCTTCTTGTGTTACAGTATATTGCATTTCATTCAGACGGTTACGAAGCTCTTCCTTATCTTTGTTTTTCCAGTTGGACTCGATGAATTGCTTTCTTCCTGACCCTTTTTTATAAAGTTGATAATGAAATGAATTTTTCTTGTAATAATCTTGATGTTCTTCTTCAGCTTCGTAAAATGTTTCTGCTGGACGAATTTCAACGACGATTGGTTGGTCGAATTTATTGCTCTCTTCGATTTTTTGTTTTGATTGCTCGGCTAATTGCCTTTGTTCATCATCATGATAAAAAATAGCAGGTTTGTAAGACTCTCCTCGATCTGCAAACTGACCTTCTGCATCAGTTGGATCAATTTGTTGCCAGTAAATCTCCAACAACTCATCGTAAGGAAAAATGTTTGGATTGTATGTGATTTGAACGGCTTCTAGGTGTCCAGTCGTTTCCGAAGAGACTTCTTGATAAGTTGGGTTCTCGACAGATCCACCTGTGTAACCAGAAACGATTTTTTCTATTCCAGGTCTCCGATCAAATGGTTCGACCATACACCAGAAGCATCCTCCTGCAAATGTTGCTTTTTTAAATTGTTGTTCCATAATTGACTCCTTTCTGAATAGCTAAATATATAGTTTAGGTCCTGGAATTCCGTCAATCTCTTTTTTAGGTTCGTTTATATTTGGTTGTTTTTGTTGTGGCTGTTCATCAGATTCAGCTGATTGAATAACATCTTCATCTTGATTCTCTTCAGCTTCAGAATCTTCTAATTCATCATCTAACTCTTCCGTTAACATGATCTTAGCCATATCAATTAACATCGGTGCGTTTTTAATTAGTGGTGCATATTGTTTCCAAATAGGCAGAACCTGCTGAACAATTTGTAAACCTTTATGAACTTTTGTAATTGAATTTACAAGACTACCTGTTTGCGCATACGGGCCTATGTTTTGAGCCATTGCGTATGGTGGTGCTTCCTGTGTCTTAATAGGCAAGTAATTGAGCGCTTGTTGCAAAAATGGCGGTTTCTGTGCCGGCGGCTGTTGATAAAAACCAAAAGGATACATAAAGAAAACCTCCTCATAAACTACTACTTATAGTCTACGAATGGGACAGCTATCACGTATGGGCGATTTTATGATAATCGCCAATCAATTGGATTTTTATTCTTCTCAATTAAGTATTGATTCGTTTTAGAGAACGGTTTGCTTCCAAAGAAACCTCTATATGCGGATAAAGGACTTGGATGTGCAGAATGGATTACAAGATGTTTGAATGGATTAATGGTTTGTCCTTTTTTTAATGCATGTTTTCCCCAAAGAATAAAAACAACATTTTCTTTATGCATACTAATTTCCTCGATAACATGGTCTGTAAACTGTTCCCAACCTAAATGTCGGTGTGAGAACGCCTCTCCATTTCTTACGGTTAGAACCGAATTCAGCAAGAGAACGCCTTGATTTGCCCAACTCGTTAAGTCACCGTGAGTTGGTTCTGCAATTTGCATGTCGTCACTCAATTCTTTAAAAATGTTTCGTAATGATGGTGGGATCGGTTGTCCTTTTGCTACAGAGAAACTTAATCCGTTTGCTTGATTAACACCGTGGTAAGGATCTTGCCCGATGATGACCACTTTTGTTTGTTCAAACGATGTTTCATTGAATGCTCGGAATAAATCCTCTTTCGCTGGGAAAACGGATTCTTTCTCATAGGCATGCTGTACTTCTTGTATTAATTGTTGGAAATACGACTTGTTAAACTCATGAGCTAAGTGCTCATTCCAATCGGTGGTGATGTGCATACTATTTCCCCTTATTATTTCCTGGGAAACCGCAGGAAACTCATACTTTCGACATGATTATGAAAGGATTCTGTCATTAATTGACGCTATACAATGAAATTAATTGATATTGGCAAATGGTCAGTCCTTTAGAAAAGGATAATTTGACAACTTTTGCAGTGCCAATCTGGTCTGAATCAATAGAACGTTGAATATCAATCGGCTCTTCCATTGGAAATATTTGATATCCATCAAAGGTTATTTCAAATAAGTCGTTTTCTTCAGAGATTCGTTGTTCTTGACCACCTGTAATGATTTTCCATTGCATGACAAACTGATTGGACATCCCTTCACCTCTTCTCTATTCCTTACTATTATCCTAGACGATAGTCGGGTGGTGTTTCAAGATATTTGTCAGACGCATTTGTAATTGTTTCTAAATGAAAAGCTGCACTCAGCTAGTCAAAACTCATGACTTGAGTACAGCTTTTAGTTAGTTAACCTCATAATTTAAGTATTCCGACCACATTTCATCGAAAACGGATAGTGCTTCCGGAAAAGGGCTATTGAATTCAAGATAATCTGTCAGCTCTGCGTAACTGGTTGTTTGCTTTGGAAAATCATGTTCGTGAAACATCCAGTCAGCCAGTAGTTTTTGATGATCATGTCGATTCCGGATCCCTCGATAGCCCATGGCAAAATGATAGAAACTTCTCAATTAAACTCACCTACGTTATTCATCAGTATCTGTATAAAGTGCTTTCAAATGTTTCATTCTTCTTCGATAAACGATACCGGACATGAATATCGCAATCTCATATAACAAAATTAGCGGCCCAGCAACAAGTAACTGTAACACGAAATCTGGGGGAGATAACATTGCCCCTAGAATAACAAGAATTAAATAAGCATACTTCCTTGTCTTTTTCATTACTTGTGGATCTAAAATACCTAAACTCGTCAAAAACATAGCGATTAAAGGTACTTCAAAGAAGAGTGCAAAAGGAATAGTTGTTTGCATAATGAATTTAAAGTAGTTTTTAGCTGTGTACATCTCTTGTACGACGCCTTCACTTAAATCCAAAAGAAAATGCAAGATTAGATCTTTAATAAAAAAGAACCCAAAAGCTAGACCTAATACGAATAACAGGAACATTGCCGGAATATACATCAAGCTCACTTTTCGTTCCTTTTTCGTCAAGCCTGGACTTATGAACAACCATAATTGCAATCCAAAAAAAGGCAAGGTGATCATCAGTCCTGCCATCGTAGCAATCATAATGTAGACCCATATAATTTCAAATGGGCTCAAAATTGTGAGCTGAAAGGGTACATCACCTTCAACATAAAAATAGATATCTTTTGCGAAATAGAATCCGAGACCAAAAAAAACAATGAATACACCTAGAGAAATGAATAATCTTTTTCTCAATTCCCCTAGATGACTTGTCCAATGCATATCATCTGGAATAGTTTGTGTGTTTTTTGCCATATCTTTCACCCTTCTAACGACAAAGCTTACAATTTCGAACGAATCAAATTAAGTATTACGAACAAAAGAAGATGTAAGGGGTTCCTTACACCTTCCAGTTCCCAACTTATAGTTGATCTTTTTGATTTGCATCTTTTTGATCTTTTGATGAAGAGTCATCATTCACTAAATCATTTGTTGCTTTTTTGAATTCCTTCAACGTACTACCGAACGCTTTACCAATCTCCGGAAGCTTCGAAGGTCCAAATACCAATAAAGCAACAATTAGAATTAAAATCAAGCCAGGAATACCAATTCCTCCAAGTGACATAGCCTTCACCTCGCGATGATAAATTAGTTTATTTTAATTAACGATGATGGTCCTTTTCATCTTCTTTTTCATTTTTTGTGGAATTTTTGAATTCCTTCAATGTTTGTCCAAATGCTTTACCTAACTCAGGCAGCTTTTTGGGACCAAACAATACAAGTAGAATCAATACAATTAATATCAATCCTGGAATCCCTATATGCACGGCTTACACCTGCCATTTCTTAATCTGTTACCTTCTTATTTTCACCGATTTGGGGAAATATTGCAAACATAAGCTTCATTTTTTACAAAATATTCATGGTTTATTTTCGTTCGTATACATAAAAATCATGTTCGTGTTTATTTTTTTCATCAACAATACCTTTTTGCTTGGACACTTCCTCCCAGTAATTCCAATTGACTTTTGGGAAATAGCTATCTCCTTCAAATGTTTCATGGATGATTGTGACATACATTCGGCCAACAAAGTCAATTGCCTTCTCGAATAGCTGTGCTCCACCAATGATTATGATTTCATCATGATCATTAAATCGTTCAAGCTCGTCCCATGAATGAATGATGGTACATCCTTCTTGTTGGTAGTTTTCATCCCTTGTCATAATAATATTCTCTCTATTCGGTAAGGGTCTACCAATGGACTCAAACGTCTTTCGTCCCATTACGATTGGTTTGCCAGTAGTCATTTTTTTGAAATATTTTAGATCGTTCGGTAGATGCCATGGCATACCATTTCGATAGCCAATGACCTGATTTTCATCAAATGCAACCATTAATGAATACATATTGTAATCACTCCTTAAACAGCGACAGGTGCTTTAATTGGTGGGTGTGGTTGATAATCCTTAATTTGAATATCCTCTACATCAAAATCGAAAATACGTTGTTTATCTTGATTTAAAGCCAACGTTGGTCCCGCTTTTGGCGTACGGGAAAGCAGCGTTTTCACTTGTTCGAAATGGTTATGGTAAATATGAGCATCTCCAATCGTGTGAATAAATTCACCGACCTCAAGGTTACATTCATGCGCGACAAGGTGAGTCAATAACGCGTAACTTGCAATATTAAATGGGATGCCAAGGAAAACATCGCCACTTCTTTGGTAGAGCTGACAAGAGAGTTTTCCTTCATCTACATAGAACTGAAATAATGTATGACAAGGCGGTAAAGCCATTGATGGCACATCGATTGGATTCCATGCAGAAACAATTAACCTTCTTGATTGAGGGTTCTGTTTAATTTGTTCAATCACTTGCTTTAGTTGATCGACTGTTTCATCCGCCGGTCCACGCCAGTCTCGCCACTGTTTTCCATATACGTCTCCTAGCTCACCAAAGCGACGAGCAAATGCATCATCCGTTAAAATGTTTTCTTTGAAGATTGCTAACTGTTCTTCATACTGTTTTTTAAACTCGTCGTCCTTCTGTGACCGGATACCGAAATCCGTCATGTCTGGTCCGTCATATTCATCACTTTCCACCCAGGACTTAAACGCCCATTCGTTCCATATGTTGTTGTTATGTTCCAATAAATATCGAATATTTGTATCACCTTTAATAAACCAAAGCAATTCACTGACAATTAACCGAAGAGGCACCTTCTTCGTTGTCAATAATGGAAAGTTTTCTTTTAGATCAAAGCGCATTTGATAACCGAAGATCGACCTAGTACCTGTTTTTGTTCGATCATCTCGATCAGAGCCATTTTCCATTACTTGCTTGCATAAATTTAAATAAGCTTGCTCATTTTTATTCAACGCAAATGCCTCCCTATCTGTTTCTTATTCATATTGTACCTAACATTGCACATAGATGGTAGAGAAAATGCGGATATGTTTATGAATTTTAATATGACAATCATATAACAAATGAGTAATATTTGAATAATTATTCTAGCCCATTCATAAAAGTTTTAATATCAAAGTGCAAAGGGTGATGAAAAGATGTTACGCAAAAAAAGAGGAAGACCAATGTTGTTGGGAACCGTTGCTGGAAGTTTGGCCATTAGTTCACCCCTCATCCTTCATGTGCCCGTTGACGCTCAAACGAAAGAACAGTTATCAGAGCTAAAACAATTGAAGTATGGAGACCATGAACAAGCGGTTGTTGAATTGCAACGAAAATTAAAAGTACTTAGACATTATCAAGGCGAGTTTACACCGAACTATAATATTTTGACTGAGCATGCTGTGAAGAGCTTTCAATTAGAACACTCTCTTGAGGTTAGCGGTGAGGTAAATGATGAAACCATTCTTGCCCTGGAAGATGAAATGGATCAACATCATCACGAATCTATTCGGCGCCATGCTGAAAAAATAACATATGGTGAACAGTCTAATCGGGTTAAAAACGTTCAACGCGCACTGAAATACTTTGGTTATTACGAATTTACCATTGATGGAATCGCAGGTGTAAAAACAAGAGAAGCGTTGGTGATCTATGGAAGCATCGAAGGCTTTGATTTAGCACTGGATACAATGCGTACGCCTGAACCGACTGTCCAGCAAGTAGAATCTCCCAATAGGTCGACCAACAGGCAGCAAGTGACACAACTGAGTTCTTCACCAAAGAAGAAAGAACAATCCGGTACGAAAATGAAGACAACGCAAAAACAAGCTAGCCATGCATCAGTCATGGCAACAGCTCAAGCTTATATTGGAACACCTTATGTATGGGGTGGTGAAACTCCTACAGGATTTGATTGTAGTGGATTTTTACAATATGTATATAAACAGCACGGGGTCTCACTGCCAAGAACAGTAAGTGCTATTTGGAATTCGTCGCAATCCGTCGCTCAACCGAGCATTGGTGATTTAGTGTTTTTTGAAACATACCGATCAGGACCTTCACACGCAGGTATTTATCTTGGTAACGGGAAGTTCATTCATGCAGGTGCCTCATCGGGGGTAACGATTAGTCAGTTAGAAAATAACTATTGGAAATCACGGTACCTCGGTGCTAAATCGGTTCGTTAGCAAAAGAAGGGATCACCAGTTCATTTTATGAATTGGATGATCCTTTTTTGTGCATACTACTCTTGCTTACTTCTTTTTCTGCGTTGATTAATGGCTATAATGTTATTGCTTGACGCTAAACTGACTATTCAGTATACTGAAAGTGCAATAAAGATGTGAAGGATTCAGGCTTTTCTGGCAAAAAATTGATGGATTTCGGATGGTGATTCATTAATCTTGCGAACGAACGAATCACTTTACATGATTATTGTGAATATCACACACCATCAGGTGAAAGTTTTTAGGAGGATTTATTTAAATGGAAAACGGCGTAGTAAAATGGTTTAATGCTGAAAAAGGTTATGGATTCATTCAAGTTGAAGGTGGAGATGATGTATTCGTACACTACTCTGCAATTCAAGAAGAAGGTTTCAAAACATTGGATGAAGGTCAAGAAGTTGAATTTGAAATTGTGGAAGGCGACCGCGGACCACAAGCTGCTAACGTAACTAAAAAATAATAGACAAAAAATATATACTGGCCAAGCCTATTTTAGGTTTGGCCAGTTTTCTTTTTGCGTAAAATATAAAATTTGAATTAGCTATTGTTAATTTATCAAATTTTTATTATGCTTAAAGTTGTCTGTTAACGCAGTTCGCAAAATCCTGCGTAATCAAAACTAAGGAGTGGTTTGAATGTCAAATGAATTATTATGGTTAATTTTTGCATTGATCAACTTTGTGATGGTCATATTTATCTATCGTATTTTTGGTAAAAACGGTTTGATAGTATGGATTGGTATGTCAACTGTACTCGCAAATATGCAAGTGTTAAAAACGGTTGAATTATTTGGAGTTACTGCGACATTAGGGAATATCCTTTATGGGACGATCTTTCTCGCAACAGACATCATTAACGAAAAATACGGTAAAGCTGAAGCACGGAAAGCAGTATGGTTAGGTTTTTATACATTGGTTACGATGACCATTGTTATGCAATTTGCCTTGCTATTTCAACCACATGAATCAGATGTTGCCCATGAAGCACTTTCTGATATTTTCAATCTTGTTCCACAAGTGGCGGTCGGCAGTTTGCTGGCATATATCGTCAGTCAAAACATTGATGTCGTTATCTTTGCGAAGCTGAAGGAAAAATTTGCAGGAACGAAATTTTTATGGGTGCGTAATAACTTAAGTACAATGATCAGTCAGTTGATTGATACGACAATCTTCTCGGTTATTGCATTTTGGCACTTTCTTACGACGGATATCAGTGTGTGGCTCTCAATCTTCATCTCAACTTATGTCATTAAATTTCTTGTATCAGCGCTGGACACGCCGTTTATGTATTTGGCTAAAAAAACCCATAAACAATAATGAAAAAAGGATGCTACAAGTCAGTTTGACGGGTAGTCATCCTTTTTTATATTGATTAATCTTATACTTCTCTATCGACTGGATTTTCATCGTTAGAAATCCAGTCACTGAAACTTCCTGGATAAAGCTTTACATTTGTATAACCCGCTTGCTGTAAGGCTAAGACGTTTGGTGTTGCTGTTACACCAGAACCACAGTAAACGATGACTTCTTTATTTCGGTCAATCCGTTGGAAATGTTTTTCAATATCCGGCTGGCTTTTTAATTGACCTTCTTCAAAAAGTTGTGACCAATCATAATTCAGAGCGCCTGGAATATGCCCTGCTTTATGATCAATTGGTTCAACTTTTCCTTTATATCTTTCCGCGTTTCGTGAATCAATTAAAATCACATCTTCATTTGTTAACTTCTGCTTCACTTCATTTTGATCGGCCATCAACTTTTCGTTCACTTGAAATTCTCCGTATTCAACAGGTGTTTTTTCAACCGTACCTTTTTCAGTAGGAAAATCACGATGCTTCCATGCCGGGAAACCCCCATTTAATATGAAAATGCTTGAATGACCCATTGCCATTAGCATCCAATACATTCGAGAAGCAAATGCATGGTTATCATCATAAATAATGACTTCGGTATTCCTGTCAATTCCTCGATCGCCTAGTTTTCGAGCAAATGCTTTCCACTCTGGAAGTGGGTGTCTGCCTCCGACTCGATGCTCATGTACTGGATCACTGAGGTCACTATCTAAATTGAAATAAATTGCACCGGGTATATGAGCTGCACGATAATCTGATTCTCCTTTAGATGGGTCTTGTAAGTCGAAGCGGCAGTCTACAAACTGGACGGTTGAGTCTTTCCATTTTTGATAAGCCTCATCAACTGAAATAAACATTACCATCCTCCCCTTCCCTTGTTATATTTTTCTAAAGCTTTATTTTCCATTGGAATTCGCTTGGACATTAGTCCTATGTGTAAGATTGGGAATATAATGGCTGACCAATAAGCATGAAATAATAAAGAAATGACGATAAATTCAAAGAACACGATCCAATAATTTGGATGTTTCACTACTCGAAATAGTCCTTTATTGACGAGTTTTGCCCCTGGAAGTACAATGACTTTCGTATTCCAGTAGCGTCCCATTGTTTGCAGTAGCCAAAAACGTAAAAGCTGAAGTAAGACAAAACTTATAAACCATACGACAGATAAAGGGGCTTGCAATTGATGGTTGTAATATGCTTCAATAAGCAACGCCAGGAAGAACAGCGTGTGTACCCATACGATCAGTTTATAATAAGGATCTTGTATCTCTATCGCACCTTGTGCTTTCTGATATTTTTCATTCGACTTGGCGAGTCGTAACTCAAGAAGTCGTTGTAGGATGAGATAAAACCAGATTCCGAGATAAATCATTTTATACGCTCCAATAAAAGCATTTCAGATGAGAACCCCGGTCCTAATGCGGTCACTAGGTGCTTACCTTCTTTTTTGGACGTTTCTTCATTCAAAAATGCTTCCAATACAAAAAGGACGGTTGCTGAAGACATATTTCCGTATTGCTGTAGAATGGTTGAAGAAAGTAGAACATTTTGATGTTCATATAGCAGTTCTTCAATATTTTTAAGTATTTTTTTACCGCCCGGATGAGCGATCATCTGATTGATATCCCTTAATTCAACGCTGTTACCAGAAAGAAAATCATCTAAGTGGTCTTTCCAAAATGTATTCACAAGTTCGGGTATTTCACGGGAAAAGATGACGTGAAACCCATCATCCTTTACATCCCATCCCATAAGATCCATAGAGTTTTTCTTTATTCTCGAACTGGAGGCGGTCAATTGAAACTGTAAGCTGCCTTCAATAGAAGGGTGATTCGCTCCCAACAGTAATACAGCTCCCGCTCCATCTGAAAATATAGCTGCACCGACAATATCTTTAGGTGTTAAGTCATCTGGATGAAAAGCGACACTCGCCAATTCGGTAGCAACTAATAAAACGGATTTAGTTGGGTGTGCTTTTAAGTAATCGTAAGCACGAGACAACCCACTGGCGCCACCTGCGCAACCTAGACCAAATAAAGGCATGCGTGTAATCCGGTCGTTCAAATCTAACCGGTTGATAAGTTCTGCATCTAACGTTGGTGTTAATATGCCTGTACTATTGACGGTTATGATGGCATCAATATCAGATAACTGTAATTGTGTTTGGTTGTTCATACATTTGCTAACGGCTTCATAAGCAAGTTGAACTCCGTGTTCTTCATATAGTTTGTTCCGTTCTTCAAACGATCTTCGTTGCTGAAAAAAAGAAGGATGAACAACAAAGTGGCGTTTACTGATATCCGCTTGGTCGAACACATTTAAAAATCGACGTAATCGCCGATCTGATACAAAGGAACTGATGAATTCTTTTGCATCCTCTTGCGTTAATTGCTGTTCGGGAACAGCTGTACCAATCGAATGAATCATAGCCATATTGGTGTTCCTCCTTCATTTCATGACTGATTTAAGAAAGAGAAATTCCATAGATATCTGAATACTTGTTTGTTAAGTATTTGACAAGATATTGATGGTTTAACCCTTCTCCTGTTACGTCTTTCAGTAAATCGAGAGGTTCTTTCATGCTGCCATGCTGGTGAATATGCTTATTTAACCATTCTTTAATCTTTTTAAGTTCGTTTTGTTCGATTGCTTGCTCTATATTGATTTCTTTTTCAAGTGTATGTTTAAACTGAGCTCCATAGATATAGCCCAATGCATAAGAAGGAAAGTAGCCAAAGTCTCCACCAGCCCAATGAATGTCCTGTAATACGCCTTCGCGGTCTGTGGATGGCTCTATTCCTAAGTAATCTTTCATTTTGTCGTTCCAAATGCCTGGTAAATCTTTTACGTTTAAATCACCATTTAATAATCCTTTTTCAATTTCATATCGAAGCATGATATGTAATGCATAAGTCATTTCATCTGCTTCAATCCGAATAAACGACGGTTTCACTTCATTGATTGATCGATAGAATTCATTCGGTGCAAGGTTTTTAAACGATTCAGGCGCATAGGTTAAAAATGTTGAGTAATTGGTATTCCAAAATGCTTTACTTCTTCCAATAAAGTTTTCCCAAAATAATGATTGTGATTCATGTATTCCCATTGAAGTTGCTGAGCAAACCGGTAATCCATAGAGTTTAGGATCGAACCCCTGCTCATATAAAGCGTGTCCACCTTCATGAATGGTTCCGAATACAGCTGTCCGAAAATCCTTCTCATCATAATTTGTTGTCACCCGAACGTCTTGAGGATTGATTCCAATCGCAAAAGGGTGAACAGTTTCATCCAATCGTCCTGCTTCGAAATCATACCCCATTTGATCGAGTACATGTAAGGCAAATGCCTCTTGCTTTTCTTTCGGGAACTGAACGGTAATTTGATCGATCTGTGGTTTGAAAGATGAAGCTTTCACTTGTTCGATTAAACGGGATAAATCCTTTTGTAGCTTCGGAAACACACCATCTAACGTATCGACAGTCATGCCTGGTTCATAATGTTTTAAATGTGCATTATAAATATGACCTTCATAACCCCAATAATCCGCAAACCGAATATTATAATCGACGATTTTTTCTAAATAAGGCTGAAACATAGAATAGTCGTCTTTTTCCTTAGCTTCCTGCCAAACCGATTCGGATTCAGAAGTGAACTGAACAAACGCTTTGAATTCTTCGACAGGTATTTTATGATGAAAATCATATTCACGTTGGACTAATTCAATCGAGCGTCGGATATACGGATTTTCAGAAAGGCGTAGTTCATCAATGAATTCTTTCATTCGATCGGACGTCTGTAATTGATGAAGCCTTTCTGACAAATAAGATAATGTTTCGGAACGTTGTTTAATGCCTTTTCTAGGTGCTTTTGTCCGAAGATCCCAAGCGATTAAATTACTAGCTTCCCTGTAATGTGAGATCTTCTTAAATTCATCCAAAAATGATTGTTCTTTTTTTGTAAGTTTCACTGTTTAAGCACCTGCTCCCTACTTTGGTTTCCGTCCAAAATATTGATAATAGTCCGTTCGAATAAATCCATTAAATAGCTTTCTCTTCTTCGTAGCTTTTTTGCCGTATAACTGTTCAAAGTTTTCGTTAGACGTTAATAGATAAACACTCCAGGTCGGATGATTATCCATAATGCTCCCTATGGATTGATACATCTTCTCTACTTCTTTCTTTTCACCAATCCGATCACCGTATGGCGGATTTCCGATCAGGTAACCACCTTCAGTTCTAGGTTTAAAATCTTCTACCCGCATTTGCTTAAATTGAATAAGGTCTCCTAGTCCAGCTTCCAATGCATTTTGCTCAGAGATTTGAATGGCTTTCGGATCTAAATCACTGCCTTGAATGTCTAATGGTTGATCATAATTGGCTAAGTCCTCAGCCTCTTCAAGCGCGCGCTCCCAAATATCTTGTGGGAGTGTATTCCATTCTTCAGCCGCAAAGCTTCGATTGAATCCAGGGGCGATATTTTGACCAATTAAAGCGGCTTCAATTGGTATCGTTCCAGATCCGGCGAATGGGTCGACAAATGTCCGGTCTGGTCGCCAATTCGTCAATTGGATTAAAGCGGCTGCCAATGTTTCTTTAAGAGGTGCCTCCACTTGGTCAATTCGGTATCCTCTTTTATGCAATCCGGCTCCAGAGGCATCCAGCGATAAAGTGACTTGGTCCTTCAATATGGAAACTTCCACTTTGTACCGGGGTCCTGTTTCAGGTAACGCGGTAAAGATCTTTTTTCGTTCTTGAATTTTTTTCACAATTGCTTTTTTAACGATTCGTTGACTATCCGGTACCGAATAGAGTTTAGATTTATGAGATTTACCTACGACATGAATAAAGCCTTCTTCTTCAATCCATTCATGCCATGGCAGCTCAAATGTCAGGTCAAATAGTTCTTCAAACGAAAAAGCGGAAAATTGCCCTATCATAATTTTAATACGATCTGCGGTTCGCAACCAAATGTTCGTTCGGGCGATTCCTGCTAAATCGGATTCAAATATGACACGGCCATTTTCCGTTTGAATGTTTTCGTATCCGAGTTGTTTGATTTCTTCTTTGACAAGACCTTCGAGCCCCATTGCTGCTGTAGCAATCAATGTTACATTGTCTTTCAAAAGTATTCATTCCCTTCGAGGGCTCCAACTCTATGTATAAAAAAATTGACCGATAAATGCTACATAAGCCATGTTCTGTTCCTTTGTACTGCAAACGGTGGTCAGCCTCGTACTCCGGTGTAACCATCTATCTGCAGACTTGAATCACAAGTCTGCCTCTATGCTAGGTTGAATTCCCTGCAATAGAGCGCCCCTACCTTATTTTGGGTTTCTCACTCGAGGGGTTTACCGCGTTCCACCTTGATTGTTTCCAATCAAGCTCGTCTCTGTGGCACTTTAAAGGGTTATGGACCATATCCGTTCAGGACGTAGGTCGAAACCCTGCCGTCAGCGATTACTCGCTGCCTTGACTTATTGTTTCGTCAAGCACGAACACTACAAGCATCTCAGCTTGTGTGAGCATGGACTTTCCTCTCGTAAACATATACGAGCGGTTACTTGAGCATTTATCGAATTTAGTTTAGTTCATTCATTATATCATAGAAAGAAGGGCCAATATAAGTAATTTGCTGGAAATTTATTTTTGTTAGCCTTAGTATTTTTTTCCAAACACAGCTTTTTCAAGGTTCGACAAACGTTGTAGCACATCAGCATTCACTTGGGAGCGTGGCATTGAACCAGTTGGTGCGTTTGTTGAGCTCGCTTGTGTCAGTCGGCTTACTTCTTCTTTCAGACGCGTAATTTCTTTTTGGAACTGTTCATAATCTTGAATGACAACATCTAAGAACTCGTCCACTTCATCTTGGTTGTAGCCTCGCATCGTTGTTTTAAATTCTTTATCCAGTATTTCCTGTGATGTTAAATTAATTCCTCTCATTTCCATTCACCTCCACGATCTATAACTCATTCATCTCTCTAGCAACATCTTCTAATGTAAAAGAAGAAATAACATCCATTTCATACATATGATTTTGTTGGTATGTTCTTGCCAAATCCTCGAAATATTTCGGTGAACCCCCGTATTCCTCTTCATAAACGAGGATACAACCGTCTGTTTTTTCGATAAACCATTTATCTTTGATGACATATTGCCGAGGGTGCTCGTATGGTTTGTTTATTAAAGGTTGATAAAAATCAGCTTGCTTAATCATTTGATAATATTTTTCCTGAACGCGCTCTTTCCATACTTTCTCTTGTTCCATAAACGGAGGAACAATAGCTGTATGAATGGTATATGTTTCTTTTAGTTCTTGAATGAGTTCAAATGCCCATGTTTCTACCCCTGGTTGTCCTGAAAGAAGCACCCACTCAACACCTTCATCCAAAAAGCGTAGAAGGGAGCGTTTTATAGCTTCTTTAATAACGAGAATTTTCTCATCTTTGTCATTTCGGATATTCAATTCGTATGGTTTATATCCTGTTATGGTAATTGCATTCATCGTCATAATATCAGTATAACAAAAAAAGAGCTAGATTTCTCTAGCTCTTCTGACATAATTTAATCTATTTTTCACCTTGACCCGATCTCAGGTCTGCTGTAGTGAACGAATAAGGCAATAATTTTTCAATCGTCGTTTCTTCAATCTCTCCAGTTCGACTAGCCATATAGATTGGCGTATCAGGTGAAAAGAATTCAGCCATCACTTGTCTACATGAGCCACACGGCGAAACAGGTCGGTCGGTATTGGCAATAACAGCAAGTTGGTCAAAATCTTTATCCCCTTCTGAAACAGCTTTGAAAATAGCTACTCGCTCTGCACAACAGCTAACTGGATAAGCAGCATTCTCAATATTGCAGCCTTGATATACTTTACCGCTTTTCATTAAAATGGCTGCACCAACTGGAAACTTCGAATAAGGTACATAAGCTTTGTCTAACATCTCTTTTGCCAAATTCATTAATTCTTCTCGTTTCATTTACGTTTCCCCTTTTTCTATTATATAAAAATTATACCTCATCATTATTGAGCCTCAAATTGATCTAATACCAGTTCGAAATTATATAGAACCGAATGATATAGTTCCATGAACCTCTTTCTTCTGACGTCATGAAAATAACTATGTAAAATCATAATTTCGAGGTTATCTTTTGTATTTGTAATTTGATTTGGAAAAATAGGAAGTTTGTGAACGAGTTCATGCGCATCTGTCTCCCACTTTTCAATTTGTTCAAATAGCGGATAAGTTTCTTTTTTAACGATAGCAAAGTCGTCATAGTCTTTACGATTAAACTTTCTACCTTCCGAATATTGATGAAGTAAGTTCTCGAGTAAATTTTCTTTTAAATCTTTTGTAAACGCGATAAATTCTTCCATGATCTCACCTACCAGTGATGATAATGTATCATGAAAAAGCCTATCGCGCCAATCATTCATTTATTTTTTGACTTGTGCTTTTGAAAAGAAACGATTTTCTAAAATCGTTAACTCTCTTTCCAATCGTCCTAATGATTTTAATAGTAATTCCTTTCGAACGTGATCTTCTTTAATGATTTGTTTTTTCATAATTGGCGTCCTCCTTTGTATTCGCTTAGCTATACGATTACACGCCATCATAAGAAACTCCTTCAAGCGTGACAAAACTAGAAAGATACCGACAAAGAATCTCTTGAACTACTTTTTCTCAGCAAAGGAATCTTTCGCCTTTTCGATTGTATTCGTCAAATTCGCCAATGCAGATCGCTTTGTATAAAATTGTTCACCGATTGTTTTGATCTCTTTTAATGGAGCATCCTTAAACCATCTCTTTTTAACTTTTTTCCGGTCGTACCAATCCGTCCGTCTTTCCACTAATTGATGTTTTGTATTAGCGAAAGATTGATCTAACGTTGGCGTCTCAATATGCTTTTCGTTTAAAAATTGCTCATATTCCATTCTGCTCCCTGTTACCTCTATTCGATCTGCAAAAGATTTGAATAAAGGGTAATGATTCGGATCGAATAATATGGATGCTATTTTCTTTCCGAATTGGATGCGCTTTGTCACTTGCTTAAAGCGCGGAACAAAATCGCCGTACAGGTCGCCTTTTAACGTAGGTAATAGCACGGCATTCATATGAAAAATCGATTGAAGATGATATGGAATGCGACGGAACACTTTCTTTTGAAATGGATCATTCTCAATAATCGGGTGCTGGATTAAGTTTTGTTCATTAATGATTTGGGCATATAATAGATGATTCAGGTCTTTATTCTTATAAAATTTATACCACATCTTTTCCATGAAAGCCGAAACGTGAAAGTGTTTCAATAGAAAAAACATCGGTCTTTTTTGTTCTACGGATAGCTGGTAGATGAGTAATTGAGGGTAAGCATCCTGAAAAATATACCAGTTCGCACTTTCATAGGTTAAATAAAGAGATTTCAATTCTTGTTTTGACAAAAGGTTTTGGTATGTTTCTGTTGATAAGTCCGTCATATTCCAGCCTGCATTCCGGGAGACAAAGCTCGCCAAAAATGCCCATTGTATATCCGGGTAACGCTCGTAAAAGGCCAAGTAAGCTTTTGTTCTAGATACATTATCGATATTATGTTTTTCTGTTTGCTCCTTTATATAGTGAATCCATAGCTGAACCATGTATCTCTTCCTTCATGTGTTTTTTATACAGTATGTACAAAGGAGCCTGAACAAAAACATTGGATTTGATATATTACAATGGTCGCATTAGGAAGCTACTCTATTGTTTGGTAAAATGGATAGAAAACACACGTTTGATAGAATAAGATTTAACGATATTGTTAAATGACAGCAAACATACTTCTGATACAATGAAGTAAGGCTTTCATGAAAGGAAGGTAACGATGAATTATCCAAATGGAAAAAAAGCCACCAAACCAACGGCAATCAATCGCTCGAAAAACGTATTGAATACATACGGGAATCGCGGGATGACCCTCGAAAATGAAATTGTCGAAACGAATAAGTTTTATTTAGATACAAATATTGCTGTCATTCATAAAAAACCAACACCTATTCAAGTCGTACAAGTCGACTATCCGAAACGTAGTGCAGCAACCATTAAAGAAGCCTATTATCGTAGGCCTTCAACGACAGATTTCAATGGATTGTATAAAGGCAGATATGTTGACTTTGAAGCAAAAGAAACGAATAATAAGACGTCTTTGCCATTCTCTAATATTCATGAACACCAAGTAGAGCATATGCGACGAGTCGATCAACATGGGGGCATTTGTTTTTTCATTATCCGATTTAAACCTTTAAATGAAACTTTTCTGTTGCCAATACGTCCATTTATACGGGCTTGGGATACAGAATTTGATGGGAAACGTAAATCCCTTCCCTATAACTTTATAAAAGAAAACGGTTTTGAAATTCCTTTTAGATTACAAGCAAAGGTTGACTACATCAAAGTCATCGAGAAGGTATACATTAACGGAGGAGATTGATTATGAGTCAAGAAACAAAAAGTCGAAAGGCTAAGAAACAACAAAATAAAAAGAAGAAAAAATTTAGTTGGAAAAAATTATTCATCAGCTTATTGATTGTCGGTTTGCTAGGTACTGTGGTTGTTGTCGCGGTCGCAATCTCATTCATTAGCGATGCACCAAGCTTGGATGCGGAACAATTAGAAGATCCGCTCTCAACAACAATTGTTGATCGAAACGGTGAATTTGTAGCCGAATTGGGTGCCGAAAAACGACGTAAGATTACCTATGAAGATTTGTCGCCATTAATGGAAGACGCTGTCTTGGCTACTGAGGATGTACGATTTTGGGATCATAGTGGAATTGATTTTAGACGTACAGCAGCCGCAGTACTTGCGAACATTACCGATGGCTTCGGTTCACAAGGTGGAAGTACGATTACGCAACAAGTGGTCAAAAATGCCTTTTTAACGAAAGATAAAAAGATTAAACGGAAAGTTCAAGAGCAATACTTGGCGATTCAATTAGAAAAAGAATATTCAAAACAACAAATCTTGATGATGTACTTAAATAAAATCTATTATGGGAATGGGCTTTATGGTGTTGCGAAAGCTTCCGAAGCTTATTTCGGTAAAAAAGATTTGGGAGAATTGACGATTGCTGAAGCGGCATTACTCGCTGGGATTCCACAGCGCCCTTCTGCTTATGATCCAGTCAAGAATCCAGATTTAGCAGAAGAACGTCGGAACACAGTATTGAACTTAATGGTTCATCACGGAAAAATTACAGAAGCTCAAGCTGAAGAAGCAAAGCAAGTAAAAGTAGCTGACATGATTCAAGATGATTACGAAACAGAAATACCTTATGATTCATTCATCGAACAAGTCATACGTGAAACGGAAGATGAATTAGGTGACGATGTCGACATCTTCGCTTCTGGTCTAACCATTCATACGACTCTCGATCGATCAGCACAGGAGCAAGTCGAATACTTGTTAAGTGACGAGTCACCTGTCAGCTTCCCAGATGAGGAAATGGAAGCTGGAATTGCTGCAATTGATACGAAAACAGGTGAAATTCTTGCAATTGGTGGCGGACGAAATAAAAAGGATGGTATTGGTGCTGGGTTTAACTTTGCATTGAACTCAGAGCGTGCACCAGGTTCAGCCATCAAACCGATATTGGACTTTGGACCAGCTATCGAGCATTTAAAATGGTCTACGTATCATCAAATGAATGATGAACCCATATCTTTTCCTGATAAAAATGAACCAATTCGAAACGCAGGTAGAGGTTATCATGGCTGGATGACAATGCGTGAGGCATTGTACCAATCCTATAACACGACAGCTTACAAAGCGTTTGATGAAGTTGGTGCTGATAAAGCTTATGAGTTTGCTGAAGGCTTGGGTATGAAAATGCCAGAACACCTCGTCCCCGCTGATTCAATCGGTGGTGGCAAACTGGAAACGAATCCACTTGAAATGGCTGGAGCTTTTACAGCCTTTGGTAATGAAGGAATATACAATGAGCCTCACTCAGTCAAAAAAGTTGTTATGAGTGATGGAGAAGAAATTGAAATCAATCCAGAGTCTCGTGCAGCGATGTCTGATTACACAGCTTATATGATTACAGATATGTTAAAAGATGTACCTAGAATTGGTACTGGTTCGAGGTATATCAATGTGAATGTTCCTGTTGCAGCGAAAACAGGTACGACTAATGAAGACAAGGATTCGTGGTTGGTCGGTTATTCAACCAATTTCACGATATCCGTATGGAGTGGCTACGCTGAGGAACAAAAGTCAATTCCAGATAAATCAATATCGCAACGCTTATTCAGTCAATTGATGAACCACATGTCTGAAGACGTTGAAACAGCTGATTTTGCAAGACCAAACTCTGTCGTAGAAGTTGCGGTCGAAAAAGGTTCCCGCCCGGCAAAATTAGCAAGTGATTACACGCCATCTGATCAGATCGTTACAGAGTTGTTCGTTAAAGGTCATGAACCGACTGAAACGTCTGATACTTATGTTGAGATGGATCCCGTTTCTAACTTCCAAGCAGTTTATGAAGAAGAGGATCAACTCGTTAACTTGTTCTGGGAGCATCCATTACTCGGCGATTCTGATAGAGATATCGAAGTGGAATTCGAATTAAGTGTCTCTGTAGATGGAAGTGACATGCAATCTGTTACGACAACTTCTGAGACAGAATTCACATTCGATGAGATTGAACCAGGGTCTACCTATACCTTTGAACTCGTTGCTGTCGATGCCAACAATACTGAAAACCGAAGTGATTCTATCACTACCTCGGTAGAAATTCCTGAAGAAGAGGAAGAAGAACCTGAGGAAGAAGAGGAAGAATTAGAAGAAGATAACGAAGAAGAAAATGAAGGCAACAACGGTAATGGCGAGAATGGTAACGACGGTAATAACGACAATAATGGAAATGGTGACGATGACGGTAATAACAATGGAAACAATAATGATGGCGGCGGTAATTCTGGCAACAACTCAGGTGACCAAGATCAAGGAAACAATGAAGGTCAAGGTGATGGAGGAGAACAAGATGAAACTGGTGGAGATGGCTCCACGGGAAGTGGTTCTGGTGATGGAAATTCCGCTAATGATGAAGGATCAGATGATACATCAGACTCTTCTTCATCAACCAATAAACCTTCGGATAATCAAGATAACGCCGCATAATTAGATATAAAAAAGACATTGAGATTTCGTTCTCAATGTCTTTTTTTGTAAATTTATTTTCGGGCTACTCCCTGAGTGTATGTCTTTAAGGTTACTATGCATTTCTTCAACATTAATTGGCAAAGCTTCAACATTCTTTTTCTTTCCTTCAACGTTCATTAGCTGAGCTTCAACATTATCTTTCAATTCTTCAACATTAATCAATCGTTCTTCAACATTAATCTAGAGATCTTCAAACTATGTAAAGCCAGCTTTTCAAAAGAAGCTGGCGATTGCTTAGTTCAGTTACGTTTTCGAAATGACTTCCCTCTTCTTCATTCGCTTTTTCCCTTCCCTACAAAGCTCTAACAAAGGACACTCAGGACAGTTTGGTGACTTTGCCCTACAATGATAGCGCCCAAAGAAAATCATTCGATGATGTGTATCGCTCCATTCTTCCTCTGGAATTTTACGCATCAATGTTTTTTCTACTTCAAGTACAGAGTCCTTCCATCGACAAATGCCTAATCGCTTTGAAACTCGTTCGACATGTGTATCAACGGCTATTGCTGGCTTGCCAAAAGCAACGGACATTACGACGTTTGCCGTTTTTCTACCTACACCAGCTAACCCAATTAATTGATCATAATTATTCGGTACTTGGCCGTTATAATTTGCTATTAAGTCTTCAGATAGTTTGCGAATGTTTTTTGCTTTACTTCTAAATAATCCAATTCGTCGAATATCGTTTTCCAACTCTTCTAATGGTACATTTAAATAGTCTTCTGGTGACTTATACTTCTTGAATAAATCCGGCGTTACTTTATTTATGAGAGCATCTGTTGCTTGCGCTGATAAAACAACAGCAATTAATAATTCAAATTCGTTTGAATGAGTCAATTCACATTCAGCATCCGGAAACATCTCTTCAAATGTATCTAAAACGACTCTTATTTGTTTTTTGTTCAGCAAGGTTCATTCCCCCCTACTCTTCTAACCAATTGTAATAGACGGATGTGTCTCGTTTTTCTTTTGGTTTTTCTTGCATCGGTTCTCTCGCTTGATTCATGTCGGCTGAACTTCGTATGCCTCTCTTCTTCCATTCGGCTAAAATTCGATCAATATAACGAAAGTTCATTTTTCCCATTAAGACTGCTTCTCGTAGAGCTGCTTTAATTAATGCTGGCTTAAATTGATCTTGGTCAAGCCAATGACTGACGGTTTCAATTTCTATAGGAGAAAGAGCACGGCCGAATTCTTGCTCAAATAGCCCGAACAGTTTCCCCTCTTCCTTCTTTTCTTGGTCTTTTGTAGAGGAAGTATCTTCATATAATTTGTTGAACAGAGGCTCTAGAGAGTACCATTCATGTACCATGCGTTGCTCATCTTCTATTTGTTCAATACGTAAATAACCGTTGTTTTTTAGCTTTTTTAAAATATTAGCTACTTCATGTGGTGATAGTTGCATATTTTCGGAGATGAAATCAAATGAAGGTAATAGATCGCCTTGTTGCTGTAACGTAATGAGTTGCAAAATAACAATGACATCTTGTTCCGCTAAATCAAGCTTTCGATAGGAGCGTATTAACTCAGTCGGTACACTAATTTGATGCATCATCATTTTTTGATAAGAAAATGGTATATCCAAAAACGATCCCTCTTTTCTAGGTCGTTCATATTTTTTATTGTGTTTAAAGTAAGAATTAGACCGTAAAGTATATGAATAAAAAACAGATGACGATATCTTAAAAAGATGACTCAATATAAATTGAGTCATCTAGTTTCTTAAGGATACAGTCGGTTTAACAAGCGTGGGAATGGAATCGTTTCACGGATATGTTCTGTTCCAGAAATCCATGCTACTGTCCGTTCTAAGCCAAGTCCAAATCCGGAATGCGGAACACTTCCATATTCACGTAGCTGCAAATACCACTCATATGCAGGACCTTCAAGCCCGTGTTCTTCATAGCGTTTTTTCATTAATTCATAGTCATATATTCTTTCAGAACCACCGATGATTTCACCGTAACCTTCAGGAGCAATCAAATCAGCACAAAGAGCGACTTTCTCGTTGTTTGGATCTGGTTGCATATAAAATGCTTTAATTTCCGTCGGGAAATGAGTGATGAATACTGGTTGGTCATGTGCTTCTGCAATTGCTGTCTCATGTGGAGCACCAAAATCATCGCCCCAATCAATATCGTCAAATCCTTCTTTTTTCAAGAATTCAATAGCCTCATCATACGTAATTCGAGGGAATGGCGCTTTGATTTTCTTTAATTGTTCTTTATCACGTTCCAATACATCTAATTCCATATCACAGTTTTTCAAAACAGATTGGACAAGATGCTGTACGTAATTTTCTTGAATGACTAAACTATCATCATGATCCATGAAAGCCATTTCTGGTTCAATCATCCAAAATTCAATTAAATGGCGTCTTGTTTTAGATTTTTCTGCACGGAATGTCGGACCGAATGAAAACACTTTTCCTAATGCCATTGCAGCAGCTTCTAAGTATAGCTGGCCACTTTGGGATAAGTAGGCATCTTCATCAAAATATTTCGTGTGAAATAATTCTGTAGTTCCTTCTGCAGAAGCTCCAGTTAAAATTGGTGGATCAATTTTGACAAAACCTTCATCATTGAAAAATTCGTATGTCGCACGGATAATTTCATTTCTGACCTTCATAATGGCATGTTGTTTTTTCGAACGTAACCATAGATGACGGTGATCCATTAAAAATTCAGTTCCGTGTTCTTTTGGTGTAATTGGATAATCATGGGCTTCTTGAATAATTTCAAAGCCCGATACTTGTAGTTCATAGCCTAGAGGGCTACGCTTGTCCTCTACAACTTCTCCCGTTACGTAAAGAGAAGTTTCTTGGTTTAAGTGCTTCGCTTGTTCGAACAATTCTTCTCCTACAACAGACTTTACAATGACACCTTGGATAAAGCCTGTGCCATCACGGAGCTGCAAAAATGCAATTTTTCCACTAGAACGTTTATTATGAAGCCAGACACCAATCGTTACCGATTCATTTACGTGTTTGCCGACTTCTGCGATTGTTGTTTTCATTAGTTTCTTCCTCCTTAATTCGACGAATGCTTTTTGACAAAACGAGCGATTCGTTTCGATGCTTCTTCTAAGTTTTCAAGCGATGTTGCGTATGAAAGACGTATGTTTTCCGGCGAGCCAAATCCAGAACCTGGAACGACGGCCACTTTTTCTTCCTCTAGCAATTGCTTCACCCATTCATCTGTTGAATCAAAAGGCGAATTTGCTACAACTTCAGATATGTTTGGAAACAAATAAAATGCACCTTTAGGCTTTACGCATGAAATCCCAGGAATTTCAGACATCCATTCATATAATTTGTTCAGTCGTTCTTCGAAGGCATCTTTCATTTCATTGAGTTTATGCTGGTCCATCGAGTATGCGCCAATTGCAGCAAACTGCGAAATGGTTGTCGGATTGGATGTCGAATGAGATGACAAGTTACTCATCGCTTGAATAATTTGTTGATTTCCAGCGGCATATCCAATACGCCAACCTGTCATGGCATGTGACTTACTAACCCCATTAATGACAACCGTATTTTCTTTTAATTCGTCAGATAACTGAGCGATCGATACATGTTCTTCAGAACCATAGATTAACTTTTCATAGATTTCATCAGAAACAATGATTAGATCATGTTTAAGCGCAACTTCTCCAAGTGCCTTTAATTCTTCCTGTGTATAAAGAGTGCCAGTCGGGTTTGAAGGCGAATTTAAAATAACAGCTTTCGTGTAATCCGTTATTGAATTTTCCAGCTGCTCTGGAGTCATTTTAAAATCATTTTCTTCTGATGCTTTTACATAGACGGGCTGCCCTTCTGCAAGCTTCACTTGTTCTGGATAACTGACCCAATAAGGCACAGGAATGACGACCTCGTCACCACGGTTCAGTAATACTTGAAATAGATTATACAAAGCATGCTTGGCACCAGTCGTTACGATAATTTCCTTTTCGTTATACTGTAACCCCTGATCTTCTTGTAACTTCTTGATGATTGCTTGTTTTAAAGCAGGGATTCCACCAGCAGGCGTATAAGTTGTTTTCCCTTCATCCATCGCTTTTTTGGCGACATTTAAAATGTCTTCCGGTGTGTTGAAATCAGGTTCTCCAGCTCCAAGGCCAATTACATCATGACCTTCTTCTTTTAATGCTTTCGCTTTCGATGTAATAGCTAAAGTTGTTGATGGGGTCAGTGCTTGAACGCGATCAGCTAATTCCATATGTAACACCACTCCTTCATTTCGATTTCATTATTCTTTTTTGAACGAGATTGAATCATAAATTTCCCCGTCACTAAAATAGAAATTTTGAAAGTAATATTGCTCACTTGTTGTATAGATGATTTCCCAAATGAATCGACCTTTTATAATTCCTGGTGATATAGACACGAGTTCGCAATTCGTGCATTGAGAAGACCATTGATTTAGCATTTCCTCTTTTGTTAAACCATCTTCTTGTTCGAGTAATTTTATATCATCTACTTTTTCTGTTTTCGGTACAAACACATAAAAAGCTTTACCTTCATTATTTTCACCTAAGTACACAAAATAAGATGATTCGCCATTGAATTCAAATGATTCGTCTACCGATTCAATTGGACTGTGTTTAAGAGCAATCTCTGCTACCTGTTTAATGTGATCTTTATGATCGCTTTTAGTGTTATAAGACGTAATCATCAGAATACTGAAAAGAGCAACCAAGGACAAAACAATCAGTAGAACTATTCCGATGAGAATATACCTTTTCTTAATTTGCATTCTGTGGAACCTACCTTGCCATTTTCATTAGACTTTAAGCACACTGTTCATTATAACAGTAAACAACAAAATTTTTCATTGTTTTCACTGAAATTTCATCGGTTATCTTCTGACAAGAAAGATTCGATAAGGATTATTCCCTAGTTCGATGTGAACGGATAATTTATTCGTTAAAAAGAAAGCTTCAATCCACTCTTTTGAAAACACGTCATTCAGTAACCTCATTTGTTCTTTCTTTGCTTTTTCTTGAATCACAGCCACACGTGGATCCAACTTATCCAAAAAACTGATATCTAAGTCTGCTTCATAGATATATGAGGGAATATAAACAATTGTCGCTCGGTCGCTCTTGTGATTAACTGATGAAGTTTCGTACCAATACGCAGAAAAATTATTCCGTTTTAGTTCTATGTTTCCGGCTTTACCTTGTTTAGAAGGATAATGGTTTACTTCGTAGTGTTTAGTCAGTTGAACAGATTTTTCTCTTGATAAATCGATAACCTGCATACCCTTTTGATCGATTGTACATGATTGTGAGCTCCTTGGTAGGATGAGTTGGTCAATTAGATACTTTTTCGCCAGAAATGTTAGATTTCCACAATTGTGTTCATCAATTTTCGTAATAATAATGCCACGAATATTGTAATTGTTCCAATGACCTAATTGTTCAAGAATCTGTTGACGGTCGACCTCGTGCCCTGTATTGAATAAGTAAATATCCGTTTCATTCACTTTCAAAAAGGCGATATTCCCTTCATTAAGTGGATAGTAAATTAATTCATCGTTTTGATCTGTTTGAAAAAGTGGAAAAGAAGTCATGGCTATTAATACTGCAAGAATAATTTTCAATGGCTTCACCTATCCAAAAAAGATTTCTGACATCCTTCTTATCATTTGTTATTGTCTTTATCATATGAGAGCCATTTTTTTGCATGGTCGATTATTTGTTGTGTATCTTCATAAAATACAGATGTTTCACCGAGTGATTGAATAAATTGTTTTCCATAACGTTTACTCATAACACGTTTATCTAAAATAATCATTAATCCTCGATCTCCAGAATGGCGGATTAATCGGCCGAAAGCTTGTCGAAATCTGGTGATTGCTAATGGTAATGCCAATTGCTCAAAAGGGTTTTCTTTTTGTTGTTTCATTAGATTCCATTTTGCCTGATAAACCGGATGATTAGGCGACTCAAATGGAAGCCGGGCGATACAAATGATTTTTTCGGTATCATTTAAAAGATCTACCCCTTCCCAAAAAGAATTCGTCCCTAACAATATACCGTCATCTGTTTCTTCAAATAGTTTTTTCAATTTATCTCTACTGCTGGATTGAATCCCTTGTGCAAGAATTGACACTGTCCGAGACGTTGGTTGTAAACGTTCATACGTGTCTTTTAATAATTGATAAGACGTAAATAACACGAGCATCTTTTTATTCGTTTGTGCATGAAAGCGGTCGACAAATGAAGCGACATGCTGAGCATAAGTTTTTGCACTCACATCTGTTATATTCGGGAAATCTGCTGGAATTAACACTTCTGTACGATTCACATATGCGCTTGGTAATGCATAAATAGATGTTGGTGTCTCTTCTGATAAACCGATCTGTGCTAAGAAATGTTGGAATGAATTTTTTAATTGTAAAGTAGAACTCATAAAAACAATACTATTCGTGTATTGTCCATACCAACTACTTAACTGTTCACTCAAATCGATTTGCTCAATATTTAATGACGCTGCATTTTTCGCACCTTGTTGATCAATTTCAATCCAACGTACCATTTTCTTTTCTTGTTGGAAAAATGTCGTTAAGAATTCGATGATTTCCTCTAACTGGCGATTCGCTTTCGTTTGAATCGACCGTTCAAGGTCTGTTTTTAAATATTTTTTTAAGATTGAATTTCTTAACTGATCACAGCTTAACAAAAATTGATTCAATTGTTCGCGAATCTCACCGCTAAAAATCATTTCCAAAGCCTCTTCGTCAACCGATAGTTGTATCTTACCCGTATCAGACACAGGGTCCTTTGGTGAATGAAGAAAGTCTACCGCTTGATAAATTAATCTGAAGAAAGAGTCTGCATTTATCCTTGCAGTTTCAATGACTTCGCTCATACCAATACGAGCGAGAGACTGAAACAATTGCAATGTAGATATATAATCAATTTGATTCGACAGTTGATTCCTTGTGACATTTTCAAAATGATGAGCTTCATCGACGATAATCTGCCTGCTCGGTGGAATAGCTTTCCTTCCTTTTTTAAAGTCAGCGGTTAAAAATGCATGGTTTACAATAACAATCGCTGCTTTTTTTGCTCTTTCTTTAGCGAAAAAGAAATAGGAAGATCTGTCCGTAGGTTCATCATCATGATCACAAGAAATCAATTTCCAAATATCCTGACCTCTAGATGGAAGTTGGAGCTCTTCTACATCTCCTGTCTCCGTCTCTGTTAACCAAACGAGAATGATTGCAAGTGATAGTGTAATATCAAAATTGGAAGAGTCTTTAATGGAACGGTCGTAAAATGCCTTAAATCGCCGCACGTGTAAATAATTACTCGGACTCTTTAACAAAGCAAGACTTCCAGCTGGGAACAAGTTCGGGTAACGTTCGCTATAGCGGAAAATTTGTTTCTGTAATTGTAGAGTGTATGTACTGATAAGTGTACGAACATCATATTTACGGCTATATGCATAAGCCGCTAATAAATAAGCTAATGTTTTACCTAGTCCTGACGGCGCTTCGATGACTCGGTGTTGTTTATCTTGAAAGGCGCTATAAATTTCTTTTGCAATTTCTTGCTGACCTTCACGATTCTCCAGTAAAGGTTCTGACAATGTTTCGTTTAAATAATCATTGAAATCATCAAAATTTGCGTTATTACTGACGTCAATCTCGCGTATTTGTTTAATCGCTAAGCCGTATTGGTAATCAAGTGCATAATTTGAGTCACTGCGTTGCCTTTTTTCAGCGATCAAATCATCGAAGAAAAACTCTGTATCTGTTTGGAAATTACTAATTAACGGTTTCAACTGAAGCAATGTTTCTAGTGGGAGCCCATTCATTTTTTGAATGATTTCCAAAAAGATAAGAGCTGTTACATAGGCATCCGATAGCGCACGATGTGGCTTAAAATGCTTAATATTTAAATAATTGGTCAAATCTTGAAGTCGATAACCAGGTGCTGAAGGAAAAAAAACACGTGACAATTCCACTGTATCGATTACTGCACATGCGATCGGAGAGTGTCCGGCCTTCACTAAACTTTGATTTAAAAATTCATAATCAAAGTGAACCGGGTGTGCGATAAAAAAGCAGTCATCAAAGAAAGGTAAAATTTTTGGAATTACTTCTTTGAAAGTCGGTGCATCGACTAAGTCGCTTTCGCTAATTCCTGTCAATTGTGAAACAAATGGAGGTATTGATCCATTCGGTTTAATATTTGATTCATATTCATCTATGATTTTGCCGTCTTCAATGACTACAATGCCAATTTCGATAATTTCGTCTCCGTTTTTAACTGAGTTTCCTGTCGTCTCTAAATCGACCGATACAAATCGAGCCATATTTCTCCTCCTCTCCACCATAAATGTTTGGATGACAAAACAAACTCCCACTTGAAATGGGAGTTATAAAATCGTTAATGGTGGTTCCTCTTCAAGCTGCTGTTCAATTTGGTTTTTTTCGTTCAAAATAGCGATTGAAGGGCGGTGTTCGCCTAATTCTTTTTCATCAACTTGAACATAAGAAATAATAATGATTTGGTCCCCTGGTTGAAATTTACGCGCCGCTGCTCCGTTCAAACAGATTACACCGCTGTCTGGTTCACCGGAAATCACATAGGTTTCAATCCGTTCTCCATTATTATTATTGACAACTTGCACCTTTTCATGAGGCAAGATGCCTACCCTTTTCAATAATGTCGAATCGATTGTTATGCTTCCGACATAGTTTAAGTTCGCTTCAGTCACTGTTGCTCTATGAATTTTTGCATTCATCATGGTACGGATCATGATTACTCGTCACCTCTGTAAATTTCTTCACCTGATTGATTAAGAATAAGATTATCAATTAATCGGGCTTCTTTATAATGCACTGCAATTGCGATAATGATTGAATCACTTTCTTTTATTAAAGGTCGTAAATCCGGGTAAGTCAAACAGTTGACATAATCAATTTCACCACTGATCCTCTTTTGTAATGCATATTTTACATGGTCAATAACTTGATCACGTGACCAGTTTTCATTCGACTGAATATACTGTTGACCAGCTTTCAATGCCCGATAAATATTTGGAGCTTCCTCGCGCTCGGCAGGAGATAGTCTAACATTTCGACTACTCATAGCTAATCCATCTGGTTCACGTTCAGTTGGAACAGGAACAAGTGTAATATTGAAATTTAAATCCTTAATTAATGCATCGACGACAGCCACTTGTTGTGCGTCTTTTAATCCAAAGTAAGTTTTGGTCGGTTGAATAATTAAAAATAATTTAGAAAGAACCTTGAGAACACCTTCAAAATGACCCGGTCTACTCGCCCCACAAAGAACATTCTGTCTAGTGAGAAGACTCATCTGAATAATACTTTGTGATGGGTACATCTCTTCGACATCCGGGTGAAAAACGATATCCACACCTGCTGCTTCCAAAAGTTTAGCGTCTCGTTCTAAGTCTCTTGGATAAGACGTTAAATCACTCGTTTGATTAAATTGTAACGGATTTACGAAAATACTAACGACAACGAAGTCATTTTCTTTTCGTGCGTTTTTCACTAACTGTAAGTGACCTTCGTGTAAATAACCCATTGTAGCCACAAAGCCGATTGAATGACCATTTTGATTAAGTTCTTTCGATTTCTCTCTCATTTGTTTGATGGTTTTTATATGTATCATTTTTCTCCACCATATAACCCATCAAGCACATCATCGTTAATAGCATACGTATGCTCGTCTGATGGAAAATCAGTTGCTTTTACTTCACTTATGTAGGTTCTAATTGCATGATCGATACTCTCGTTTAAATTAGCTTGTGGTTTAACAAACTTTGCAAGACGCTCCACACCATATTGCAATAAATCATGGTAGACAAGTACTTGGCCATCTGTTCCACTTCCAGCACCAATACCGATTGTCGGAACGTTCGAGTTTTCAGTTATAAGTGTCGCAAGCTTTGCAGGCACACATTCAAGGACGATTGAAATGACCCCCGCTTCGTTTAATACATCGGCATTTTCAATTAATCGTCTTGCTTCTTCAGTTGTTTTACCTTGAACGCGATAGCCACCTAGGACTTGGAATGTTTGTGGTGTTAAGCCGATATGTCCAACAACCGGAATCCCAGCTTGTGTCAGCTTACGAATTAAAGGGGCGAGCTCTTGCCCACCTTCGAGTTTTACTGCATCTGCTCCAGTTTCTTGAACGATTCGAGCCGCATTTCTCATCGCTTCCGCTTCAGAGACATGAAAAGACATAAAAGGTAAATCAACGACGGTAAACGTATTAGGTGCCCCGCGTTTGACTGCTTTTCCATGATGAATCATATCATCGACTGTCACTGGAATCGTTGAGTCATAGCCAAGAACAACCATTCCCAATGAATCTCCAACTAAAATCATATCGACACCTGCATTTTCTGCTGTTTTGGCAGATGGATAATCATAAGCTGTTAACATTGTAATTTTCTCATTTTCCTGTTTCATTTTTTCAAAGGTCCGTCTTGTTTTCATAAGTAAAGCCCCCTTTACCAATAAATTTCTGCTGAATACAAGGCTGTTTGTTTCCCTAATTCATCTTCAATAAGTAGTGCTCCATCATGTTGAATCCCAACAAACTTTGCTTGAAACGTTTCTTTTGTTTTAATTGTTAACCACTCATTTAATCGATAAGCGTGTTGTTCCCACTCTTTCTTGATCGGTTCAAATCCTTCTTGTATAAATGTATCATACTTTTCTTCTAGACGTTGTGCAACTTCATGGAAAACCTGAGTTAAATCATATGACTTTCCAGTTTCAATTTTTAAAGAAGTTACTTTCTCTCTTAGTTCTTCAGGAAATTGATCTTGATCTTGATTAATATTCATTCCGATTCCAAGTAATATGTACTCTATTTGATCTTGTTCAGCTTGCATTTCGGTCAGAATACCCGTTAATTTAAGTCGTCTCGAGAAAACATCATTCGGCCACTTAATTTTCACTTCCAGACCTAATTGACGAAACGTTTCAACTAACGCAACAGCTGCAACCAAGGTTAATTGTGTAGCATCTTTCGGTTCCAGAGAAGTTGGGCGTAAAATGACAGTAAACCATAATCCGTGCTTATCTTCAGAGTGCCATAACCTTTTCAGCCTACCACGACCCTTTGTTTGATGGTCGGCGATAATGACGGTTCCGTGTGGTGCGTCCTGTCTTGCTAGATCATGACCCAAAAATTGGGTTGAATCAATTGATTTACGGTGGATTAGATTCTTACCAAGCCAATTTGTTGATAGCCCCCACTGTAATGAAGACGCTGATAATACATCAGGTACTCCAACAATACGATACCCTTTGTTCCGTACAGCTTCAATTTGATAGCCGTCTTTCTTCAATTCATTCATGTGCTTCCATATCGCTGACCTAGATATACCGAGTTGCTCAGACAATCGTTCACCTGATATATATTGATCAGAATGATTTGAAAGCAACTCAATTAGTCTTGTTCGGTTTGATTCCATGCTTTCACTTGCCTTTCGATTTCATCTTTTTGATTCGGCAACTTACCACGGAGCACTTGATATTCCAACTCACTGAGATATTCGCTAATCCATCTTCCTTTTTTTCTCTCTGGGCATATACGAATTAAATCAGACCCGTTGATTGCCAAGTCGCTTTTTTGCTTAATAGGCAACTGTTCGAACATTGAATAAAGTTCACTTACATCGTATGACTTACCTTCAACTAAGTGAATGAAGTCGTTCCATGATGCAATATGTTCATCCGTTAACTTATACAATAGGTTATTCGTTAGTCCCTTTGTTTGATGTTGAGCAAAAGCTTCGTGAATAATAGTTGCTTTTCGTTTGACCGCATTAGAGAGTTTATACGCATTACACCAAGCAGATATGGCTATCGACGGCTCTATAAAATGCAAATAAGCGATTAAGACGGCTTGATTGTCTATCGGTTCACGAAGTTGTTCATAAATTTCCAAGAAAACATTTTCATGCTCTTGAAAGACAGGTAGCTGTTGGTAAAGTTTGGTTTCTTTTAAATATTCCAATGCTTTTCCAACACCGATTCCACCGAACATCTTCGTCAATTCCACTGTAATTCGTTCTACGGAGATTGCGTCTAATAACGAGCGGTTTTCTTTTATAGCCATAACTACTTCGTCATCAATGAAGAAATCCAATTGACTGGAAAATCGAACGGCGCGTAACATCCGAAGTGCATCTTCGTTAAATCGATCTTGTGCATGTCTAACGGTCTGGATGCGTTTTAATTTTAGATCTTGTTGACCATTAAATGGATCGATAATGTTACCATCTAGACCCATAGCCATAGCATTAATCGTAAAATCTCTTCGACTTAAGTCTTCTTCAATGCTATCTACAAAAAATACACGGTCTGGTCGGCGGTGGTCTTTATATTCTCCTTCTGTTCGATAAGTAGTTACTTCATATGATTCATTATTTAATAGAACCAATATAGTCCCATGATCAATACCAACAGGTACGGTTCTGTTAAATAATTGTTGAACAGTGTATGGATCTGCGTCTGTTGCTAGGTCAATATCACCGATTGGTCGATCTAATTGATAATCACGTACGGATCCACCTACGAAAAAACACTCATAACCGCTCTTGTTGAGTGTGTGTATAATGGGTGCCGCTTGATCGAATGGTTTACCAACCATAGAATCTACCGCCTTCTATACTTCGTAATAAAGATTTTCATAGCGCTTAATGATTTGTTCAGCATCAAAGTACTCTCTCACTCTTTCTTTGGAAAGGATGGACTGTCGTTTCCATTCGGACTCTTTGGATAAAAGATGGATAGCTCTATTGCTCATCCCTTCAATATCGCCAACTTCACAAATATAGCCTGTTTCGCCGTCTTTTATCACTTCAGGAATCCCGCCCGTATTCGAACCAATTGACGGCACTCCAGCTACCATAGCTTCCAAAAGCACTAACCCGAAGCTTTCTTTTTCAGAGACTAACAGGTTTAAATCACTAATTGCGAACAAGTCATGTATATTGTCTTGCCTACCCATAAAAATGACTTTTTCTTGTAATCCTAGACTTTGAACGAGTTGATAAGCATCACCATATTCAGGGCCATCGCCTATTAAAAGAAGTTTTGTGTTTACTGTTTGTTGAACTCGATGAAAAACATGAATGACATCTTGAACTCTTTTCACTTTGCGAAAGTTGGAAATATGAATCATTACTTTTTCAGCTGGCTGAATGGATAATTTTCTTTTTAATTCTTTCTTATCAGTTGGTTCGTCTATTTTATCAGATTCAATAAAGTTATGAACGACTTCAATGTCTTTTTGTATATTTAGTAATTCTTTCGTTTGGTCCCTTAAACTATAGGAAACAGCCGTGACAGCATCCGACTCTTCAATGCCGAAACGAATTAAATTCGTTAGACTTGGATCAATACCAAGTACCGTAATATCTGTTCCATGCAAGGTTGTAATGACACGCACATCTTTTTTCGCCATTTGTTTAGCTAAGAGAGCGCATATTGCATGTGGCATCGCATAATGAGCATGAATAATATCCAATTGTTCACGATCGATAACCTCGGCTATTTTACTCGCCAAAGATAAATCATAAGGCGGGTGTTTGAATACTGGATAATTTGCAATTTCAACTTCATGGAAGAAGATATTAGGGTCTAGCCGTTTTAAACGAAATGGCATGGTTTGTGAAATGAAATGAATCTCATAATCCCGGTCTGATAAATGCATACCTAATTCGGTTGCTACCACCCCAGATCCCCCGACTGTTGGATAACAAACGATACCTATTTTTTTATTCATCATATAAGGATGTTGACTCCTTGACCATTCTCCAATCAAGCCATCCGCTTTGAATCCCGCGAATCATTATCTCAGCTGATGCTTCATTGGTAGCGAGAGGGATTCGATATACATCACATAACCTTAGTAATGCAGTGACATCTGGTTCATGTGGTTGAGCTGTCAATGGGTCTCTAAAGAAAACAACCAAATCTAAATCATTAGCTGCGATTTTAGCACCGATTTGCTGGTCGCCACCTAATGGACCTGATTGAAATCGATGAACATCCAACCCAATCTCTTCTTGAATCATTTTTCCTGTAGTACCTGTTGCAAATAATTCGTAATCATTAAAAATATCTTTGTAAGCTGTGACGAAATTGAGTAAATTCCTTTTTCTCTTGTCATGTGCAATTAATGCAATTTTCATTATTTCACAACCTATTCCATTAAGTTTTCAAGTCCATAAACGAAATCTTCACGGTTCATAACTTCATTAACTGCAAACTCAACACCGCTCATAAATGAAGCTCGATCTGCTGAATTGTGGTTAATCGTTAATGTTTGTCCACTCATCCCAAACACAACCTCTTGCTGGGCGATAAATCCTGGGAGTCGCATGCTGTGAATTTTCATTCCGTCTATGTCTGCCCCTCTGGCCCCTTTAATCGTTTCTATTTCCTCTGGATGCCCTTGCTTATGCTTTTCTCTTACTTCTTGAATCAGCTGAGCTGTTTTGACTGCTGTTCCCGAAGGTGCATCCAACTTGTTGTCATGGTGTTTCTCGATGATTTCAACATCTGGAAAATATTTAGCAGCCTCTTTTGCAAAGCGCATCATTAAAATGGCACCAATCGCGAAATTCGGTGCGATAACAATGCCTGTTGCATTCGATGTACTTAATTCCTCAAGTTCTTGCAATTGATCACTTGAAAACCCAGACGTCCCGACAACCGGTCGTACATGGTGAATCAGAGCTTGCTTCGCATGATGATAACCAGCATGGGGATTCGTCAGTTCAATTAAAACATCTGCGTTCACTTGATCGAATGCTTCTGTCGCGTCTGTGAATATGGGTGCATCAAATGCAGGCATGCCTTCCAGATCGCGTAATTTCATTCCATTGTTTTTTCGGTCGATACAACCAACTAGGTGAAAATGCTCTGTGCGTTCAATTAACGATATAGCTTCTCGGCCCATTTTACCGCGAGGGCCGGCAACGACCATATTAATAGTTTTATTCATGTTGATTCTCCTTCTTCGTCCAACGGTTTTGATCTCTATGTTCTATTTTTGACATGCTTCGATCGAATGCTTCATCAAGCTCAATGCCAAGTGAATTCGCTAATGTCACCAACACAAAATAAACATCACCTAGCTCATCTTCAATCGACTTTTCTATTTCTGTAGATTTTTTCGGTTTTTCTCCATAATAATGATTAATCTCTCTGGCAAGCTCACCCATCTCTTCAGTAAAACGGGCCATCATAGAAAGTGGAGAAAAATAACCCTCTTCAAATTGACGGATAAACCGATCAACACGGTCTTGTGTTTCTTTTAATGTCACTGATTGTTTTTCCACGATTTAACGTCTCCTTCATGAAAACATCTAATCATATGTTAGCTAAACAGACGAATTTTGACAAATCATTAAACTTTGTTTGATGAATCTACTTTATTTGTCTATAATATTCTGGAGATATGTTTGGGGTGGTTAAATGAAAATACCGATTAAAATGAAGAATACATTATTTATTATCATTGGTTCTGCAATCTTTTCATTTGGAGTCGTCAATTTCAACATGGCGAATAATTTAACAGAAGGTGGATTTACAGGAATCACACTTCTTTTATACTTTCTTTTTTCTTGGGATCCTGCAATTATGAACCTTGTTTTGAATATTCCGGTATTTATCGTAGGATGGCGTTTGTTAGGACTATCGACGTTTATTTATACGGTAATTGGTACTGTTATGGTTTCTGTATTTCTATGGATTTTTCAAATCTTCCCGTACGGATTTTCCTTACAAAATGATATGACACTGGCGGCATTGTTTGCTGGTTCCTTTATTGGTGTAGGATTAGGAATTATTTTTCGCTATGGAGGTACAACTGGTGGCGTTGATATTATAGCTCGGCTAGTTAATAAATATATTGGCTGGGGTATGGGACGAACAATGTTTTTATTCGATGCTGTTGTTATTGTAGCATCAGTAATTTTTTATCTGAATGAAATTGAAGGTATGTACACGTTAGTTGCGGTATTTATCGCCGCTCGTGTCATCGATTTCATGGTCGATGGTGCTTATGCTGCAAGAGGTGCTTTGATTGTATCAGAGCACCAAGAAGCAATTGCCAATAAAATATTGAAAGAAATGGATCGCGGTGTGACGCTGTTACATGGAAGTGGTAGTTACACAGGAGAAGATAAGAAAGTCATTTACTGTGTTGTCGGACGAAATGAAATTATACGATTGAAAAATTTGATTAACGAAGTTGACCCACATGCCTTCGTTTCCATGATGACCGTGCATGACGTTCTCGGCGAAGGATTCACTTTGGATGAAAATAAAAATCCGATTGATTAATTACTTCAGTGCCTGAATGAAAATGCGTAACGTATTTTTATTCAGGTTTTTTATTTGTAATCTGAGTTAGAACGAAAAGATAATAAAAGTTCTTTTCCGTATTTTTCACCCTATAAAATAATGGCATACTAGAATATTATGCCTAGTATGCCATGTGTGTCATTATTTATCTTTATCAGAGAATTAGTTATTACTGTTCAAATATAACAAAACAAAACGTAGAAGCTCCATAACTGCTACTGCTGCAGCGGCAACATATGTTAATGCTGCGGCATTTAACACTTTCTTCGTTTCGCGATGTTCACTACTTGTCACAACTCCTGTAGAGACAAGCTGATTCATCGCACGATTGGAAGCATCGAATTCAACAGGTAATGTAACCAACTGGAACAGTACAGCAAAAGCCATTAGGAAGATTCCTGCTAAGTAAAGTCCATTTGCTTGCAGAAAAATTCCACCTAGAATTAAAAAGTACGCCATATTGGAACCCAAGCTTGCCATTGGAACTAAAGCTGTTCTAAAACGCAGAAATGCATAATCTTGCGCATGTTGAATAGCATGTCCGACTTCGTGAGCTGCAATGGCTGCAGCAGCTTGGGAAGGTCGATGGTAGTTGTCTGGCGATAAACGAACCACCTTTTGTCTTGGATCATAGTGATCGGACAGGAAACCCTTCGTTTCCTCGACACGTACATCATATAAACCGTTATCTTGCAAAATTTTTAAAGCAACATCTCTTCCAGTCATACCAGAAGAATTTTGGATTTTCGAATATTTTTGATATGTTTTCTTCACCCGGCTACTTGCCCATAAAGGTAGTATGAGCAATATTCCAAAGTAGATTAACATTGAGCCAATTGTCATAGTCGTTCCTCCTATATATTTCTCTCTCTATATAGGTCAATTTTAGTCAAATTCATCATCGTTTTCAACACTTTTGCTCTGTTGCATTTGTTTATATTTTTTCCATGAAACATAAATTAATGAACTGATAACAATGGTAAAAATAACGGCTACGATTAACAAAAAGTGGCCCCAACTTGGTGTTCTGCTCATTACGAAAAAAGAACCAATAAGATGCCAATTATATCCCATTCAGCTCAACCCCTCTATAAAGGCTTTACTCATTTTATGCGCTTATAGGGTCAACTTAGAACGAGGGGATTTGATACCATAGCGATAGACGAGCCATATTGAAAGTATACTTAACCAAAAAGTAAAGTAACCAACGTGATTCATTGAATCGGTTAATTGGTGGTAGATCGGCATCATACCATACACATAGTCAATAACATCGTTGTGTAACGTCCAAATTGCCGCAACAATTAAATGTTTCATTTCGATTCGGTAAAATTTAGCATAAAGTAGTCCTTGTACAGCCATCGCTCCATGAGAAAATACTAACATCAATCCTACGGTGGTTATAGACGATAATTGAATGAACGTTAAACCATTCATCACAACAGCCCATACTCCGTATTTAAATAATGTAAGCATAGCTAAAGCTTCTATGTATTTAAAATTTCGTCCTAGCAAGAAGCCAATTAGAACGATAACAAAAAACAGAGATGCTGTAGGAGAATCAGGAACAAATGGGATAAAGATTGGTGGTGTTATTTCTAGTTGCCAACCATACCAAATATAACCATAGATCGTCCCTAAGATGTTGATGATTAATAAGAGTATCACAAACGTTCGGTTCATTAATAAGTAGTTCAACATATGTTCTTCAACCCGCACTTTCTTGTATGTTCATGTGAAAAAAACCGACAAAATCATTTAATCGATTTTGCCGGTCTATATTCAACAAATTATACCATTATTACTCAGCGGAATCTTCACCTTCGCTGCTATCTTCAGAGCCGGAGCTTTCTCCTTCTCCTTCTGCAGCTTCACCACCGGAAGCCGTCAAGATAAAGTCAGCTAGTTGGTTTAATTCTTCTTCTGAGCCAGTAAACATATCTGCAGGCATCTCACCGATACCGTTCTGTGCAATGTCTTTAATTGCAGCTGCATCGTATGGAAGGTCCACTAGATCTGGAGCCATTCCAGGGACACCTTGCAAACTGTCACCGTGACAGCTCATACAGTTATTTGCATATACTTCATAACCTGCATGATCTTTGTCTACTTCAACTTCAGTCATATTTGACACAGAGTATTCTGCACGCTCTTCCCAGTTAACTGCAGAAGCAGATTCATACGTTAACCAGAAAACGGAAACAACCGCTAATAGCATAAGAATAACTGCAATTGGTCGCTGTGTTGGACGACGGCCAGGCTTGCTATCTAGGAAAGGTGCTAACAATAGTGCACCGAAAGCTAGTCCTGGAATACCAATCGTACCAATTACCACATATTCTGCAGCCGCAAACTCATATTTCAACAATTCATATAAGAATAAGAAATACCAGTCAGGCAACGGAATATAACCAGATGTATTTGGGTCTGCTTTAATCTCTAAAGGAGATGGGTGAGCAGCAACCAAGCATAGAAAACCAATTAGGAATACAGCACCTACTAACCATTCTTTTAATAGAAAGTTTGGCCAAAACGGTTCTGTCCTACCAGGATATTCTGAATAGTCTTTTGGAATGGTTTGCTTTGGTCCCACTTTAATACGGGAATCGCCAACAAACTTCATACCTTTACCTTTTTGCACAGTGTTCCCTCCTTTTTGTATTCACTAAATAAAACTTATAGTGGTCCGCTGATTCCTTGACGACGAATCATGATAAAGTGTGCTGCTAATAAACCGAATAAGACAGCAGGTAAGAAGAATACATGAATCGCAAAGAATCTGGTCAGGGTCTGTGCACCAACAATCGTAGGATCACCAGCTAGAAGTGTTTTAATCTCAGTTCCTATAAATGGTACACTTTCAGCAATTTCCAGTCCAACTTGTGTAGCGAAAAATGCTTTGTTGTCCCATGGTAATAGGTAACCAGTAAACCCTAAACCTAAAATTACAAAGAATAATAATACCCCAACAACCCAGTTCAATTCACGAGGTTTCTTGTAAGCACCTTGGAAAAACACACGCAGTGTATGTAAGAAAATCATAACGATTACTACACTGGCTCCCCAGTGGTGCATTCCTCGAACAATTTGTCCGTGAGCAACTTCTGTTTGTAAGTATCGAACAGATTCCCAAGCATTTTCAATATCCGGTACATAGTACATTGTCAAAAACATACCAGATAGAATTTGAATGACGACAACGAAAAACGTTAATCCACCAAAACAATAAACAAAAGCTGAGAAATGGTGGGCTGGGTTTACGTGCTCAGGAACTTCGTGATCGGCAATATCACGCCAGATTGGCGTTACATCCAATCGTTCATCAATCCAGTCATAAATTTTGTTTAACACGTATTATGCCCCCCCTCTTGCATGCGTTTCTGGACTTAGATACAGCTTTCCTTCTTCAACCTTAAACGTATACTCATGTAATGGTTCAGTTGGAGGAGTACCTGCAATGTTTTCTCCTTCAGCGTTGTAACGACCATCATGACAAGGACAGAAAAATTCATCTTCCTTTTCTGTTGCCCAGTCAACTGTACAACCCAAGTGCGTACATACTGGTGATAAAGCTAGAATATCACCGTTACTGTCATAAAATACGAAAGCATTTTTTTCAACTTTCGATTCATACCAACCATCTGTTTGATCGACTTGGAATGAGACTTTCTGTGGTGTTTCTGTGATTTCATCTACGTCCAAAACGTAAACAAAGTCACCAGATTTCTCACCTTTCAATAGTGGGTCTACTGCAAATCCAACCATTGGCGCGATTAATGCAGCACCCATAAAGCCACCAACACCTGTTAAGGTATAGTTCAAAAATTGTCGACGAGAAACTTGGTTGTTCTTTTTATTGCTCATTCTTTTCCCCCCTCTACCATCTGATGCAACGCATAGGGTCTTTCGAAACGATTATTTATTAGGACAATACAATGATAGCGTATCCCTTCATTACGGTCAATAAAAATCCTATTTCGACGAAAATTTTTCAAAATTAAGACCAACTTTCTTTGATTAATTCTTCGATATCGATAATTTGAGAGCGAATGACTTCACGAACCTCATTTGATTGAAGATTGCCACTTTTGATTGCAGGAAGCCAAACTAATTCACCTTCTATGGAGCTTGACTGTTTTCGCCATTGTTTATCGAATGTTAATAGGAACACTTCGTTGAAAGGTTGTTTCTTCACTTCTTGGATAACATGATTAATGCGTTCAATTTCATTATCAATCAAACTATTTTTTAAATAAGTATAGACTGGAAATAGAAATATTCTACCTTTCAATCGTTGTTCGAGTTGATGAGAGTATAAATTCATTAGCTCTTGTTGAAACGACGTAAGAACCATTTCTTGATCATCATGAATGGCATAAGGGACTAATGGAATGATTGCTGTATCGATATATTCCTTTTCTTGGATATACATTTTTATATCTTGTTCAATATATTTCATTTTATACTTCCCTCCTTATTCAGAGTGTTCTTTGTCAAGATTATTCAATAACTTGCTCCATTTCAAAAAAGCTTCTTCATCACCTTGGTCTAACGCTTCATTTATTCTCTTTTGCAATGATTTTTTTTCATTTTCTCGAGATGTCTCTTCTAAAAATTTTTCGATCGCATTATAATCCTTTTTTTCCAAGTAATAATCGTCGGGTAAATATGGATTCTCTTCTAGTACATCTGCATATTCAGCCGATTGCCGGACGTCTTCATATATAAATTCAATAAACAACTCTTGATCTTGATTTAAACGAATATCATGAAATGCTTTATCGACATCTGTCGTCACAATATGCTCTTTATAAAAACGGAATGGTCTACTTTCTTCTTCTTCCGTCGAAACAATGATGCTTCGTGGTGTCAAGTGAGCTTCATAGATAAAATGAATACCGTTAAGTAATTGTTCTCTTTTTAAAATATACTGAAGTAACCACACGACTTCCCTTTGCTCAGGGGGATGTGTGGTTAGGAACCATTCAATAAAAGCCTTTTTTCGCTCAGAAGGCACTTGCATTTCTTTACACCTGCCTTTATTCGTTAGTCAATCGACTGACAAAATCACTAACTTCTTCATCTTCAGGTCGGAATGTCAAATAAGCTTCCAACAAGGATAGGCTTTGTTCCCGGTTACCTTCTTCATTCATAAAGTAACCATATTCTTTCAGAAAGTCTGGCTGCTCTTTAAATGAAGGATAAGCCTTTTCGTAAGCTTGCTTAGCTTGGTCAAACAATTCCAATTCGATCGAAACTTGAGCCTTTCTCCATAGGAGGATGTCTGGGTAAGCTTCATAACTTAAAAGCTCATCCAACAAGTCGTTGGCCGCTTCATAGTCCAAATCATCTTCATACAGTTCAAGTAGTCGCTCAGCAGCTTCTTCAAATCCAGGATCTAATGAAAGGGATTGTTTTAAATAAGATTCTGCATCTTTACGATTCCCTAGCTCAACAGCGTACTCGGCTGCCAGTAAGTACAATTCGTTGTTGAATTCATCTTTTTGAATGCCTTGCTCTAATGCTTCAAAAGCTTCCTGAACAGCTCCTTCCTCATGTAAGGAAGTTGCCAACAATGGATATACACTTGTATAATCCTGGTCGATTTCGAGCAATTTTCGCCACGCTTCAATCGCTACTTGATATCTTTCCAATTGATACGCGGTATATCCATATTTGAATAGTTGATCTGGATGATCTAAAGTAATCATTTCATAATATCGTAACGCTTCTTCCCAATTACCTAATGATGAGAGTGATTCAGCAAGCCGTTCTTTCACATTGACGATAGATACCTCTTCTTCCATCCGTTCAATTCGTTCATAATATGGTATCGCTTTCTGAAATTCTCCATTTGAAAAAGCCAATTCAGCCAATGCTAAATCAATAATCGGTTCGTTTGGTGAAATATCTTTTGCTTCTAGCAATTTTTGTTCCGATACTTCAAATAAACCTTGTGTTTGATATAAATCGGCTAGTTGAACTAACGCCGGTACATAAGCTTCTTCTTCAGGACGAATCGTTTCCATTAATTCGATGACTTTCTCGTCATCCCCAATATCCGTATATATTTCGGCCAGTAGTAATTTAATGTGTGAGTCTTCAGGGTAAAGCAATAACATATCTTCATAGATTGCAATTGCATCATTCATTAATCCCCAATCTTGAAAAAGTTGGGCAATCTCAATTCGTTCATCTTCTCCAGCGCTCCGTTGGTATTCTTGTAAGAGTTGGATGGCGTCATTTATTTTATCTTGGTCTTTCAATTGAAGTGCCTGATTAATAATATCCATTATCTTCGGCCACCTTTCTTTCATTCTTTTGGAGAATGTATCGGTTATATGAATTCATTCAACTGTTCAAAGAAATTAGGGTATGAGATTTTAACACAGTCTTGATCATCAACCGTTACGTCACCACTCGTAATTAACGAAGCAATCATTGCTGTCATGGCAATTCGGTGGTCGTGAAATGTTTTGACCACTCCACCATGCAATCGAGTCCGTCCCTGTATGACCATTCCATCATCCTTCATCTGAATATCTGCCCCGAGTTCTTCTAAACCAAGTACAGTCGCTTTTATGCGGTCCGTTTCTTTAAATCGTAACTCTTCTAAATGATGAAAGTGAGACGTACCTTCAGCCTGTGTTGCGACTAAAGCCAAAATAGGGATTTCATCAATGAGTGTTGGTATTTCATCAATTTCTAATGACGTTGCATTTAATGTCGAGTATCGAACAATAATTGTTCCGACTGGTTCGTTCATCGCATCTAACTTTTCTATGATTTCGATGGATGCCCCCATTCGCTTCAATACGTTCAGAAAACCGATTCTCGTTGGGTTAAGACCAACATGTTCAATGGTCAATTCACTTCCTGGAGTAATGACTGCAGCTGCAATCCAATAAGCTGCTGATGAAAAGTCTCCAGGTACCTCGATGTTTTTTGCATGTAGCAATTGGTTTTCCTTTAAAGTAATTGTATCATTTTTATTTTCGATATGAAGCCCATAAGCTTCAAGCATACGCTCAGTATGATCTCTTGATTTCGTTTGTTCTGTTATAGATACATGAACTTGTCCGGTAAGTCCTGCGAGAAGTAAAGCTGATTTTACTTGAGCGCTGGCGACAGGCATTTCATAATCAATCTGTTTCAGCGCACCTCCTTCAATTGTCATAGGTAAGTGGCCATCCTGTTGCAAAAAATTAAACGTTGCACCCATCATTGAAAGTGGTTTGGTCACACGTTTCATTGGCCTACTTGATAAAGAAGGATCACCTTTTAATACAGTTTTAAACGGCATGGCTGACAAAACACCCGCCAACAACCTGGCAGTTGTCCCTGAATTACCAAGATCAATGGCATTTTTAGGCGCTGAGAACTTTAGAGGTCCCTCACTTTCAACGATGACTTGCTGATTGCGTTTAGTAATTTGTACCCCCATCTCCTGAAAAGCATCCAGTGTACGTAAACAATCTTCCGAAAACAAGAAATTATCAATCACTGTCTTCCCTGTCGATAAGCTTGCTAAAATTGCAGCTCGGTGAGATATTGATTTGTCACCTGGAACGATGAGTGTTCCGTTAATACCGTTCATTTGAGCCAATTGAATTCACCCTGATTCCACTTTGTAATAAATTCATTGAGATAACTTTCCATTGTATAGACGTTGATATTTTGTAAGCATGGACTTCCAATTTGTTTCAAAAGAACAAGCTGCAATTCATCCTGCGTATTCTTTTTATCAAATTTCATGTTGTTTAGAAGCTCTGCACTTGTAACATCATCTAATTGTAACGGATAATCCATTTGCTTTACCCAATCCATCAGTCTTTGAAATGAAAATCCTTTCAGATGATTGAACTTCTCGTTCGATAACCATAGAGCAAAGATCATTCCAAGCATCACACATTCACCATGGGTACGCGAATTCATATGTGCCGCTTCCAATGCATGGCCAAATGAGTGTCCAAAGTTCAAGAATTTCCGAATACCCGTTTCTTTTTCATCCTTCTCTACAATCTTATTTTTCACTTGAATCGACTGTACAAGCAAATGTTTAAAATCATTTGAAGAAAGGTCAAAATCCACTTTAATCGAAGACAACAAACTATCATATAACTTCTGGTCTGCAATTAATCCATGCTTCACCATTTCAGCTAGACCGGAGCGTATTTCTTGCTCGTTAAGCGTTTGGTACATTTCGAGATCAAAAATAACTTGATGAGGCGGATAAAAGCTACCTACGATGTTTTTCTTTCCGTCTAAGTTAATCGCTACCTTTCCACCAATACTACTATCGTGCGCAAGAATGGTAGATGGCATTTGTATGAATCCAATTCCTCTAGCAAAGGTCGCAGCGGCAAATCCCGCTAAATCCCCAACGACTCCGCCGCCTAATGCGAGGATGGCTGATTTTCTTGTCATGCGTTGATTTAGTAAAAATTGTTGCAAGCTTTTATATTGTTCCATCGATTTGGATTGTTCACCTGGCGGAATAACATAAACGTCAACTGAAAAAGATGATTTCAATTCTTGTAAACAATCATCGAGATAATATTTTTTCACATGCTCATCCGTTACGATGACGAGTATTTCAATGGATGGATCAAGTAATTCCTTTATTCTATGACGCAAGCCTGCATCAATTAAAATCGGATACGTATGTGATTGAGCTGTAACCGAGAGTTCAATCAAAATAAACGAGTCCTTTCTCTGTAATCTGCAACTGATTTCTTTAATTGATCCATGAAATCAGCTGGAAATTGATCTAGAACGGCGTTTGCGACTTCCCAAGCAACCACATGTTCCATGACGACAGCTGCTGCTGGAACAGCACAAGAATCAGAGCGTTCGATACTTGCCTTAAATGTTTCTTTCGTATCAATATCAACACTATTTAACGGTTTGTATAAAGTTGGTATGGGCTTCATGACTCCTTTTACGACGATTGGCATCCCAGTTGTCATGCCACCTTCAAACCCACCTAATCGATTTGTTTCGCGTTGATATCCATCTTGCTCATTAAAGCTAATTTCATCGTGAACTTCACTTCCACGTTTGTTTGCTACCTCGAAACCATCGCCAAACTCTACACCTTTAAAAGCATTTATACTCATCACACTGCCAGCTATTTTTCCATCTAATTTTCGATCAAAGTGTACATGTGATCCAAGTCCTACAGGTACTCCTTCTACGTGTACCTCACATATGCCACCAATGGAGTCGCCTTCTTGCTTAGCTTGGTCAATAGCTGCTTTCATGTCTTCTTCCACTGAAGGATCAATGACATGCAATGATGATTGATAGGAAATCTCTTGTTTTTCTTTCATCGTTAATTCAGGTCGGTCATTTGCTTCTACTTGATAAATTTGTTTGACGAAACCTAATACTTCAATACCGATCTCTCGTAATAACTGCTTGGCAACTGATCCGGCCGCTACTCTTGCAGCCGTTTCACGGGCAGAAGAACGTTCAAGGATATTACGCATATCCCGATGGTTGTACTTCAATGCACCATTTAAATCAGCATGCCCTGGACGAGGTTTTGTTACTTGTCTGCGGATTTCAGTATCCTTCGGTAAGGGTTCCGCCCCCATAATATCTGTCCAATGTTTATAATCGTCATTATTCAGTACTAGGCTGATCGGTGAACCTAAAGTTGAACCGTGTCTAACACCCGAAGTAATCTCAATTAAATCTTTTTCAATCTTCATCCGTCGACCTCTTCCGTAGCCTCCCTGTCTACGGATTAATGAGTGATTAATATCTTCAGCCAACAATTGTAAATGTGCTGGTATACCTTCGATAATTGTAGTAAGCTGCTTTCCATGTGATTCTCCTGCAGTTAAAAAACGCATTGTCCATGACTCCTTTTAAACCTTTTGATAAAAAAATGAATCAATCGCTCGCAAGCCATATTTCTCTGGATGAAAAATCTGTTCTGTACTGCCAACAAACAAAATTCCACCTTCATTCAAATGGTGCGCGAATTGTGTATAGATTTTTGTCTTCGCTTCATCCGTAAAATATATTAATACGTTTCGACAACAAATTAAGTCGTATTTACCTGTAAAGGAATCAGCGAGTAAATTATGCTGTTCAAAGGATATGACTTTTTTTAATTCATCGTTTACTTGATAAACTTGTCCTTCATGATGAAAATACTTTCTTTTTTGTTCTTTCGTGACTTCTTTTAACGAACGCTCGTGATAAATACCTTGCTGTGCCTTATGTAATACAGTCTCATCTAAGTCAGTAGCTAAGATGTTCATCTGGTCCCAACGTAAAAATTCATGCAAAAGAATCGCTAGTGTATATGGTTCCTCTCCAGTCGAACATGCAGCACTCCAAACGTTGATGCGATCTTTGTCTTTTAGTAAATCAGGGAGTAAATTGGATTGGAGCCGTTCCCACCTTAAACGATTGCGAAAAAATTCTGAGACATTAATTGTCATTCGGTCTAATAATTCCGTTAATAATTCTCGGTCATTCTTTACTGCTTTGAAATAGCTTGAGAATGTGTCGAAACCACGCTTTTCTCTTAAGGAAGTCAATCGACGTTTCATCTGTTTCTCTTTATATAATCCTAAATCAATGCCTGTTTGCTTTTTAATTGAACTTACAAATTCAGTATAATCATTCGTCACAACTTTTACTCTCTCCTACATCTGTAATACTTCTTATTATAAAGAAAATGGCGGTATAATGCTATTGTTCCATGAATCACCAAAATATTTAAAACTCGATTCCATGATGGTTATTATTGATAACAGGAACAGCAAAAAAACCAGCTACAAATTGCAGCTGGTTTTCTGGAATTTAAGAATGCTTAGTAAATCCAAGTATCTTGATCTTTTTGATAATCAACGAGTTCTTCATTTAAGAAAAATAGTTCGATTTCACGTTTTGCTGACTCTTCAGAATCAGAACCATGAATTACGTTCTTGCCTACTGTTAAACCAAAGTCACCACGAATAGTTGCAACGTCAGCATCTTGTGGGTTTGTAGCACCCATCATTTTACGTGCAGTTGCAATTACATTTTCACCTTCCCACACCATCGCAAAAACTGGTCCGGAAGTAATGAAGTCAACCAATTCACCGAAGAATGGCTTATCACTATGCTCACCATAATGTGTTTCAGCTAAGTTTTGGGAGATTTGCATCAATTTAGCCCCCGCTAGTTTAAATCCTTTACTTTCAAAACGAGATACGATATCTCCAACTAGATTACGTTGTACGCCATCAGGCTTGACCATAACGAATGTTCTTTCCATAGTTAACACCTCTTTAATGTATTTATGCTATTTTCAAACCGTAAAAAGTTTATCAAAGATTAATGAAAATTACAATTTAAATATTAATATTTACGCTTCCCTAAATAGATCGCTATTTTTCGTAACGTTTTTTTAATCGGGTGTGACGGCAACGTTTCCAATGCATTGAGTGCCCTGTCTAAATAAGCGTCACTCCAAGCATAAGCCTCATCAATCGCAGACGACCTACCGATATCGTGGATTGTTTGGATAATCTGTTCTCGATTGTATGCTGTAGGATCTTTAAAATACGATTCAATGGATGAAAGTGAAGCATCATCATTTTGAATGGCTAGAATCGCTGGCAATGTTAGATGTCCATTTAACAAATCACTTCCGACCGGCTTGCCAAGTTCTTTTTCGGAAGCTGTAAAATCAAGTATATCATCGATGATTTGATAAGCCATGCCAATATAATAACCAAATCTTTTTAGCTGAATGATTTCTTCATCGCTGCATTGTGATGAGATTGCACCAAGTTCAGTGCTCGAAGCAATTAATAAAGCCGTTTTACGCTTTATTCTTCTAAAATAACGGAATAAATTCTGTCCAATCATATAGCGATCTTTTAATTGTTCAATTTCTCCCAATGTAAGTTGATGGATTGTATGCGATAGAACTTGATGAAGTCTTGGTTCATCTAAATTCTGTAACAATTCAACTGCACGAGCAAAAATAAAATCACCTGTAAACATAGCTGTTCCATTATCCCATCGGTTGTTTACAGTAGGTTTTCCTCTTCGGATTGTTGCCCGATCAATTACATCATCATGGACAAGTGAGGCCATATGGATTAATTCAAGGGCAATAGCGACTTCAATCACATCTTTCTGCATTGGGGCACCAAATTTAGAAGCTAGCAAGACAAATACCGGACGTATCCGTTTACCACCAGCTTCCAAAAGATGACTTGATGTATGGCTGATCATAGAAGGTTCAGCAGAAGTTATCTCTTTGATTTTACGTTCAACTTGATCCATCTCTGGCTTGATCGATGATAAAGTCGCTGCAAGTTTCATCCGTTTTCACCTTTTCTTTATTTAGTGCCTTTGTGCATAGCTGCTGCACCAAGCGCGTATGATTTCACTTTGACATTTTTAAATCCTGCGTCTAAGAACATTTTTTTCAATGTTGCTTTATCCGGAAAGTTTTTTGTTGATTCATTTAGCCAAACGTATTCATCATAGCTTTTCGCAAATAATTTACCGAACAAAGGCATGATGCGACGGAAGTAAAAAAAATACAGTTGTTTATATACCGGCAGGGTCGGTTGTGAAGTTTCAAGGCAAACAACACTTCCTCCCGGTTTAACAACGCGGTACATTTCTTCTAGTACACGATTGTAATCGGGAACATTTCGTAAACCAAACCCAATCGTTACATAGTCAAATGAATGATCTTCATAAGGTAAGTTCATTGCATCACCGTGGGTAAATGTGATGTTTTCAATTTGCCGATCAGCTATCTTTTTCTCCCCGACAGAGAGCATGTTTTGACTGAAATCTAAACCGATGACTTTGCCGTCCTTTCCGGTCGCTTCAGATAAAGCGATTGTCCAATCACCTGTTCCACAGCATACATCTAAACAATCAGAACCTTGTTCAACAGCCATTCGCTTCATAACATCTTTGCGCCATGCTTTGTGACGTTGGAATGAAATGATTGAGTTCATTTTATCGTAACGGTTATAAATTTTTTCAAATACAGAATGTACTTTTTCGGATTTTGTTTGAGGGTCCATTAGTCTCCTACTTTCATTGACGGTTGATCGAATCCTCTTCAAATTGAGATTTTCGTTCTAGCCACTTGTCTTTTACTTGGCCGTTTCGTTGAATCATCTTTTCTATCCAGAATGGTTTGTGACTATAAACAAAATGATAAATGATTTGATTTCGTAAATGATTATAGTCAGTAAGTTGATAATACAAAGCATAAGCGTCATACAAACCGATATAAATTTCTTCTACTTTATCAAGAATATCTATAACGGATAAATCCTCAGTATGTAAAAGCTCAACTTTTGTACGATTAATTTGCTTAACTGTTTCTAGAAAATGCTCTAAGGCACTGAGTTCACCTGATCCGGATAACAGTTTATAAAACCAGGAACTATGATAGTCGCCAATTAAGGCATTCATTTGGATAGAGCCAACCATATGATGTGTATGATTACTTTGTAAAAAATCAAACTCTACACGGTCATGAATTTGTAATGAAACTTGCATGTGAATGATAGCATCAAAAATAATACGTTCCCTATCGTTCAATACAGGTTTGATTTCCTGAAAAAAATGCAAATGTTGTTTCAGGTGAACCGCGTCATATCGATCTATATCAACGTATGTATGTTTATATTTATCTATAAATGTTTGGACCAATTGATCCTGATAGTCATTTACTGAATTCAATTAAATCACCCAACTGTACCGTTCTAGGACTCCTATGATATTTTAGCATGTTCGACGCAAATTCGCTAACAAGAAGAAGAGAAAAATAAATTAAATTAATTTTCTCATATCGGTTTACCTCTTCCGACTGGTGACAAATCTATTATATAGGAACTTCCTTTGAGTTCAACCGACTTCGTTGTTCTAACTGAACCATTTACAATAAATTAGGCAAAAATAAAAAAGGAGGTTATACCTCCTTTTTAGGGATTGACCCTATGTACTGTTATTTCACAGCATCTTTTAGGGCTTTACCAGCTTTGAATGCTGGAACTTTACTTGCAGGGATATCAATTTGTTCACCTGTTTGAGGGTTACGTCCCTTACGAGCAGAACGCTCACGTACCTCAAAGTTACCGAAACCGATTAATTGTACTTTTTCTGATTTTTTCAATGAACCAGTGATTGCATCGAAAACTGCATCTACAGCATTAGAAGCGTCTTTCTTAGAAAGATCAGCTTGCTCAGCAACTGCATTAATTAAGTCTGTTTTGTTCATCCGTCTCACCTCCTCTCAAAGAGTGAGTAACTATATTAAATTGCATATTGTAAATTTTATACAATGCAACTTAACAATAAGTTCAATGAAATTGTTTAATCTACTTCGTTCTTTTCGTGCTATTATCTTGGTTAACAAAACGGTAAAAAGCCCGTAACCTTTGTGGTTCCTATATTTAACAGGCACGCTAGCTGTATTTGAATAGTATCACAAGCATATCCACCTTTCAATATAAAAATCCCTAAAACGCCTAATTTATCAACGTTTTGAGACATTTTTCTCATTTTAAACAGAAAAAAAGCGACATCTTTCTGTCGCTTTTGTAAATTTATAGGATAATCGCGATCAATCCGCCGCTTCCTTCGTTAATGATTCGCTCGAGGGTATCTTTCAATTTATATCGAGCGTGTTCTGGCATAAGTGTTAACTTTGCGTGTATTCCTTCTCGAACGATCGAGCTTAATGAACGTCCGAAGATATCTGACTTCCAAATGGACAACGGGTCTTCTTCAAAATCTTGCATTAAATATCGGACTAGTTCTTCACTTTGCTTCTCTGTACCGATAATAGGAGCGAATTCTGATTCGACATCCACTTTGATCATATGGATCGAAGGGGCTACCGCCTTCAATCTCACGCCGTAACGAGGTCCTTGGCGAATGATTTCCGGTTCTTCTAATTTCATATCCTCTAATGTTGGATTCGCAACTCCATAACCGGTCTGCTTGACCATAGCAATCGCATCTTGATATTGGTCGTACTCTCTTTTGGCATCTGCATAATCTTGAATTAACTCAAGTAAATGATCTTTTCCTCGAATTTCCACACCGACAATTTCATTTAATACTTGGTCATATAGTTCATCCGATGTGTGAAGTTCGACTTCTGCAATCCCTTCACCCATCTCCATACCGGATAACCTCGCATCAGTGACGAATTCATAATCGAAGAAATTACCTACTACTTGATCGACATCTCTCAAACGCCGAACATCTTTGACCGTTTCTTGAATCGCCTCTTGGAATTGCTTTCTGAGCCAGTGGTCATCCTTTAAGGACATCACCCAACTAGGGAGATTCACATTGACTTCAATAACTGGGAATTCAAATAGTGCTTCTCGTAAAATGTTGTGAATGTCATCTTCCCGCATTTCCTCAACAGATACGGGAATGACAGGGATATCATAAAGCTCAGCCAATTCATTACGAAGCTCGATTGTTTCCTGTTCATGTGGTCTCGAGGAATTAAGCACCATAATAAAAGGTTTACCTACTTCTTTTAACTCTTCAACCACACGGGCTTCAGCGTCAACATAATCATCTCTTGGAATTTCCCCAAAAGATCCGTCTGTTGTCACGACGACGCCAATCGTTGAATGCTCTTGAATGACCTTTCTCGTCCCAATCTCTGCTGCATCAGGAAACGGTATAGCTTCTTCATACCAAGGAGTATGAATCATTCGCGGTCCATTCTCATCTTCAAACCCTTTTGCTCCATTCACCGTATACCCTACACAATCAACTAATCTAACTTTGACATCCAGACCTTCATCAACGGAGATTTCTACCGCATTATTCGGTATAAACTTAGGTTCAGTTGTCATAATTGTTTTACCGGCTGCACTCTGAGGTAATTCATCCGTTGCACGGTCACGTTCATCTTCAGATTCAATGTTCGGTAATACAATCTGATTCATAAATTTTTTGATGAACGTGGATTTACCTGTTCGCACAGCACCAACAACACCTAAGTAAATATCTCCGTTGGTCCGCTTAGATATGTCATGAAACACGTTGAAATTATCCATCTTATCCCTCCGACCTTTTATACAGTATCGATTAACTGTTATTCATATGCACTATTAACTTATGACGTTGTCCTACTTGAATATGCCAGAAACATATAAAAAAATAGAGATCCTACAGTTTCCTTAGTAGAATCTCTATGTATTCAGATATTAAGTTATTCGGATTGTTTTAAAATAATTTCTCCATCTTCCATAATCATGGCTGGTGAAAACGCAGGAACAATCGGGTAATGCTCTGCAAGAAGATAGCGAAGATCTCCTTCATATTTCTCTATACCTTCTTCTTCCATTAATTGATATACATCCGGTCTGAAATCGACTTTCGCATCTCCACCTTTACCAATGACAATATCTAACTCTTGTCCGGTATAAGGACTAGTGACTGTGTAACCATCTTTTAATCGTAGTTTTTCTCGGTCTATCGAGAAAATCCCGTTACCAATCCGCTCACCAAATGGAGCAAAATCATTTTCATTTCGATATAAATTGATTTGATAATTTACTGTTCTTAATTGTTGAGTTATTCGTGCATCCACTACTTTTACTTTTGGATCTTCTTCTGGGTTAATTAGAACATAGGAATACTTTCCGCCGCCTGCAAATGAATTACTAGGCACCTCACCCATTATTCCTTTTTCCCTCAATACCTGAAAATCAATAGGATATTTAATAAAAATTGGTGTGTTTTGATCTTTCGTTTCAATTGGTAAAAGTCCATTTGTTGTTTCTCGGTATTCATCAACAGCTTGTTGCACACGATCTAATTGTTCATCATTCGTTGCCTGGTTTTCAGTAAGCTGATTATTCGGATAAAGACATCCGGTTAAAAGAATACTGGAAAAAATTAATAAAAGAATACGCATCATTCTTCATCCCTCATTTATTCGGTAGGTCCACTTAGGACGATATAGAAAATAATGATTGCTCCGACAATCAAGCAAACATAAGCCGTCAAAGAAACGATAAATCTTAACACACCAGATAACTTGTTTCTAGCCAAAATAATTAGGCCTGTTGCGGCAAAAAGTAAAACCATTCCTCCAAAAGATATGTACATATTTAGCATTGATTGAGACATGTTACAACCTCACTTTCTTCCCCAAAGATTATATCATATTCTTTAATCAGCTTATAAGTGATGAACTTGAAAGCTTTGTGAATTTTCAAGACACATCCATTTACATTATAGACAAACCAGAAGCCTTTCATCCGATGCAAAAGAAAAAAGAGGTGTAGGGGCGTACACCTCTCAGACTAATTCCTCACAAGCAGCTCATCACTCTTTCACCATATCATATGACAATCACGTGGGTTTGAACGTTCGCTAGCCTATACAATTGCTATTTTTTAAAAATTTGTTGAAGCATGTTCGCATCCATTGATTGATTCTTTTTTGTAACCAATTCAACAATTCGATCTTCTTTCTCTTTGGTTACCGGACGATTGGCCATTTTACCTAACCTTCTGACAAGGTTTCGAACCGTTTTTTCATCCGAGAAATTTGCTTGTTGCATCGCATTTGCTATCTGCATGATCTCTTGTGGTGAAATATCCGCCTTTTTGCTTAGATGATCCATAATCGAATTTGTAACATCATCCTTCATACGTTTTCCTCCTTACGAATACATTCATATTACTATATGCATTCTGGAGAAAGCTGTTCGTTCAACGACAGGGATGTGTCATAAATTTAATTAAAATCTACCGAGAGAGCGTTCAGTTCATTCGTCTTTCCTCGTTGCATTAAATCATCCACAACTTGGCGTGGGTCTTTGCCTTCAAACAGTAATTCGTAAATACCACTTGTAATCGGCATTTCTACTGCTTCGATTTCTGCTAATTGATGTACAGCTTTTGTCGTACGTACACCTTCGACGACCATTCCCATCTTATCAAGTACATCGGATAATTCATATCCTTCACCTAACATAAATCCTGCTCGATAATTACGACTATGTTGACTTGTACACGTGACAATAAGATCGCCGATACCAGTTAGTCCTGCAAACGTTAAAGGAGTAGCACCTAGCTTAACGCCAAGCTTTGCCATTTCAGCTAAGCCTCTCGTCATTAATGCCGCTTTAGCATTATCTCCATAACCGAGTCCATCTGATATACCAGCACCGAGAGCGATAATGTTTTTAAGTGCTCCACCAATCTCAACGCCGATAAAATCTTCGTTTGTATAAACCCGAAATACGTTATTCATAAATAAATCTTGTGCTTTTTCGGCTTCAGTTGACTTTAACGAAGAAACAGTCACCGTAGTCGGTTGTTGCAAGGCCACTTCTTCTGCATGGCTAGGCCCTGATAAAACAACTACTTTCTCACCTAATGATTCCCCTAATTCTTCCGTAATCATTTCTGAGATTCGTTTATGTGTTTCAGGTTCAATTCCTTTTGATGCATGCATGAGAACCTGATTGCTTGTTAGATACTGTTTCGCTTGTTTAATGACATCCCGAATTGCTTTTGTTGGAACGACAATCAATACAGCTTCGGAACCTTCTAGTGCAGTATTTAATTCATGGTAACCTTTAATTTTATCCGGCAGTTCAATCCCCGGTAAATATTTGTCATTTGTATGCTTATCGTTGATCTCATCTGCTTGTTCTTTTCGGTGTGACCATAATCGAACCTCATGTCCGTTATGAGCCAATACCATGGCTAATGCTGTTCCCCAGCTTCCAGCACCGAGTACCGTAACCTTTTGCATTCTTCCACCTCATCAATTAATTTCTTCTTCTGGCATAAATATTGACGGGCGTACCCTCAAAACCAAAAGCTTCTCGTATACGATTTTCCAAGAAACGTTCATATGTGAAATGCATCAATTGTGGGTCATTAACAAATACGACGAATGTTGGCGGCTTTGCGGCCACTTGAGTTGTATAAAGGATTTTTAGTTTTTGTCCTTTAATCGACGGTGTCGGATTAACGGCTAAAGCATCTTCAATCACTTCATTCAATACGTTGGTTTTTACTCGTTTAGCATGATTTTCACCAGCCATGACGATTTTAGGCAATAAAGTGTGTAGTCTTTTCTTTGTTTTTGCCGATAAGAACACGATTGGTGCATAACTTAAAAATTGGAATTGCTTTCTGATCTCTTGTTCAAATTCCTTCATCGCATCTTGACTGCTCTCAACAGTATCCCATTTGTTAACGACAATAACAATTGCACGTCCCGCATCATGTGCGTATCCAGCAATTTTTTTATCTTGTTCTCGTATGCCTGTGTCAGCATCAATTAAAATGAGAGCGACATCTGAACGTTCGATTGCTTTCATAGCCCTCAGCACACTATATTTTTCTGTCGTTTCATAAACTTTGCCTCTTTTACGCATCCCTGCTGTATCGATGATGGTAAAATCTCTTCCCTCTCTCGTAAAAGAAGTATCTACAGCATCTTTAGTTGTTCCTTCGATATCGCTAACGATGACACGATCAACGCCAAGTATGGCATTTACAAGAGAAGATTTACCGACATTCGGTCTTCCAATTAAGGAGAAATAAATTCTATCTTCATCCTCGATTTCATTGCTGCGATCAGGAAAATGCTTTACGACCTCATCCAACAAATCACCTAAACCTAATCCATGTGTACCGGAAATTGGAAAAGGTTGTCCAAAACCTAATGCATAATATTCATAAATTAAATGTTGCATTTCATAGCTATCAACTTTGTTAACGGCGAGCACAACCGGTTTATTGGACCGATATAAAATCTTTGCTACTTCTTCATCTGCACTCGTAATGCCTTCTCGACCATTGACCAAAAAGATAATAACGTCTGCTTCATGAATTGCAATTTCAGCTTGCTCTCTAACTTGTACAAGCAGTGGCTCATCGCTTAAATCAATTCCACCTGTATCAATTATATTAAAATCTGTATTTAACCATTCTGCTTTTGCGTAGATGCGATCTCGGGTAACACCAGGTGTGTCCTCAACAATCGAAATCCGCTCTCCAACTAAACGATTGAAGATGGTTGATTTACCGACGTTCGGTCTGCCTACAATAGCAACAGTCGACTTTCTCATAATCATTCATTCCTAACAACATAAGTAAATTTTTTAATGCACAATCTGCAAAATTAAGACTTTTAACATTGTATTTCATAATAAAATAATCGGATAAAAAAGCTGGGACAAAAATTGCTTTATATCAGAAAGTAACGAGTGACAGCATATACCGATCTATACTTCCAGAAGCGAGACAACTTAATGAATGCTCGTTCTCCTATTCTGGAAATTTGCGTGTAATAAACCCTGCCATACTGCGCTTCTTCTGATTAATAAATGTTTGTTAAGTCCCAGCCTCTTCCAATCATTTTATTGTAAAGTTATTTCATGTAGCTTATTAAATCTTTAGTCCCTCATCTTTTTTAGTTTGTCCCCGACAAGGTCACCAAGTTGGAACGTATGGTCATCTTGGTCTTTTTGGTATTTTTGATATTCAGAACGATCTTGATCTTCTTCAATTTCACGAATACTTAAAGAGATTCGTTTCTTTTCGGCATTTACTTCAAGCACTTTCGCTTTTACTTTCTGTCCTTGCTCAAGTACTTCTTCTGGTCTACCAATATGTTCTTTCGAAATCTGAGAAATATGCACAAGTCCTTCTACACCTGGAAGCACTTCTACGAAAGCGCCAAAATGAACGAGACGAACGACATTTCCTTCAACAATTTCACCAACATTAATTTGTTCTTCAATTCGATCCCATGGACCAGGAAGTGTTTCTTTCACAGAAAGTCCAATTCGCTCATTGTCACGATCAACTGAAATGACTTTTACCTTCAATTGGTCGCCTTCACTAACGACATCGCTAGGTTGGTCAATATGCTGGTGGGATAATTGTGAAATATGAACCAATCCATCCATTCCACCTAAATCAACAAAAACACCGAATGGAGCTAGTCGTTGTACAGTTCCTTCAACGATGTCACCAATTTCGAGGTCTTGTAGTAATTTTTGTTTTTTCACTTGCAGTTCCTCTTCAGCTACAGCTTTATGGGAAACGATGATTCGGTTTTTTTCCTCATCCATTTCAATGATTTTTACAGATAAAGTTTTTCCTTTGTATTCACTTAAATCTTCTACGTAATGCGTTTCGACATGAGAAGCTGGCATAAATGCACTCAATCCAGCATTCACAACCAAGCCGCCATTGACTGATTCAATCACTTCCACGTCGAAAACCTCTTCATTTTCGAAGCGTTCAGTCAATTTTTGAAATGCTATTTCGCGGTCTTTCATCTTTTTGGAAAGAATAATTGTATCTTCTTCTACTTTTTTGACAACGACACTCACTTCTTCCCCTTCAGACAATACTTCGCTTGTATGATCCACGTGCAAATGTGACAGTTCAGAAATAGGGATGACCCCATCAAATTTTGTTCCTGTATCTACAACTACTTGCTTCTCCTCTAATTTCAATACAGTTACATTCAATTCATCTCCAACATTCAACACATTTACTTCATGGTCTTCATGATTCTCTACCATGTCCAAATCCTCCTTCGTACCAGAACTCTTCTTCAATAAATTTAACTAAATAAATCATAACATCATTTTCTATATTCATCTAATAATCGCTTTATATTTTCCATAATTTCATCGGTGACTTCCTGAGCAGATGGTTTATCTTTTTTCAATGATTCGAACTCTATTGGTTTACCATAAATAACCGTCAACGGTTTAGACCGTTCATATTTCCCGATGATTGCACAAGGAATGACTGTAGCATTCGATCGCATAGCGAAAAAACCAGCACCAGCAAGGCCTCTTTTCACCTGACCAGTTTTACTCCGAGTGCCCTCTGGAAACAGTCCTAATACATTCCCTTCCTCCAGAAGTTTCAAACCTTTTCGCAAAGCATTCCGATCACGCATACCGCGTTTAACCGGAAATGCATTGACATTTCTTAAAATAAACCCAATACCTTTTTTCTCAAACAGCTCTTCTTTCGCCATAAAATGAATTGTTCTTGGCGAGGTAATGCCGACTGTAGGTGGATCATAGTTTGAGATGTGATTAGAGCAAATAATTACAGGACCATCCTTGGGTATGTTTTCTTTTCCAATGACTTTAATTTTAAATAACACTTTAAATAGGACAGAAACGAGAAATTTACCTAATGGATATAACATTACGCTTTCCCTTCCTCATTTTCTTTTTGAGTGACTATTGAAAGAATCTTGTCTTTCACTTCATCTATGCTCATAGAAGTCGTATCCAATTCTATGGCATCGTCCGCTTTTATTAATGGTGAAACTTCGCGTTCTGAATCCAATTGATCTCGTTTGCGAATTTCATCTTTGAGCGTTTCTAAGTCTGATTCAAATCCGTTTTCCACATTCTCTTTATGGCGACGTTCTGCTCTTTCAATAACGGAAGCAATCAAAAAGATTTTTACTTCTGCATTTGGAAGAACGTGCGTACCTATATCTCTTCCATCCATAACGACATTACCTTCTTCGGCTAATTGTTGTTGCATCGCAACCAATCTCTCACGAATTAAGCGATGTTTTGCAACAATTGAGACGTTATTGGTCACGTCTTTATCTCGAATTTCCTTTGAAACATTGATTCCATTTACATACACTTCTTGCTGTCCATCTGTTCCGGCTTGGAATGTAATTGAAGTATCATTCGCCAATTCCACTAATTCATGTTCTTTTTCTAAGTTAACAGAAGCTTTTAACGCAGCTAATGTCATTGCGCGATACATGGCTCCTGTATCTATGTATAAATAACCTAGCTCTTTTGCCAATAATTTGGCTACGGTGCTTTTTCCTGCTGCAGCAGGCCCATCAATTGCGATTCTCATATGCGTTTCCTCCTGGAATTTTGGTTGTTACTTAATTTCCTTCGTTCTTCTAATTGTTTTTCGAAAATGAATTTAATAATTTTCTCCCGATTATTTGGTTGGATATCAGTAAAATTAATAGACATGCGGGGTTCAGCATGCTTTTGATCTAAAAAGTTTCGTACGACTTTCCCTGGACTTTCGATATATTCATATTTGTCAGAGCTAAAAGGTAATACAATCATTAAGCGGACAGTTTCATCTGGTTTGAAACGGTCTTGTGAATCAGTCACTACCGCTAAACCACCGCCACTGATATCGACAGATCTTGTTATTAAAGGAGCTTTCTCTTCCTCTAAAGAGTATACTGCAACATCTAGTACATTATCTACACGAACGTATTGTCTGCGTTGAATTTTTTTAATTTCTGTCGAATGAGGTATACGAATATAAAGAACAGGGATTTTTTTTATTTTTTTCCTACCTAAAATTTCTGAAGAAAATTTATAGACCACATTATTGGAACCAACGACTGATATATCCGCAAGTTGCCCATCGGCTACGTAAGTTGTTGTTCCCTTACGTTGGTGCGAAGGATATGTAAGATATAAATAATTTCGATCGAATTCCATAATTTTGCTTGTATGTTGCTCTTTGTTACCATTTTGATCCATTTCTAACGTGACTCGCATACCTATTGTAAACACGTCACCATTCCCCTTCGTGAGTAGATATACTTATTATTACAAAAAAAACGAAAAAGGAAAAGACATCTTTTTGTCTTTCCCTTTTTCAAGTTAAGAGGATTCAAATATTTGCTCACTATTCTTCAAGCGTTCAACACCTTCTTCAAATCCATCATCTGCATTAATATACACTTTGTAAGTTGAATCATTTGCTTGTCCAATGAATTCATAAGTCAATACTTCATCACCTAAGTCATTTTTAATAACTGCCAACTTTGATACCTCGACTTCGAGTGCAGGATTGACTAACTCTTTCGCTTCTTCTTCTGTTAAGTTTTGTTCATAGTTAACGTCGTCTCTAGAATAATGGTTCACTAAATAATCTCGAGCTGATAATGCGGTAATTTCACCATTATCCAAAGCTACTTTTACTTGAATACGATCTGGCTGATAGTAAACATCATCATCCGTACGAACAAACGTGTAGACTCCGATTTTTTCATATTGCATCGATTCGGTCGGCTCCATATTTTCAAAACCGAGTTCTTTCAAATGTTCAGCTGCCTGGTTCATTCCATCATGTAAACTGATTTCACGATCTTGGATATCACGGTTTAAAATAAAGGAAACAACTTGACCACCTTGTTGTGTAATTTCTGCATAGCCTCGGTGTGTGTCATTTTCAAAGGAAAAATAGTAGACAGGAAGGTCTGTCCCTTCCATTGATTCCGATACATTTAGCTCTAAAGACTCATCTAAGTCAAAATGTTTGCGAATAAACTGACTGGCTTCTTCTTCTGTAATTGGTTCTCCTTCCAGCTTAAGCTCTTTCTCATCTTCTGCTGTCGCTGTCAATCCAAATTGACTCCCTGCTTCTATATAACTCTCTGCGTTCGTTTCAACAGTTTGAAACCCATCGATAATTGTATTATCACCAGGCTCATTCGTTGCTAGGGCCATTTCAACATCCATCCAACGCAATCCTTCATTCAAAACTTCATGTTGAACTCGTCTCAAGTCTCTTTTGACCTCATTTGATTGTTCATATAGTTCAGCCAAATAATCTAATTCTTTCTGTTCTAGGGGATCATCATCAAGTTTACGTACGGCTACCCGATATGAATATTCACCGATATTATTTAAAAACTCCTGGGTTTTATTAAATGGCAACAGAGATAGTGGTAACATGCCGACATCACTATGTGCTTCTGAAGTGATTTTCCAAATATCAGCCATCTGTGGCGAAAGCCTTTCTGGCGTATTTGTAGCCATAACGGTACTAATCTTATCATTCAATAAATCAATGCGATAAGTTAAATCATGAAAAGCTCGTTGATATCCGTTCTCCGCATGGACAAGAACTGCATCCTTATCTTGGTGCTCTTGATACCCCCATATTCCAATGCCGAGCAACAAAACGCTTAATACTGCGATTGTTATCCATCGAACCAATGTTCACACCTCCATTTTAATTACAAAAAATATGTTTCCCGATTCGTTTAATCTGAGGTCTTCCCCATATCCAATCCGAAGTGGCAGTATCCGGATTAAAATAATAGGTTGCTCCACCTGAAGGGTCCCAACCATTAATGGCATCGAGAACAGCTTCTTTTGCTGTTTCATTCGGCTCCATATAAATTTGTCCATCCGCGACTGCAGTAAAAGCTAGGGGTTCAAAAACGACTCCAGAAATCGTATCAGGAAATGTCGAGCTTTCGATTCTGTTTAAGATAACAGCAGCAACAGCGACCTGTCCCTCATATGGTTCTCCTCTTGCTTCACCATACACAGCTTGTGCCATAAGACGGATATCATTTTGTGAGAAGCCTTTTGGTACGTTTACAGCGGTAGGCGTTGGAGTACTAGACTCTTCGTTAGTCGTTTGTTGTTCTCCACCTCGATCTTGACCTCCATAATGTGTGAATTTCTTCCCTTTATTTCTTTGTTCTTGTACATAACTTTGATCGTATTCTGTCGCTCGTTCAAGAGCTCGCTTCGTCTTTTCACCAACAAACCCATCTACTTTAATGCCGAATTCGTATTGAAAATTACGGGTTGCCCAATAGGTTCTCCACCCAAAAACACCATCAATATCGCCGTTGTAAAAGCCAATATACTGAAGTCTAGCTTGTAATTCGATGACATCTTCACCAACAGCCCCTTGTTGTATGACTTGGTTGGTAAACGCTTCTGCAGGCTTGGAAGGTCCTAAAAAAGACATGCCTACAACAACTAATAAAGGCAAAATCATCAACTTGAACTTTTTTTGATTCATCGATTAACCTCCTCGATTCATTGTGACTTTCCATATTTTCCGCCTGAGTCCGAAATTTATGCGATAGAAGCACAAAAAACTGAGAACCAGAGAAAAATATTCTCCAATTCTCAGTTTTTTCAACTAAGGTAATACATAGATCATACTGGTTTATTGTTACGCAGCTTGCTATTCAGGGGTTATAATTCATAGCTAGTTAAAAATACACGTTTTCTTTTGCGGCTAATTGAACGCTTAGTCGCACCCTCGCTTTTTTACTATCAAAATCGCGACCTAAAACTACTTGCTCATTATGTAAATTATGAGCACTCCCTGGATAGTCGTATGTTGGATAGACAGAACCTTCCTCTGAAGATGTCGTAATGACCACATAAATGCCTTGTTCAATGCAACGTTTGATTGCTGGCATCATGGAAGGTGTGACTTGCCCTCGACCTACCCCTTCAATAATAATTCCTTTACTTCCTGCATTTGCTAAAGCATCTAACACGACACCATCACTTTCAATATGACACTTCACAATGTCTACACGAGGCAAGGAACTTTTAACTTGATAATATTCTCGGTTGATCGGCTTTTGAAATAGATAAACATCATCATTATCAATGATGCCTAAATAGCCAAACCCAAATGCATTAAATCCTTGAATATTACTTGCGTGTTCCTTTTTCACATAGCGTGCTGAAAAAATGCGTTCATTGAAAACAACAACAGTACCGCAATTTCTCAAGTCTGGGTGACTGGCAGAATAGATAGCGTGGCGTAAGTTAATGTATACATCACTACCTAAATCAGCAATTGAACGTTGAGAGCCTGTTACGACAACTGGACGCTCATCAGCGATAGTCAAATCAAAAAAATATGCCGTCTCTTCCAATGTATCTGTCCCATGCGTGACAACCACTCCATCCACATCAGGGTTTTCAAAGTGTTTTTCAATTCTATCTTTAAGTAGAATCCAATCATCGCCAGTCAAGTGAATGCTAGGCTTTTGAATAGCTGAGTCTATTTCTACATCAATGCCTTTTGGTAAGTCACATAATTCTGCAAGTTCTTCACCAGACATTGCACCCGAATCTAATTTTCCACTTGATTCTTTCGGTTTGCTCGCAATTGTTCCTCCTGTAGTGATTAATACGACTTTTTTCAAATGAATCACCTACCGTTCTTATTGCCTATTTTTGTGTTGTATATCCTCAGCGATTAAGCCACCGTGATATCGACCGTTTTCAATAAAAATTTTATTATTGTTATACCCAGCAGCCACTACCCCTGCAACATAGAGATTTTCAACATTTGTCTCCATTGTATTTGGATTATAGATTGGACAAGCAGACTGATCGAGCTCAATTCCACTTTTTTTCAAGAAAGGTTGATCTGGTTGATAGCCTGTCATAGCAAATACATAATCAGCCTTCACAGAATGTTCTTCGTCATTTTTGACGTATACTACATGAGATTTAGTAATTTCTTTTGGGATGGAATTAAAATGGATAAATGCTTTCTCATTTCGCATTAACGAGTCAAATAGTGGTAAAATCCATGGCTTAACACTTGTTGAATAATCAGAACCACGGTAAAGAACAGTTACTTCCGCTCCCGCTTTTTCTAACTCTAATGTTGCGTCTACTGCTGAATTTTTTCCACCAATGACGACAACTTTTTTATTGAAAAAAGGATGTGCTTCTTTGAAATAATGGGAAACATGAGGTAAATGCTCTCCCTTAATTCCCATATAATTCGGCTGTCCGTAATACCCAGTAGCCATCACCACAAATTCAGCTTGATATACTTTTTCAGTTCCCTTATGATCAACTGACTGTATTTGAAAATAATCCGTATTTTTCTGTACGTGTTGCACTTCCTCAAAGGTATTAATCCGCAGCCCTGTTCGTGTAGCGACAGTTCGATAATAATTCAACGCTTCATTTCGCACCGGTTTTTGTCTCTCAGAAACAAAAGGAATTTGTCCGATCTCCAATCGTTCACTTGAACTAAAGAACATTTGGTGTGTGGGATAATTATATATTGCATCTACCACACTTCCTTTCTCGATGATGAGCGAATCAATTCCGATATTTTTTAATTCAATAGCTGCTGATAAACCACATGGGCCAGCGCCAATAATAATGACTTTTTCCTTTTTCATCCTTTTACACTCCTGTTTGTTAAAAACCATCTATATAATGTGTGATTAAAAATTCCTACCAAATTAATGATAGGAGAAGAAGTACATATAATCAATGAATTAAACATTATTTATAAAGACAATAAAAAGCCAATGAACGCATATACCATCCATTGGCGATTAAATAATGTATTAAATCCAACCTCTATATCTTGCAGCCTCTGTCGCTCTTCGTACACCAACCATATATGCTGCTAAACGCATATCGATTTGGCGGTTTTGTGATGTCGTATACACATTATTGAATGAACGAACAAGGACTTCACGAAGTTTCTCTTGAACTTCTTCTTCTTTCCAGTAGTAACCTTGGTTATTCTGTACCCATTCAAAGTAAGATACAGTAACCCCACCAGAGGAAGCAAGTACGTCTGGCACTAGTAAGATTCCTCGTTCTGTTAAAATTTTAGTCGCCTCTAACGTTGTTGGACCATTCGCTGCTTCTACAACAATATCCGCTTTAATTTTGTGAGCATTTTCTTCTGTAATTTGATTTTGAACTGCAGCTGGAACTAAAATGTCCGTATCTAGTTCAAGCATTTCTTGGTTTGTAATCGTATCGTCAAAAAGATTGGTTACTGTACCAAAGCTATCTCTTCTATCTAACAGATAGTCTATATCTAATCCGTCTGGATCGTGCAAAGCTCCTTCAGCATCAGAAATAGCAATAACTTTTGCACCCATATCGTGCATAAATTTAGCCAAGAAACTACCTGCGTTTCCGAAGCCTTGTACAATAACTCTTGCTCCTTTAACGTCAATTCCTCGTTTTTTGGCAGCTTCTTCAATACAAATCGTAACACCTTTAGCTGTAGCAGATTCTCTACCGTGAGAACCACCAAGAACGATCGGTTTTCCAGTAATGAATCCAGGACTGTTGAATTCATCAATACGGCTGTATTCATCCATCATCCAAGCCATAATCTGTGAGTTTGTGAAAACATCAGGTGCTGGAATATCCTTTGTCGGTCCAACTACCTGTGAGAGTGCACGGACATATCCCCGACTCAATGCCTCTAATTCACGAAAAGACATTTCTCTTGGATCACAAATAATTCCGCCTTTACCTCCACCATATGGAAGGTCGACAATTCCAGATTTTAACGTCATCCAAATGGATAATGCGCTAACTTCCTTCTCTGTTACATTCGGGTGGAAACGTACGCCACCTTTTGTCGGACCAATAGCATCATTATGTTGTGCTCGATATCCTGTAAATACTTTTGTTTTTCCATCATCCATCCGTACAGGAATCCGAACAGTAATCATCCGCATTGGCTCTTTCATCAACTCAAAAGCTTCGTTCGGATAGCCTAATTTATCTAAAGCTTCCTTAATCACTTCTTGGGTGGATAATAAAATATCATTTTTGGAATCTGCTGAATTCTCGGCTACCATTCATTTACCTCCTAAATTAAGCAACCTATATAAATCATTAAACAGGCTTTCAATGATTAGTATACATCCAATATAACTTTATGCAACCATAATTTGTGAGATTTTTATCAATAATTCTTCATAGCTAAACCAATTAATTTATCCAACATTTGCTCATAATTTAAGCCAATTGCTGATGCTGCATCTGGATACAAACTTGTCGGTGTCATACCAGGTAACGTATTGACCTCCAAAATGATTGGTTCTTCTTGATTATTCAATATAAAATCTACACGCGAATAGGATTCGCAACCTAATGCTTGGTGTGCCTTTACAGCCAAGGTTTGTATTTTGTTTGTCAACGGTTCAGCGATTTTTGCTGGTACGATATGTTCGCTACCACCTTCACTGTATTTTGCTTCATAATCATAATATTTATTTTTAGGAATGATTTCAATGATCGGTAAAGCTTCTTCTTCACCTTGATTGCCGAAAACAGATACCGTCAATTCTCTACCTTCAACAAAATCTTCAACAATCAACTGATCATCATGTGAAAAAGCGAGCTGAATGGCTTCTTCTACTTCGTCTTGTTGATGGACGAAAGTTAACCCTAGTGTCGAACCTTCTTGATTCGGTTTAATGACAAACGGATAGTCAAACGTGTCAATCACTTGTTCGTAGATTTCTTTGACATCCATTTTTTTGTTGAATGTTTGACTACGTGCAATCGGCAAACCTTCGTTAGCAAAAATTTGCTTGGCCCGGGATTTATCCATCGCCAAAGAGGAAGCAAGAACCCCCGAGCCGAGATATGGGAGCCCCAACAATTCTAAAAATCCTTGAACCCTTCCATCTTCTCCTTGTTTTCCGTGTAGTCCGATTAATACGAAGTCTGCATCTTCTAATTCACTAATATGTTGAGTAAGTTTGGCGGGATTAAAATCAATCGCAATCACATCGTGTCCTAAATGGCGAAGTGCTTTGATCATCCCTTCGCCGGTTGATAAGGATACTTCTCTCTCTTTAGATGTCCCGCCATATAAAACCGCTATTTTCATCTTGTCACCCTTTATACAAATTTAAAAATACTTTTGAATTGTTTCAAAGGCATTTTGTTCAACAATACATTTTCCATATTCATTTAGTACATAAGAGGTCATTGTCGATGGAGAAGAAAATTCTGATACCATCGAAATGATTTCTTCCTGGGATTGATCATTCAGTTCTTCATCATGTATTTTAACGTAATAATAGCCTTCGTAATGATAAAGAGATGCTTGAAGTTCAGTTAACTTTTTAAACGAACCAGCTGCTTGGATGACATCTTCAAAATCATCGAATACAAACATCAATTCTTTACTTTCATCCATAGTTACCTTCAACTCGATAAAATCCTCATTTGACATTCCTTCACTGTTCTGAGTAACTACTATTACCATACCTTGAGCTTGCAACATATAAACCTGAACGACTAATTTTCCATCCAGTTCAATTCCGAGCTCATCACATGCTTCATACAACATATCTTGAAAAAGCTCGTTAGCTTTTGGTAAGTTGTTCCACAATTCTTCTTTAGAGTATCCGCGTTCTTTTAAATCATTATATGTCAAAAAAATTTTGAATTGGTTAACGCTTAATCTCTCTAAACGCACGTAACCACCCCCAAAAGTATTTTATACTACTATATGATTTCATCCAACAAATAAAGCCTGGTCAAAATCAAAAAGTCTTAATTCTCCATTTTAAAGCATCCAACTGATATTAAAAAGAGTTAATTCGAATTTATGTATAAAACGGACCCCAGTCATGCAACTGGAGTCACTTTCATTAAAGCTCTTTCACGTCCAATATTCTAAAACCATTCTTTTCGAGTTCGTCGATAAACTTCTGGCTGTTTTCTTGTGTATCGATTTTAAGGACGATCCTCCTTGCTAATTTACCTGTTTCATCGAAGGTAGTCAATGAAATCACATTTACTTGGTGAGAGCGAATGACATTTGTCAATCTATATAAGACACCTTCTTGCTCAGTTGTTGAGAACGTTATCCGTGTGCCTCGTTTCTTCATACCAAAAACACTTTCGAATTGTTCGATCACATCGTATCTCGTGACGATACCTAAAAATGTTTTGTCATGATCGATCACTGCAATAATCGGCGCACCTTTTAACGTGGTGAAGGCACTCTCAAACACCTCATCTTTATACACATAGATGTTTTCATTACTTAACACTTCGTTAACACGATGATTTTCTAGAAACAATTGTTTGTTCTCTTCAACGACCTCAAAATAGTATTCATAAATGCGTTGCTTCGTAATCATACCTTTATATTTCCCTTGTTCGACGACAGGCATTCCTTCAATATCATATTTATCGAACGTATCCAATACTTCTTGCAGTGATTCTTCGCCTTCTGCAAAATGACATTCACTCTTCGGCATCATCACACTACGAACAAACACAAACATTCCCCCTTTTTCGACTATTATGATATTATTCAACAACTAATAGAAAGAGTCCTTCTTTCTCTTTAATTACTTCAATAAAAAGTCATGCTCTTTTGTCCTTCCGGCTAAGTTATAATAGATGAATTTCGTTTATTGAACATTAGTGATTAGGCAGTTTGGAGGGATTGTTTCATTGAGTGTTACTCTTCACGATATTGCTTCCGTTATTGAGCAACACTCACTGCATAATGGCTCAAAAATTTTATAAATAGAGGAAAGGAATTGATAAAATCAATAAGATAAAGACAATAGCCATTCCATTCAAAAACAAGTGAGAGAAGAAAAACTCATTTTCTTTAAGTTCTTTTTGCTCTCTATGGTTTCTACGTGTTTTACGTTCACGACGACTTGGTATTGCTACTTCGTCCGTGATTTCACTTTTTTGTGTTGTGAGGATTTGCTTGTCTAATTCATCCGGCATTTTTAATTCTTGCATATCCAATCACCCCATTCGATATCGATAATATACACCTAATAAAAAGTCGATCCATATATGTGCTGCTATTGGCACCAACAAGTTACCGGTTATCTCATACATATAGCCAATTAGGAAGGACAAAAGGATGACAGAAACCAATAAAACAGGTTTACTTAAGTATCTAACGTGGACGAGAGCAAAAATAGTACTTGCTACTATATACCCAAATTCAGTATGAATAACGCCACGAAATAAAAATTCTTCAGAAACGCCTATGACAATCGCCAACAAAAATATTTGCCAAGCATTGAGTGAACGAAATATTTTTTCATTAACTCCACCATCATCCCAGTGTCTTTTTGGAACGAGCCGGATAAGGAGTATATCAATAAGAACAACAATTGTTCCTGGAATAAGACCATAAACAAAGATTTCTAACCAGTTTAACTGAAATAGTTCAACTATTTCATCCCAAGAAAATAGATAGAAACAAGCAATCATAGCTAAAAACAAAAATATTAATTGAGATACTATGACATTTAAGACGAGTTCTTTATCAGAGATTTCCCGAATTAATTCAGCTTGTGTTTTTCTTTTCTTTCTTCCCATTCACTCACCCTTTAATTAACAATTCACCAAGCATTGCTTCCCAATTATTTTTACGAGGCTTGTTTTTCTTTTGATAGGTTTCCGGTTTGTTTCGCCACTCCTCCAGGCGAAAATCACAGCAATCACAACATTCATACTGAGCATTTGAAACATCCTGCTGAAAATGAGAGAACAATCGAGCACGTCGGCACGCACCTGTTTTGATCCAGTCGACTAATTTGAATATACTCTGCTGTTTAATTTGCTCTCGGTCATTTCTGTACTGAATGACTCTCTGTACTTGCTCGTTTTGATCAGTTGTATGGTGTTGTTCTTTTTGTAATTCCAAAAAACGCAATTTCGTTTCATTCAAATAATCTTCTGGCTGTTTGTGAATATCTTCACTAAAAAATAAGTTTACTTCATTTTCTGTTGGTAGCTCGGTCTGTATAAGTTGAAACGGCAGGTATTCGTCTCCTGGTGCATACAATAGTATCGAAACACTTTGCTTGCCATCTCTCCCTGCTCTTCCAACTTCCTGAATAAACGATTCTATTGTTGAAGGCATATGGTAATGAATCACTAAACGTATGTTAGATTTATTAACACCCATACCAAATGCACTTGTACAGCAAATGATATCCAACTGATTATTCATAAACTGTTGCTGGATCAATAACCGTTCATCCTGCTCCATCCCTCCATGATAATACGCTACTTCACGCTCAGGAAATTTGTTTTGCAACAATCTATATATAGCTTCGCTAACCTTTCGTGATGAAAAATAGATCATTGTTGGTATATTCTTTTGTTCAATTAAATCAATTAATCGCTCGTCTTTATTGTTTGGCGTCACTTCATCGACTGAAAACGTTATATTTGGGCGATCGATCGGATAGACGAGCTGCTTCATAGGAAGCTCAAGTTGCTTGATTATATCTTGACGAATCGAAGGTGTCGCCGTGGCGCTTAATGCTAGTACAGTCGGATTGTTCAATTTCTTAATGACATCTTTGAGCCGTAAGAAGTCTGGCCGAAACTCGTGTCCCCATTGGCTAATACAATGTGCTTCATCAATGACAAAGTAATCTATCGTTTTGTTTGATAAAGCAAGTTGTACTTGTTCTTGTTGAAGCATTTCTGGTGAACAGTAAAGTAATTTGTAAGTGTCCAATCGATGAATGACAGCCGATTTTTGTTTCGCGTTCATCATACTATTTAAGCTCGCCACTCGCTTAATCCCTTGTGCCTTTAATAACTTGACTTGATCGACCATCAACGAAATTAAAGGGGATACAACAACAGTCATACCTTCACCGATTAAGGCTGGAAGCTGATAACAAATGGATTTACCACTGCCTGTTGGCAAAGTGGCCAATGTGTGATTTCCACTCCGAATCGATTCTATGATTTCTCGTTGGCCAACGCGAAATTGCTTAAAGCCAAATAGACTGATTAACGCTTGGTCGATGTCATTAGATATCGCTGAGTTCATTTGTATTACTCCTTATCATCATTCATGTTGGCAATAGCCAGGCGGATGTGAAAATAGTCGATTTCTTCTCTGAGCTGTTCTTTTATCGGTTTCAATTTCCTAGTTGATGTATTTTGTATGGCTTCCTGGATCTCGTCTAAATGTTGTTTGGAAATGAATGAATAGATGTTGAAGACCTTTTTATGTGTTGCAATTTCTACAAAGTGATCTTGTATTGTACTGATCTTCAACTGACGAATTAAAGCAATTTCTTCAAGCGTATGTCCAGCCTGATAAAAATCAAACGTTTCTTGCGCTGAAACGGTTAAGCGGTTCGTTTTTTTCAAAATCAACTTTGTGAGTAATGTATACTGTTCAGTTTGTTCTGTGATTGTGTCAAGAATGTTATGGATGGCAGCAACTGTCTGAAGATGTAAATCTTCTTTGTTACGATTCTCTTCAACAGCGATTTGTTGTTCACTCATGCCAACACGTGCATATCCAGAACACTGCTTAAGCAAAACAGTAGCAAGATGTTCATCAATCGTTGATAAAGCGGTATGTAATTCACCATATAGTTGTTCAGCAATCATGTCGAACTGCATGGAGTAATCTCGCAACACTTCTCTCACTCTCGATTGAATATATGGTTGATCTACGATTGGGATAAATTTGTTTTCTCCGTGAATGAGCATTGAAACCGTTTGAATTAACAGGATTAAACCTTGCTTGAACTCGCGGTCAATTTGATGATACTTATGACCTTTAATCTGATAATAGCTTTGAAAGTTCCTACCTCTCAAGATTTGGTTACCCTGTTCTGTCACTATTGCTTGGTCATTTTCCACTCGAACAAGTCGGTTCTCTGTCAATTCCCTTACATAGACATCAAAAGTGGGTTTTTTCAATTTTCGATCGATACCATAAAAATTTTCGATTTGAAAAAGGTATGCATCTTGCAAGGTTTGTGCTGATTTTTTACCCTTCAACAAGTGAAATACTGCATTGACTGATCGTTCATGTTCCAGTTTTTTGAATAAAAATAATAACAATTCTCGATAATGCATGGCGATCTCCCTACAATCAGTACTCTTTAATAAAGTCCTCGAAATATATCTAACGTTGTCTCTCCCTTTATTATAACAATTTATTGAATTAAATGGCGGCAAAAATTACAATGAAAGAATGAAACATTTTTTCGGAGGATGAATATGGCCAACTACACAATCGTCGACCAAGATACATGCATTGCTTGTGGTGCTTGTGGAGCAACGGCACCCGAAGTGTTCGATTATAATGATGACGGAGTCGCCTTCTCACTACTAGACGACAATAAAGGAAATAAACAAATACCCGGCGAATGGCTGGAAGACGTTGAAGACGCGTTTGAAGGATGTCCAACAGAATCGATTCGATTGGCGGAAGCCCCATTCGAAGGAGATCCAAATAAGTTTGAAGATTGATCGTGGCTTTATATAGCCTATATAAACAAATATTGTTATAATAAATAGGACTTTGTAGATTTAAGGAGGAAGAAAACATGGCAGAAACCAAAATTGTTGAAGTCTTTGTTGAGATTCCAACAGGAAGCCAAAACAAGTACGAATACGATCAAGAAAAAGGTGTATTCAAATTAGATCGCGTATTATTCTCACCACAATTTTATCCAGCTGAGTATGGATATATTGATGAAACATTAGCTTTAGATGATGATCCATTAGATGCATTAGTGCTAGTTACAAACCCTACATTCCCTGGTTGTGTCATTGACGCTCGAGTGATCGGGTTCTTAAACATGGTTGATGATGGTGAGGAAGATCAAAAAGTGCTAACTGTTCCTGTAGAAGACCCACGCTTTAAAGATGTTTATTCACTCGAAGATGTACCACAACATGTCCTTGATGAAATCTCTCATTTCTTTAAAACATATAAAGATCTACAAGGCAAGAAAACAGAAATCGGTGACTGGGAAGGCCCTGAAGCGGCAGCTAAATTAGTTGATGAGTGCACTGCGCGTTACCAAAAATAATAACATGAAAAAGAGCAGCCTTCTCGGCCGCTCTTTTTTCATATTGAATGGTTTAAACTCGAAGTATACCCCGAAATCCTCGTACGCCATAATATGAATCTGCGCCATTGTGATAGATGAAAACTTGTCCGTATCGATAATCTCCAAACAGAGCCCCTCCGAGGTTTCTGACAGTACCGGGTGTTTGAATCCAACTTGACGTTTTTGTATCAAATGGTTCAAGTTTTTGTAACTCACGATATTGTTCTTCGGTAAGCATTTCAATACCCATATCATTGGCCATATCGATTGCATTATTTTCTGGTTTATACTTCTTCCTTGCTTCTAATGCTTCTCGATCATAGCACACTTTTCTCCGGCCTTTAGGACTTTCCTTTGAGCAATCACAAAAAATATATTCGCCTGTTACTTCATCATAAGCAATAACGTCTGGCTCGCCCTCTGTCGACTCCATTTCATTGAGTGACCATAATTTCTCACGATTGTTTTTTAACTTAGGTTCCACATCTTTCCAGTTTAAGTTTTCATGTCGGTGACTATTTTTTTCAAAACGCTCTTTCAGAATGTCAAGTAGTTCATGCTGTTTCTCATTTGACAACTCTTTTTGATTCTTTTTCATTTCAGTTCCAACCCCTCTTTTCTTAATAAATAGTTGATCGCAAATATAATTTAATGGTGAGGATTAACATATGCAGGGACTTGAATTGGTTCACCAATTGGATACCCACCAATATGTTCAATTCCGTCCATCGAAAAGACTACTTCATTAAATCCGAAACTTTTCGCTGTTAACAACATTGTTTCAATTGCAATGATACGACTTTGTTCGGTCTCTTCAGCCACATTTTCGATTGTAAGGTATAACCTGCCTTCTGTCTGATTGTCAACGTGAATCTCCCAGTCACTTGGTATGGAAGAAGTTGCCTCAGTATATTCGTCCTCTCGTTTCATTCGTTGAAATGCGTCCTCAATGGATATAGATTCTGTAGATTCTCCAGAAAAGTCAGGAGACTGTACATAATACGGTTCATCTATTTCAGTTAAATAAATGATTTTAAAAGGTTGTTTTTCTGTTGATTCCACTTCAAGCGGTTGGTCGATTTCTCCTGAATGTGAAAGAGAGACGTTTTCTCCATTGGTATTCACCAATTTGATCGTGTCCTCATTTAGCTCCGCAAAATAAGCATTAATTGTTTGTAACAGTAAGATTTCTATCGTTGAACCGCCAGGATATTCTTTTTGAAAACGATCCACGTCAATTTGAATGACTGGCATTCCGCTAGAATCAATCTCTTTAAAAGAAAGATATTCATAAAGATTATCATTTATTGGGAAATCATCTGGTATGACTTTTTGAGCATAATTGAAAGCTTCATATGGATCAGATCCTTGATGCTCAAAGGTAACGGGTATAAGTAATTGTAGTTGTTCATCCGGGAAGAAATAAGTAACTAAATTTTCATTTGTTTCATCATTAGCATGAACTACACGTGTGAATGATGCATCTTTACTTTCTTCCGTAGAATCTTCCTGATTAATTTCAGCACTTTCCATTGATTCCCCTCCTTGTGGTTCAACCGAACTTTCAGCTTGCTCATCATTCGCATATTGTTTCATATCTGTATTCGAGTTGAATTCACTTAGCTCCGCATCTGATCCCTCATCAAAAGTAGGTGCACCAATGGGAAGATATTTCGCAGACAACTGCATAACCAAAAACAAAGCCGCAACACTAGCTAATACCGGGTATAACTTTGTTTTCTTTTTACTCCGTCTTTTAGTTTGCTTGTAAAGTAATTCTTCATCAATGTTCTTATAATAATAATCACTTGATTGCTCATCTTTTATTTCGGGCATATGTCCAAGTAACTTTTCTATATCTTTTTCATCAAATTTACTCATCCGCTATGCCCTCCTTCTACTTCATTCATTCTTTTCGTCAAGAACTTAATGGCACGGTGTTGGGTGGTTTTTACTTTACTAACTGTCCAATTTAAGACTTCTGCAGTTTCTTGAATCGATAATTCCTGTATGTAACGCAAAATCACAACAACACGCTGATCTTCCGTACAGTCATCAAGACAGCGATAGAGCAACTGAATTTGTTCATTTTTTTCAGCGATTTCGTCTGGCAATGGTTGAACATCACCTATCTGATCATTATTTTCATGCCAATCATAGTAATCGGCTGATTGCTTTTTACGTCTTTCTTCTTTGCGAAAAAAATCAATGGTAACATGACGTGCAATTGAAAACATCCAAGTCTTCGGACTACTCTCACCTTTAAATGTTTCATAAGATTTGAAAACTTTAATATATACTTCTTGCACTAAATCCTCAGCTGTCGAACGATTTTTTACCATATAATAAATAAATTGATATAGATCTTGGTGATAACGGTCGTAGAGGTCCTGAAAGATGGATTTCATGCTCGCCCTCCATTCATATTATTTGTCGGATAAAAGATAAAAATAGTTACAACTTTAATCATTTTACCACAAAATAAATTGTCGGTTTCTTCATATATACATAATAAAACAGCCTGAGAGAGTAAAAATTTTCTCAGGCTGTTTCATCATGAATAATCTTTATGTGGGTTCTTCGGTAGAGTAATTGTAAACTTAGTACCTTCGTTAATATGACTTTGTACAGAAATTCGCCCTTTATGCGCTTCTACGATATGTTTAGCGATGGAAAGACCAAGACCCGTTCCTTTGACTTCTTTTTTCCTTGTCCGAGCTTTGTCACTTTTATAAAACCGTTCAAATATAAATGGTACGTCTTCTTCAGGAATGCCAGACCCTTCATCTTTTACGTAAATGACGAATTCATTTAATAGTTCATCGAGTGTAATTGTTATCGAATCACCGCTCGTTGAATGGCGGATGGCATTATCAATCAAGTTTGTTAATACTTGTTCCATTCGATCGGGATCTAAAAATACTAATTCTGTTTGATTATTTAAAGTAACATTAACGTGAATGTTTTGATCATCAGCAACCGTCCGGAACTTTTTCGCTACTCGATTGATAAAGCCGCTAATATCGACTTTCTCAATATTTAGTTGAATATGACCTGCTTCCATGCGAGCTAGATCTAGTAATTCGTTAACTAATCGACTCATGCGGAGTGATTCATCGTAAATAATCTGTGCCAGTTCACGTTTCTCTTCATTGGAAGCAGCGATGTCATCCACAATTGCTTCTGAATAGCCTTGCATTAAAGAAATTGGCGTTCGAAGTTCATGTGAGACGTTGGCTAAAAAGTCTTTACGGAGTTTATCCGTTTGCCTTTCTTCCGTCATATCTCTTAATATCGCTACAACCCCTCTAATGACTCCATTTGTATACAGCGGAGTCAGAAGTAAAACGTAGGTTCTGCCTTGAACAGAGATTTCTGAAATACTCTCTTGTTCTTCATTTAAAACATCTTCGAAATAACCTTTCAAGTCGGACGGCAATTTATTCATCGTATCATCAAATTGATAGCCTAATTGTTCCAAAACGGATTTTGCTGGTGGATTCATCACCATAATTTCACACTTTTTATTAATGGTGATGACACCGTCAGCCATTGATTTCAATATACTTGATAAATGAGATTTTTCTTGGTTCAACGCAGATATGTGGTCATTTAATTGACGGCGCATACGGTTAAATGAAATAGCCAGCTCACCAATCTCATCATGCGTTAACACAGGCACTTTTGTATAAAATTCACCACGTGAAAGTTCTCCTGCCGCTTTTCTCATTTTAATTAGCGGTGCAGTAATTCTTGTTGATAAGAAAAAGGCAAAAATTGTCGTTAAAATGATTGAAATTGATGCAGCAATCAAAATAATTCGAGTAGTTTTCGTAGTCGTTTCCTCAATCGCTTCAAGTGATTGATAAGCATAAATGGCACCCGTACTTCCCTCTAATTCGAAAGGAATCCCAACGACAACTATTTTTGCTTCTGAGTTGGATAAAGGTTCTATCTTCATGACTTCTTCTTTATTTGTTATTGTTTGGTTTAAATCTGTATTTGTTAAAAACCAAGTTGGATCTACCTCAGGTAATGGGTTTGTCTCAGAATTGTCATTCATCCAATACTCATGTTCACTATAAAAAATAGTTACACGAGTCGTCGGAGCGGTAACTTCATTGATTGTTTCAATCTCTAAACCGTCATTACCGTGACTTTCAATAAGTGTTGCTACACTTTCAGCTTGGTTCAACAAATTCTTTTCTGCTTCTTCAACGTAGTAATTCTCAAAGAATTCTAGTAGAAGTACAGTCAAGATGAATAAAACAAAGGCCACCATTAAAATAATGGTGAACCATAATTTGAACACTACACTACGCCAAAACATTATAAGTCTTTAACCTCGAATTTATATCCGACTCCCCAAACCGTTACAATCATCTTGGCAGCTTCTTCTGATACACGATTTAATTTCTCGCGCAGGCGTTTGACATGGGTATCTACTGTTCGTAGATCACCGAAGAACTCATATTCCCAAACTTCTTTTAACAACTCTTCGCGATCAAATACTTTATCTGGTGTTTTAGCTAAATAGTAAAGTAGCTCATATTCTTTCGGCGTTAAGTTAACTTCAGTGTCCTCTACCATCACTCGATGGGCATCTTTATCAATGCTCAAATGTGGGAACACTAAAACATCGTTTGTCTCAGGTGAAGTTTCCAAATACTTCGTGGCAGAAGAACGTCTTAATAGAGCTTTCACACGAAGAACGACTTCTCTAGGACTGAATGGTTTTACGATATAATCGTCTGCACCAACCTCAAAACCTTGCACACGATTTCCCTCTTCCCCTTTAGCCGTCAACATAATTACTGGAGTAGCTTTTCGCTCGCGAAGCTTTTCACATACCTCTTCGCCACTCATACCTGGTAGCATCAAATCCAATAAAATTAAATCATAATCGTTTTCTAATGCCATTTGGAGAGCACCCTCTCCATTTCCAACTTCTTCCAGCGTATAACCTTCACGAGATAGATAAAGGTTTAGAAGACGACGGATACGTTCTTCGTCTTCTACAATTAAAATTTTTCCTTCTTCAGACATTGCGCATTACCCCTTCTTCACCAATATTTTAAGCATAAGAATGTAAGCCGGAAATGACCAAGTTAATTACAATTAGATTAAACATGATAATTCCAAAGCCAATAACCGCAAGCCAAGCTGATTTTTTACCGTGCCAGCCGCGTGTAAGTCTTAGATGTAAGAAGGCTGCATAGAATAACCACGTAATAAGTGCCCAGACTTCTTTCGGATCCCACCCCCAGAAGCGACCCCATGCTTGTTGGGCCCAAATTGCCGCAAAAATCAATCCACCTAGTGTGAATAACGGGAATCCGATTGCTACGGCACGATAAATGATGTCGTCTACAATATCAGGGTTTACTTTTCCAAATTTATTCTGCAAGTATGCGCCTAGTCGTTTACGTGTTAACAATCGCAATAATCCATATAAAACAAGACCAGACAATAACGACCAGATTAAGGTGTTGAATTTACGTGCTGCCTCAGGCCCATTCATAAAACTTGGTGCCTCAATTCCAGTGTAGAAATGGCCGGTTGTTGCTAGTTCTGAGTCAGTTGGACCGATTAACGCAGGTAATGTATACGATATGTCGGTATAATCCTCATTCTCTGGTAAATTAAACACTGCCTCGTAATCGGCAGCACCGAATGAAAACGATAATATAACAAATGTTATAACTGAGACGACGAAGTACATAATCAATTCTAAATAAGATGTTTCTTTACTACGTACTTCTTGATTCACTTTCACGATTAAATACAACAACCCAGCCACAAAGCTTATTGATAAAATAGCTTGTGCCAATGCAACTGTCGTTACGTGAATGTATAGCCAGTTCGATTGTAACGAGTCAACTAATGGGGTGACTTCAGTTGGGAAGACGCTTCCGTATCCAATTAAAACGATCGCAATCGGTAGTGCCACAATCCCCATGATCGAATAGCGATAAATAAAATGAATTAATAAAAAGGCAAATATTAAACACATGCTGAAGAAATAGATGAATTCGAACATATTACTGACTGGAATATGTCCTGCTTCCATCCATCTAAAAATAAACGAACCGACCTGCGCAATGAAACCAATGATGGTTAATATGATCCCGATTGTTGTCAGTTTTGATTTTTGTCGCTCATCTCTTTTCTTACCTAAGATTGCACCAAAGAATACTACTGCAATCAAATAGATAAAAAAGGAAATAGATAATAGACTACTACTTATTTCATAAAAATCCATGAGAGGACCTCCTCTATTGAGTCAATTACTTCAATTCACTTTGGTCTTTAAATTCATTAAACTCAGTTCCTTCAAATATCTCGTCGAGTTCTTTCTTCATACCAAACCAGTTTTTATTGGTGTGAGAACCGACAAGGTACTCATTCTCTGCCGGATGAATCCAGATTCTGCGATGGTACCAATACAAACCTTGTACAACGCCGATCATAAAAATAATTGCCCCGACTAAGAAAAATGGTAAGGTATTATCTTTTTTAACCGTTAAACCGGAGGCTGAACGCTTATCAATATCGCTTACCGACATTGAAAATGTATTCTCTTCCGAAAGACCGATCACTTCCTCGGCTAAGTAAAAGAAGCGTTCGCCCTCTTCTTCGCCCTCTTTTAAAACTGAGAAGATAATCCCTGGATTTCTCGGAAACTTTGAAAATGATGACGGACCGTTATCAGTAAATTCTAACTGTGGATAGTAGTCGTCTACTCTCACTACTGTACCATCGTCCAATTCAACCTGATATGGTGCTTCATCTGTCTCAAATTTGAATTCACCAATCTCTTGGTCGTTCTCACCATTTACTTTGAATGAAATGCTATCATACTCACTCTCCATTTGGTTACCAGCCTGATAAAGTGAATAGCCATTGAAAGAGAGTGGTTCATTCACCCGAATTTCTCCACGTTTTATTTCTTCTAGTTCGGGTTCTTCGCCGATGACAGGATCTCCTACAACTTTATAGATGACTGCATCCGTTTGAAAGTCTTTTGGTATGGGTGCTTCATTTTTTTCCAATGCTTCGCGAAAACGTTCATCTTCATTCGGATCAAAGAAATCAAAGCTGAATTTTTCGTTTTTGACATAATACTCATGGCCTGTACCCGGAATAACTCGGGTTTCTCCTTCGCGTACCCATACGTAGTCATCCACATGCATGACATGAAACATACGTAGAATTGCAGCAACGAGAATAATGATTAAGCCTATATGGTTAACATAAGGCCCCCACCGTGAGAACCGATTTTTTTCAGCAAATAAATGTCCATCTTCTTCTTTAATCTTATATCTCTTTTTCTCTAGTCGCTCTTTAATCATTTGGTAGTTTTCATCTGAGAGCTTGTCTGCTGAACTCACAACTCTTTGTCGTTTGACGAATGTTGGATGACGTTTGATTTTTTGGTTTTTTAACGCACGTCTTAACGGTATGTAACGGTCAAGACTACAAATAACAAGTGATATACCAATTAAAGCTACTAAAATAATATACCACCATGAATCATACATATTATGAAAGCCTAGTTGGTAAAATATTTTACCCGTGATTCCATATTCTGTTTCATAAAACTGTGAAGCTGGTAATGGTGAGTTTTTAAATGGTTCTTGTGGATATATGGTACCTAACGCTGAAAAAATCAGCGTAATTACAATGAGCCACACACCGACTTTAACAGATGAAAAAAACGCCCATGTTTTATCTATAAATGTACGTTTATAGGTTTTTGAACGACGAGCACTTCCGTCATAACGCATTTCGAGAACCTTTTGATCGTCATTTCCATCAAGATGTTGGTTTCCTTGTATTGGTTTACCGCAAGCTTCACAAAGGACCGTACCTTCATGGTTAATATGTCCACATTCACATTTTATTGTGTTCACACTCATGTTTATCCCTCTTTAAGTCTACGTTTGATTTTAACTCGTTGGTTGAATTTCCTGTAAATACCCCTCTAATCGTTCCAATGTTAAAGCGCCCTTAACGACTCGCTCAATTGTCCCATCTGGATTGACAAAAAAGGATGTCGGCAATGGAACTATGTCGTATGCTTCCATTACTGTACCATTTTTGTCATGGACACTTGGAAAGGTTAAACCTAGTTTATTATAGAAATTATTAATGACAAACTCATTTGAATCAACACTGATGGCAACAATTTCAATCCCTTTATCTTTGTACTCTTTATAAAGTTCATCCATATAGGGCATTTCTTCTTTACATGGCTCACAATAAGTTGCCCAGAAGTTTAACATAACACCTTTTCCTTCGAGATCTTTCAGTTCAATAGTCTCCCCTTCAGCGTCCAATCGTTTCAGTTTAAAATTCGGTGCTTCATCTCCCTCAGCGACTACAGGTCGTTCTTTTGAGAAGTTTACATATAAAACACCAATTAATGTGAGGACCAGGACCGATAAGATAACCGTCCGAATGATCAATCTCTTTTTCTTTTTATGCACAGTATCTCACTCCTCTTCTGGGCCATTATATCACTAGTGTTGATATACCTTGATTTAACGTTTGAACATTATTTAACATTTTGTTGCGAGAGTGCGATCAGTTGCTTAACCTCATGTGGTGTAAGCTTTCTATACTCTCCTGTTGGCAGATTACCTAAACTCAAGTTACCAAATCGTTCGCGTCTCAACTTTTCCACTCGGTAACCAAGCGCTTCAAACATTCTACGCACTTGACGATTCTTACCTTGGTGTAGAGTGAGTTCGACAATACTCTTTCCATCCTTACTCTCTTTCCCTTTTTTAACATTACTATTTAAAATTCTTGCTTTAACGCATTTTAAGCGTTCACCTTGGTCGACAATTCCTTTTTTAAGTTTCGTAAGTTCTTCTTTTTCAATGAGTCCATTGATTTTCGCTACGTACACTTTATCCATTTGATATTTTGGATGTATGAGCCGCTGGGTGAATTCACCGTCGTTCGTAAGTAAAAGTAGCCCTGACGTATCGTAATCCAGCCGTCCAACAGGAAAAAGACGCTCTTCAATTTCTTCTGATAATAAATCAGTCACTACTTTCCTGTCTTTATCATCCGTCACAGCAGATATGACTCCTCGAGGCTTATGAAGCATATAATAAACAGGTTCTTCTTTTTCAAGCTCTACTTGATCTACTTCTACCCGATCTGATGATGAAACCTTTGTACCTAATTCTGTCACTGTTTTTCCATTCACTTTGACGCGGCCTTCTATAATGTAATTTTCAGCCTTACGTCTGGAAGTAACCCCACTTTTTGCGATCACTTTTTGTAGTCGCTCCATATCTATCTCACCTATTTTCTTCAATGTCTATGTGTATTTTAACATACGAGTATATTTACATACGACAAATAAGGGTTTTAATGTCGAATAGATCAAGTTTACCGTTTTTGAATTGGTTGTTAAGATGAAGAGATTTAAAACTTTTCGATAAATAGTTGGTTGAATATGCGACCATTTCCAAGTAATATGCTCCCCAAGAAGAAGTGAATGGTCCGTTCAGAACAAATTATGTGCCAAAAACGAGAAAATATGGTCCTAAGTCCAAATAATATGAGCCCAAACTGAAAATATATGAGCCAATCCCTCACCCCAAAGTAGGGAGCAACAGATATACATCGATGGGGCAGGTCGAACACTTGACAGAAAAACAAAATAAAAAAGCTTCAATTATTGAAGCTTTTGCGAAATGAATATATTAACTAAATAGTATGTAACAAATAATTAGTGAAGCTGTAATTCCGATCAAATCAGCCAACAAACCTACTTTCAACGCATCACCCATTTTTTTGATTTGGACAGCTCCAAAGTAAACAGTCAATACATACAATGTCGTATCCGTACTTCCTTGCATGGTAGAAGCTAATTTTCCTAAAAATGAATCTGGTCCATCATTTTGGATAATATCTGTCGCAACACCGAGTGAAGCTGTGCCAGAAATTGGGCGAGTCAACGCTAATGGAACGATATCTGGAGGAATATGAAAAACAGCCAATACGGGCTCTAGTAAATGAACAAATGCATCCAATGCTCCTGATGCTCGAAAGATTGTAATGGAAACGAGCATACCTAATAAGAAAGGAAGCAATGAAACAGCCATTGCGACTCCTTCTTTGCCACCTTCAACAAACGCTTCATAAGTAGGTACTTTTTTATATGTTCCATAAAGCAAAACCGATAAAATGAGGAGCGGAATAACCATGTTACTAAATTGAACAAGCATTTATAAGCTCCTTTGCCTTCGATAATAAAAGAATCGATCAATTAATAGTGCCCCTACAGTGGAAACCAATGTTGCCATAATGGTTGCTCCTACAATTTCAGTCGGTGCAATCGAATCATATTTCATTCGAATCGCAATCATAGTAGTCGGTATTAACGTCACACTAGAAGTATTAAGTGCTAAAAATGTAATCATCGATCTTGAAGCATCTGACTGGTTATTGTTCAACTTCTTCAGTGATTGCATGGCTTTTATACCAAATGGTGTTGCGGCATGACCAAGTCCAAAGATATTGGAAGAAAAATTCGATAAAATATAGCCCATTGCGGGGTGATCCGGTGGAACCTCAGGAAATAATCGCGTAAATAACGGGCGAAATAATTTTGCTAGCTTGTCCAGCAATCCCGCTTCTTCTGCAATTTGCATGACGCCTAACCAAAATACTAAAACACTGACGAGTGTGATCGTTAAAGCAACCGCTTCTTCTGCTCCCGAAAAAACAGCTTCATTAACTTCTTCCATCGTCCCATTGAATAAGGCATAGATAATTCCGATTGCTGCCAATCCGGCCCATATGATATTTACCATAAGGAAGCCCCCTGAAGCTGACGAAAGGTTTCGATATAGAGATCTATAAAATAAGAATCGTTGGCTTTTGCTTGAATCGGGACATTCGGCTTTTTAGCTAATTCTTGAAAGGCATAATCATAAAGTTTTTTATGATCATTCCAGTCGTCTGAAGCATTGAGCGTCACCACAACAATTTCTTTATTTTCATATTCAGCTGTCGTCACTAAGGTTCGACCTGCTTTCTTTGTGAATCCTGTTTTTCCTCCTGTGCAGTATTCACCGTATGTTGTTAGTAATTTGTTTTTATTAAACCAATAATAATCCCCATTTTTCGGTAAGTGCTTTTCTGTTCCGAAGATTTTTTTAAATTGATCATTCTTATTCATAGCATGGGCTGTAATTAAAGCCATATCATAAGCGCTTGAATAATGATTTTCCTCTTCCAGGCCATGTGAATTTTTAAATGAACTGTTTTCCATACCGATCCAATCAGCTGTTTCATTCATCAGAAAAGCAAAGCCCTCTACACTTCCGCCCACATGCTCTGCAATCGCAGTAGCTGCATCGTTACCTGAACGAAGCATAAGCCCGTAGATTAAATCTTCAAGTGTATAGAGTTGATTCTCTTTCGTGTAAATGGATGAACCTTCCATCATGGATGCTTTTTTTGAAATACGCACTCGGTCGTCTAAATCACCATATTCTAAAGCGACAAAGGCAGTAACAATTTTAGTGATGCTTGCTATAGAGGATCTCTCATTCATCTGTTTTCCATAGAGGACCTCCATTGTATTCATATCAAGTACAACAGCCTTCTCTGCGGATATATCTGGAGCAGCGTCACTTCCATATGGATTGATCAACATTATCAGGAGAATCAATAAGGTAAAAATGGCTAGCTTTTTCATTGTTCGATTCCACATCCATTCATGCTTGTCTAGTTATTAAAAGATATGAACCACTTCTCACTGATATGAATCCATCATTGAAATAAGGTTAAGCAATAAAGAATGATGTGATGAATCTGAAAAATTGTTCGGTCTGTGCCTTAAAGTCGGAAATGCATCCACAATATAAAAAACCCGAACTAAAAATCATTGATTTCAGTTCGGGTTGATCACAGCCTATCCTTTTTTAGTCACGATTTAAGTGTACTAGGATATTTCTTGTGAAAAATATTCTAATTGGTTTCGTAAATCTAGGAATATTGGTTCAAGCTCTCGAGTTAGTTGAGTAATTTCCTCTCCAGGATTTTCTATAAAGTCAATGGCATCTTTATTTTGATAAGATGCTCGGCTGTCCTCAAACCACAAATCAACGGTGGGCGAAAAGAATGAATTTACACATTTCAGATTAATACCTCTTAATATTCGATCGATGTTCTTGGCATCAATTGTTTTACCGTTTGTAAATGGGTAAATCGCTCTCTTGCCTTCCGTAGAATAGGCTTCTAGAAGTCTGAATTGTTTAATGACTCGTTGGATATATTCTTCACTTAAGTCTTTATTGCTATTTGCCAAGTGATTAGCCGAATGGCGATTGTGAAAGTCTTCTAGAATCGATTCTATACGTCCTAGCTCTTCAAAAACTTTTTGCGCTTGAGACCTTCTTCCTGTACGCATTGGTTCGTAGGGACCCCCTTAATATTATTGAGCTGCTTTTTCATTCTCATCAGCCAGTTCAGTAAAAAATAAATCGGATTCCATTAATGTTTGATCTAAATCTTCTTCCGTAAGTGGTGGTAAGTCATCTAACGAAGTTAATCCGAAAAATGTCAAAAATTCTCTTGTCGTTTGATATAGAATCGGCCGTCCACTTGTATCTTTTCTTCCGGCTTCTTCTATTAAATATCTCGACATTAACGTTTGAACTGGTCCATCACACTTCACACCACGAATTTCTTCCATTTCAACTTTCGTGATTGGCTGTTTATAAGCTACAATCGCTAATGTTTCCAAAGATGCCTGAGATAATCTTGACGATACATTTGACTGTTGCATTTTTTCATAATAAACAGCGTGATCCGGTTTAGTCGTCAGATAATGGATGCCCCTTACTTCTAAAATAGATAATCCACGTTGTCCATGTTCGTAATCATATTTTAATTCATTCAATAATAATGTAATAGCATCCTCATCTATATCAAGAATATTCTTGATTTGTTTATTTGATAACCCTTCATCACCTGAAACAAACAACAAACCTTCCAGGACACCTTTCATTTCATTTAACTCCATTATATATTTCCTCCGTCAGCTGGACCGTAATTGAGTCGAAATTATGGTTTTGGATACAGATGATTTTCATTCCTTTCATCAACTCTAAGATAGCAAGAAAAGTCGCAACAACTTCCACTCTCTTCTGATAAGGAAAAAGCTCTTCAAATGACCTTTTCCCACGATACTTCATTAACGTATTTATAATTTCATCCATTCTCTTTTCAATCGAGATTTCTTGTCTCTGTACAGTTGTTTCCAACGGTTCTAGCAATTGTTTTCTGCGTAAAACCTTTTGAAAAGCTTGTGTCAGATCAACAATATCTAATTCATTACTTCTCTCAACCTTTGTCTCATTTTGATAAACGGAAAGGTCGGTGGCCGGTCGCATATGCGTGCGAAGTTGCTCTTGCTCTCTTTCTTTTAATTCAGTGGCAGCTTCCTTAAACTTACGATACTCGATTAGCTTTGCAATGAGTTCATCGCGTAAGTCCTCTTCATACTCGTCCTCCATTTCCACTTCTTGCTTCGGTAAAAGCATCTGACTCTTGATGGCCAGTAGTGTTGCAGCCATGACTAAGTACTCGCTGGCAATGTCCAACTGAAGTTCTTGCATTGTACGTATGTAATTCATATACTGATCTGCAACATCTTTTAAAGGTACGTCGTATATATCGATTTCATATTGATTGACTAAATGTAATAATAAATCTAGTGGACCTTCAAAGGTATCGAATTTTACTTGATAGGTTTGAATGGACAAATGCATCACTCTTTCGATGGCCGAGAGTTTATATTGAAATCTTATCAAACTTTCGAGTGAAAAGGAATAACAATGAGGGAGATAACTTATGTATCCGAAACAATATCTTGAATATCTCTATGAATTCCATTATACAAGAGACTATTTTGAGTGTCATGAAGTGTTAGAAGATTTTTGGAAAAATGAGACGGAAATGAAGCGGAATTCGGTTTGGACAGGATTGATTCAATTAGCTGTTGGCTTGTATCATTATAGAAGAGGAAACATCATCGGAGCGAAAAAGTTAATTGATAGTTGTCATGAGAAGTTGTGGGAGCACCAAGATGATTTGGTTTGTTTAGGGTTATCTAACCAACGTTTAATTAATCTGATTTCTATAATCCAATATCAGATTCAAAATAATGTTCCGTATAAGAGTGTTGACTTACCGATCATTAGTGAGGATTTACAAAATAGACTTCAGCACTTGGCAATACAAAAAAATAATCAATCGGAATACGCTTATCATGTTTCGGATGAACGGATCATCCATCGCCATTTAAAAGAATTTCGTGATGACCTTTAAGGATAATTCGGTTTCGTTTGTTTATTTATTAAAACCCGAATTATTCATATAAAAACAAACTGTCCAATCTACTCATTACACAAGTAAATTGGACAGTTTATTTATTCTTCTTGGCAAGCTTCAAAAAATTCATTGGTGAATTCATTTCCACAAACGTGGCGCTCGTCATATAGCTCTTTCACTGCTTGAACCATCTTTTTACCAATACCTTGGTTTCGATAAGACGGATTTACGCTAATGTGCTGAACGACAACTTTATCTTCTTCAAAGCAGACACCAATTGTTCCTAGTACTTCTTCTTCTTTCCACAAGTACAATTGCCAATCTTCGTTACTTTCGTACTCATTTATTGTTTCTTGTAGTTTCTTCACCTGTTTTTCTTCGGGCATAAAAGAAAGAAGTCCCATGGCAATTTTTTCAAAGCTCTTTTTAAACTTGATTAACATATTAACCCCTCTTTAACAAAAGGATTTTTACAATCCTTCAATCTTTGAGAATTTCATGAAAAATAATTCAATGTAAAATTCACAAAAAAAGTTTGTCGAGTAGTAATAGTAACACCATTTTGTCCAAAAAATCAAGGTTCAATACGTTGGTGTTCTATTCTTCGATTGTCACCTTTTGCATGACGTCGCCAACTTTTACGCGGTCGACAACATCCATTCCATCTACAACTTTTCCAAATACAGTATGCACACCGTCAAGATGTGGTTGTGCTTCAAAACAAATAAAGAACTGGCTTCCACCAGTATCTTTACCGGCATGTGCCATCGATAAAGATCCTCTTTCATGCTTGTTCGGATTACCTTCTGTTTCACATTTAATTGTATATCCTGGTCCACCTGTACCATTACCATTTGGATCACCGCCTTGAATGACGAACCCTGGAATCACTCGGTGAAATGTTAAACCATCATAAAAATTCTTTTGTGCTAGGCTGACGAAGTTTTCAACCGTTCCTGGAGCATCTTTTTCAAATAAATCAATCTTGATTTGTTCTCCGTTTTCAAATTGAATCGTTGCTTTTTTCATTTCTATTCCTCCAATTAGTTTATTCATAGCTTAAATCGAATCGGGTTAAGTCCGTGTACTTTTCACGTTTGACAACGAGCTGATCTTTTCCATTTTCAACAAATACAACCGCTGCTTTAGGAAAACGATTGTAATGACTTGCCATAGCGTACCCATAAGCGCCTGTCGAAAATACAGCTAAAAAGTCACCTGATTCGATTGCAGGGGTTTTTAAGTCCCAAATAAGCATATCACCAGACTCACAACATTTGCCAGCAATTGATACTTCTTCGATCAATGGATCATTTATTTTATTTGCGACAACCGCTTGGTACTTAGCTTGGTATAGTGCTGGCCGAATATTATCTGTCATGCCACCGTCTACGGATACATATTTTCGAACATTTTTAACTTCTTTCAATGATCCAATGGTATATAACGTAGTGCCCGCATCACCAACAATAGACCTGCCTGGCTCAATCCAAATCTCAGGAATGGACAAACCTAATCTCTGCGCTTCAGCTTTGATACATTTTGTCAATGTTACGACATATTGATTCAAAGGTAATGGTTGATCGCTTTCCGTATACTTAATACCGAAACCACCACCTAAATTGACAACTTCAGCATCATATTGGTATTGATGTTTCCAATGATTGAGTAATTGGAAGAGTTTTTTAATGGCCATCTCAAAACCCGTTGTCTCAAATATTTGGGAACCGATGTGTGAATGAATCCCCAATACTCGAAATCGTGGTAGATTAAGTAAACGTTTCAGTGCCTTATCAGCTTGGTTGCTATTTAGATCAAATCCAAATTTGGAGTCTTCCTGACCAGTCAATATATAGTCATGTGTATGTGCTTCAATCCCTGGTGTGACTCGAAGCAACACTTGTACCGTTGTATCCAATTCCTCAACCAACGCTTCGAGCAAAGAGATTTCGTGAAAATTATCGACGACAATACAACCAATTCCACATTCGATTGCCATTCTCAGTTCATCTTCGCTTTTATTATTTCCATGCATATGAATTTTTTCAACAGGAAAACCGGCTTCCAGCGCTGTATGTAATTCACCTTGAGAAACGACATCCAAGCTTAACTTTTCTTGCTTAGCCACTTGAAGCATCGCGACTGAAGAGAAAGCTTTACTTGCATAAGCGACCTGAAAAGGGATGCCTGATTCTTCAAAAGTCCGGACAAAAGCACGTGCATTCTCTCGTATCTTCTGAACATCATAAACAAACAAAGGTGTGCCATACTTTTCAATTAACTCAATCGAATCAATACCACCAATATGCAAATGATTACTACTCATTAATTATCTCACCTTTTCTCTTTGAAGCACAGCTAATAGAAATAATTTATCATAAGTGCGATACTCTTTTCAATTTTAAACGCAGTTTTCATGGCAACAATCATAGAAGTCCAACCTTCTTAACCAGCAAAAATAAAGCGACCAAATGAATTACTGGTCGCTCTGATTTAATCAAATTTCAATTATTTTGTATTTTCACCTTTAGGCATTCTTGTTGCTGACTGAGGATGAACAATACTTGGACGGAACCGTTGATGAGGAACCGTCATCCGAATGAATACATGCCATAGTGCTCTTCCGTTGAAAGGAATTAAAGGCCAAAAATACGGTGTATTCAATGAAATTGTTCGTACTAAATGAAGCAAGTACAACGTTACACCGACCATAAATCCAGTTGCTCCCCATATCGATACAGCAATGACCAACATAATTCTTGCCAATTTATTCGCGACGCCAAGTTCATGACTCGGTGTGGAATACGTACCGATTGCACTGATTGCAACATATAAAATTATCTCTGGACTAAATAAACCTACTGTAATTGCGATTTCGCCAATCAACACCGCGGCAATAAGTCCCATAGCCGTCGATAGTGCGGTCGGTGTATGAATGGCCGCAATCCTCATAAACTCTAGTCCGATATCTGCCAGTAATACTTGCACAATAATTGGCAAATTCCCTTCTTCTTTTAAACCAATAAACGATAAATCCGGTGGTAAATATTCGGGGTGTGTTGCGAATAAAACCCATAACGGTAATAAAAAGATCGATAATATAACACCGAAAAATCGAACCCAACGAATAAACGTTCCGACAGACGGAACTTGTCGACTCTCTTCCGCATGTTGAACATGGTGAAAGAATGTTGTTGGGGTAATCATCACACTCGGTGATGTGTCCACATAAATGAGGACATGACCTTCAAACAAGTGGGCCGATGCGACATCAGGCCTTTCTGTATAACGTACTAACGGAAACGGATTAATACTTTGGGAAACTAGAAACTCCTCCAGCGTTTTGTCAGACATCGCCATGCCATCTACATTAATTTTTTTAATTTCTTTTTTGATCACTTCTACTAAGCCGGGATCTGCAATGTCTTTTAAATAAGCCACGGAGACATCTGTTTTTGACCGTTCTCCGACTCGCATAATTTCCATGCGTAGTCGCTCATCTCGTACCCTTCTTCTTGTTAAACCTGCATTCTCAATAATGTTTTCCGTAAAACCATCACGCGCACCTCGTACGACCTTTTCTGTATCCGGTTCTTCCGGCCCTCGACCCGGGTAATTCCTTACATCAACGACGAGAGCGAATGGCTCTCCATCAATAGTCACAACCACTAATCCTGCTAATAATTGATTAATGGCGTCATCATAGGTTTTAAACTCTTCCACTTGGTGGTTCATCAGTCGGTTTTTTATAATCTCAGCTAGTTTACGTTTTTCTGATTCAAAATCATTGATTTCAACTAACTTTTTAATAATTTCGATTGTATATTCAGAATCGGTTAAACCATTCACAAAATAAAGGTCTACATCGTGTTCTAATACTGAAAGTGTACGTCTTCCGACATCAAATGAAGTTCCGATTCCTAATTGATCTCCCAAAACTTTACGACTCTTCTTAATCGAAGCATCAATTGTTTTACCTTTAACATCTTGAGCCATATAATTACTCCTTCTAGCCTTTTGGTTTAAAAATTAAGGCAATGATAAATCCAAATAAAATAGCAGAAGAAATACCTGCGGATGTCAATTGAAAAATTCCTACAGCTATACCCATAAATCCATGTTCTTCAGATTGAGCCATGGCTCCATGGAGTAGATTATGTCCAAAGCTGGTAATCGGTACAGTTGCTCCTGCTCCTGCAAACTCAATCAATTTGTCATATATATCAAATCCGTCTAAAACGGCTCCAGCGACCACAAAAGATGACATGACATGTGCAGGAGTAAGCTTTGCTACATCAAATAACAATTGACCTATAACGCAAATCGCTCCACCAACTAAAAAAGCCCATAAAAACTGTAGAATCATCAGTCTTTCACCCGCTTTATAACCACTCCATGCGCTATACATGGAATGGATTCTTTTTGTTGCACAATCGTCGGACTAAGTAATGCCCCTGTCGCTACAATAAGTACTTTATCCAATTTGTTTTCCATCATTTGTTGCATGATATATCCATAAGTGACTACTGCAGAACTTGCACAACCACTGCCTCCTGCGTTTACTTTTTGGCTGTCGTGATAGATCATTAATCCACAATCTTGATGCACTTCCTCGATATCATAGCCTGATTGCTCTGTTAATTTCTTTACAATGGGGGTTCCTATACTAGCTAAATCACCGGTCAAAATAACATCATAATCTTCTGGTTGGCGACCGAAATCTTTGAAGTGCTGAACGATTGTATTCGCTGCAGCCGGTGCCATTGCGGAGCCCATATCTAAAGGGTTCGTTACTCCGTAATCAATAACTTTTCCGATGGTCGCTCCTTCCACTTGGATTGGCGATTTTTCTTTTTGTACGAGCACAGACCCAGCACCAGTTACTGTACAATGTGCAGTATTCGGTTTTTGGATTCCATACTCTGTTGGATAGCGAAACTGCCTTTCAGCTGTAGAATAATGACTACTTGTACTAGCAATAACTTTAGAGCAATGACCTGCATCCACTAATGAAGAGCTGATGGCTACAGTTTCCATCGATGTGGAACAAGCACCGAATACACCAAAAAAAGGAGCATCCAAGTCCCTTGCAACATAGCTGGATGATATGTTTTGATTTAATAAATCGCCACTAATTAATAAGTCAACAGCATCCTGGCGTGTATTTGTTTTTGATAACGTTAATTCAATTGATTTTTTTAATAACGCTTGCTCTGCTTTTTCCCAAGTTTTTTCATTGCAATATAAATCGTCAAAACTATAGTCAAAAGTATCTGCAAGCGGGCCCTGGGCTTCTTTTGGACCAGTTACAGTGGCATTGCCAGCAATATATACACCATTTGTAAATTTCCATGAATTTTTACCTTGCTTCATTTGCGATCACCTCTATTGTTAGAGTAATTGCTGGATTGTATACCGAATTAAACCAACGACATATGCCGATACAGTACCGAAGACAATTACAGAACCAGCTAGTTTAAACATATTTGTCGATATCCCATAGAGAATTCCTTCACTCTTATGCTCTAAGGCAGCACTTGTAACCGAGTTGGCGAAACCTGTGACGGGAACGGCAGCACCCGCTCCAGCAAAACTACCTAAACGATCGTACACGCCAAATCCGGTAAGTAAAGCTGAAATTAATATCAATGTTGTTACCGTCGGATTTCCTGCTTGTTTTTCTGTAAAATCAAATACGTACATATAAAAATAGGTTAATGCTTGTCCAAATACACATATTAAACCACCGACAATAAAAGCTTTCATACAATTCTTCACTAATGGAGGTTTTCCTTGATATGGTTTGATGCTTTCTTTATAGTTGTCTTTCGTAATCATTCAAATACCCCTTTCTAAAAATCAAATATTGTCCATTGAAAAATCGATCCGAATATTTTCCCTAGAACAATTGCAAGTAAGAGTGTCAATAAATAACGATTCAGCCGAATACGCTTAAACAAAATTGGAAACACATTGAGCACTTCAGTTAATGCGGCAGCAAGCATACCGATAAAGATTCCGTGTAACAACCCCCATAACACTTCAATTGGTAACGGCAAGGGGATTTTAGCTGTTTGAAACGATAAGTAGGTCCCAAACACGGCACCGGCAGTTACGCCATTTTCAAAGAAATGAATGAATCTTCTTGATTTTGATAGTTGAGCTAACCGAGGGATGATTCCTAAAACCGTTAAAAACGCAACAAACCCAGCGCCTACTGTGAAGCCAGCTGCTAAGCCGATAAATAAATCAAACAAGTAGTTAATCTTCATCTCGTTCAACCAATTCGTTTTCATGATAGGTCACATATCTTCGTATATCTTCATCATAGTTGTGCATCTCGATGTCTAGAGGACTCGGTTCTTCATTTAATTTTTTCTTGAAAATATGATTAAAAAACAAAATCATCCCAAAGCCTAATCCTAATGAATAAGGTATTTGAAGCCATAGAATACTCCGTCCTTTTTCACCAGTAATCATATAATGAATACGTTCCTGCACTTCTTCCATACTCACATCGTAATGAAAATTTACAATTGCCATTGCTGAACCAATAAACAGCAGACACCAAATAAAGACTACATACAATGGAAAGATTTTCGAATGCTTCTTTTGAAGTTTTAAAATAGTTTGTGCTGGTCCGATTGTTTCTATTTCATATTCCGGATAAATTTTCCTAAGTTTTTCGATAATCGTAAAAATATCTAAAACCTTATAAGTCAGATCTTCCTTTTTAACTTCTGAAACAAATAGTTGCTCTAGCTTTCGTTTCACCTCTTCGTCAGCTTGAATCCACGCGATGTCTCTTAAGTAAACCTTTTCATTCATTTGAACTGTTTTATGATGTTTTAACTTAATGTAAATGACTTGTGCCATCGTATTCACCTTCAATAGTTGACTCTAGCGATTAGTATGTGCGTTCATCTTCAAAGCATGTATTTGAATTGAAATTTTAACCATTGAGCTGATTCTATTCAATTTCATCATTGAACAAAAAATACCCTTGCAGGTTGATGGGATTTCAACCTGCAAGGGGCATTCATTGATTCAAATATTCTTTTAAATGATTAAGAATGTTCTTCTCCAATCGAGAGACTTGTACTTGTGAAATGCTTAGTCGTTCAGCTACCTCCGATTGGGTTTGGTCTTTGTAATACCTCAAATATACAATTAGCCGCTCTCGTTCATTTAGATGCCGAACAGCTTCCTTCAATGCAATATGATCAAACCACTCGGTGTTTTGATCGGCTATTAGATCCATAAGTGTGATAGGATCCCCTTCATTTTCATAAACCGTTTCATGAATCGAATGCGGTTGCTGATTTGCTTCAAGTGCTAAGATAATGTCTTCTTTCGGAATATCCATCTCTTTACTTAACATAGAAATGGATGGTGATTCACCGTGCTTTTTCGTCAGTTCATCTTTTTTAATACGGATTTTATTATTCAGTTCCTTCAGCGATCGACTCACCTTCAATGAACCGTCATCTCTAATAAAACGCTGAATTTCTCCGATAATCATTGGTACAGCGTATGTAGAGAATCGTACATCATAAGACAAATCGAATTTATCAATTGATTTAATCAATCCAATACATCCAATTTGAAATAAATCATCTGGTTCATATCCACGATTCAAAAACCGTTGGACAACAGACCATACAAGTCGTGTATTATGTTCAACAATTTCATCGCGGGCTTTTTCATCACCACTTTGACTCTTTTTAATCAATTCACGAACTGTTTCGTTACTGAGCGATATATTTTTTTTGATCTGGCTATTTTGGCTCATCGGCATCACCTAATTGTAAGCCGATTGATTGTTTAAGAACTTTTTTCTTAGAGTGACAGTTGTTCCGTGATTCGGTATTGATTCAATTTCAAAGTGATCCATGAAATTTTCCATGATAGTAAAGCCCATTCCAGATCGTTCTAATTCTGGCTTTGATGTATACATCGGTTGAATGGCTTCATCGACATCCTCAATCCCATTCCCGAAATCACGAATGGTCAACGAAATATTATGATCTTTAAGTTCACATTCAATCAAGACGGTACCTTCCTCATTCTCTTCATATCCATGAATGATTGCATTGGTGACCGCTTCAGAGACAACCGTCTTAATTTCTGTCAGTTCTTCAACCGTCGGATCTAACTGAGCAATGAATGCAGCCACTGTCGTTCGAGCAAATGATTCATTTTCACTTTTGGCGGCAAACTCCACTTTCATAAAATTACTCATAATGCCACCCCCAAACGAGCAAGAGCGACTGCTTCGTTTTCAGCTGTATCGATAATCTTGAATAAACCCGATAACTCAAATAACCGTTGAACATCATAATTAATGGAGCAGATGACCATTTCACCGCCAATTTCCTTCACTTCTTTATAACGACCGAGAAATACACCTAACCCCGAAGAATCCATAAAATATAAGTTTTCCAAATTAACAACAACATGTTTTGTCATTCCATTTTGCAAAAAAGATTGCCAATCGTTTTTTAACTGTTCCGCTTCATGATGATCCAACTCACCTGTCAATCGGACTAACAATACATCTTGTTTTTGTTCAAAATCATAAGTAAGACTCAAGGCCATACCCTCCTCTTGGTTTTAGCTACTTGAGTCTTTCTTTAATACTTATGAAAAATCCTTCTCCCTGACAAAACTAGTTCTTATTCGACGTTTTATATCCCTGGTGTAGATATTTTCCGACACGATTAAACAGCTTTAATAGACCAGCTTCCTGTACATCTTCCTGTACATATAATGGGATCTTCTTCATCGTTGTATCACCTTTCTTAACGTGTAAATAGCCCAATTGTTCTCCTTGCTTCATTGGCCACTTACTGATATTTCCGGGCTCAACGACTGTTTTATAATCTTTCATCTTTTCTCCCTTCGATAAAAGAACAGAAACATTTTGATCGGCGACCAAGTTCAGCTCATCTTGCTCTGATTTTAAATGGGACCAAGAATATAGAGGGATCTCTTTATCATGCAATTTATGAAGCTCATAATGACTGAATGCATAGTCCAACATATTGGTTACATCAGCGTTTCGATCTTTTACGGTTTCCGCTCCCATTGACACAGCGATCACTCGCATATCCCCTCGTTTTGCGGTAGCCGTCAGACAGTATTTCGCTGCATTTGTATAGCCTGTTTTTAATCCGTCCACACCTTGATAAAATTTCACCAATTTATTTGTGTTGACTAGCCAAAATTCTTCGTCTGTTCCTTTTCGTAAATAATCCTCATAAATTTGTGTATAAGAAGTTATTTCATCATGCTTTAATAGCTCTTGTGCAATCTTGGCCATGTCATATGCAGAACTAAAATGACCTTCCTCAGGTAAACCGGTTACGTTTTTAAATTTCGTGTTTTTTAATCCCAACTCTTTAACACGTTCGTTCATCCGTTTAACAAAGTTTTCTTCAGAAACGGCAATTCGCTCAGCTAAAGCGACAGATGAATCATTCGCAGAAGCGATTGCAATACTTTTCAGTAGGTCGTCAACCGACATTTCTTCATTCGGCTCTAAAAATATTTGTGACCCTCCCATTGACGCTGCATATTCACTCACACGCACTTTTTCACTAAGTGTCAGCTTTCCTTGATCAATCTCCTCCATGATCAATAATAGTGTCATAAGCTTTGTCATACTTGCGGGTGGTAGTTGTTTGTGGGCGTTCTTTTCGTGTAATACTGTGCCTGTATCTACCTCCATTAAAAATGAACTTGATGAATGGTTAGTTAATTCGGCATCTTCGGCGAATATAGATATACTTGGCATCATCAATAAAACAGTCAGTAATAGAATAAAATGTTTACGAATCATAATCTTCCTTCCCTCCATTCGTTCTGCTTGATATTTTTTCCATGATTCTTGAAATTATTACACCGTTTTACGAATTAGTGAAAATGAAGGGTTATAAGGTTGTTCCATATTGATTAAATAATAATTAAAAAAACCAAGCTACAGGTTGTATTCCATAGCTTGGTTGCTAATTATTTCATTTACTTATTCCGTTATAATTTGTCTGATTAAATCAGGTGGGATTAAAGGATCAGGAGAGATTTTAATATTTTCTTTTAATTTTTTCTCAACTTCTTTAATGTCTTCTTGGTTGCTATGAACGGTTAACAAAGGTTCTCCTTTTTCAATTGTGTCGCCAACTTTTTTCTGCAGTACGACTCCGACGGATAAATCAATTTCTGAATCCTTCGTTAATCTTCCGGCGCCTAACATGCTCGCTGCATGACCTATTTCATCGGCGACCATTTCATGAATATATCCCGACGTATCTGCAAGTACTTCAAATTGATACTTAGCCTGTGGTAACAACGTCGGTTCATCAACAACAGATGCATCTCCACCTTGTGAAGCTAAAAACTCTTTAAATTTTTTCAAAGCATCTCCGTTTTCAATGCTTTTCTCTAATAATGACCATGCATCCGTTAGATTCTCTGCGTGGCCAGCCAAGACAACCATTTGACTGCCTAAAGTTAAGGATAGTTTCGTTAAGTCTTCAGGTCCTGTACCTTTCAGCGTCTCAATCGCTTCCTTGACTTCTAACGCATTTCCGATTGCATTTCCTAATGGTTGGCTCATATCACTAATGACAGCCATCGTTTTTCTGCCAACAGAATTACCGATTTCAACCATTGCTTTCGCCAAATCAATTGATTCGCTTTCTTCTTTCATAAATGCTCCTGCACCTGTCTTAACATCCAAAACAATTGCATCTGCGCCAGCGGCTATTTTTTTACTCATAATAGAACTAGCAATCAACGGAATCGAGTTGACGGTCGCTGTAACGTCACGAAGTGCGTATAACTTCTTATCGGCAGGTGTTAAATTCCCAGATTGTCCGATAACAGAAACCTTTCTTTCGTTAACGTTTTGAATAAACTCTTCTTTAGTTAGTTCGACATGAAATCCTGGCACAGATTCCAGTTTATCAATCGTTCCACCAGTATGGCCAAGACCTCTACCACTCATCTTCGCAACTGGCACACCGACGGAGGCTACAAGTGGTGCTAGAATTAATGTCGTCGTGTCACCTACGCCACCTGTGGAATGTTTATCGACTTTCGTTCCTTCGATCTCTGATAAATCAATCATATCACCGGATTGTGCCATCGCCATCGTAATGGCTGCACGTTCTTCCTTGTTCATACCTTGAAAATAAAGTGCCATCGCAAACGCACTCGCTTGATAATCAGGAATTTCTCCAGAGGTATAACCGTCTATAAAAAACTGGATTTCTTCTTGAGACAATTCTCCCCCATCTCTTTTTTTGGCAATAATATCGTACATTCTCATACTGTCCACTCCGATCTACATTTTCTTTAAAATCGAGCGAACGATCTGGATGAAATCCTCTCGCACACGCTCAGTCGTCTCAATTACTTCTTCATGAGACAACGGTTGATCCAAAATACCTGCAGCCATGTTGGAAATACAAGAAATGCCCAATACTTTCATTCCCGAATGGTTCGCAACAATTACCTCAGGTACAGTTGACATGCCAACAGCATCGCCACCTAATATACGCAACATTTTTACTTCACTACTTGTCTCATAAGTTGGCCCGGAATTTCCTACATATACGCCTTTACGAATCGTCTGTCCGAGCTCGTTAGCTGTCTCTTCAGCAAGGTTGCGTAACGATTTACTATAAGCTTGGGACATATCCGGGAACCGAGTTCCAAGTTCATCTGGATTAGGTCCAATTAATGGATTGGTACCCATCATATTAATATGATCTTGAATAATCATTAAATCTCCAGGTTCAAAATTTTCATTAATTCCACCTGCAGCGTTTGTAACAATTAATTGTTCAATGCCTAATGCATGCATCACCCGTACTGGGAACGTCACTGCTTCCATCGGATAGCCTTCATAATAATGAAACCTACCTTGCATCGCTAAGACGGTTTGGCCTTCCAGTTCGCCAATCACTAATTGTCCCTCATGTCCAGCTACTGTTGATTTAGGAAAATGAGGAATCTGTTCATAAGGAATGGTCGTCGGTTCCTCGATATAATCAGCTAAAACACCTAACCCAGAACCAAGAATGAGTCCAATATTAGGTTCCTGTTTGTTTAATTTTTGTTGAATAAATTGCTTTGCTTCTTCAATTTGATTCATTAACTGCATGAATATAACTCCCCTTTACTTGTTATCGAATGTCTTTTAAAAAGCTTTCGCCATGCTCTGGTAACTTTATGTTGAAGTTATCTGCAATTGTCGCTCCAACATCTGCGAAAGTTTTACGAATCGGTAATTCTTCGCCTGTATTGATATTCTTATGATGAACAAGCAAAGGAACATACTCTCTCGTATGGTCTGTACCGTGATGCACTGGATCATTACCATGATCCGCGGTGATGATGAGTAAATCATCCTCTTTCAATTGTTCAAGCAGTTCTGGTAAACGTTCATCAAAAGCTTCCAAAGCTTCACCATATCCGATTGGATCTCTTCTATGGCCGAATTTCGCATCAAAATCAACTAAATTTAAGAAACTGATACCTGTAAAATCTGTATTTATTGTTTTATAAATTTGATCCATTCCGTCCATATTGTCTTTCGTCCGAATCGCTTTTGTAATACCTTCACCGTCATAAATGTCTGAGATTTTTCCAATTGCAATCACATCATAATCGTTGTCCTTGAGTTCGTTCATCACTGTGCGACCAAAAGGTTTTAGAGCATAATCGTGACGGTTAGATGTCCGTTCGAACTCGCCGGGTTTTCCTATAAAAGGTCGAGCGATGATCCGACCGATCATATACGGCTCATCTTTCGTAATCTCTCTAGCATACTCGCAAATTTCATATAACTCATCGAGTGGAACTACTTCTTCATGAGCTGCGATTTGTAAGACAGAATCAGCTGAAGTGTAAACAATTAATGCGCCTGTTTCAACATGCGCTTCACCTAATTCTTTAATAATTTCTGTACCGGATGCAGGTTTATTTCCAATAATTTTGCGTCCGAATTTACTTTCAATTTTTTCAATGAGTTCATTTGGAAACCCATCTGGAAATGTACGGAAAGGCTGATCGATCCGAAGACCCATCATTTCCCAGTGTCCTGTCATCGTGTCCTTTCCGCTCGATGCTTCTTCCATCTTTGTGAAATGAGCTTGTGGTTGCTCAGCTTTTTCAATCCCTTGAATTTCACGGATGTTACTCAATCCGAGCTTACTCATATTCGGCATATTCAAGCCATTCATTTTCTCCGCGATGTGCCCGAGGGTATCCGCACCGACATCATTAAATTCTTTCGCATCAGGTGCTTCGCCAATTCCTACAGAATCCATAACAATTAAAAATACGCGTTTAAAATCCATAAAAAACTCCTCCGTTTTTAAATAAGTAAAGTTGCCAATTCGTATTATGCCCGAGGATGATAGGTATGATAAATATCCTTTAACCTTGTTTTTGTCACATGAGTGTATATTTGAGTCGTTGAAATGTCCGAGTGACCCAACATTTCTTGGACAGCCCGTAAGTCAGCTCCATTTTCTAATAAATGTGTTGCAAAAGAATGACGCAACATATGTGGGGATACTTCTTTTTGAATGCCTTTCTTTAAAACAATTCCCTTTAACACTTTCCAAAAACCTTGTCGGCTCATCGGGTTTCCATGGTGATTCAGAAAAAGAGCATCTGATTGCTTTTTCTTCTCCAATTGAGAACGAGCATTCTCCACATAATCTTCGATTGCTTTTTGTGCATGTTTTCCGAGTGGCACAATTCGTTCTTTTCCACCTTTACCCGTTATACGGACAAATCCCATTGTTAAATGAAGATCATCCAACTCTAATGATAACAGTTCGGAAATTCTGAGACCGGTTGCATAAAGCATCTCCAACATTGCTTTATTCCTAAGATCAAACGGTGAGTCACCTTGAATATCGAGCAATGACTCTACTTCCTCGCTTGAAAGTACTTTTGGCAACATCCGTTCTTTTTTAGGCGTTTCGATATGTAAGCTCGGATCATGCTCTGCTAAACGCTCATAAATTAAAAAATGATGAAAAGAACGAATGGTTGATATAATTCGAGAAATTGAAGCCGTCGATTTATTTTGTTCTTTTAATGAGAGTAGAAAATGTTTAATGTGCGGTCGCTCAATCTGTTTAACTTCATGCAATGTATATTCGTTTGTCAAAAATGAATAATACTGCTTTAAATCTCTTTCATAAGATTTAACCGTGTTTTCTGCCAACCCTTTTTCAATCGTCAAATAGTGAACAAAATCAGCAATTTCATTATCCATAACGGTATCTCCCTCAAATGATGTGACGTAAAAAAGGCTATAGTTAGAATTTATCATACTACAGCCCTTCATTTCACTTAAAAACTCTATAATATATTAGAGAACATTTAAGAAAATTAAAAAGATGAACTCGAATGTACCGAGACCATCTTATCAATTGCTATTTTATGATACCTTACGAATTCACTTTACTTGTTATTGTTTGGCATTGTTCACAAACACCATGAAAGGTTAAACGGTGGTCTTTCACTTCAAAAGACCATCTTGATTGAACAATGGCTTCAACATCACCGAGTAAATCTTCTTCAATTTCTTTAACGGAGCCACATTCTACACAAACGAGGTGGTGGTGAAAATGTTCCGCCCCCTCTTTTCTAAGATCATAACGTGAGACACCGTCGCCGAAATTGATTTTATCAACCACTTTTAGTTCAGATAATAATTCCAACGTACGGTATACAGTGGCTAGACCAATCTCTGGGGCTTTTTCCTTTACGAGGAGATAAACATCTTCAGCACTTAAGTGGTCTTCTTCATGTTCAAGTAATACACGCACAGTGGCTTCGCGCTGTGGTGTCAATTTATAGCTTTGAGATGAAAGTTGCTTTTTGATCTTTTCAATGCGATTCTCCACTTATATGCACCTCTCCTCTTACTCGTTCAAGGTTTATTATAAGTAAGAGTCGTAAACATGTCAAATTAAAATGATTATTAATAGCAGATTATAATAAATATCTGAAGATAATCATTATTAATTGATAACTAAGTGGATCGCTTGGCTAGAAATTAAAATTTCAACAACACATCCTGCCAAAAGAATACAGAAAGAAATGGCAAGGTTTTTGAAATAACTACTCAACACTTCACCGATAGAAGTTTTGTTTCCTAGTCGGCTAAATAATAGTCGCATGACGCGAATACTGAAAATCATACTCCCAGCAGCCAAGAACAAGTAAGCCGGTATTATCAATAGATTTTGTGGAGCGATCGATACAAGCGAGATAAAAAATCCATCCCAAGCCAATTGGTGGACGAGAAAGCCGACAGTGAAACCGACAACTACACCTTTTAAAAATAATAAAAACCATACAATGGGCAGACCCACAAACGATAAACCAAATAAGAATAGAAATATCATATATTTACCATGCGTATATAAGATATTCAAAAAGCTATCCAAAACCGCTTGATCTGTTGGTCTCTCCAACATTTGAAAATAGTTTTCGACAAAAAACAACAAATCTTGTTGTTGTAAAAAGTTTAAGTTTCCGACCAAATTGGCCCCAAAAATCACACCTATTACAAATAAGACAAATAGAAAGACATACAGACTAATATAAGGTTCAATTGTATATAATGACCCTTTGATCCATCGCTTCATTCTAGATCCCCCAATCTCAATTTCCTATTAAAAATCTATGTGAGGAATCTTAAAACTAGAACGAAAGATCGTGAATTAATCGATGATTTTCCCGTAAACTCCGCCGCCACCAGCTTGCACAGAGATTTTTCCTTCTCGTAAATCTAATATTTTTCTAGCAATTCGCTCGTTGGAGTTTTCCTTCAACTGTTCGAAGCTAGCTCGATGAATAATATACATATCATGATGTAAATGCTCCCTCAACCGTTCAAGCGTCTTCGGGCCCAAACCAGGGATATAATCTAAAGGAACTTGATGAATATAAGGTGGTCGTTCCGTATAAGAACTATCTTCCGTAGACAAATCCTTTATGCGCTCGCTTACCCCTCGAATAACATTTGTCGATCCGCAGTTAGGACAGACCGTCCCGATAATCTCCGTAGTCTCGCATTTTTTACACACTGAATGATGATATTTTCCTAAATGAGGATTCATCCCATAATTTGCTTGAATTTTTCTTCCTGCTTCATTCTTTAACGCTTTTGCAAATTCATTGAACGTAGCTTCTTTTAATTCCAATGCGTTGTATTCACGTGCAATTTTTTCCAATGAATGAGCATCCGAATTCGTAAGGAATGGATAAGCTTTAATTTCTTCGATGTTTCGAACCATGTTTGTATCTGAGCTTAACCCTAATTCAACGGCATCGATCAGAGTTGGCTCAAAGACTTCTGTCAGGCTTTTTTTCACACCTTTGCCGTACAAACTTTTAAACGGCGTAAAGATATGTGCGGGAATAAATAATCCTTCTAATTCTTTGACCTTCTCTTGAAGTGTTTTTCCATCGACATATATGCGTTGAGAGCTTAGTTCCGGATTACTGACGTGTTGACGATACCATTGGGAAAAGTTTTTCATTCGCTCAACCGTTGCAAAAAAGCAGAGGATATGAATTGGTCCACTACTACTTGAATCGTAAATTTCAATTTCCGAGCCTAGTAAAACCGTTACCGATCCATTGGAAATACCACCATCAGACAATTCAATATAATCCTTCTTCTTAATAGCTAGGTCAATTTCTTCGAGAACAGCGGGCACGTGGGCATCGATAATCCCAATCAAATCCAACCCCTTCTTCTCTTTGACAAATTCCATGATCGTTGACAGTCTTAGTTGGTTAGAGGCTGAAATCTTCACCGGTCTCCCATACATTGTTTCTCCAATATGAATATGGATGTCTGCATAGTAAGTTGATAAACTCAATTGCTACACTTCCTTCATTAAGGCGTAATACACAGCATGGACTGTTTTGGCATCGTGAATTCTTTCTTGTTTAATATATTCAATCGCTTCTGTTGGAGTAAGTTCTATTAATTCAACAAATTCATCGTCATCTCCCAATGATTGTTCTTCTACTTTATAGAGGTCTTTTGCTAAAAATAGCTCAATCTTTTCATCCGCAAAACCAGGTGAAGTGTAGTAAGACATAATAAAGTCAAACTGACGTGCTGCATATCCTGTTTCTTCTTCTAATTCACGCGCAGCTGTTTTAACTGATTCTTCTCCAGGTTCTAGTTTCCCAGCCGGAATTTCAATTATGCTTTTTCCTAAGGGCTTACGGTATTGCTCAACCATGATTATTTTTCCTTCACCCGTCATCGCTAATATGGCAACTGCACCTGGGTGGCGAACAATCTCCCGCTTCGACGTCTTCTTATTTGGTAAAATGACATCGTCAATCTCTAAATCAATGATTTTTCCTTCATAAACCTTTTCGGTGTGTACTGTTTTTTCTTCAAACTTATTCACTTTACATGCCTCCTGCTATTGATTCATTTTACCATAATCATAAGTATCCAATCATTTGTCTTTCCTATTCTTCAATTCTACAATGAATAATAAAGGAGTGAAAATTCGATGAAAAAACGTAGACTTGGAAACTCGAACCTTCATGTCAGTGAAATTGGCTTAGGTTGTATGAGTCTTGGCACAGATGTCAATCGTGCAAAGGATATCATCCATGAAGCCATTCAATCAGGAATTAATTATTTAGATACTGCAGATTTATATGATTTTGGCGAAAACGAAAAAATTGTAGGACAAGCCATTAAAGGACGACGCGATGACGTGGTCATTGCGACGAAAGGTGGTAACCACTTTGATAAAGACAAAAAAGATTGGTTTTGGGACCCATCGAAAACATATTTGAAAGAAGCGGTTAAAAATAGCCTACATCGTTTAGGAATTGATGAAATTGATTTATATCAATTACATGGGGGCACAATTGAGGATCCTTTCGATGAAGTTCTTGAAGCGTTAGAAGAAATGCAGCAAGAGGGATTAATTCGCTATTATGGAATCTCTTCTATTCGTCCAAATGTTATTCAGCAATTTTCCGATCATTCGAAGATTGTGAGTAATATGATGCAGTATAGTTTACTCGATCGTCGTCCGGAAGAATTTGAAGATATCCTTCATGATCACGAAGTAAGCATTATGGCCAGAGGAAGCTTAGCTAAAGGAATGCTTACAGATGATGGAATGAAAAAATGGGAACAAAAAGGCCAAGATGGTTTTCTTGATTATTCAGGGAAAGAATTGCGCCATACGATTAAGGAATTGCTTGCATTATCAAAAGAAAGTGGTCAACCATTACAGTCACTTGCGATGGCTTATTTATTTAATAACAAAGCACTTGGAAGCTTAGTAATTGGCGCAAGTGAAGCAAGTCAGGTTGAACAAAACATGAAGGCTTATGAACAAGCATCGATTTCTGATGAATTGTACGAAGAGTTAAGAAAAATAACGAAATCGCAACGCTATGAAAGTCATAGGGTTTAAATAAAACGGGATTGATCACTACAATAGAGATCAATCCCGTTCTTTTTAATTATAAGTTACTTTTGATGTGTCATCGTCGGTGCATAGTAACTTACACCGTTGGATTCTACATTATTGACCGCACCGATACTTTCAAGATAATCCAATTGTCCAATTGTTTCAGACATTGTTAATCCAAATTGCGATTCATACTGTCTGGCAAATAACCACGTACAAATCTCATACGGTGTCAGAGGGCCTTTTTCTTTTAAATAAACCAATACGTTTTCTGCCCGCTTCGCCTGTCTTTCAAGTCTTCGTTCGATCAACTCTTTATGCCCACGAAACGGATTCCCGTGTCCCGGGAGAAACTGCTCGACGTCATATTCCAGAAGTTTTGCTAATGATTTTCTGTATTCCAATAATGGTTTCGGCCTTGCGTCACCTTTATTCTCTGGTGGTTCTAATAATGGATTGGAAGATATATGCTTTAACAACACATCTCCGACGATCATTTGCCGATTCGTTTCATCCCAAAAAGATAAATGACTCTGTGCATGTCCCGGTGTTTCGATTACTCTCATGCCGGGAATTCCCTCAATAATATCACCTTCAGACAAATAGTGATGCAGTTTACTTTTAGAAGAAAACTTTTTTGTAACTGCTATCGTTTTTTCAATGTTACGAAAACGTTGGGGTACATCCCACTTTTCATATAAATCATTAAAAAAGTCACGATACCCTTCGAAAAATCGATCGGATTGATTCAACCATGGCTCAACCAATCGGTGTCCATAAACAATTGGTTCGTGTTCGAATCGTCCAGTAAGTCCTATATGATCAGGGTGATGATGGGTCAAAATAATTTGTTCGATATCGGATGGTTGTAAGTTAATTTCTTTAAGACCCTTTACAAGCTGGTCCCACGCTTCATCAGTATTCACACCTGCATCAATTAATGAGACCGATTCACCTTTATAAACATACATGTGTACATCACCTACGGCATAAGGTGTCGTAACAGTAATTTGATGGATTGAATGATTTATCAATAGTAGGCTCCTTCCGTCTGGTTGATTGAATGGTTATTCATTTAATTATACTACAAAATTATTTTCAGATGTGAATGAAAAGAAAATTCATCTTACAACTAGCTTGATTATTGACTTTTAGTAATCTATACAAGACAATCAAAACAGATAACGATTTGAGGTGTTTTTTGCTGTGACACAAATTATCGCTCACCGAGGCGCGAGTAAATTTGCTCCGGAAAACACCCTTGCCGCATTTCAATTGGCAGAAAAAATGGGCGCAGATGGTATAGAGCTGGATATCCATCTGACCAAAGATCAAATTCCTGTCATTATACACGATACTGATATTAAACGTACAACGAATGGGCGAGGGTTTGTACAAAAATTTACGTATAAAGAACTCCAGCAATACGATGCTGGAAGTTGGTTCAGTGAACGGTTTTCCGATGAACGAATCCTTTCATTGGAAGAGTTTTTCGCATGGATTTTACCAAAAGACTTATTCGTAAACATTGAGATGAAAACAAAAGTCATCAGATACCCAAATATCGAAAAAATTGTGTTCCAATTAATCCGTGAATATGGCTTAGAAAACCGTGTAATCATTTCAAGCTTTAACCCACACACACTTTATCGTATGCGGGAGCTTCATCCTAACATTGAACTAGCTCTTTTAAGTAAAGTAGCCTTCAGAAACATACAACAATACTTAGCTGATACAGGCGCAAATGTTATGCACATTAAATCACGTCTATTATCCTCAAGAATGGTTCGCGCAATGAATCATCATGATATTCCTTTTCGTGTATATACCGTAAATAGAAAAAGCACTTTTAAGCAATGTGTCGATAAAAATGCGGCTGGAATCATAACCGACCGTCCAGACTTGTTTTCCATGAACGAAACTGTTCATCAAAATGAACAACATCTGGACGAATTATAATTAGATAAACATAAACTATTGAATTAAGGGTGGAAGTCAATCATGAATAAACTTTTTTCTCCTTATACAATTAAGGGAGTACAGTTAAAGAACCGAATTGTCATGTCGCCAATGTGTATGTACTCTTGTTTCGATGAAGATGGTCTATTAACACCTTTTCATTACACGCACTATGAAAGTCGAGCAATCGGACAAGCGGGGCTAATTATGGTCGAAGCTACTGCTGTCTTACCAGAAGGGAGAATTTCAGCCCAAGATTTGGGAATTTGGTCAGATAACCATATCTCTTCTTTTAAACAACTAAATGAACGAATTCACGCGCATGGTTCCAAAAGTGCGATTCAATTAGCTCATGCCGGCCGCAAATCTAAAGTAAAGGAAGAAATTTTTGCACCAAGCGCTTTACCTTTTGATGAAGAATCCCGTACACCGACAGAAATGACGATTGATGAGATTCATAAAACGGTTCAGGCATTTAAAGATAGTGCCCGTCGAGCGAAAGATGCCGGATTTGATATCATCGAACTGCACGGAGCGCATGGGTACTTAATTAATGAGTTCCTCTCCCCTCTTACGAATGTTCGCGAGGATGCATATGGTGGTACAAAAGAAAACAGGTATCGATTTTTAAAAGAAATCATTCAAGCTGTTCGAGAGGTCTGGAATGGCCCTTTATTTGTGCGAATATCAGCAAATGAATATCATGAAAACGGATATAATGTTCATGACTATATCGATCTTGTGAAAGAGATGAAGTCAGACGGAGTAGATCTTATTGATTGTAGTTCAGGTGGAGTCGTTCATGCACAGAAACCAATAGAAGTCTATCCAAGCTATCAAGTACGAAACGCTGAGACAATCAGACAAGAAGTAGACATTCCAACTGGAGCAGTCGGTTGGATCCGTGACGGCAATCAAGCTGAAGAAATTTTAAGAAACGAACGTGCAGATCTTGTATTCATTGGTAGGGCCATGTTAAACAACCCTTACTGGCCTAAGCGAGCGGCTGATGATTTACAAGTTGACATCGAAGCACCTAGACAATACAAACGTGGATGGATTTAGTGTAGGAGGATAATGTTGTGGAAATCACTTTTTTAGGTACAGGTTCCGGAGTGCCATCGAAAAACCGAAATGTCTCCTCTTTGGCGTTGAAAATGCTACAAGAACGTGATGAAGTTTGGCTATTCGATTGCGGAGAAGCTACCCAACATCAAATTATGAATACGACAATCAAGCCTCGAAAGATAACTAAAATTTTTATTACACATATGCACGGAGATCATGTATTAGGTCTTCCTGGTTTACTCAGTAGTAGGTCTTTTCAAAGCGGCGAATCTACTGTTGAGCTCTATGGTCCAACGGGACTAAAAGAATTTGTGGAAACGACTTTAAAAACAACAGGTACGCACTTGAATTATCCTCTAGTTTACAAGCCAATTAAAGAAGGAATTATTTATCAAGATCAAGACATTAAAGTTTCTGCCAAAAAGTTAAAGCACGGGATACCTTCTTACGCTTATAAAATTGAGGAAGAAGATAAAATTGGACCATTGCTTCCTGACCGATTGAAAGAACTAGGGGTCTCCCCTGGTCCAATTTATGAAACGATTAAAAATCAGTCAACGACCGTTCTTCCAAATGGCACGGAGGTTCATCGCGAAAATGTTACGGGGTCTGATATACCAGGTAAACGAATTGCCATCTGTGGTGATACAAAACCAGTAGATTCACTCGCACAATGGGTAAATGGTGTAGATGTATTGATCCATGAAGCGACATTTATTGAAGCGGATGACCAATTAGCAAAGGATTATTCTCATTCAACAGCAGCCGATGCCGCTCGACTAGCTAAACAAGCACAAGTGAGTTATTTACTCTTGAACCATATTTCTTCTCGTTACCAACAACAAATACTTGAAGAGGAAAAGACACGTTTACAAAGTATATTCTCTCCGTTACAATTCGTCGATGATTTTACGGAGTTTACAGTAAAGTAATAAAGGGTGTGAATGCATGCAATTATCAACGATTTTACGTGATCACAGAGTGATGTATAGAGCCGGCAAAACAATGACACACACATATCGTATTCATCAACTACAAAAGCTAAAAGACATGTTGAATCGCAATGAAAAACGAATCTATCAAGCAATTAAAAAAGATTTAGGGAAATCGGATTACGAGATTTTAATGACCGAATTAGGTGTGCTTTATAGTGAACTTGACCATGTCATTCGAAATTTAAAAGATTGGATGCGTACGGAGAGAGTAAAAACGCCTACAACCCATAAGGGAGCCAAAAGTTATATTTACAAACAACCCTATGGAACAGTATTAATTATTAGTCCTTGGAACTATCCATTGAACTTAAGTATTACGCCGTTAATCGGTGCCATCGTTGGCGGAAATACAGCATTTTTAAAACCATCAGAGTTCACACCTAACACGAGTGAGCTACTAGCTGACATGATTGCTGATACGTTTGAAGAGAAGTACATTACAGTCGTTCAAGGCGGTAAAGAGGTATCACAAGAGCTGTTGGAATTAGAATTTGATTATATCTTTTTCACAGGGAGCCAAAAAGTTGGACAAATTGTCATGGAGAAGGCAAGTAAACATCTAATTCCTGTGACACTTGAACTTGGTGGTAAAAGTCCAGTTATTATTGATGAAGACGCTAAAATTTCATTGGCTGCTAAGCGTATTGCTTGGGGCAAGTTGTTAAACGCTGGCCAGACGTGTATAGCACCCGATTATGCGCTCGTTCATGAATCGGTAAAAGTTGATTTTATTCAAGCATTAAAAAAGGAATTATCATCATTTTATGGCAATCAGCCAATGGAACACCCGAATTACACAAAACTTATACATGAGGATCATCTAAATCGATTAGAAAAATTATTGGATAATGAAAATATCATATTCGGCGGTGAAGTGGATCGCGAAAACCGTAAGATGAACCCTACACTTATTGATGAACCTTCATGGGATCGACCAATTATGCAAGAGGAGATTTTTGGCCCAATTTTACCTATCCGTTCGTTCAGCCATTTGGAGCAAATCGTTGATGAGATTGAACATTCCAGAAATCCACTAGCTTTGTATTATTTTTCTGAAAATGAACAGAAACAGCAATGGGTTGCGAACAATATCTCATTCGGTGGTGGTACAATCAATGATACGATTATGCATATCGGCACACCTCACCTTCCATTCGGCGGGATTGGTGCCAGTGGTATAGGTGCTTATCATGGGTATGAAAGTTTTCGTACGTTCACACATCGTAAAAGTGTCCTGAAACAAACAACGGCCTTCGACTTATCTTTCCGCTATCCAAATTCGAAATTCGGAGAGCAGATTATGAAAAAGTTGTTTAAAAAATAAAATATATTCAAATGAAAACACCCCGAGTTAAAGGATTTATCCTCCTTGCTCGGGGTGTTGATCAAAGAGGCTGAGAAAAATCAAAGTTATAAACTCAGAAACACGAATAACAATCTAACTTAGCGTAGGAAATATACGGAGACTTCTGCGGTCAGAAAATAAAAGAAA
>NZ_JAGSIE010000061.1 GCF_018138385.1 Allobacillus saliphilus
GATTAAGTCCATATAATTGTGTAAAAAGAATAGGTCATCCTTCTCTCCTGTGTTAAAGTGATTTCAACCACAAAATACTTTAGGAGGATGAGAAAGATGACCCAAGTTAATTTTAGCCTAAATATCGATGAATTAAAAGAAAAGGTAATGGATTCAAAGCTGGATGACGTACTAAAGTCTGCTCTTGTGATGGTGTTAAATGAAATCATGTTGAAAGAACAGGAAGAGTATTTAAAAGCTAGCCAGTACGAAAGGAATGACCTAAGAACCGATTACCGTAATGGCTTTTATGAGCGTGGCTATATGATCGGCTCATTTGAACTGAGACTATTAGTTCCACGCACACGCAATGGAGAGTTCGAACCAAGTGTATTTGAGCGTTACGAAAGAAGAGATCAGGCTCTTGTTTTAAGTATGTTGGAGATGGTTGTTAATGGCGTTTCAACACGTAAAGTAGGCAAGATTGTAGAAGAGCTATGCGGTAAATCAGTCTCTAAATCCTTTGTCTCCAATCTAACTAAAAAGTTAGATCCAATTGTGAAGGAATGGTTGAATCGTCCGTTAAATGTCACGTACTATCCTTACATTTATGCAGACGCCATGTATATCAAGGTAAGAGAAGATAATAAAGTCGTATCCAAGGCTGTCTATATCGTAGTAGGTGTCAATAAACAAAATAAACGTGAAATCATTGGCATGGAAATCAACCATGTCGAGTCGAAAGACGCGTGGTTGAAGGTTTTTGAAAACCTCAAAAGCAGAGGCCTGCAGTCACCCAAGTTACTTATTTCCGATGCTCATGCTGGATTAAAAGCCTCTGTCCCTGAAGCCTTCGTTGGGACCAGTTGGCAGCGCTGTACCTTTCACTTAAAAAAAGATTTAATCGAAAAAATGCCCAAGAAAAACGTAAAAGAAATCAAACATGAAATAAATTTAATCTATGAAACCGTTGATCCAGATGTCGCCAGAAAACGTAAAAACCAATTCATTGAGAAATATGAAGATAAACATCCAAAAGTCTGCCGCTGTCTCGAGGATGGATTCGAAGACTCCATTCAATATATGAGCGAACCTACAGACTATCATATACACTTACGAACCACCAACAATCTCGAACGGATAAATCAAGAAGTCCGAAGAAGAGAACAGGTGATACGAATCTTTCCGAACACACAGAGTGCTGTTCGATTAATCGGTGCTGTGTTAATGGATGTAGATGAAAACTTAGATTTGAAAAGAAGGTATTTACCTAAGAAAAAGATCTCTAATTAATGAGGATTGCGATTGAGCCTCCTGGCGAGTGTGATTTCTACGCCTGGCCGCCAGCTCTTTGAAAAAGAACCGGCGTGCCCACCAGGCTATCACACCCGCCCTCTCAATCCAATCCAGATGTCAAAATTGAATATGCTGTTTTACCCGCTGAAATCACTTGAGAGAATTTACACATAATAATGGACTTGACT
>NZ_JAGSIE010000062.1 GCF_018138385.1 Allobacillus saliphilus
GTTTGTTTCTTTCCCAATCAATAAGAAAGAAACCGAATTGACTTCAGGCTATTTTGTTTAGTTTTCAAGGTTCGAAAGAAATAATATGGTGGAGCCTAGCGGGATCGAACCGCTGACCTCCTGCGTGCAAAGCAGGCGCTCTCCCAGCTGAGCTAAGGCCCCAATGGAATATCGGGAAGACAGGATTCGAACCTGCGACCCCTTGGTCCCAAACCAAGTGCTCTACCAAGCTGAGCTACTTCCCGTTATATGGCGCGCCCGAGAGGAGTCGAACCCCTAACCTTCTGATCCGTAGTCAGACACTCTATCCAATTGAGCTACGGGCGCAAAAAGAAAATCAATGGTGCCGAGGGCCGGACTCGAACCGGCACGGAGGTACACCCTCCGCAGGATTTTAAGTCCTGTGCGTCTGCCAATTCCGCCACCCCGGCACAACTTTGGCATAATGGAGCGGAAGACGGGATTCGAACCCGCGACCCCCACCTTGGCAAGGTGGTGTTCTACCACTGAACTACTTCCGCGAACAAGATGATGCGGGTGGAGGGAGTCGAACCCCCACGCCCGGAGGCACTAGATCCTAAGTCTAGCGCGTCTGCCAATTCCGCCACACCCGCAAATGGTGAGCCATGGAGGATTCGAACCTCCGACCCTCTGATTAAAAGTCAGATGCTCTACCGACTGAGCTAATGGCTCGGATCATTTGTTCAATATTTTCACCTTACGGCGAAAATAAGTGGTGCCGGCCAGAGGACTTGAACCCCCAACCTACTGATTACAAGTCAGTTGCTCTACCAGTTGAGCTAGGCCGGCA
>NZ_JAGSIE010000063.1 GCF_018138385.1 Allobacillus saliphilus
TATTAACGCCCGGCAGCGTCCTACTCTTGCAGGGGAAAAACCCCAACTACCATCGGCGCTAGAGAGCTTAACTTCTGTGTTCGGAATGGGAACAGGTGTGACCTCTCTGCCATCGCCACCGGACTTGTAATTCTATTCATTTTTCAAGGACAAGTTATATTATATTAACCTTAGCTGAAAAATGCAAGGAATTTTTAAAAGAATTTTATGTAAGTGTTAATCTTTCGCGAAAAACACTACATTTCGTGTTCTAAAATAAGATTAAAGGCATATACCTTCAAAACTAGATAAGAAACAATATATCATCAAGTAAGTTAAGTCCTCGACCGATTAGTATCCGTCAGCTTCACGTGTCACCACGCTTCTACCTCGGACCTA
>NZ_JAGSIE010000064.1 GCF_018138385.1 Allobacillus saliphilus
CCTGTAGCAGCCATGTCACCACAGGGCATGGAGAACAGACGAAACGAGATGAGTTTACCGCACTTTGTCAAGAATGTATTCGGACAGGTCGAGAAAGAGTTTTATCAAGAAATCAATCCACAACTCAACACAGATACTCGTATAAGCGGCATAAATGCCCTTTTAAGCCAGTTAGGGTACAAGATTGGATTCTCCAACGGCTACTTTGTTTTCAACGAATCTAGCGGCATTCAGACGGCTACAGGAGTAGAAGCGGAACAGCAGAGGACAGTGCAGTTTATTAAAGACGTTCGAGACA
>NZ_JAGSIE010000065.1 GCF_018138385.1 Allobacillus saliphilus
TGGATGAAGTTATTTACGCACTGAACGTTTACGCTGACCTGTACGGGCTTGCACCTGTCGGAGCTTACGAGGTCAATTATGATTTCGGGGACATCCTGTATGTACGTGAAAATGACCGTGCGAGATGGTGGCAGTATGTGACTACTGGCAAGGTTCCGGCATGGTTGTATTTTGTAAAATTTGAGGGAATGACTGAGGAAGAAGCGAAAGCAATGGTTGAAGAAGCCCAGCCAGACGAGCCAAAACTATTCGGAGAGGAGTAAAAAGATGGCAGATAAACCAGTAACAAGGGA
>NZ_JAGSIE010000066.1 GCF_018138385.1 Allobacillus saliphilus
AGCCAAGCGCAGCTCGAGCATAACGCGCGACAGGCGGGTATCGACGGCAAGGCGGCTAAAGGTGCTAACTCCGATATCACTAGCTTGAGTGGGCTTACAACGCCGCTCAGCACTGCTCAGGGTGGCACAGGCAGTATTACTGGGGTAGCGCCTAAAGCGACTGTTCTGGAAACTGCGCGCACTGTGCAGGTGAACTTAGCAACCACCGCCGCAGCTAGCTTTGATGGTTCTGCTAACATCTCCCCGGGTGTAACGGGGGCGCTACCCGTCGTCAACGGCGGCACAGGCGGTACTACCCCAGCAGGTGCCCGTGGTAATCT
>NZ_JAGSIE010000067.1 GCF_018138385.1 Allobacillus saliphilus
GTTCTAACTCAGACATTACCGCGTTAACCGCGTTGAGCGGGGGTATCACTGGCCTGACTACAGGTACTGCTGCTGCTACAGGTATCGTAGGACAAGAGCTGTCTGCGTCGTCCGGTACTGCGGTATCCCTAACGTCAGGGACGCTGACCAACATAGCAAGTATTAGCCTACCTGCTGGGGATTGGGAGCTGGAGAGTGCTCTGCGTGTAACTAACGCAGGTAACATCACGCTCCTTAACTTTGGGGTTAGTGCTACTTCAGCCACCCTACCTACAGATTGGTGGGACCGTTACAATATCACCACGACCCTGG
>NZ_JAGSIE010000068.1 GCF_018138385.1 Allobacillus saliphilus
CAAAGATGTTGTGTCAGGTGCGTGGGAGATAATTAAAACCGTAACAAAAGGCGCGTTGAGTATAATAAAGAGCATCATCAGCACTGCTTGGAATGCGATTAAAGCATTGACTTCAACAATCTGGAACGCAATCAAAAAGACACTTTCTGGCCTTTGGAACTCTCTTAAATCCACAGCCAGCACAGTATTTAATGCAATTAAAACTAAAGTTGTAGGCGTATGGGACAGCGTAAAGAACAAGACATCCCGAACATGGGAAAGCGTAGCTACGTTCGTATCTAATAAAGTAGAAGCGATAAAAAATGCTATCACT
>NZ_JAGSIE010000069.1 GCF_018138385.1 Allobacillus saliphilus
GCTCCGATTAATCAGGCAATCAGCATTGTTAATAATGCAGTTGGGATGATTAATAATGCAATTGGTGGAATTGAATCTGCATTTTCCTTTGGGCCTTGGACTGTTCCAACACCGTTTGGTTCAAAGACTATTGGATTTCATGCAACATTTCCACGTATCGGAACTATCCCATATCTGGCCAGTGGCGCAGTTATTCCACCACGAAGCGAATTCCTTGCGGTATTAGGTGACCAGAAGAAAGG
>NZ_JAGSIE010000070.1 GCF_018138385.1 Allobacillus saliphilus
AGCCTTGGTTCAAGGAAGGCTCAGTAGTCTTCAAGGACCAGGACATGGCTGGGCGTCTGGATGCTATCCTGCGAGGCTCTTTGCAGAAGGAGATGCGCTTCCGCTGGCTCAATACCTATGCTGATGATAACTTGGATTTGACACGCAGTAGTAATTGGTTCAACGTTACACAAAACGTAGGCCAAGCTGCTCGGCATGTTAACGGGATGTCTATGGTGCACAGGGCGCAGGTTAACTGGAACTCTGGTATCGTTATGGATGAGCTACAGAG
>NZ_JAGSIE010000071.1 GCF_018138385.1 Allobacillus saliphilus
AGCAGATGCAAGCTGCGTATGCCAAGAACCCTGGGAAGATGCTGCCACCGGACCTGCAGATGCAAATGGAAGTCGTAGGCTCACGCTTAATGGATTATGTAGTGCAGCAGGTACGTACAGGCGAAACCAGCCACTTTGCACAGTTCAGCCCAGTAGGAAAGGTTGTCGTAGGCTACCAGAGCTTTGCTATGGCTGCTACGA
>NZ_JAGSIE010000072.1 GCF_018138385.1 Allobacillus saliphilus
AATCACAGTCCCCATTGTCCATGGATTAAGCGTGCCGCCATCCAGATCATCACCATTTGTCCAGTTCTTTACTGCTCCACCATCGTAAATAGTCGTATTGGTAAATGTCTTATCAAACGTAATAATCCTGAGTAAGTCATTTTCGTCGATTCTTGCATTTCCACCGGCTATCCCGGCACACATTCCGATTATTGTACGGTATGTCGCATTAGATGGCGCTTTCTGAATCTGAAAATCCGCATTTGGAAACACTGCATCT
>NZ_JAGSIE010000073.1 GCF_018138385.1 Allobacillus saliphilus
AAGAGTGATTCCACATTGCTGGCAGCATTCTGAGAGCAGTTCCTTGACTGTACAAGGAAAAGACAGGTTAGAATCATATGTCTTATCAGCATTGTGCATTTTATCTAAGAGAGAAAGACTTATTTCGCTCGCCGTTGCAGGCTTTTTCGACACAATGTAAGTACCTCTCTTTATAGCTTCTATCCTGTCGGATAACTGCACATTGAGAAAGATAGCAAACCTTGCGGCGTTAAAATTATATCCG
>NZ_JAGSIE010000074.1 GCF_018138385.1 Allobacillus saliphilus
AACAACCTCGAAAATCAATTGGACGAATTAGTCCGCTCTTTCGTCCAAGAGAAGCTAGAAACAATTATGAAGGAAGAAATGAATCAATTTTTCGAAGAGAATCCTGAGCTAAAAAACTATAAGAACGGCAGTTACGGTCGTCAATTGGATACGAAATACGGTCGCATCCAAGACCTTCAGGTGCCACGAGATCGAGAAAACTCGTTTCAAACACAAGTGTTCCAACCCTATCAGCGTTATGAACAGTGGTTGGGAGAAACAATTATCACGATGTATCAGAAAGGCATGAGTACGCGCGAAATCGGAAATTTCCTCGAGCGCATTCTTGGCCACGCTTACGCCCCAGGTACCATCAGTAACATCACCGATGTGGTGATGGAAGATGTCCGTGCCTGGCAGGAACGTTCACTTCAGAAAAGATATGCCGTGCTATATCTCGACGGTACCTATCTGAAGTTGCGACGGGATGATGTAGCTAATGAAGTCGTATACGTCGTCATTGGTGTCACGGAAGACGGCTTTCGTGAGATTCTCGGCTTCTATGTCGGTGGCCAGGAAAGTTCCCTCGGCTGGGAGGAGGTGCTCTCCGATATCTACC
>NZ_JAGSIE010000075.1 GCF_018138385.1 Allobacillus saliphilus
AAATCCCGCAGATCTTATCCTTGATCTTCTTCTACACTCCCTTCTCCTGGCGCTTTCCTTTCCAAGCAATTCCGTCAAGAACTGCAGATGGTTCCAGTTTTCTTCAGCTGCCAATGAAAGGGTGCATTCCAGTTCCTCTTTAAAGGCCAGAAGCTTCAGTTCTGCAGCATAGTCATAAATGGTTTCTTTTTCTGATTTCATATATTATAAACTTAAATGGTTGGTATTATATCATGCACTTCATTGTATCCTGTCATGAGCGCCGTGATGCCTTCAAGCATATCCACAGCTTCTCTTTCTATATTCTCCTGTTGTGCCGGGAGAACAGGCGGTTCCATGGTTTCTTCTGTCTCTCCCTGTACGCTACCATGCAGCATGGCCTTTACCTGGTCCGGAGATATCTTTCTGACACCACGTCCGGTCAGCTCCTTGCATGCCGTGACAATGTCCGTTCCGGAAAATCCATTTTTTCGGGCATAGTCCAGCAACAGAACAAACGTCCTGTTGTCCTCCTTGAAATGGATGTCATACAGCCTTCTCAGTTCTTCCGGTGCTCTTTGCCAAACCACAGAGTGGGGCAATGCCCCCGGTTTA
>NZ_JAGSIE010000010.1 GCF_018138385.1 Allobacillus saliphilus
CTATGTGCTTACCGCTACCAGGTCACACTCGGGACTTTCACCCGTTAGAATTCACCCATGCCGGGCAAACAAAAAACCCATCTATTCCTTATTGAATAGATGGGTCGAAACAATTATGCTTGTCGTTTTCGACGAGTCGATTTAGGTTGATCAAGTACTTCACTCATAATCAAGCTTTCAACCAGTCTTTTTTTATTTAAGTTTTCTTTTACTGAAATACGCGTCGTGGAACGATGATCGCTTGGGACAATAGATCCTGCTTTAATTTTATCACTTGTCACCATACGCTCAGCTGTATCTTCGAGCGATTCCTCTCTTCTTTTCTGCGAATCCTCTAACGCTTGATACCATTCATTTGACGAATCCGATTGGACGTCAGAAATAGTCGTTTCCACTTCCTGCTTAAATGTTTCAAAACGTTCTTTAATCGTTTGCTTTTCGCTTGTTTCTTGTTTTGAAGTTGGGTTATCTCGTGTTGGCCGTTCATCGTGGTCTTTTTTATCATCTTCATTTTTAAAGAATCCAAATAACCCAGCCAACAGTGCCATAATTATGAAAATATTACTGAATATCGCATCTAAAATTCCTTCCAAAAGGATTCACACTCCTTTGGCGAGCAGATTATTATTTCGAGTCATTATCATGATTTTGATCATCTTTACTGATCTTGCTAATCATATCTCGCATATCCGTATCGGCCATTACGTTTTTATAGTTGACGTAATCCATGACACCCATATTCCCGCTACGAAGTGCTTCAGAAAGTGCTTGCGGAACAAGTGCTTCCGCTTCAACCACTTGTGCTTGCATTTCTTGAACTTTGGCAATGTTCTCTTGTTCTTGAGCAACTGCCATCGCACGTCTTTCTTCTGCTTTCGCTTGCGCGATGTTTTTATCCGCTTCCGCTTGATCTGTTTGTAACATCGCACCAATGTTTTTACCGATATCAACATCTGCAATATCAATGGATAAGATTTCAAATGCTGTTCCAGCATCTAACCCTTTACCTAAAACATTTTTAGAAATTCTGTCTGGATTTTCTAATACTTTACCATGACTTTCTGAAGAACCGATTGTACTAACGACACCTTCACCGACACGTGCGATAACCGTATCTTCACCGGCACCACCGACAAGGCGGTCGATGTTAGCACGTACTGTAATTCGAGCTTTTGCTTTTACTTCAATACCATCCATTGCAACACCTGCGATAAACGGTGTTTCAATAACTTTCGGGTTAACACTCATTTGTACAGCTTCTAAAACGTCACGACCAGCCAAGTCGATGGCTGCACAACGCTCAAAACTTAATTCAATGTTAGCACGTTGAGCCGCAATCAAAGCATTGACGACACGGTCAACGTTACCCCCGGCTAAATAGTGACTCTCTAGCTGGTTAGTATTTACATCAAGTCCTGCTTTGTGAGATTTAATCAATGGATTAATGACCATCTTAGGAACAACTCGACGTAAGCGCATACCGATTAATGTAAAGATACTGATTCTAACACCTGCAGCTAATGCACTAATCCAGAGTGTTACTGGAACAAACGTGAACAAAATCGCCACAGCGATAATGATTAGTGCTACGAGCAATAAAGGCCATAATTCTTGAAATTCCATATTAAAATTCCTCCTATAAAATTAATCTTCTTTTTTTACTTCTCTAACAACTAAACGCGAACCTTCAACTTTGACAATTTTAATGATTGAACCTTGTGCAATAAAAGAACCTTCTGAAACGACATCGAGTCGTTCTTCATCAAACACAGCTGTCCCTGATGGACGTAAATAAGTTAGGGCTGTTCCTTCCTTCCCTATTAACTCCATACGGTTTACATTTGAAATGTAACCCTTTTCCGTGGACGTTTGGTCTTTTAACACAATATGACGAAAGATTCCTTTATCGGTATCAATCTTTTTAAATAGAATGATTGCCAAAATCATTGCAACCAATAAAGCAATCCCGATACTGAAAGCCATATGACCCATGTCGGCTCCTGAAGTCAGCATGGCACCGAGAATCGCTCCTCCACCGACAATTCCAAGAATACCACTCGGTAAAAATATTTCCAATACAATTAAAACAATACCTGCAAGCATGAGCACTAAAGATTCATATCCAGCTAATCCCGCTACAAGGTGCCCGTAAAAGAAAAGAAATAGAGCAGCAACGCCCATTCCGCCAGCAACACCAAAACCTGGTGAATATAGCTCGACAATCAAGCCGATACTTGCAATTGATAATAGGATTGGGACGACAACCGGATTCGTAATGAATCTTGCTAAGTTCTCAGAAAAAGTTGGATTGGTCTCTGTGACAGTTGGATTGGTGATTTCCATTTTTTCAAATAGCTCTTGGCGGTCAGATGCAATGCCTTCTGCATATTCCACTTCGAGAGCTTCCTGTGCACGCAATGTCAGAAATTCACCTTCTCCAGCACGATATTCAGGTAAATCGATACTTGGATCCGCCATGGCTTGCGCATACAATGGGTCCCTTCCATTTTTCTCGGCTGCAGACGTCATCGCTGCAATCCATGCTGATTGTGCTTTCTTGCTTGCTGCATTTCCATCCCCAGTAATGACGCCAGAGGCTCCCATTGTTGCTCCAGGTTTAAAATAGATTTCATCTGCTTGCAAAGCTATGTATGAACCTGCTGACAAGGCTTCATTAACAATGTAAGCTGCGGTTGGTATGTCTGTACTTGATATCAATGTTGCAATATCTCCTGCTGAATCTACTCTTCCACCGGGTGAGTTAATCTCAAAAACGATTTGATCGGCAAACTCTTCCTCTGCCTCTTTGATACTACGATCGAGAAAAGCAACCAATCCCCGTTCAACTTCATTTTCAACAGGAATTACATACACGGATGTAGATGCTTCCTGCTCATCATTTGCAAAAATTGATGCTTGGTTGATCCATAGGAATGACAAAGTGAATATGAAAACCGCCAAAAATTTTTTTCGCATTCATTTCACTCCCTTCTTCCAGACTTTTCAGACGGTTAATTACTATTCTACTATATATACGTCTAAGAACAATCAGAAGTTTCATGTTTTAAAAAAATGTAAAATTTATTAGGTTTGCTTGAACAGATCAGTTTCACCTGGTATGAAAACCAGAAGAATCTCGCTTTTCATATCAACTACCAAATTAAATTGTTCATCGAAAGCATAATGAAAAACCCAATTTGATGGAAAATCCCACCAAATTGGGTTTTATCTTTTTATTGTAAATGTTTCATTACGAATTGATTGACTTTTGAACCGTCAGCTTTGCCTTTAACTTTCGGCATCACTGCACTCATTACTTTCCCCATATCTTTTTTGGAAGTAGCTTGTTGTTCATCAATCGTTTCTTGGATGATTTTTTCTAATTCTTCATCAGATAACTGCTCTGGCATATAAGCTTGAATAATGGCCAACTCGCTTTCAATCTGTTCGGCCAAATCTTCACGGTTAGCTTTTCGGAATTCATGGAGGGAATCATTTCTTTGTTTTACTTCGCGACTTAAAACTTGTAACTCTTCTTCTTCAGTCAAGTCAGCCTGTTTTTTGATCGCTTCATTTTGCAAAGATGATTTAACCATTCGAATAACAGTCAATTTTTCTTTTTCTCTGTTTTTCATCGCTGTTTTCATATCAGCGTTTAATTGTTCAAGCAATGACATGAACGCTTACACCCTCTTTTATTTTTTACGCTTCCGTGCAGCCTCTGATTTTTTCTTACGTCTTACACTAGGCTTTTCATAATATTCACGCTTACGATACTCAGACAATGTACCGTTTTTTGAAACGGATCGTCTAAAGCGTCGAAGAGCATCCTCAATAGTCTCATTCTTTCTAACGCGAGTTGTATTATTAGACATGCTCAACCCTCCCTCCAGCTAAACCAAAAAAGTGAAACAATGCACACAGCTCGTGTACATCTTTGGTTATTATATTAAAAATTCTTCCCCAGGTCAATGAACTCTTTCTAAAACAGTCATGTATTCATCGAACAAGCATAAAATGTAACGGGGAGGAACGCTATGTATCTCATGATTTTGATGATTGCTACGTATATTGGAATATTTTTGTTTGGAATTTTGCTCATGCGCGTTGGTTTCGAAAATATCAGTATGCAGACGATAAAATCCGTCCGGCCTAATCCTTCGATCTACGCTGGCTTGCTAATGGGCTTTTTGCTGACACTTCTACTACAAAGTAGCTCTGTTTCAATTGCTTTATTAATTTCTTTTTACGCAGCATACCGACTGAGTATTCCGTTTGCTATTTGTTTCATCATTGGAGCTAATATTGGGACAACCTTAACTGCTCAGTTATTCATTTGGAATAATGAACATTTAATGATTGCTTGTTTATTGATCGGCTTCATATGTTTAGTTAGTCAGAAGCGTAACATATTTTTTATCGGTACTATTTTATTTGGCATGGGTGTTGTATTCAGTGCATTAGGGGGACTTGAGCAATTATCAAACCAAATTCCTAAAAATTCGTATATGGCTATCCAAAACGGACAAATTGACCATCCATTCATTCTGCTTTTATTCGGGGCTGCAATCACTTCCATTATTCAGTCTTCTACTGCTTTCACAGGAATTCTTATCAGTTTTTCAGGTGGCGGCTCGATTCCGTTACTGGATATCTACTACTTGCTACTCGGTGCCAATATAGGGACTTGCTTAACCGTCATACTCGTTGGTCTTAGCCACAAGCCGAAGCTTAGAATTATTGCGTATATTCACATTTGGATTAATGTAATTGGAAGTGTTGTATTTTTCTACCCGGGGATCGGACAAGTATTTGTAAACACGGTATCAGCTATTTCTGACCATCCAGGCCAACAAATTATATTATTAGCGTTCTTATACAATTTATCTGTTGGTTTGTTGATTTTCATTTTACACAAACCTTTTGCCCGTCTACTAGAAGAGCTTTATTTACGCCAAGCCAGTTGGTCAAACTCTGTTACCCAAAAGAATATAAAAAAACAAAGAGCCAGCTAGATTACTATTTGAATTAAGATTGATTTGCTTAATCTGTACGTGGACACTCATGATCAACTTAATGGGGGCACTGCAGCTGACTGTTGAAGAAGTTCGACTCACTGCTGATAAGTGGTTGCTAACTGTTGAAAAAGTGTGGCTGACTGCTGATAAAGGATTGCTAACTGTTGATAGAGCGCGGCTGACTGCTGATAAAGGATTGCTAACTGTTGAAAAAACGCGGCTGACTGCTGATAAAGGGTTGCTAACTGCTGAAAAAACGCGGCTGACTGTTGATAAAGGGGTGCTAACTGTTGAAAAAACGCGGCTGACTGCTGATAATTCGTTGCTCACAACTTAAATAAGCTCGAATTTTTTTAACAAACAACAAAACAATCAAAAGCCCGAACGATTTTAGATTCAAACCGTTCGAGCTTTTTGAGTTTTTTTATGCAATTCACTTAGTAACTAGATTGACCTTCTTGACCATTTACTATATCTACACCTGCAGATGCGCCTATTCGAGTCGCTCCTGCATCTAACATTGCATTGGCATCCTCTAGGTTACGAACACCACCAGATGCTTTGACACCCATTTCAGGGCCGACTGTCAGACGCATGAGACGGACATCATCAACAGTTGCTCCTCCACCAGCAAATCCAGTGGACGTTTTGACGAAATCAGCACCAGCTAATTTAGCTAGCTCGCATGCTTTCACTTTTTCATCCTGGTCTAATAAGACTGTTTCAATAATCACTTTGACAATCGCTCGACCTTTTACAGCTTCTACGATTTCTTTTATTTCCGTTTCAACTTCCTCAAAACGATGATCTTTTAGTGATCCGATATTAATAACCATATCTATTTCAGTTGCGCCATTTTCAACAGCTTGTTTTGCTTCAAATACTTTTGTTTCTAATGTTGTTGCACCTAATGGGAAACCGACCACTGTACAAACTTTGACATCGGAATCTTTCAATAGCTCATGACAATGTGCGACCCATGTAGGATTTACACAGACGGAAGCAAACTTATATTCTTTTGCCTCTTCACATATTTGATTGATTTGTTCTGCTTGAACTTCAGGCTTTAACAATGTGTGGTCAATCATTCCAGCGATATTTTGGTCCATTTACATCTACTCCTTTTATGAACTGATTACTTTGTTATACACTTCATCGTCTTCCATCACACGGACAAATTGTCCATTATTATAAGGATAACCTGCTTCTGTGATTTTTACTTTCACTACTTTTCCAATCATATCTGGAGAACACTCAAGCACAACTTTTAAATAGTTGTCTGAATAGCCTTCATACAAACCACTGTCTGGATCTTTTTTATATGGAACTTCTGGAATGACTTCTAACACTTCACCTTCAAAAAGAGAAGCATATTCTTTCGCTTGCTGGTCGGATAGCTCGATGAGTCGATGAACACGGTCATTTTTTGTTTCGTCATCGATTTGATCCTTCATTCGCGCTGCAGGTGTACCGGTTCTTTGAGAATATGGAAAGACGTGTAACTCTGAAAAGCCAATTTCCTGAATCGAACGATAGGTTTCCATAAATTCTTCTTCCGTTTCACCAGGGAAACCAACAATGACGTCTGAAGTAATCGCTAGACCAGGTAAGGCTTTTTTTACTTTTTGGACTCGGGTTAGATAGAACTCCATTGTGTATTTTCTTCGCATACGTTTTAAGACGGTGTCAGACCCTGATTGTAGTGGAATATGCAAGTGACGCACAATCTTCTTCGATTGATCAAGCACTTCAATCACCTCATCAGAAATCTGACTCGCTTCGATGGAGGAAATTCGAATCCGCTTTAAGCCGACGACTTTACTTTCTAAATCACGAAGCAAAGCAGCTAAATTATAGTCTTCTAAATCTTCTCCATATCCGCCTGTATGAATACCTGTTAGTACAATCTCTTGATATCCGGCATCAACAAGTTGTTGCGCTTGATTGATGACATCCTCTGGTGGACGGGAGCGCATTAAGCCCCTTGCCCAAGGAATAATGCAAAACGTACAGAAATTATTACATCCTTCTTGAATTTTTAAAGAAGCACGTGTACGGTCAGTGAATTCAGGTACATCCATCGCTTCAAAGACGCGATTTTTCATAATGTTTTTAACCGCATTAATCGGCTGTCTTTCTTCTTTATAAACTTCGATGTACTCGAGCATCTTCTTACGATCCTGCGTACCGACAACGATATCCACTCCGGGAATTTGCATAATTTCATCTGGAGAGGTTTGTGCATAACAACCTGTTACACAAATGACGGCTTCTGGGTTTTTACGTACTGCTCTACGAATGACTTGTCGGCTTTTTTTATCGCCTGTATTCGTTACCGTGCATGTATTGATGACGTAGACATCTGAATGCTGGTCAAAATCAACACGTTCATAATCATGCTCTTTAAAAAATTGCCAAATGGCTTCTGTTTCATAATGATTGACCTTACAACCTAAGGTGTGAAAAGCAACGGTCGTCACACGATCAACTCCATTCTTCAAAATAAAAAGACAAAGCAGCAAGTACATATAATGGCGCTGTCTCCGTCCGTAAAATACGTTTTCCAAGTCGAATCGAATACACATGATCATGATCAAAAAAAGCTAATTCTTTTTCAGAAAATCCACCTTCTGGACCAATAATCACTAGTATTTGATCATTTTTATTTATTTTACCAAGAACTTCTCGAAAAGTCGAAGAATGATCTGCTTGCTTAGCTTCTGTTTCATTCGCGATCAAACAGTAATCATATTGCTGAAGATCCAGCTCTCGTAAAGATATCAATGGTAGTATGTTCGGGATGATGGTTCGATGCGATTGCTCACTAGCTTCTTTCATAATCTTCTCTAAACGAGCTCGCTTCTTCGCTTCTTTTTTTCCATCCCATTTAACAATCGAACGATCCATTTGAACAGGTAGTAGCGCGTGCATGCCGAGCTCTGTGCCTTTTTGTGCAATTAACTCAAGCTTATCGCCTTTAGGCATGCCTTGCGCTACAGTGACCGTTATTGGCAACTCTTTCTGTTCATCTAATTCTTCCAGTAGCGTAATTGTAATTTCCTCTGCATGAATATGCTCGATTGCACCTATGTGAGTACTTTCATCTGGTTGGCAAATAATCACTTTGTCTCCAGGTTGGAAACGCATAACATTCACCATGTGGTGTCGATCATCACCTTGAATGGTAATGATATTTCCTTTTATGTCTTCTGAGGATACAAAGTATCTTTGCATATTATTTCAGACCCTTTTTCGTTGCGTTCGGTTTCTGTGCGACGATTGAAACCCAATCATCTAATTCTTTCGTCTCAATAACTTGAAAACCTTTTTCTGTTAAATCATTTAAGACTTCTTGTTTCTTTTTCTGGATGATTCCAGAAGTAATCAGGAGTCCATTTGGTTTTAACAAATGAAAAGCATCTTCAGTCAACTGAATGATAATCTCAGCTAAAATATTGGATACGATGACATCTGGTTCATATTGAACGTTTTTCAATAAATCATTCTTCTGTACGGTAATCAACTCATCTGTCTGATTTAATGTCGAGTTGTTTTGTGTACTTGTAACTGCTACCTCGTCCAGATCGAACGCATAAACGTGTGAAGCACCTAGCTTTGCTGCAGCTATACTGAGAATGCCTGAACCAGATCCGACATCGAGTACAAGATTGTTTGGTTTTAAGAAACGTTCCAATGCTTGCAAGCTTAAAACCGTTGTTGGATGTGTTCCTGTGCCAAATGCCATTCCAGGATCCAATTCAATAATCAATTCGTTCGACGATGGTTGATAATCCTCCCATGTCGGTTTGATTGTGATATGATCAGACACTTTAACCGGTTTATAGTATTTCTTCCATGCTGTTGACCAATCTTCCTCATGAACTTCCGAGATGGTCACTTCATTCCGCCCAATTGGTATATTAAAGTTTGGCAATTCACTGATCGACTGCTTGATGAAAGACACTTTTTCAGCCAGTGAATCATCTGTTGGTAAATAAGATTTTACATATACGCCATCATCGGGATAATTTGAAGCATCTAGCTCATAGATTGTACCGTATAAGGTAACATGATCTTTATATAAGTCTTGCGGATCGACAATCACAACACCACTTGCCCCAGCTTCTTGGAATATATGAGAAACAGCTTCAATTGCTTCATTTGTTGTGTGTATCTTAATCTCTGACCATGTCATCAATGAATCGCCAACTTTCTTTTACAACTTTATTAATCACCTTTAAAGGCTCTCTTCATTCGTTGAAACAAATTGTCATGATGTTCATCTAGCGTTTCGTCACTTTCCATTTCATGTAGTTCTCTAAGCAGTTCTTTTTGTCGATCATTTAATTGTTTTGGAACCATTACTTTCACTAGAATATGTTGATCGCCTTGACCATAACCGTGAACATTCGGTACACCTTTTCCTTTTAGACGGAAATGTGTGCCTGTTTGTGTTCCACTTGGTATTTTGAACTTAACTTTGCCATGAACTGTTGGAACTTCTACCTCATCACCAAGTGCAGCTTGCGCATAAGTGATTGGCATTTCACAAAGGATATCATCGCCATCGCGTTCAAAGAACTCATGGTTTTTGACTCGAATGACGACAAACAAGTCTCCCGGTGGTCCTCCGTTTTCGCCAGGATTTCCTTCCCCGCTAACTCGAATTTGCTGACCATCGTCAATTCCTGCTGGAATATTAATCTCTATTTTCTTTCTTTTGCGCACAGAACCTTTACCACCACAAGTTGAACATTTTTGCTCTACTTGTTTTCCTGTTCCGCTACAATAATGACAAGCTCGGCGGTTGACGACTCTGCCAAAAGGCGTATCCTGTGTTTCATTCAACTGACCTGTTCCTTGACAGTGTGGACAAGTGTTTACATTCGTTCCAGGCTTCGCACCGGAACCTTCACACGTATCACATGTTTCTTCTTTCGGTATATGAATAGCTGTTTCTTTTCCAAAGACAGCTTCTTCAAAATCAAGTTCCATCGTATATTGAAGGTCTTGACCTTTTTGAGGAGCGTTCGGATCTCTTGTACGTCCGCCACCTCCGAAGAACATATCGAAAATGTCCTCGAAGCCACCGAATCCTCCTGCTCCGAAGCCGCCAGCACCAGAGCCACCTTGGCCTCCTTGCGTACCCGCATGGCCAAACTGGTCATATTGTGCTCTCTTCTGTTCATTGCCAAGAACTTCATATGCTTCTTTTGCTTCTTTAAATTTATCAGCCGCATCCTCTTCTTTATTCACATCAGGATGGTACTTTCGCGCTAATTTTCGATAAGCCTTTTTAATTTCGTCCTTAGAGGCATCTTTAGAGACCCCCAAGATTTCATAATAATCTCTTTTACTCATGAGACCACTCTCCTGCATCGTATAACATAAAATTTATCATAACATTAGATGATTTCCTTCTGCAATGTAAAGTCGGTTTCGATGACCGATTTTAGCTTGGCTTATTATTTAAAACTTGGTTCATTCTAGTTTATCTGAAATACAGATGACAAACGTGTTGCTAGATATAGAGAAAATCACCTTAAAAAAAGCCAAAGCCAGTAAGTTGACTTTGACTTTTTTTAAACCTTTTACACATGAAGCTTATTTTTTCTCTTCATCGTCTTGAACTTCTTCATATTCAGCGTCTACAACGTTGTCATCTTGAGACTGTTCGCCGCCTTCTTGTTGAGCTTGCTGTGCTGCCTGCTCATACAATTTCACGCTGAGGTTCTGTACCTCTTGCTCTAGTGCTTCTTTTTTCTCTTTGATTGCATCTAGGTCTTCGCCTTCAAGAGCAGACTTCAATTCTTCTTTAAGCTCTTCAGCTTTCTTCTTCTCATCTTCTGAAACTTGTTCGCCTAGATCTTTAATCGTTTTATCCGTTGTGAATACGAGTTGATCAGCTTCGTTGCGTAGCTCTACTTCTTCACGACGTTTTTTATCTTCTTCAGCATTTTCTTCTGCTTCTTTTACCATACGTTCAACTTCATCATCGGATAGACCTGAAGAAGATTTGATTGTAATGGATTGTTCTTTGTTTGTGCCTAAATCTTTTGCACTTACGTTTACAATGCCGTTTGCATCGATATCAAAAGATACTTCAATTTGCGGAATACCACGTGGTGCTGGTGGAATATCCGTTAACTGGAAACGGCCAAGTGTCTTGTTGTATTGTGCCATTTCACGTTCACCTTGTAGGACGTGAATATCAACTGCTGTTTGATTATCAGCCGCAGTAGAGAATACTTGTTTTTCACTTGTTGGAATCGTTGTGTTACGTTCAATCAGCTTAGTGAATACTCCACCCATTGTTTCAATTCCAAGTGAAAGTGGTGTAACGTCCAATAGTACAACGTCTTTAACGTCTCCTTGAAGCACGCCACCTTGGATTGCTGCGCCTAGTGCAACAACTTCGTCTGGGTTAACGCCTTTTGAAGGCTCTTTTCCAATTTCTTTCTTAATCGCTTCTTGTACTGCTGGAATACGAGTGGAACCACCGACCAATAGTACTTTATCAATGTCTGAAGCTTTCATATCCGCATCATTTAATGCTTGGCGAGTTGGCTTCATTGTCCGCTCAACCAATCCAGCAGATAGTTCTTCAAACTTCGCACGGCTTAGTGTCATTTCTAGATGAAGTGGTCCTGCTTCTCCTGCTGTAATAAATGGTAGAGAAATTTGTGTTTGTGCTACACCAGAAAGATCTTTCTTCGCTTTCTCAGCAGCATCTTTCAAACGCTGAACTGCCATTTTATCTTGAGATAAATCAATGCCGTTTTCTTTTTTGAATTCTTGAACCATATGATCAATAATGACTTGGTCAAAATCATCTCCACCTAGACGATTGTCACCCGCAGTTGAAACAACTTCAAATGTTCCATCACCGATATCTAGAATAGATACGTCAAACGTACCACCACCAAGGTCATAAACCAAAACAGTTTGATCGTCATCTTGGTTAATTCCGTATGCCAATGCAGCAGCAGTTGGCTCGTTAATGATACGCTCTACTTCCAAGCCAGCAATCTTACCAGCATCTTTTGTTGCTTGTCTTTCAGCATCATTGAAATATGCAGGTACTGTGACGACTGCTTTTTCAACGGTTTCACCTAAATATTCTTCTGCATATGATTTTAAGTGCTGAAGTAAAATCGCAGAGACTTCTTGTGGGGTGTATTCTTTACCCTCTGCTTCTTCCTTGTGGTCTGTTCCCATATAACGTTTAATGGACTGAATGGTGTTAGGATTCGTGATCGCTTGACGTTTTGCGACTTCACCTACTTGACGCTCACCATTTTTAAAGGAAACTACAGATGGTGTTGTACGGTTTCCTTCAGGGTTTGCAATGATTGTAGCATCTCCGCCTTCCATTACGGCTACGGCAGAGTTTGTCGTTCCTAAGTCAATTCCGATAATTTTACTCATAAAAAAATCCTCCTTGCATACTGTTTGTTTTGGTTTATTTTTATTGGTTAACTTTAACCATCGCCGGTCGGATCACACGATCTTTTAACTGATATCCTTTTTGAAGCACTTCAATTACTTGGTTTGAATCATATCCATCTTCTTCAACTTGCATCACAGCTTGATGGATGGTAGGGTCAAATTCTTTTCCCTCTGCTTCAATTTCAGTAACACCGACTTTTTCCAAAGCCTGTTGGAGTTGTTGATAAACCATTTCAACTCCTTCAACAAATGAAGCAACATTCTCTTGATCAGCACCGGTTTGAAGTGCCCGTTCAAAGTTATCCAACACAGGGATGATTTCTGTAGCAAGCTCTTGGGATTTATATTTTAAATCCATCTCTTTTTCTTTTTTCATTCTTCTCTTGTAGTTATCAAAATCTGCTTGCAAACGAAGGAGACGGTCATTTAAATCAGCATTCTCATCCTTTAACTGGTTGAGTTCAGATTGATTTTCTTCCGAATTAGCATCTCGTGACTCTTCGGTTTCGTTTTCTACTTGATTTGTATCTTCATTTTTTTCATTTTCCTCTTTAATCACTTCATCGAAATGATCTTCTGGGTCTGTTACGATGTTATCTTTTTCAATGTTATTTTCATCGACCAATCCAGTCACCTCCTCATGTAACGCTTCCTAGATTTCCAATTGTTAAATATATCATCTATCAACTAAAAATCAACCAGTAAGGATTGACACTTAGTAATTAATTTTCGTCATACCACGACTTTAAGGATTGGCTCATTTGCTTACTCCATAACTGAAGCATGGCAACAGCTTTCGCATAATCCATTCGAGTTGGCCCAAGTAAAGCAATCGTACCCACTTGGTCTTCTCCAATTGTATAGGTAGACGTAATTAATGATAGGTCATTTAATGCCTCAATTTTATTTTCGCGTCCGATAAAAATATGGGTTCCTTCTTCTTTCGATTTTAAAAGAGGCGCAATTTGTTCTTCACTTTCCATCATGCTAAACAAAATTTTAATCTTTTCAATATCATTGAACTCTGGTTGATTCAGCATATTCCCTTTTCCGCTTACATATAAATTAGTCGGCAAGTCGATCAATAAGGCTTCCTCTAACAAATGATAGGCTTGTGAAAAATCGGACGTATATTGTTTGATTAACCCTCTAACTTCTTTTTTAATCATCCGATCCAAATAGACTAACGGTACTCCGACAAGCTTTTCATTTAAAATATTGACCGTTTTTTCAAGGTCAGATTGGTCTAATCCTTGAGGAATAACAAAGGAACGGTGTTCAACATGACCCGTATCCGTCACAAGGATTGCAATCGCTGAATGCTGATTTAGAGGAACGATTTGTACTTGCTTTAACTTGGTTTCGAAAATTTCTGGACCAAGAACCAATGTCATGTACTGCGTCAATTCAGATAGAATGTTAGCGGAGTTTTCCATCACTCGTTCCAATTCAATCATCTTATGGCTAAAGTACTTATTAATCCGCTTGATTTCATCTTTCGTCAATTTCAACGGATCCATTAGATGGTCTACATAGAAACGGTAACCCTTTTCCGATGGCATTCTTCCTGAAGATGAATGGGTTTTTTGCAAGAAACCCAACTCCTCTAAATCAGCCATTTCATTGCGGATTGTTGCTGGACTAAACCCTACTTGCTCCTTTTTAGCTATATTTCTGGAGCCAATCGGTTGTGCAGTATCAACAAACTCATCCACGATGACTTTCAATATTAACAATTGGCGATCTGTAAGCATTTAACTCACCTCTGTTAGCACTCTTTTCATTCGAGTGCTAATGCTATTATTAAATTATCAAAAACCATTTTACCTGTCAATAAGAGTGATTTGATTTTCATCCAATAAGAACGAGGAGAATACTTCATTACCGAACATTAATCCTTGTCGAGTCATACGAATGGTATCTTTATCATAATAAATCCACTCTTTTTGACTTAATCGCTCTATCTCTTTACGATAAATATCGAATAAGGAAATGCTATACTTAAGTTGAAACAGCGTATCAGAAACGCCGCTTCTTCTTCGCAATCCGAGAAACATTTCTTCTTCAATCTTTTCTCTTTTCGTAATGTCATCGACATGCAAAATTGGCTTTTTTCCATCGTTAATTGCTTTAATATAATGATTTACCGGCCGGTAATTGACATATCGTTCATCGTTTAAATAGCCATGTGCTCCAGACCCAAATGCGTAGTAGGTTGCATTGCTCCAATAGGTCAAATTATGTTGGCTTTCAAAGCCTTTCTTTGCATAATTACTAATTTCATAATGATTTAAACCGTTGTTTTCCATCATGTCCATCAATGTAATCAACATATCTGCTTCTGTTTCTTCTGGTGGTTTATTCAATTTTCCTTGTTGATGTCGCATGTGGAATACAGTACGTGGTTCAATTTGCAATGCGTAAGATGAATAATGAGGCAAATCATAGGATATTGCCTGGGTTAATGTTTGTTTAAAATGATCCAACGTTTGATCTGGAAGCGCATAAATAAAATCCATGCTAATATTCGTCAAATCATGATGCTGTAATAAATGAACAGCCTGATTAACTTCCTCAACGGTATGAAGCCTGTTCATTTGTTTCAGATACTCATCATCCAACACTTGCACTCCAAGCGAAACGCGGTTGACACCGAATTCTTTCATAACTTTCACATGTTCTTCTGTAAACTCGCCTGGATTTGCCTCAATTGTAAACTCCTCAACTTTATCAACGTTAAAATAGGTTAATATCGATTTCATTAGTGTTGTCAATTGCTTTGGATTTAAACTCGTCGGGGTACCTCCACCGATATAAATTGTACGTACCGTTTTTTGTTGTTTTCCTATATATAACTCCATTTCCTTATCTAAAGCTTTCAAGTAATCATCTGCCAATGATTGATTATAGTACATTTTTGCAAAATCACAGTAATGGCAAATTTCATGGCAAAAAGGAATATGAATATATGCTGCGTTTGTCATCGGTAACCTTCTTTCTTCGAGACAGTATGTTAAATCTATTGCAGATTTTCCATCCGCTACCGGTGGACGCTTTTACCCGCAGGAGTCGCCACCTTCGCTTCTCACAATTCAACATTGATATTCATTTTAAATTGATAATCTCAACATCGAATTTTAACAGTTCAATAAACAAAGAAAAGGGCGACCGAATTGGCCTGCCCTAGTCGTCGTCATCCATTTCAAGTACGGACATAAATGCCTCTTGTGGGATTTCGACTTTTCCAACCATTTTCATTCGTTTCTTACCTTCTTTTTGCTTCTCCAATAATTTTCTCTTTCTCGATATATCTCCACCGTAACATTTCGATAAAACGTTTTTACGCATGGCTTTAATTGTTGTCCGAGCAATAATTTTATTTCCGATTGCTGCTTGAACCGGTACTTCAAATTGTTGCCTTGGAATAATCTTTTTCAACTTTTCAGCAATATGCTTTCCTCGATGAAATGCAAAGTCCCTATGAACAATGAAAGATAGAGCATCGACAGATTCACCGTTTAATAAAATGTCCATTTTAACCAAATTCGAAACTTGATAGCCCTTAAAGTCATAATCAAATGAAGCGTATCCCTTCGTTTGTGACTTTAATTGGTCAAAGAAATCATAGACGATTTCTGACAAAGGAATTTCGTACGTAATATTTACACGGTTTTCATCTAAATATTGCATATCCTTGAATTGACCACGTTTTTTCTGACAAATTTCCATTACCGCACCGACAAAATCATTTGGAACCATAATGGTCGCTTCAACATAAGGCTCTTTAATTTCTGATACTTCCTGTGGATCTGGTAGCATAGATGGATTATCAACATGGATAATTTCACCATCATTTAATTGAACTTCATAAATAACACTTGGTGCTGTCGTAATCAAGTCAATGTTGAATTCTCTTTCAATTCTTTCTTGAATAATTTCCATGTGTAAAAGTCCAAGAAATCCACAACGGAATCCAAAACCGAGCGCTTGCGAAGTTTCCGCTTCATATTGTAAAGACGAGTCATTAAGCTCTAAGCGTTCTAGCGCCTCGCGTAAGTCATTGTATTTATCCGCATCTACTGGATACAAACCACAAAAAACCATTGGATTCATTTTTTTGTAACCAGGTAATGGTTCGGACGCTGGGTTGTTCGCTAATGTAATCGTATCCCCAACCCGAGAATCTCCTACGTCTTTAATTGATGCTGTTAAGAATCCAACGTCACCAACAGTAAGCTCTTCTTTCTCGACAGGACTTGGTGTGAAAACTCCTAGCCCGTTTACTTCGAATGTTTTACCAGTCTGCATCATTTGGATTTTATCGCCTTTTTTTAGGCTGCCTTCTTTTATACAAATATAAGCAATGACACCGCGGTAAGAATCATACAAAGAATCAAAAATCAAAGCTTTTGTTGGCTCTTCTTCATCTCCAGCCGGAGCAGGTATATCTGTCACAATACGTTCTAAAATTTCATCTATACCTTTTCCTGCTTTTGCAGAAGCCAAGATAGCATCATCCGCGGGTATCCCGATGACATCTTCTATCTCTTGTTTCACACGTTCTGGGTCTGCACTTGGTAAGTCAACTTTATTAATAACTGGAATGATTTCCAAATCGTTATCCAAAGCTAAATAAACGTTTGCAAGTGTTTGGGCTTCAATACCTTGCGCTGCGTCAACGACTAGGATCGCCCCTTCACAAGCTGCCAGACTACGTGATACTTCATATGTAAAGTCGACGTGTCCAGGCGTATCGATCAAATGAAATAAATAATCTTCACCATCTTGATCCGTATATCCTAATTGTACGGCATTCAATTTGATGGTTATTCCACGTTCTCTCTCCAAATCCATGGCATCAAGAAATTGTTCTTTCATTTCTCTTTGGGTCAACGCATTCGTTCTTTCTAATATGCGATCGGCTAGAGTAGATTTACCGTGATCGATATGGGCAATAATTGAAAAATTTCGTACGTTTCTTTTCTTTCTCTCTGTCAAACTGCATCACTCCTGTAATTCGCGAAAATACGCTAGCTTGATTATAGCAATACAATCGACAACATTCAATTGATTTTCGTTACCAGAATAGCAAAGAAAATCGATGAAGGAATTCGAACAGGAATGAGAACAAGCTTTTTAGTCCTGTTTCCAAAAAGCTAGCAATCATGAATAGCTCGCTTCCTTTAGGCTTCTCATTTAATTGCTTCGTATGTTTTACTTCAAACGATTCAACACCCTGTTCTTTCTTGTCCAGTTCCGTTTCATTCGCTATAACTTCTGTTGTAGTAGGTTCGGCGTGCTTTCCGAAAGACACACCGACCTGAAAGATAAAGAACAAAACAATGAGAATACCTAAAAGTCTTAACATGATTACACCTCTTCCGCCGTTTTATTGAAATAATAATCTGCAAAAATTTCACTGAAGTACTTAATGGTTAAATAAAGTTCTTCAAATGTATTTTCATACCCACCAACCTCAAGAACAATCGAGTTCTCTGCTAAATCTTGGTTATAGACTCCGTTAACCCCAGATCCTCTTTTCACTTCCACACCCCGACTTAACGTTGGATATTTTTCTTCAATCCGTTCGTGAAGCTCTGCTGCGAATGCTAAGTTTTTCTCATAATTCTCATGTTCGCCACCGATGACAAACATTATCTTCGCGGCCTTTTGACCGTTAATTTCTGTCGTTGTTATATTCCTTGGCTGCGCATCACGATGGATATCGATCATAAAACTTAAATCTTCATTGTTTGCTTGCGCTTGTTGAACCACTCTTCGTGCATAATCATATGACTGGTGATAAACCATTCCTTCTTTTTTCAGTTCATTCCAAATATCCGTTTCATCCACAAACGATTCAATTTGCTGATTCTTTAAGTGTTCACTCATTTTTTTGGAAAGCTTCATAACGTTCTCCGTCTGATGGAAGGCTTCATCTGGAACTCGACCTTCTGATAGTTCAGGTAAAAAAGACTCTCTATTATGGGAGGTATAAAGGAAAACTGACTCACCGGTATATGTTTGATCTGGTTTACTGTCCTCAACAATCTCTTCATCTTCAAACAATTCATCTGGTGGAGCTGACTCAATCGACGTCGTAAAGTGGTTCGTTCCACTTCCGCGAATCGCAATCGTACTGTTGTTAATAGAAAAGTTCGGTAGCTCATGTCCAAACAACAAGCGAATGTCTTGATACGGCAAACTAGTTACCATTGGCAATAATACGGATGATAATGACAGTTGCTCTTCCGATGAAACAATGCCATCCATAATCGGTTGGTCAATCGTTAATAAATGACTGAGTGAAACAGCATCAATGTCAGCTAACCATTCATCCATAAATGAATCTTGTCCGTTTGGAATTGGTCTGATCGTAAATGCTGGAATTAATAGCCATAAGACAATAAACAAGACAATAAATAAGACAAATGGATTTTTCATTTTCTTTTTAATGTTTTTGGAGTTGAAGAATATTGGATTCATGTTTTATTTCAACCTCTCTAGTAAAGTTCTATTAAAACTCTATTCGAGAGATTCAGATGATAGAACGTCGAATCAACGAAAAATAAAAACCCCTGTTAGGACCTATTTCAAAACGTCCATTACAGGGGTTCAAGAATTGTATGGCTTTACTTTATAAATAATCGTTAGCATTCTGTTCATCGATGGATGCATGAAGTCCTTGATTCAGTCCATTGGCGATAACCATACTCAATTCCTCAATTACTTCGTCGACTTCTTTTGGGGTAACCATTAAATTATGACCGATTGGATGGAGTACTTCTTGAATCAGTTGGCGTTTCTCCTCCTCGCCTAAAGCGCCGATCACTCCCATGAATTTCTTTCTTGTTTCCTCATCTGGTAAGTCTTCTGGTTTTAAAAGCTTTCGCTTACCGAATGACATTCCCGCAGGTGTCAACGCTTTGCTTGCTCGACCTTGCTCAGAGATTTCCCGACCAAAATGCTTGAGCATATAATCAATCGTGTCACTCGTAATTGTGACAGCATCAACTACTGTCGGTACACCTATTGAAAATACAGGAACATTCAAAGTAGCTTCACTAACTTCTTTTCGATTATTACCTACCCCGGAGCCCGGATGTATTCCTGTATCAGACATTTGGATTGTAGCATTCACGCGGTTGATACTCCTTGCAGCAAGGGCGTCAATAACAATAATGAAATCAGGCTTAGACTGTTTTGTAACACCGAAAATCATATCACTCGTCTCAATTCCGGTCATTCCCATTACACCTGGGGTAAAAGCTGCTATCGGACGGACACCTTTTTCAACCGAATCGGGATGTAGCTTGAACAGATGGGCATTCACGTATGTTTTATTGACCGTTCTTGGTCCTAAAGCGTCTGGTGTTATATATTCATTTCCGAGACCGACAATTAAACAACGTGCATCATTTGGGATTTCATGCTTTTGAATCAATCGGCTTAGCTCTTTAGCCATCATCGTGCTTATTTGGTTCATAAAGTCGGATTTTAATTCCCGCAACTTTTGAGATTCCAACGTGACATATTCTCCCGGACTTTTGCCTACACGTTTACTGCCTTCTTCATCAATTTCAACACGTGTTAATTTGACATCGTCTGCTTGAAATTCTCGAATAATGATTCCATCAAGCTCGTGTTCTTTTTCTGGATTTTTCTCAACAAACATCTCTTTTGCTTCAACCGCTAAATCTGTACGTAATCTGTATTCATTTTCCATATAAAACCCTCCGATCTCTGTTTCTTAGTCTGTTCTAAACTTCCTATTTTAATCGCAAGCGTTTTCATCTTAGAAGTAATTTATTGAAATTTCCGCAAACCTTTGTTACAATATTTTTTGTCCAAGATATTGCTTGGACAATTCATCAGGAGGTGAATGAACATGGCGAACACTAAAAGCTCAACTAAAAGAATCCGAGTTAATAATGAAAAACGTACAGGTAACCAGACAATCAAATCTGATATGCGTAGCTCTATGCGTGAGGTAGAAAATCATGTACGTAACAACAATGCTGATGAAGCAAAAGAATCTTTAGTAACAGCGGTAAAGAAAATCGACAAAGCGCAACAAAGAGGAATTATTCATAAAAACAACGCGAGCCGTAAAAAGCGTACACTTATGAAAAAAGTGAATGAAATAACTTCATAAGTGAAAAAACGATGGTGAATTTCACGCTAAAGTGATTGCTTTTCCATCAAAAAAAGAGCTGGTCTTCAAGCATTACTCGAGTGCTTGGACATCAGCTCTTTTTATGTGCGATTTTTTATTTTTGTTCTATCGATTTCCCTCTAAGCTGGCTCACCAATCAGTCTTCCGGCTCTTTCTATAAACATCTCTAATGCTAACCACTTATCCTTTTCGCCCGTTTTCATCTGTTCATCACACTTCGCCGCTTCAATGATCATTTGTTTCAATTGCTCTTCTGTAAATCTTCTTTCTCTTTTGAGTGCCATCTTGACAGCGTATGGATGGACTTTCAGCTGTTTTGCCATTTGTTGCTGTTGATAATTCGATTTTTTTAATAATTTGCATTGTAAAATCAAACGAATTTGAGATGCGACGAGTGCCAACAATGCAATCGGCTCCTCATTTCGTTTACGAAATTCTTTTAATGCCGAGAGTGAATGACCTAAGTTGTTATCTGTCAATGCATCAATTAACGTAAACGTACTTGTTTCGGCATGAGTGGAAACAAGCGACTTTGCTTGTTCATAACTAATGTCTCCATTCGTCGCATATAAAGCGATTTTCTCTAACTCATGATCTAAAGCTTCGATATGCTCACCGACTCTTTCAATCAGTAAATCAATTACTTCGTTGGATAACTGTAGACCACGGGAGGCTGCCATTGGTTGAATCGTACTTTTCATGTCATATAAATTCGGTGGTGTACAGTCAATGACCATACTATTTTCTTTAACGATTTTAGTGATTTTTTTTCGTTGATCCAGTTTAGGATAAGGTGCAATGATGATCACTGTCGTAAAATCGACGGGATGCTGGATAAACTCAGTCAGTACGTCAATCTGGTGGTCAACATCCCCTCTATGTACTTGGCCAGTCAAAAAATGTGCTCGGTTAATGATGACGATTTTATGATCACTGAAAAAAGGAAATGTCTCTGCGTCATGAATAGCTTCTTGAATCGGAGTTGTTTCCATATCATAAAGCTGAAAATCAGCATTTTCATCAATATTATTCAGCGATTGAACAATCTTCTCCCGAACCTTTTGAATATAAAAAGTTTCTTCTCCATATAATAAAAAAACATTATGTTTAAAATTATTCTCTTTTACGTTCAAAAATTCCTTTGCATGCATGTAATTTCATCTCCTCCTTTTTAATCGTATAACGGATTGTCCTTATTGACAATGCAAAAAATATGGAGGGTGCCATATACAGACACCCTCGAATCTATATAAACGCCAAAAAGACAAAATCCCGGGCCGTTTTTGTCTTTGGCGGCGTTTGGTGTTATACTTATTGTGTGTATTGTTGGCAGGAATATAGCTGACAACTCTTAGCAATCATTTGTTAAAATTTTATGGATTTTATTAAAAGGACTAGACGATAACTTCAGTCTACCAGTATACTGTATATGAAACGGGAGGGATGAACGTGAACGAATTCGAACAAGAAGTACAATCAAAAAACAATGATGTCGTTGATTCAATTAAAGGCTTTGGTTTTTCTTTCTTATTCTTTTTCATTATTTTCTTCATTGGAACAGTCTTTCAGGTGATTGGTTCGTAATTAAAATAATTGGTTCAAAGAGGCTGATTCATTCAGCCTCTTTTTTCTATTCTATGGAGTAAATAGGTAAAATGTGCTTTGTCCATTTTTATAATTCATTTCAACAGCCCCATGGATATCTGTCCGCCAAATTCGGATATTCCGCTCCTCCAATCGTTGAATCACCTCCTCCGATGGATGGTTAAAGGCATTTTCTTCTCCGACAGATATAAAAGCATCTTTCACCTCCCCCTCTACTTCTGTTATGAAAGCCTCACCCGTAGAAGTTTTACTTCCATGATGGGCAACCTTCAATAAATCAATTGGTGGTAAGTTTGCTTGAAGAATTTGTTTCTCCCCTGGTTTTTCTACATCACCGGTAAACAACGCCCGATGCCCATCTACTTCTAAAATAAACACTAACGAATGATTATTTTCACTACCAGATAATTGGTCTGTTTCAGGCGCAATTACTTCAATGCTTCCGCCTCCGAATTGTAGGTGATGACCTTTCCTTAAAAGAATGGGTTCATAACGATCGCCAAAATAGCGTTTAACTGGTTCGATATCCTTTCTTGCTGCAATATACAATCCTTTCGTTTTAAATGTGTCCATGATTTCTCTTCCGCCTGCAACGTGATCGTAGTCAAAATGGCTAATAAACAAAGCATCGAGCTCAGAAATTCCTTTTGACCATAAAAAAGGTTGAATAACATTCTTCATATTTCTATTTGGCCGATCCAAATGAGAATAAGCTACCTCTTCTCCTGCATCCACCATTAAAACAGCTGACCTGTATGGCAATTCAATGACGAATGAATCACCTTGACCGACATCAAGCATAGTAATCCGATACGTACTATCCAAATATGGCAATGCTTGCTGCACCCACCAACACGTAATTAACATAACCGAAAATGCTGCAGCTAACTTTTTATTACCATCATTCCATAAATTCATCACACTAAGAAATAGTACATAATAAATAAAAATTATTACAATCGAGGGTTTGCCAACAATCCATTGAGCAAAAGAAAATTGTTCAAGTCCAACGAATGCGTCCATCATTGGCTGGTTGATCCATATGAAAACCTTTTCCATTAAAAGAGCAAGTGAAGGCGATAAATAGTGTAACAACAAAAGAGTAATCAATAGTGGTAGCATAAACAGCGTAAAATATGGGACAAACAATAAGTTGAGGAGAAAGGATAAAACATTTGTGTAGTAAAAGTGATAAAACTGAAGTGGCAATAGTGCGAGTTGGCTAATGAGACTAATTTTTATCGAAATCCACAACCAACCGTCTGTTGTAATCAACCGCTTCGATAAAATTAAACTACTGGTCACGAGGAAGGAGAACTGAAAAGAGAGCTGATAAAACAGATAGGGGTCGAATATCAACGAAGCAATATAAACAATCGATAAAACATCCAGTAATTTTAGAGCTAATTTCAACTTCGTAATCAAAATGACCAATACGGCCATCATGCCTGCACGAATGACAGAAGGTTGAGCTCCAGCAAGTAAGATATAAACTGGGATTGTAACAAGCATTACATTCATAACGGATTCTTTCGAAATGCGGAATCCAAAATACAACACAGCATACAACAAGCTCAATAGTAAACCAACATGTAATCCACTGATCGCAAGTAAATGTGACAGATTCCAAAATTGAAAGCTTTCGATGAGCTGATCATCTAAGCTAGATCGTTCGCCAAACAGTAGAGCTTTCATCCATGCGGCGGTATTCGATGAAAAAATGCCATCAATTCTGCCGAGCAGACGGTCTCGATATTCATAAAGTGGTGAAACAAACGATGAACCGACACACTCATCAATTGTTGCATCATATACAGTCCCACTAATGCCTTGATTGCGTAAAAATAAAGCATAATCAAACTGACCCGGGTTCGTTGCTTTTTTATCCTGTTCGATCGATAACTCTGCTTTGCACACAGCACCGAGTTTAATATCTGTTCGCTTATGTGTGGGTTGTCGAACAAGAACGTTATGTTGATCAGCTAACTCAACTTCAAACTCTGTATAGAATTCTTTCGTAACAGGATGACTTTTAATAATGATTGATCCTGTGTATTGATCTGGAATAATACTTTCAGACAATGGGGTTCCTGTAGGCGAGAGGTATAAAGAGAGGATAAAAAGAAGTAGGGATACTCCTAAAAACCATTTATGGTTGAACCAAAAGCGTAGGAGTGACAATAGCAGTACTCCTACCAAACAAAGGCTCACTTCGATTGGCAAGTATCCCAAAGTAAAGATGATTGCGGTTAAATAGAAATTACCTTTCACTTCGACCTCAATTTATTCGACGTGCATAAATAGGTCATTGATTTGTTCTCGGTAATGACGTAATTTTTCCTCTTCGACTCCCTGCGCTTCCAACTCTTGAATGAGCTTTGTCATTAAAGTAATTTTTTCTTTTGTACCAGTGTCAATATGTAAATAATCCAATTCGACCTTTTCATATTCAACACCCGCAGCTTCTAGTAATTCAATCGCATATGGATGGTTCCGATAATCTTCTGCATAATAAATTTTACTAATTCCACTTTGAATGATTGTCTTGCAACAATTTAAACATGGAAAGTGGGTGACGTATATTTCAGCTCCTTCTGTCGGCACACCGAATTTGGCACATTGTAAAATCGCATTGATTTCAGCATGAATTGTTCGCACACAATGCCCGTCAACAACCTTACATCCAACTTCAATACAGTGATCGCCACCAGATACGCTCCCATTGTATCCACCTGCGATGACTCGTTTTTCACGCACGATAGTCGCACCAACCGATAATCGCTCACACGTACTTCGTAAAGCCAATAAATGACTTTGCGACATAAAATATTGATCCCAAGAAATTCGCTCCATTGGTTACGTTCCTCCTAAGCACTCCAAATAATTTATTTCTCTTTAGTATATCACGTCAACACTATGGGACAATGACCATATCTCTAAATCGTTCGAGCGTTTTTTCTCCTATTCCTGATATTTGCAATAAATCTTCAACAGATTGAAATTTACCATTTGTTTCACGGTATTCAATAATACTCTTCGCTTTCTGTTCACCGATACCCGGTAATGTCATGATTTCATTTAATTCAGCAGTATTAATCCTTACTTTTCCTTCCTCAGCCATTACACGTTGAGAAGAATAAGTACCTTCACCTTCCTCTCCTTTCATAGGTACATAAATAACCATTTCATCGTGAACTAAGGCAGCCATATTGACCATCAGCTCATCGGCGTCCTCTACAAAACCACCTGCTATTTGGATCGCATCCTTGACACGGTCGCCTTCTGTTAATTGGTACACACCTGGCTTTTGTACCATCCCTTTAATATCCACCCATAGTATTGCGGATTCGATAGTTTTATCCATCGACTCTAAGTTCTCCTGGACTACCTCAACAGGTTCCTCAACGATCACTGAAGCCGTTTCTCGGTTTTGCTGGAAAAAGAGTAACGCAATGAATAAAAGTAAAAAGATGAGTGCATAAATCAACCATTTTTTTTGAATAATCATGTTCAAGACCTTCTTTCATATATTAATTTAGGGATACCTTTAAGGAGGTTATGAAATGAATTGGGGAATTATCGGAACAGGCAATATGGGGAAAGTTCTCTTGCATTCATTTACTACTAGTCATGCTGTGGAGGAAGAGAACCTTTACCTTTATAATCGTACATTGATGAAGGCATATGAGTTGTTAAATCAATATCCAAATGTCCATGTCGAACGAAGCTTAACGAACATGGCCAATAAATGTGATGTGCTATTGCTATGTGCTAAACCGAAAGAAATCCTAGAGATTTCAAAAAAACTTCAGCCTCACATTAAAAAAGAACAGTTGGTTATATCAATTACGAGTTCAATCTCAACTGATCATCTAGATCAAATTCTTCCTTGTAAAACAGCACGAATGATTCCAAGTATTACAAACCAATCGTTAACTGGAGCTACATTACTTACATTTGGGAAACGAACGAATATGATGGATCAACAAATGATTAAGCAAACGTGTAAACTATTCTCAGAGCCTTTCGAAGTCAAAGATGACAACGTCCGTGCCGCTTCTGATATCGTCTCCTGTGGTCCGGCTTTTTTAAGTTATGTATTAGAAGATATGATTCAGTCCGTTGAACAAGAAACATCACTCAAAAGAGAAGAAGCAGTAAACTTTGTAGAAACAATGGTAATTGGATTTGGTCGTTTACTAGAGGAAAAACATTTTTCTCTTGAAACGTTACGTGAAAAAGTAATGGTGAAAGGTGGGATTACGGGAGTGGGCATGGAAGCGTTGGAAAAAGAGATACACAACAGTTTCAATCAAGTATTTAAAAATACACATCAAAAATTCTCTGCGGAAAAAGAAATGGTGGAGGCATTGATTCTCGAGGCGAAAATGAATTTTAGTGGATAATTCTATTGTAGCCAAGACATAGAAAAAAGCAACAAATGAATGTTGCTTTTTTCACTGAGCTTCACAAACAAAGAACAAGCGATCTCCTTCTTCACTTTCCTCGAAAAAGTTGAAGTCGGCATAGACGCGAACATTCGAAAAGCCTACTTGCTCAAGCCATTGTTTATATTGATGAACTAAAAAAGTGCGTTGTGTGTGTTCTTCATCAAATCGTTTATACCGCCCGTCATTTTCTGCTACGAAAAACGTGAGGTCGTAATGGACCTCCCCTTTTTCTTGACCTGGTAGGCAAAACCAAACATAACTCAGTTCATCAGTTATATACGAATAGATTTCATCTGCAATCAATTGGTTCATATGTTTAAGACTATGAACATCAAAAAGAAACGTCCCGCCTGGCTTCAAGTGATTTTTAATTCGTTGAAAGGATTCCTTCACTTGATTTTGATCAGTTATATAGTTTAAAACATCTAAAAAGCTAACAATGACATCAAATTGTTCATCGAGTGATAATTGAACTAAATTTGCTTGCTCAAACATAACGGAACTCGTTTCTGGTTTTTTATTATTTGCTTGTTCAATCATTTCTTCAGATAAATCGATACCAACGACTTTTCCTGCGGTTGACTCCAAGCGAAATGACATCTCGCCAGTTCCACAACCGAGATCTAACACCGATGGATTAGAGTGATTTATCGTGAATGTTTCATAAAAATCAACCCATTGGTGATACGGTACCTCTGCCATGAAGTAATCATAAATTTTTGCCATTTGATTGTACATGAAGATTGCGCCCTTTCTTAAATAGGCAAGTCAACTTTTGATGCATCGCCCCACAATTTTTCCAAGTTATAATAGGCTCTTTCTTCTTTATGGAAAATATGGACAACGACATCTTCTAGATCAACAAGCACCCACCTTGCTTGGTCTTTACCTTCTATTCTTTTCACTTCTTTACCTTGTTCTTCTACTGCATCTTTAATGGACTTGCTAATTGCATCCACTTGACGTTCAGTGTTTCCAGAACAAATTAAAAAGTAATCAGCAATTAAAGATACTTCCTTCATATCGAGTGCGACAATCTCTTGACCGCTTTTATCGTCACATGCCTTTGCCGCGATTTCAAGTAGTTGTTTACTGTCCAAATAAAACCCTCCTAATTTTTAGTTAATTCATTATATGCATGAAATGTATCGGGGTAAATCAATTGTTGTTTACTCATTAGAAAACGAATCGTTTCCTGAAGAGTATACCGACAAGCCTCATTCAAGTCTTGAGTAGCTAATTCTCTTGCTTTGTAGACGGCTGGAAAGTCTCTTCCTGGTTCAATATAGTCTGCTAAGAAAACAATTTTCTCTTCAAGTGACATTCCAGCACGCCCTGTTGTATGATAACAAATTGCATGAAGGATATTTTTTTCTGTTATATTAAATTGACGTCGGATGAGTTCAGCGCCGGCTGGACCATGTAACAGTTCTTCATTAAACATCAATAAATCTTTAGGTAGATGGTCAGATGACTCAATAATTTCACTGAGATGTGTTTGATCAAATTCTTTCGCGTAATCATGCAGTGCAGCAGCAATGCCGACATGTTCTTCATTAGCATTATATAGCTTCGCTAAGCGCAGTGCTTCTTCAGTTACTCGCTCTACGTGTGCTTGACGTTTGTTGCTTAATACTTTTTTTGATTCCGCTAACGCCGATTCAACGTTCATAAAGATGATTCTCCCTTATATACCGTTCTACTTTTTCGTCCAAGCCTTCAATTGGTTCATTATTTTTCAATCCTTCTCGGATACTCGTCGATGAGTAAGGTAAATCAGGAATTTCAACCATTTGAATTTGCTCTGGTATGTCATATGAATAACCTTTTCTCCTTACTCCAACGAATTGAACTAAACGTTTCAATTCTTCGATTTTATACCAATTAGGTAAATATGCAATTTGATCGCCGCCGATAATAAAATAAAACTGTACTTCTGGGTGACGTTTTTGTAGTGCTTTCACCGTATCAATCGTGTAAGAACGGCCTTCTCGATTAAACTCAATCGTCGAAATATAAAGACCTTCCTCACCAGCAATCAATCGTTCTAGCATACGTAATCGGTCATTCGGTGATGCTGTTGCATTGTCTTTATGAGGCGGTTCGTACGTCGGAATAAACCAAACTTCATCCAATTCCAGTTTTTCTCTTACTGCTTTTCCGATCTCATAATGTCCCAAATGTGGCGGATCAAATGTGCCACCAAACAATCCTACTTTCATAAAATCACCTTTTACACCGACATAAAATATTAGTTGAGCCTTCACATTATGGTAATTGAATCTGTTTATTTTCTTCAGAAGGCTTGTATAAAACGATGATATTTCCAATCAGTTGTACTAATTCAGCACCCGTTCCTTGGACGATTTGTTGGGCAATCTCTTCTTTGTCCTCCAAAACGTTTTGCAAAATATTAACCTTAATCAATTCTCTTTTTTCAAGTACATCATTTAATTGTGCAATCATATTTTCATTGACACCTTGCTTGCCGACTTGGAAAATTGGCGATAAATGATGTGCTTCTTTACGTAAAAAACGTTTTTGTTTTCCTGTTAACATTCAATCACTCCTTCAGCGATTCCAGCAGTTTTTCGTTCGGGCGATGTCCTGTCCAAATCTCAAAGGATTTAGCCGCTTGGTAAATCAACATATCTATCCCAAACAATACGTAGACACCTTGCGCATTTGCTTGCTTAAGAAACTTCGTCCATTTCGGCTGGTAGACGATATCGCTGACAATAGCTGTTGGTTTGACACGATTCAATCGGATGACTTGTTCATCTATATTCGGTTGCATTCCAACGGTTGTCGTTTGAATAATCAAATCAAACGTTTCTAGATACCGTTCAGCCTCTTCCAAACTATATACGTGACTTTTTTTTAGTTTCTTAGCAAGTTCAAGCGCTCTTTCTTCCGTTCGGTTCGCTATATTAATGGTAGTATTTTCTAAACCATTCAGAGCAAGAGCGATCCCTTTAGCTGCTCCTCCTGCCCCGATGATCAAAATCTCTTTATTTGTATGGTCAAAAAAATCGGGTTTAAATTGCCTTAACGCTTCCATATAGCCTATTCCATCTGTATTGTAACCAACAAGCTCGCCATTCATCAATTTCACGGTATTCACGGCGTTCATTTCTTTTGCAAAAAAATCTAATCGATCTAAATGTGGAATAATGGCTTCTTTATAAGGTACGGTTACATTGAACCCTAACAATCCCTCTCGCTTCACCCACTCTGTAAAAGTACCCAATTCTATTTCTAATAACTCATACAATTCGTATGCGCCTCTCACATTAAACTCTTTCAGAAACTGTTTATGAAGTTCGGGTGATTTTGAATGTTTTATTGGATTTCCTATCAACCCTAGACGATACATATAATCATTCCTTTTAAATGATTGCTTCACGTATTATAACATTTACGCCTTCGGGTGCATACGCGTCTATTGTGATTTTGCCTGCCGGAATAGTAATCCATCCAAGACCAGAAACAACAACATCCATTTTCTTTTCGTGAATATGGAAGGTTTTTCGTTTTAAAGCTGGCCAATTCTCTAATGTTTCTTCACTCGGTGGAGATAGCATTTCACCTAGGTGATTTTCATATAATTCTTCCGCTTTCTCTGTCTTCGTTCGGTGAATGGACAATCGGTTTGAGAAGTAACAAATATAGCCGTATTTATCATCCGCTTCAGAAATGTCCAATCGAACCATTCCCCCGACGAATAATGTTTGTCCATCATTCAATTGAAAGACTCTCGGTTTCACTTCCTTTTTTGGAGTGATGATCTTCAAATCTTTCGCAGACATTAGATGGGCCATTTGGTGTTCATTAATAATTCCTGGAGTGTCAATCAAACTTGATTGTTCATCTAATGGGATTTCAATGAACCCAAGTGTTGTTCCAGGAAAATAGGATGTCGTAATAACATCTTTTTCACCGACCGATTGATGAATTAGATGATTGATGAAAGTCGATTTACCGACGTTTGTACAACCGACAACATAGACATCTTTACCTTTACGCAGTTGATCGAGTTGTATCGACGCTTCTTCAATGCCTGTTCCTTTGACAGAACTGACTAAAAAGACATCCTCGACAATTAACCCATACTCCTTAGCGACATTGCGCAACCAGAGCTTAACTTTGTTCAGATTTGTAGACTTTGGTAGCAAATCGACTTTATTACCGACTAAAACGATGGGATTGTTCCCAACAAAGCGCTTTAAACCCGGAATGAAGCTTCCGTGAACATCGAATAAATCAACAATGTTAACGACCACTGCATCTTGGTCACTAATATCATGAAGCATTTGGAGAAAGTCATCTGCATGCATATTCACATCTTGAACTTCATTATAATTTTTTAACCGAAAGCAACGCTGGCAAATCAATTGTTCTTGATTTAACGCAGATTCTGGTACATAACCAGGTTCTTGCTTATTTTCTGTCTGAATGGGTGCCCCACAACCTTGACAGTACAGTTGCTCATTCATATTAATCCTCCCAATTCAACTTACCTTTTCGTTTAAAATAATTCATGATTCTTCTTTCAATCATTCGATTAAATTTTGTAAAGAATCCATCAGATTCAACAACGGGTATAACAAGTATTGTGTAAAGACCCGCACGATTCCCCCCAAGAACATCTGTCAATAATTGATCGCCGATAACCACAATTTCTTCTTTTGGAAGATTCATCGTTTTTCTTGCCTGTCTGAAAGCTTTTTGTGTAGGTTTTTTAGCATTATGGATAAAGGGAATATTCAATGGGGTTGAAAACATTCCTACTCGATCTTCATTGTTATTAGAAATGATCGTTACTTGGAGACCGGCCTCTTTTAATGACTCGAACCACTCGATAATTTCCGGAGTGGCTTCAGGCTGATCCCAAGCAACCAACGTATTGTCTAAATCAGTAATAACCCCTTTTATTCCTCGCTCTTTTAAATAAGCAGGTGTTATCTCAAATACGTCTTTAACTTGATCACTTGGCAAAAATTCTGAAAGCATACTTACACCTCACCTAGATTCGCTAGTATTCATCATAAAGGAACCTATCACAATTGAAAAGCGTTTTTAATGGATAGCTTTGTTAAAGCCCGTTGTTGATATTGTGATCCGCTATCGGTGGACGCTTTCCGCGGGCACGGCTCGAGCCTCCTCGGCCTAAAAAATGGCCTGCGGGGTCTCGAGACTCGTGCTTTTCCCGCAGGAGTCGCCACCTTCGCTTCTCACAATTCAACAACTCAGTACTTCATCATTAGAAAATCAACACTGAGCTTTAACAAAGCCTAATGTATAGTTATTAGCCTGTCACTTTTTATGTATTTCATGTTTACATCATAGTTGTAACGGAAATAATAAGTAATACCATTTTTTAAAATAATAAATAATTTGAAAAAATGTTAAGAATCGTTCGACAAATTCATACATTTTTCTCTCTGTGGATAAATAAATCAACAAGATAAACCTTCATCCTTCAATATTTTCGAACCTCTTTAAGTTGATTGCTCACAACTTATGCACAAGTTACACACAAGTTATCCGAATTGTGTATTCTTCTTTTTAGTGATAGGATAAATCACGTGGAATAGAGATTCATGTAGAGATTTATGGGAGGTGCAAGCCTTTTAGGGCATTCACAATGGAACAATTATCAGATCATTTATTAATTGAATCTTACTTACGAGCTGTCAAACTAGAGTTGAATGATGACTTTATCGACTTAATTGAGCAAGAACTTGTCATTAGAGGGCTAGATGAAAAAATCAAGGAAATGTCATAATTAGCTTTTCTAACTATATATAACTAACACGTATAATCGTGTTAGTTTTTTTATTGGCTAATGGTTTACTCTTTTCAATTGTAATCAATAGCCATTATAATGTTACTATATTTGTATCTATATCTTTGAAAGGATGTCACCATTCATGATTTACGCAGTTTTTGCACCAATTCTATTTGCAATCGTCATTCCATTCCTCAGCAGGATGAAACATAAAATACATACTGGATGGCTCATCCTGCCTGTTCCGTTATTGGTTTTTATTTATTTTGTTTCATTCGTCGGGAGTGGTTTTGAAAGTCAAGTAAGCAACTATAGTTGGATACCTTCACTTGATATATCGCTTAGCTTTCACTTGGATGGGCTGAGTCTTTTATTTGCTCTATTGATCAGCGGGATTGGTTCGTTGGTCGTTTTATACTCCATCTATTATTTAGACAGAGAGGAACGACTCGGTCATTTTTATACATATTTGTATATTTTTATGACAGCCATGTTGGGGGTTGTCCTATCCGATAACGTGTTTGCCCTCTATGCTTTTTGGGAGTTCACGTCCCTCTCTTCGTTTCTTTTAATCGGTTATTGGCATTTTAAAGAGAGATCCCGTTATGGAGCAATTAAGTCTCTATTAATTACGGTCAGTGGTGGTTTTAGTTTATTAGCTGGATTAATTTCACTAACCATCGTTACCGGGACGACAAGTATACGTGAAATGGTTGGCCAACCGGATGTTATTTTGGAAAGTTCCTTTTTCCCTTTGATTTTAATCTTTTTATTGCTCGGTGCATTTACGAAATCCGCACAATTTCCTTTCCATATTTGGTTACCTGATGCGATGGAAGCGCCGACACCTGTCAGTGCATATTTGCACTCTGCAACAATGGTAAAAGCAGGTATATATTTAATGGCTCGTTTCTCAGCAATCTTCGGAGGTGAACCTAGCTTCTTCATGCTGTTGAGCCTATTTGGAATCATTACTTTGGTATGTGGTTCTTATATGGCCGTCAGGCAGACGGATCTAAAGGCGATTCTTGCTTATTCAACGATCAGTCAATTAGGTATGATTATGGCGATGTTAGGATTCGGCACAGATATCGCGATTTTTGCAGCTGTATTCCACATCTTAAACCACGCAACCTTTAAAGGTAGCTTGTTTATGATTGCTGGGATTGTCGACCATGAAACCGGTACAAGAGATATAAGAAAACTGGGTGGACTGATGACATTTATGCCAATGTCTGCCACACTAGCTCTATTTGGAACATTTTCGATGGCTGGCGTTCCATTGCCATTCTTAAATGGTTTCTATAGTAAAGAAATGTTTTTCGATGCATCGCTTCAGTTATCCGGGTATGCAGGTACATTTGTAGAAATAGTTGCAATCGTGCTTCCATATTTAGCGGTGATTGGCAGTATATTCACATTTGTTTATTCGATGTACTTATTCTTTGGAACATTTAGAGGAAAGTATAAAGAAGAGCAATTACCGGTTAAGCCGCATGAGGCACCTTTTATGATGCTATTATCACCCATCATTTTAGTTTCTGGCGTGATTATCATTGGGCTTTTCCCTAACCTATTCAATAATGGCTTATTGACTCATGCAGCGGATGCTGTCTTCGGTGATGAAGTGACAAAAGAAATTAGCTTTTGGCATGGATTCATCCCACCGCTGTACATGTCATTAACAGTAGTCATACTTGGAGCAATTCTTGTACTAACAAAAACAAAATGGGAAAGAGTTTACAATATTCTACCTGGAAACTTCTCTTTTAATCGGATTTATGATTGGGGAGTCAATCAGTTAGAAGCTTCCAGTAATCGAATCACATTCACTTATATGAATGGATCTTTACGTCTTTACATGGTTTTGTTATTGGCTTCTGTAACAGCCATTACCGGAACTGCTTTATTCATTAGTGATGGAATTAATTTCGAAGTATCGGATGTGGCTCCTGTCACCGTCCATGAGGTGCTCATTGCCATTGTCATGGCACTTGCAGCAATTGCAACCATCTTTGTGACCAACCGCCTTGCTGCGATCTTAGTTGTTGGTGTTGTCGGATATGGTCTAGCCATTTTATTTGTTCTTTACAGTGCACCAGATTTAGCACTGACACAACTGATTGTTGAGACCGTTACTGTTGCTCTGTTTTTACTTTGTTTCTATCACTTACCAAACTTGACCAAACGAACAGAGTCAATCGCCCATCGTGGTGTAAACATAATCATTTCAATCGGTTTCGGAGCATTGATGCTCGTCATGTCCATCAGTGCTTATAATAGTCAATTCTTTGATACGATTTCCGATTACTTTACAGAAAACTCCTATAAGCTAGGCGGAGGAGATAATATCGTCAACGTGATTTTGGTCGATTTCCGTGGCTTAGATACACTTTTTGAAGTATCTGTACTATTTGGAGCCGGACTCGCCATATACACATTAATTCGATTTAGAAAGAATAAGGGGGCGAAATAATATGGAAATCTTGATGGCTATCTTGGCGTCCATTTTGTTCGCCACCGCCATATATAACTTATTGCAAAAGCAGTTTTTAAGAATCATTATAGGTACGGTACTGCTGTCGCATGCTGCCCATCTTTTCTTGCTTACGATGGGAAAGTTGAAACGAGGAAATCCTCCTGTATTGGTTGAGGGTGTCACGAATTACACGGACCCTCTTCCGCAAGCTCTCATTCTGACATCAATTGTCATTAGCTTTGGGGTAACTAGTTTTCTACTCGTATTAGCTTACCGAACCTTCACACTGAACAAATCGGATAATATGGATGAATTGAGAGGTAGTAGTGATGAGTAACTTAGCAGTTTTACCTATTGTAATACCTTTAATAGCTAGTGTTATCTCAGCGTTTATACCAAAAAAGCTCGGTCTATCACGGGTCATTGCGAAACTATTCGCGTTAATCTTTTTAGTATATGCGGGGTACTTAGCTTGGGTCGTTTTCACAGACGGAATCATCGTTATGCAGTCAAGTGGCTGGGCCGCTCCATTCGGCATATCGATTGTCGCAGATTATTTATCAGTGACATTAGTTTTGATTACGTCAATTGTGACTACCGCAGCCGTCTTCTATGCACCTAGTTCATTAAGTAAACTACAAGAAAGTTACTATTTTTATACTTTTATGTTCTTAATGATTAGTGGGGTTGTCGGTGCATTTCTGACCGGAGACTTGTTTAACCTATTTGTTTTCTTTGAAGTATTGTTGATGGCCTCGTACGGACTCATCGTACTCGGAGGAGGAAAAGTACAATTAAGAGAATCTCTCAAATATGTTCTATTTAACGTTTTCTCTTCCATGCTATTTGTAACTACGATTGGTTTTATCTATGCTTCAGTTGGTACAGTAAACATGGCTCACTTAGCTGAAAGAATTCAAGAAGCTGAGCAAGCAGGAATATTAACAGGGCTCGCTGTCTTGCTGTTTTTCGTTTTTGCCATTAAAGCAGCCATTTTTCCGCTATATTACTGGTTACCTAATTCATATATCGTTCCAAATCCAGTCGTTTCTGCTTTATTTGGAGCGTTACTTACGAAAGTCGGAATCTATTCGATCCTTCGTATGTATACATTGGTTTTCAATCACGATGTCGGCATTACCCATGAGATCTTCATTTGGTTAGCGATGTTCACGATGTTATTCGGTGTCATTGGAGCCTTATCTACACAAAATGTTAAACTGATTGTTACGTATAACATTATTCCAGCAATCGGATTCATTTTAATGGGAATTGGCTTGTATTCGACATCTGGTATTGAAGGTTCAGTTTATTACTTAATCCATGACATGGTCATCAAAGCAGCCTTATTCTTTCTTGTTGGTGCTTTAGTCGTAGCGGCGGGTACAGATGATTTACGGAAAATGGGTGGCTTAATCACCCGATATCCTGTTCTAGGCTGGCTGTTCTTTGTCGGTTCTCTCGTACTGGCAGGTGTCCCACCGTTTAGTGGTTTTATAGGAAAACTGTTATTATTAAGAGGTTCATTAGAACAAGAAGAGATCCTTTTAACAATCGCAGCCCTAATCACAAGTTTATTAATCCTATATTCCATGGTACGTATTTTCGTACGTGGTTTCTGGGGAGACACTGTTGAAGAGTTACCCGAAGGACAGAACAAAAAAGTTCGCAACTTAACCATTCCTGCTGCACTACTACTAGCGATCAGTATTTTTCTAGGAATTGGCGCTGAGTTTATCTATCCTCATGTTGAAACAATTGCCAATATGTTATTAGATCGCACAGAATACATTAATGCCGTACTAAGGGAGTAAGATTTATGGCTATTCAAATTATATTCAATTTACTTATTGCATGTTTATGGATGTTTTTGACTGAGTCTTATACATTCGTCACTTTTCTGATTGGTTATATCATCGGTATAGCTTTATTGTTTTTACTTCGTCGCTTCATACCAGATGCATTTTACTTTAAGCGAGTCTTGTTGCTGTTCAAGTTGATCTTGCTCTTCTTAAAAGAATTAATTGTATCAACATGGCAAATTGCTAAACTCGTATATAAACCGAAGTTGAATGTACAACCTGGAATTTTTGCACTACCAACAGATCTTCGGACGAATTGGGAAATTACGTTGCTAGCCAACTTAATTTCCCTAACGCCTGGAACATTGAGCGTATCCATTTCAGAAGATCATACGAAAATTTTTATCCACGCGATGGATATGCCGGATATTGAAAAAGAAATTGAAGGAATAAAAGAAACTTTTGAAAAAGCGATTATGGAGGTGACAAGATAATGTTTGAAGATTTCGGAGGCCAACTATTGGAATGGACAGTGATCATTTGTTTAATTGTCATTGCTATTTCGGTAGTTATCCTATTGATTCGCATTATCATTGGTCCTACGAATGCGGACCGTGCTGTCGCCTTAGATACGATGGGGATCAATTTGATGGCATTTGCTGGACTGACAGCAATCCATCTCGTGACGACTAAGTTAAATGATGTTATTTTATTGATTGGAATTTTGTTGTTTATCGGTACAATCGCAATCGCGAAATTCATTGAAAAGGGTGTTATCATTGATCGAAATAATCATTAGTCTATTTTTATTGATTGGCACCTTTTTCATTTTTTCAGGATCACTGGGAATTCTACGGTTTCCTGATGTTTATACGAGGCTTCACGCAGCTACAAAGGCTTCTACACTCGGTGTTGCGAGTGTCTTATTGGCAGCTTTCTTATACCTCTATGTAGACCATGGAATTATTAGTGGAAAGCTTTTGATCGGGATATGGTTTATTATGCTTACTGCCCCAATCAGTGGTCACATGATATCCAGAGCTGCTCATAATGCCGGAGTCAAGCTACATGAAAGTAGTATCCGTGATGAATTACAAGAAATGAATGAACAAAATGAAGCCGAACGCCAATCTGAATAACAGTTGTTTAATCATCAACGAAAAGACTGCACTCCTTTTGATGGAGTGCAGTTTTTTTATTGTTTTTAAGTTGGACAAGCACAAATTAAAATCTCCGCCATATAATTGGGATGTAGGCAAATATCTAGTCAACCGGGAGTGATGTTTTGCTTAGTTTTTTAAAACTACTTTCATTGTTCGTCCAGCACCCTTACTTTTTTGCCCTCTATATAAAGGGACAGATTTTTCCTCAACCGCTTTCAAAAGAAGATGAAAAAAAGTACTTAGACCTTTGGCAAAATGGAGACTTGGACGCTCGCAATAAACTAATTGAACATAACTTACGACTTGTAGCGCATATCGCAAAAAAGTATGAAAATAATAAAGAAGATCAAGAAGATTTAATTTCAATTGGTACAATCGGTCTAATCAAAGGTGTAGAAAGCTTTTCACCGGATAAAGGCACAAAGCTAGCAACCTATGTAGCAAGATGTATCGACAACGAAATACTGATGTTTCTTCGTTCCACCAAAAAAAGCAATAAAGATATGTCCCTACAAGACCCAATCGGTAATGATAAAGAAGGAAATGAGATTAGTCTTATAGACATATTACAATCAGATCAACCTGACCTCGCTGAAAAAGTTCAGACGACGATGGAAATCGAAAAAATCTTCCAATATATTCATTTATTAAATCAGCGTGAAAAAGAAGTGATTGTAAAAAGATATGGATTAAATAATCAAAAAGAATACACACAACGAGAGATCTCTCAGTCACTTGGCATATCACGCAGCTATGTCTCTCGAATTGAAAAACGCGCACTAATGAAAATGTTTCATGCATTTTACCGTGAAAAAGAAAAAATTAAGAAGCAAAAAGAATCCTAAATGTTCAATGACCGAGCAGGATTAACTGGCATTATTTTGGCACATAATAAACCCTAGACGAAGATCGGATTCATTGATCTTTATCTAGGGTTTTCGTTATAGCATATTCAATATAAAACTCGCACTGTTTTCTGCCGCTTTCGCAAGAAATTTTTCAAAGCTAACTTCTGATGTTTTACCTGCAATGTCAGATAAAGAGCGAACAATTAAAAACGGTGTTTCGTATTGATAACAAACTTGGGCGATGGCGGCCGCCTCCATCTCTAGTGCTTTCACTTCTGGAAATCGACTGACAACTTGGCTAACACGATCAGCGTCAGACATGAAGGTGTCAGCTGTACCTATCATCCCTACAACCTTCTGAAAATCACCTGTAAGCTCTTCCATAGAATCTTTGGCTCGTTGGATCAGTTGGTCATCTGATGTAAACACTTCCGGCATTTGTGGTATTTGACCGAACTTATAACCAAATGCGGTTGCATCAGCATCGTGGTGCAAAATCTTTTCACCGATGACGACATCTCCAACTTCCAATGACGGATCAGTTCCACCAGCACTTCCTGTATTAATGACATAGTCGGGCTTAAAACGCTCATGTAAAATTGTGGTCGATAAAGCTGCATTCACTTTTCCGATTCCAGACTGCAATAGAATAATCTCATGATCGCCATAGCTTCCTAGATCATATTTGCAATTTGCTATCGTTTTTGATGAGTGGATGGTTATCCGTTTTTGGATCGCTTCTACTTCTTCTTCCATTGCCCCAATAATTGCATATTTCATTTCTAAACTCCTTAGTACTATTATTCAAATCGATGTTTTTGATCGTTTTCTTCTAGAACTTTTACGAGTTGTGGTTGCCAGCCTTTATTTTCGATCCATTCTAAGTGGACACGATAGATTTCTCCATCTGTCTGGTTTTCGATCGTCGCTTCCACATAATTTGGTCTTCCGTCGCTTCCAAACCACCAATAAGTAATGTTCTCTGAATCACCGTTAATTGCCATAGCTGAAGCTTCTTCTAACTCTTGGCGGTCTTGGCTTCCTTTATTTAAATCAATAGAATGTGGTTCATTTTGATTCGTTGGGTAGGCATCCCAATTCCCTTTAATAACTTTGATTACATTCTCTTCATTGGATTGCTCAACTTCAATGTTTTCTCCGAAGCTGCTATATTCACCTGAATCTTCTTCTGACGACTCTTCAGTTTCTTCCTCATCTGACTGTTCTTGTTCATCTGTAGATTGGTCTTCATCAGATGTTTGGTCCTCGTTACCTTCATCTGTATTCTCATTATCTTCTTCCTGGTCTGATGATCCAGTTTCGTTCGATTCTCCATCAGAAGACTCATTTAACTCCATACCTTCCTCAGAATCTGCATTTTCAGCCTCATCTTCACCAGAAAAGAAAAATAACATAGCTAGTAACAGAATTAAAATTCCTGCCAATATCAACATGTAATTGAGCATCTTTGTTGTTCTTCTTCTTTTTTCAAAACGTTCAGCTCTTGTATGTTCATTTTGATATTCATCTGCCATAACACGGACCTCCACGAAATGGATTTATTTAAGTAGTTGAATATGTAAATGTCCTACACAACAATGCGTAGGACAATACATATATAACACTTTCTTATTTCACTTCAGTAATTCGAACTTCCAATTCGCCACCTGGTGTAACGACGGTTACTTCTTCACCGACTTTTTTACCAAGTAAGCTTTGTGCCATCGGGGAATCATTTGAAATTCGACCCTCAAAAGGATCCGCTTCCGCACTTCCGACAATTTGATATTCTTCTTCGTCTCCGTCTGGTAATTCAACGAATTTAACAGTTTTACCTAACTGGACAATATCCGATACGTTTTCATCATTTTCAATAATGACAGCATAGCGAAGCATCGTCTCAATTTGAGAAATCCGGGATTCAACAAATGCTTGTTCATCTTTCGCTGAATCATATTCAGAGTTCTCGGATAAGTCACCAAAATCCCTAGCTATTTTAATGCGTTCAACCACTTCTGGTCGTCGAACGGTAATTAAATCATTTAATTCATCTTCTAGCTTCTTTTTCCCTTCTTCTGTCATAAAAAACTGTTTCTCTTCTGCCATTTCTAACACCTCTTTATATTTTCTAATCTGTTTGTCACTAATCCATTGTTATGAATGTTTGTCCTCAATAATACTTTTAATTTTTGTTGTCAATAAGTCGATTGCAACGTAGTTATGGCCGCCTTCTGGAATAATAATGTCTGCATACCTCTTTGCTGGCTCGACAAATTGCAGATGCATCGGTCTCACTACATTGACATATTGATCAATGACAGATTCAATCGATCTACCACGTTCATTGATATCTCGCATCATTCTACGAATAATTCGTAAGTCAGAATCCGTATCAACGAATACTTTGATATCCATCATCTCACGTAATCTTTCGTCTTCAAGGACTAAAATTCCTTCTAAAATGATAACATCTTTTGGTTCAACGGTAATTGTTTCGTCAGACCTTGTATGCATTTCGTAATTATATACCGGCTTTTCAATCGATTGACGATCTAATAGCTTCTGTAAATCTTCCCTTAGCAGGTCATTGTCAAATGCTAGTGGGTGGTCATAATTTGTTTTTAATCTTTCCTCAAACGGTAAATGCGATTGATCCTTATAGTAATAGTCTTGTTCAATCACTAGCATGGAAGTATCTTTGAATTGATCATAAATTGCTCTTGTTACAGTCGTTTTTCCTGAGCCGCTTCCTCCAGCGACACCAATTATAATAGGTTTCTTGCTCACGGGAATCCGAAGCCCCTTTCTAGTTTGTCTGTTTTATTGCCACTGCGATTCCATCTCCGGTTTCTACAATCGTCGTCTCAAAACGTTCATCGTTCATCAACCATTGATTAAAGGAGTTTATTTTGGAACCTAGCTTGGATAACCGTTTGGATTCATTATTCTCTCCAGAAACATATCCCTTAAATAATACATTGTCAACTACCAATAAGCCATTCTTTTTTAAGAAAGGTGCTGTATAGTCTACAAAATCTTTGTTTTTCCCTTTGGCCGCATCAATTAAAACAAAATCAAATGGCTCATCTTCTGTTCGATCATTTAAATAATCGATTGCGTCTTGATGTATGGCGTTTATCTGTTTTTCATAATTGAATGTTTGTATGTTTTTAATAGCTTGTCGATACCTAGTTTCATCGACTTCCAAGGTTGTTACATGAATACTCGGATCTACTTTCGCCATCTGTATGGCGGAATAGCCGATTGCTGTTCCAATCTCAAGAATTTTTTTAGGCCGATGAATTCGAATCAACTGTTTGATGAATTGGATGCCGTCAACTTCCATAATCGGCACATGATGCTCTACTGCATATTCTGTAATTTTCTGTAGTTCAGAGTCGGATCCTTCATACAATGACTGGATGTAACTTTGCGAAGCACGCATGACTTTCCTCCAACAGTGCATTATTCTTCAATTCCGTTATTTTATCATAAAAAAAGGTGGGAACGCGAATTCCAGGCGCTCCCTAACAATTCTGTCCATTAATCTTTCGGCGGACGATATTCTTGAATATTTTGTTCATGTTCAGCAAATGTTTCTGCATAATAAACTTCGCCTTCATACGATGCAACAAAATAAAGATATTCATGTTCTTCAGGATTCAATGCCGCTTCCATCGAATTTTGATGGAAATTGGCAATCGGTCCAATTGGTAAGCCTGTAATATAATATGTGTTATAAGGAGATTCAATCTCCAAATCGGAATATAACACACGCTCCTTATGTTCGCCATGGGCGTATAATGCGGTAGGATCCGTCTGCAGTTTCATACCATCTTCTAAACGATTATAAAAAACGCCAGAAATCATTTTTCGGTCTTCCTTACTACCAGCCTCTCGCTCAAGTAATGATGCCATTGTAATGGCTTCATGAACATTAAACTCCGATGCTTCTATTTGGCTCATAAACGGCTGTAATTGATTGGAAGTTTCAGTCAACATCATATTAACTACATCATCAATCGTTAAATCTTCTTGATAGACCGGATACGTAATGGCATATAAATAACCTTCAAGTGGATACCTAATTTCATCCTGTAAAATATCTTCTCCAAGAATCGTAGGATATCTTCCCATTAGCGATTGGATATACTCACGATCTTGCATTTTATCTAAAAACTCTTCTTCATTGATTGGCGTCTCTTTATCCAAACGGGCCGCGATTTGTTCCACTGTGAACCCTTCTGGAATGGTTATCGTGTACAAAGGATCGACGAGTATCTTACCTGTCTTTAACGTTTCAATGATTTTATCAAGCTCCATATTCTGTGCCAATAAATACTCACCAGCTTGGAAGCCCGATTCATTTTTGAATTTCACATACAAACGAAAGATTAAGCTATTATTAATGATATCCTTTTCCTCAAGTATGCTGGCAATCCCTTCTGTACTTGTACCTAATGGGATCTCTACTTCGATAATCTCATTATTATCAGGGTCGACTGGACTTAGACCCTTGTCTATGTAGTTATATATAGACATTCCACCAATGATTAAACCGATGATCACAAAGAGAAGAATAGTTATAATCCATTTCCGTGCAATCTTTGCTTCCCATATTCGTTTTTTCTTTACTTCTTTATAGGTTAATTTTGAATCATCATTGGAAGTTGACATTTTCTCTTCCCCCTATCTACCCGCTTCATTATAAAGTATTCATGAAATAATTTCTATAATTTCAGTAGAGTTTCCAAAAAATTGTCTAATAAATTGTCCTGCATAAAAAAATTGGTACGTTGAAATAGGGTGAAATATAATGCGATCGATCTTGTAAATGCGCTCACAAAAAATTAATCTATAAAAAAAGCCGGTCCTTGATGGACTCGGCTTTTCTAGATCAATGAACCATCTTACTCTGTATCTTCTTCTTCTGAAAAAGTCGCGAGCATTTCTTCGACCATTTCCCATTCTTCATCCGTTTCGATCTCGTAAAGAGCCATGTCATCTTCATTTTCATCGCTTTCTTCATAGCGGAATGCATAAACTTCTACTTCATCTTCATCCACTTGATCGGAAGGGACAACGACGATATATGACTTTTCTGTTTCATCTACATCAAACGAGAACAACACATCAAAAAGATGTTCCTCACCATTTTCGTCCGGAATAATAATTCGTTCTTTCTCTTCCATTTTCAACACTCCTTTTTAGTTGGATTGATCCAGAAAACCTTGCAGGATCAATACGGCTGCCATTTTATCAATGACTTTTTTCCTCTTTTTACGACTCATATCTGCTTCAAGTAGCACGCGTTCAGCAGCCATTGATGTCAATCGTTCATCCCAAAGAACCGTTTCGATACCAAGTTCATTTTCAAGAAACGCGGCAAATCTTTTTGACGCTTCTCCACGGTCACCAATTGTTCCATTCATATGTTTGGGGAGACCGACGACAGCTTTGCTAATTTCGTGTTCTTTGATGATTGCCTCCATTTTGGGCAATATTTGTTCAAAACCTGCATGCTCATCCCAAGAAATTGTTTCAATTCCTTGAGCTGTGAAGTGTAGGGCATCAGAGACAGCAACCCCGATGGTTTTCTCCCCAACATCTAATCCTAATATCCTCATCTATTATCCTCTTTATTCGTTTTTAAGTAGTGCTTGACCACTTCCTCAATCAACTCATCCCGTTCAACTTTTCGAATCATATTCCGTGCATCTCGATGACGAGGGATGTAAGCAGGATCTCCTGACAATAGATAGCCGACAATTTGATTAATCGGATTATAGCCTTTTTCTTCAAGCGACTCATACACAGAATGCAAAATTTCATTTACGACTTGTTCTTGAGAGTCATCAGCAAACTGGAACTTCATCGTATGGTCTTGATTATCCATAATTGATCCCCCTCATTTCTACTTACCTTCATTATAAACGTAAATGCGTTCAAGAAGAAACATTTTTAATGTAGTCTTTTGCTGATTCTAATGCTTCATCAATTTTTTCAGGGTTTTTACCGCCTGCTTGAGCCATGTCTGGACGGCCTCCACCGCCACCTCCGCAAATAATGGCTGCTTGTTTAACCATGTTTCCGGCATGGTATCCCTTTTTCACTAAATCATCTGATACGCTACCTGCTAATTGAACCTTTTCACCATTTTCAATGGCTAACAAAATGATTCCAGACGTTAATTGCTGTTTAAATTCATCTACCATTTGTCTGAGTGCATTCATATCCTTTACATTAACTTTCGCTGCTAATAGTGAAATACCTTCTACATTTTCGGTCTGTTCGATTAACTCGGCTGCTTCGACATTCGCTAAACGGGCTGATAAAGATTCATTTTCTTTTTGTAATGACTTGATTTCAGCAAATAATGATTCTATTCGATTTGGAACTTGATCTTCCTTCGTCTTGAGCAAGTTTGCTGCTTGATGTAAATAGGCTTGTTTATCTTCAAAAAATTCGAAAGCGCCTTTGCTTGTTTTTGCTTCAATACGTCTCGTTCCTGCACCAATACCAGATTCAGAAATAATCTTGAATAAGCCAATTTCCGCCGTATTTGTAACATGGCAACCACCACATAGCTCAAGGCTGTATTCACCAATAGAGACGACACGAACTTCTTTTCCGTATTTTTCACCAAATAGAGCCATCGCACCCATTTTCTTGGCTTCTTCTATATCATGGTAACTAACACGAACATGAATAGATTCCCAAATTTTTTCATTCACGTTTTTCTCAATTTCACTCAGCTCTTCTTCCGAGACTGCATTGAAATGAGAAAAATCGAATCGCAATCGATCGGGTGCAACCAGTGAGCCTGATTGATTAACGTGGTCACCTAATACATCCTTAAGCGCTTGGTGTAATAAGTGTGTCGCTGTATGGTTTTTAATAATTTTTTTTCGTTTTGATTTATTGACCTCTGCAGTAACCACATCTTGGGTGCGCAATATACCTTCATCTACTTTAATACGGTGAAGATTTTGGCCATTTGGTGCTTTTTGGACGTCCAATACGAGAGCCTTTCCTTGCTCAGATTGGATTATACCTTCATCAGCTACCTGTCCTCCACTTTCTGCATAAAACGGTGTTTCTTTGAGGAATAGATAAACTTCATCGCCTTGTTTCACTTCATGCACTTCTTGCTTGTCTTTAATCAACGCTGCAATAGTTGTATCCACCTTCAATTGATCATACCCTGTAAATTCACTGCTTACATGAATTTCTCTAAGAACTTGATCTTGAACTTGCATGGAATCAACATTTTGTCGAGCATCTCGTGCACGTTGGCGCTGCGCTGCCATTTCTTTCTCAAATCCAGCTTCGTCAATTTCAAAACCTTCATCTTGGATGTACTCTTCCGTCAATTCTTTCGGAAATCCGTACGTGTCATATAGCACAAACACTTCGTTGCCCGGAAAAATATAACTTCCTTTTTCTTTCTCTTGCTTCATGATTTTTTCTAAAATGGCAAGTCCCTCTTGAAGTGTTTCATGAAATCGTTCCTCTTCCGTCCGGATGACATTTTGAATGAAATCACTTTTTTCACTGACTTCTGGATAAAAGTCTTTCATAATATTTGCAACGACTTCAACCAACTGATGAATAAATGGTTGGCCCATACCCAACTCTTTAGAAAAACGCACTGCTCTACGTAATAGTCTTCTTAAGACATAACCTCTTCCTTCATTTGAAGGTAATGCTCCATCTCCAATTGCAAATGCGACGGTTCTTACATGGTCAGCAACGACTTTAAATGCTGTATCGACTTCTTTTGATCTACCATACGTTTTTCCACTGATGGTTTCAATTTTTTCAAGGATGGGTTTAAATAAATCCGTCTCAAAATTCGTTGGTGTGTCTTGAATGACAGAAACAATTCGTTCTAAGCCCATACCCGTATCAATGTTTTTATTCGGCAACGGTGTGTACGTATGATCTGGATTATGGTTGAACTGAGAGAATACTAAGTTCCAAATCTCCAAATAACGTTCATTTTCACCGCCTGGATAAAGCTCTGGATCTTTGGGATCGTTTCCATATTTCTCTCCACGATCGTAAAAGATTTCTGAGTTTGGACCGCTTGGACCTTCTCCGATGTCCCAGAAATTCTCTTCAATCCGAATAATTTTTTCTACAGGAAGTCCAATTTTTTCTGCCCAAATCTTGTACGCTTCTTCGTCTTCTGGGTGAACAGTAACTGACAATTTTTCCGGATCAAATCCAATCCAATCTTTACTCGTGAGAAATTCCCATGCCCACTCAATTGCTTCTTCTTTAAAATACTCACCAATTGAAAAGTTGCCGAGCATTTCAAAAAATGTGTGGTGTCTTGCCGTAAATCCTACATTTTCAATGTCGTTTGTTCGGATTGCCTTTTGAGCGTTGACGATTCTAGGATTATCAGGGATTACTCGACCATCAAAATATTTCTTTAACGTTGCAACCCCACTATTAATCCATAATAAAGTCGGGTCTTCATGGGGAACCAACGACCGGCTTGGTTCAACAGCGTGATTTTTTTCTTGAAAGAAATCTAAAAACATTTGTCTTACTTCACTTGACGTCAATAATTTCATCGTTCTTCCTCCTCAAGGATTTCGTAATATAAAGCTTTGTTAAAATCTGTTGTTAATCTTGTGATTCACGATCGATTTTTCACGATTTATCGGCGGCTTCGCTTAGGGTTTCGACGGCTTCACAGGGTTTTTCGGTGGCTTTGATCGATTTTTCGACGGCTTCGATCGGTTTTTCGGCGGCTTCGATCGACTTTTCGGCGGCTTCGATCGACTTTTCGACGGCTTCGATCGACTTTTCGACGGCTTCGATCGACTTTTCGGCGGCTCCGCTTGGTTTTTCGACGGCTTCGATCGGTTTTTCAGCAGTGCTTTTAGCGGAAGTTCTTTTAGTTCATGATCCGCTGAAGTCGTCCCCGACACGATTCACAATTCAATAACTCAGTGCTACATCATTAAGAATTTAAATTGTGCCAAATACAAAAAAGCCCCTACAATAATATGTAGGGACGGTTATCCGCGGTGCCACCCTGATTATAGATTTTAACAAAACCAACCTTATATACCTCATAAGTTGGTGATTGGAAAATCTATCAGCTCAATCACTGTAACGGAGTGGACCGGCGGGGATTAGCCGCTCTCTGGAATAGCGTTCAATGACATTCACTTAGCGTCTTTTACAGCCAGGAAGACACCTCTCTTGGAAGTGGCTATGTCATTTACTCGTTTCCTTCATCGATTTCGTAAATTTTACTTCTGTCGCTATTATATTGAATCTCTATCAGGCTGTCAATTTCTACTATCGTTCATCTGAAAATAAATCCTCTAAAAAATACTCAGGTTGTTGTACTTGGCTTACCAATTCCCTTGATTGTTGCTCATGATCGATTTCAACGAGGCAATTCCAACAATAAAATCGCTCTTCGCCAATCATTCCAATGTTGCACGTATGACAGTTTGGGCATTTCATGGAAAATAACTCCTTTGTATTTTCCTCTCATTTTTTGTCATGAGGGCCCAAATTATGCATATTTAGATATATTCGTTTTGGCTGTTCGACATTCGCCTTCACTATGACTCAATTTTTGTATATTAATCCATAAAATCATATGGTGATAAACCATCATCATGTTTTTCAGCATCTTCTAATGGTAGTCCTTCGTAATCGTCTTCTGATTCAATTTTTGGCTTTACTTGTTTTGTCTCGATTATTTTATCAGATGAAGCTTCGTCTTGTGTTCCACTCAGTTCTTGTGTCGAGTCGCTGACTTCAGATGCGTCATTACAATCGATTTCATCTACACTCATTCCCCAAACATGTTTTAATCGTTCGACTAACGTCGTATTCCGGTTAAAGAAGTTCTTTTGACGCAATCCATCCATCAGTTCGTTATATTCTCCACAAATAATGAGTGATGATTTTCCTCGTGTAATTGCTGTATAGATTAAGTTTTTTACGAGCATTCTTCTAAAAGAACGAACAATTGGAATAATAACGATTGGAAATTCTGAGCCTTGTGATTTATGGATCGAAATCGCATAAGCGAGCATCAATTGATTGAAATCTTGCCGAGTATAGGAAACTTCCAATCCTTCAAAATCCACAATCATTTCTTCTTTTTTCGTTTCCGTTTCCGTCGGTTTTTTAATCGCTCTTATTTCTCCAATATCGCCATTAAACACCTTTTTCTCTGGTTGATTCACAAGCTGAATGACTTTGTCGCCAGATCGATAGATTGAATCAAAGTGTTTTATTTCTCGTTTTTGTTGCGAAGGTGGATTAAATAGCTGCTGCAATGCTTCATTTAATGCATGAATGCCTGCTTTCGAACGATACATAGGAGCCAAAACTTGAATATCACGTTGTGTATAGCCTTTCGCCAATGCACGCTCTACTATTTTTTCAATCACGACCGCTGTATTTTCTGTCGTTGTCGGGAAAAAATTAAAGTCACTGGATTTCGATAAATCAAGCTCTTCAAAACGGTCATTTTTAATCGCATGGGCTAACTTAATAATGGATGAATTTTCTTTTTGTCGATAGATCTCTTCTAGTCTAGCTACTTTAATACAATCGGACTTCAACAAATCGGAGAGCACTTCTCCTGGCCCGACTGATGGTAACTGATCTTCATCTCCTACAAGTATGACTTTCATTGATGACGGAATCGCTTTGACCAATCGATTCGCAAGCCAAACATCGACCATGGAAAATTCATCGATGATAATTAGTTTTCCATCCAGTTGATTACCTGCATCATATTCAAACTCATTTTCTCCACTCCAACCGAGCAAGCTATGAATCGTTTTCGCTTTCATTCCTGTTGATTCACTCAATCGCTTAGCGGCACGACCCGTTGGCGCGCATAGTAAATAATCGGAGTCTTTGATCGTTTTTTCTTTATCGCACAGTTTTTGATAACTCTCCAATATACCTTTCACAACGGTGGTCTTACCAGTCCCGGGTCCCCCGGTCAATATCATGACTTTTTCATCCAACGCCATCTTGATTGCTTCATACTGCTCTTCTCCGTATGATATACCTTCACGTTCCTCTAAGTCGCCAATCAGTTTCAATAGTTCACTTTCTGCATAGGTTGCATCCTCTTTTACTTCCTGAATCCGAGCAAGTTGAGATGCAATCCCTTCTTCTGCAAAATAAAGTTGAGGTAAATAGATCCGGTTATTTTCTTTCACGAGCAATGATTCTTCTATTAATGACTGAAAATAAATGTCAAATGAGAAGTCACCGTTAGTACCATGAGAAAACAGTAGTTCTGAAGCTTGGCGGATCAAGTATTTTTCATACACAAACACATGGCCGTTGAGTGACTCTTCTTCCAACACATGTAAAATGCCTGCTTGAATCCGTGTTGGATGATCATTACGGATTCCAATCTGCTGGGCAATTTCATCCGCTCGTTGAAATCCGAATCCTTCAATTTGGAATACGAGTTGGTAAGGGTTCTCTGTCAACACATCCAACGTTTTTTCTTGATGTAACGCATAAATTTTTTGTGCGAGCTGAAGTCCGATTCCGTACTTGGACAATTCGACCGTTACACGATCAAAACCTTGATGAAGACGTAAATCTTGAATAAACTGCTGTTTCGTCTCTTTTTTCATCGATACGATTCCATCTAAAACCGTTTCATCCTTGAGCACTTTTTCGACCGTATCAATCCCTAATTTACCGACGATTTTCTTCGCTGTCTTTAATCCAATTCCATAAAATAAATCACTAGCGAGATAACGGATTAAGCTTTCCTCGGTTTTCGGTAGCTCTTTTTCATAAGTGAAAACTTGAAATTGGTCCCCGAATCGAGGGTGGCTTTCCATCTTGCCGTAAAATATATAATCATTTCCATATGTAAGTTTCGGAAGATGACCTTTAACCACAAATTCATCTTCCTTTGTGTCTAAATTCGTTTCCTCCAGCTTGATCGATGCGATAGAAAATTGTTTTTCAGCATTATGGAATATCATATGATTCAGTTGGCCTTTTATATAAAGCTGTTCAGTCATTCCTTCTATCTCCTTCATCGATCAAATCAATTATACTTCTTTCAAATATTCCTCGACTTTAATTTTACCATCTGCTGCAAGCATGTGGTCCGGCTGTATATGAAGTGTTTTTTTGAAATAGGTCAATGCTTCTTGTGCTAGGTCTTTGTGTAAATAACACACTGCGATATTGTAGTGAGCATCTGCGTGTTGTTCGTCCAATTCCGTTACATACATTAACTGGGTCAATGCATGGTCGATTTGTCCATTATAAGCTAAGCTTAAACCATATTGGAACTGAATTTCTTCATCTTTTTTGTCCAACTCGCTTGCTCGTTGAAAGTACGGAAGAGCGAGCTTTTCATTTTGTTGATTTCTTAACGTAACAGCAAGCATATAATAAGCATCTGCATCGTTTAAACCGAATTGTACAGCACTTTGAAATTCTCTTGCTGCCTGCTGATAATCTTCTTGCTCAAAATAAAGGACGCCTAAACCGTAATAAGCGGTTCCTGATTTTGAATCGATCTCAATGGCACGATTAAAAAAGTTTTTTGCTTTGTCATATTCACCGACATGGTTAAGTAAATTTCCGAAATTAATAAATCCAACAGGATCGTTTGGATTTTCCTCGATGTATTGATTGAATGTACTGGCAGCTTCCTCCAGCTCGTTCGCTTGCATGTGTTCGATTCCTTTTTCGATTAAGTTCATTTCGCTCTACTCCTTTCGATTGCACAGCTATCTTCATAACCTTTACGCAAATTCATTTAACTTTTATTTTATCGTATCGCAAACCTCGTGCGAATAAATTTTTTCAAAATATGTACTTTATTTTGTTAAATAAGGCGTTTATCTGGCAAAAAAGCCACCACAATAATGTGCTGACTTTTAAGCTAGATATGTTAGTTGTTTACCGTCTTTAAAAGCTCGATCGATCGTTCCGCCACCCAGACAACGATCACCATCATAAAATACAACAGCTTGACCTGGTGTAATCGCCCGTTGTGGTTCTTTAAAGATGACGTTCGCTTGTTCTTTATCGGAATCAACGATGACTCGAACGGCGTAGTCTTCCTGTCTATATCTGAACTTTGCCGTACACTCAATTGGTTCGCTTAAATCGATATCTGCTAACCAATTCAAGTGGACAGCTTCTAATGAATCTGAATAAAGTGCTTCGTTATCAAAACTTTGCCCGACGTAAAGTATATTGTCTTCTAAATTTTTCCCAATTACGAACCATGGATCACCCGCACCACCGATTCCAAGACCTTGTCTTTGACCGATTGTGTAGTACATTAATCCATCATGTTTACCTTTCACTTCGCCATCCAATGTTTGCATTTCACCTGGTTTGGCCGGTAGGTATTCACTCAAAAATTCTTTGAAGTTACGTTCGCCAATAAAGCAAATTCCTGTACTATCTTTCTTCGTTGCAGTAGCTAAATCATGTTTTTTGGCAATTTCACGTACTTCAGATTTATCGAGCTCTCCTAAAGGAAACATCAATCTCGGAAGTATTTCTTTCGGAATCTGATTCAAAAAGTATGTTTGATCTTTATTTGAATCAACGCCCCGAAGCATTTGTGCTTGACCATCTATTTCATTGACTCGTGCATAATGTCCAGTTGCCAAGTAATCTGCGCCTAATCCCATTGCGTGGTCTAGAAATGCTTTGAACTTAATTTCTTTATTACACATGACATCTGGGTTTGGCGTGCGTCCCGCTTTATATTCATCTAAAAAGTAGGTAAACACTTTATCCCAATATTGCTTTTCAAAATTTACCGAGTAGTAAGGAATGTCCAGTTGGTTAGCAACCCGTGCCACATCTTCATAGTCCTCTGTTGCTGTACACACACCGAATTCATCTGTGTCATCCCAGTTTTTCATGAAGATTCCCACGACATCATATCCTTGTTGCTTTAAAAGCAACGCAGTGACAGATGAGTCGACCCCTCCAGACATACCAACTACCACTCTCGTATCTTCTGGTTTTTTCATTTTTTCACCACCTAACCTTTTGTATCGCTTGGTATTAATCTGTTTAAAATCTTACTTATTTTTTCTACACAAAACTGTATATCTTTCTCACTCGTTTCGATTCCAAAGCTAAAACGAATGGAATTATATATCCGAGCATTTTTTTCACCATACATTGCTTTTAGCACATGGGACGGATCAATGGAACCGGCAGTACATGCAGAACCTGATGAGACAGCAATGCCTTCCAAGTCGAGATTGGTCAAAAACATCTCAACTTCTACACCTGGAAAACTAATATTTAATATATTTGGCATATGCTCTTCTTTTGCTCCATTCAATTGATAGTCAATGGAGAAATCATTCAATCCTTCGAAAAACTGCTTACTAAGCTTTTCGTAATGCATCCACCGCTCGTTCTGTTCTTTCTCCAGTAATTCAATTGCTTTTGTAAAGCCTCTAATGCCAAGCATATTTTCAGTTCCAGAGCGCCATTTTCTTTCTTGTTCACCGCCAAAGATTTGTTGTGCTAAATGAACATCGTCATTTCGATATAAAAACCCAATTCCTTTTGGTCCGTAAATTTTATGCGATGAAACAGATAGTAGGTCTACGTTCAATGATGTGACATCAAGCTTTTCCAACCCGTATGCTTGTACCGCATCTGTATGGAAAATGGCTTGGTGTTCTTTTAACCGTTCACCAATCGCCTCAATTGGCTGACGCATACCCGTTTCATTATTTACTCGCATGATGGAAACAAAAATCGTATCCGGTCGAAGAGCTTTTTCTACCGCATCGACTGAAACAATACCCGATTCATCAACTGGGAGAAAGGTTACTTCAAAGCCTTCCTTTTGCAGTTCCTCCATTGGATGCAAAACAGCATGATGTTCGATTTGCGTCGTGATGATATGTTTTCCTCGATGGGCATACGCAGCAGCAACACCGAAAATCGCCAAATTATTTGCCTCGGTTGCTCCGCTCGTAAATATAATAGAAGAAAAATCGGCCCCAATACTATTTGCCGCTATATTTCTAGCATCATCCAATATTTTTCTACTTTCTCTGCCGAAGGAATGGATACTTGATGGATTTCCATATGTTCCATCTAAAGCTTCCATCATCTCTTGCTTGACTTCAGGATGTAGTGGAGTTGTCGCTGCGTAATCTAAATAAACGCGTTTCACAGAAGTCACCTACTTTTTCTATTAAATATAAAACATATGCTCTTCCTGATAAATAGAGCCATCATGTTCAGCTAAATCAGCTAATGTCGTTGAATCAAGTACATCTTTCACAGCATCACGGATTCTACGCCATAATTCTTTTTGAGCGGGTTGTTCGTCATCCATTTCTTCGACGGGACGAATCGGCCCTTCAAGTGGTCTGATGATATCAGCTGCCGTTATATTTTTTGGCTCTTCAGCTAGCAAATATCCACCCTTTGCTCCACGAACACTTTTGACTAATCCTACATTACGGAGTGGTGCAATCAATTGTTCAAGGTAATGCTCAGATAATTGATATTCTTGAGCAATTGCTTTTAGCGAAATCGGTTTTTTACTCGGGTGACCTTTCGCCAATGCGATCATTATCGTTAGTCCGTATCTCCCTTTTGTAGAGATTTTCATCCTTTATCCCCCTCATTAATAAACAACGTAACAGCAAGATTGATTTCTTTGTAGAAAACCATCTGACATTATAGCATGTTTTATAACATTGTGGAATTTAATGAACTAGCGCTTTTTTGAATTCTGACGAGATTCATTCGCTAACTTTTTTAATTTCTCGTATGTTTGCGCATATCTTTTTTCTTCACCTAACATCTTCGGCTGATAATAAGTCATGCCACGAAGTGATTCAGGTAAATATTCTTGGTAAACCCATCCCGTGGAAGAGTGGTGTGGATATTGATATTCAACCCCATGACCTAAATTGGATGCACCTGCATAATGGGAATCTTTTATATGATCAGGTATATCAGCCGTAATACCTTTTTTGACGTGTTTAATCGCTTTGTCCAATGCTTTATATGCCGTATTCGACTTCGGTGATAAGCATAACTCAATTGTGATGACACTAAGTGGAATTCTAGCCTCAGGCAAGCCTAATCGTTCAACTGATTGGATAGCAGGTAGCACCCTTGCGGCAACGGCTGGACTAGCCAAACCAATATCCTCATATGCAATGACCAACAATCGGCGCATGATGGCTTCTAGATCGCCGCCTTCTAATAGCCTAGCTAAATAATATAAGGCGGCATCCGCGTCACTTCCCCGGATGCTTTTTTGAAAACCGGACAGAAGATCATAATAAATGTCTCCCTTATTATCATGCACAAAACCTTTGTTTTGAATGCTTGATTCAACTGTTTCGAGTTCTACTTGATAGACACCTTCATCAGTCATGTCCGAAGCGAATACCACTTCTTCTAAAATGGTCAAAGCTGTCCGTCCATCACCTGTCGTTTCGGCTATTCGTTTCAGATGCTCCTCTGAAATATCAATCGTCATGTTTGATAACCCTTTTGGATCTTTTAACGCTCGATGAAGAAGCCCTAATATATCTTCTTTCTTTAATGGTTGCAATTGTTTAATTTGTCCACAACGAGAGCGAATCGCATTGTTTACACTATGGTAAGGGTTTTCTGTCGTAGCACCGATAAATGTAATAATTCCTTCTTCCATTGCATTTAACAAGGTATCCTGTTGTCCTTTATGAAAACGATGGATTTCATCAATGAACAAAAGGACATTTCTTGTTAACTTAGCTTCTTGGATAATATGCTCGACCTCTTTTTTGCTGGCACTCGTTGCATTGATCGCAAAAAATTCCATGTTAGAGGAACCCGCAATGGCATAAGCCAAAGAGGTTTTACCAGTTCCTGGAGGGCCATAAAGAAGCATTGAAGGTACATAACCATTTTTTATCATTTTATATAAAGAAGTGTCTTCACCAATGACAAGTTTTTGACCGACAACTTCTTCAATTTTCTCTGGTCGCATACGGAAAGCAAGTGGTTCATTGTTAAACATATCGTTCTCCTTCAAATCATGTTCAATCTTTTATCTATTTTACTATATATATTCATTTATTTCTTAGTTTGAGCCTGGATTTCTATGTATATTATCTTCGCGACTTGCACATGATAGAAATAGGAAACTATCAATCGAGAACAAAAGGAGTTGGGAATATGGTTAAAGTGAGGCAAGACGCTTGGTCTCATGAAGATGATTTATTACTGGCAGAAACTGTGCTTAGACATATACGTGAAGGAAGCACACAGCTCGTAGCTTTCGAGGAAGTCGGCGACAAACTGAATCGAACGGCTGCTGCCTGTGGTTTTCGGTGGAACGCTGAAGTCCGTAAAAACTATGAAAAAGCAGTAGACTTAGCCAAAAGACAGCGTAAGGAACGAAAAAAGGCTATGAAACAACAAGCTACAGATCGTGTAACAAGCATTTCCAGAACGAAAGAAATCAATACAACGAAACAACCTTCGACAATTGATGAAATTATTCATTTACTAGAACAACTAAAAGAATCTACTGCATTAAACAATGAAGCTGAGTTCGAGCAAATGAAGGAATACAATCAACAATTAACAAATGAGAATGGAGAGTGGAAAGTAAAATACGAGCAACTACAGAAAGATTATGAAACGCTAAAAGAAGATTACCAGACATTTGTAAATATCATGGATCGAGCCAGAAAAATGGTCGTATTGGATGAGGATTCATCCTTGTCTTCACCAGCATTTAAGATGGCCAAAAATGGTAATTTAGAACAGATTGCTAAGTGAAACAAACATAGCTCTAAACCCATTCATTAAGATTGTTACTAAGATTTTTTCTATAAAAATATGTAAAAAAGCTATTCTAAGCGATGCTTAAAATAGCTTTTTTCATATGTACACAATCCCAATTGTGCCGTTCCTCCTTAATGTTTTGAACCCGCTCCAGGCAGGTGGGTGTCCTGTTCTGCGTCTTGTATGTCCTTAAAAAGGCATATACGCCACGCAGAAACGCCAGACTCCCTTACATAAAAGTGTTCGGTCAAAACGTACGACGGAGAAGACGAACACATTAGGATTGCTTTGTTTCAAGTTTGTAATCAAATAATATCACATACATTTTTCAATATCAAGGGAAACAAGCGCCCAATTTTTGGTTTTCTAAAACTTTTTTTAGAATTTTCAACTTATTCGTTTTCTTTCTTTTTCAATTCTAAATTCAAGTCAGCTAGTTGCTCATCTGATACTTGTGATGGCGCCTCTGTCAATGGATCTGACGCTGAAGCTGTTTTCGGGAAAAGAATCGTGTCACGAAGATTCGTCTTACCGGCCAAGAGCATTACCAAGCGGTCAAATCCCAAAGCAATTCCTCCGTGTGGTGGTGCACCATATTCCAATGCTTCCAATAAGAATCCAAATTGTTCTTCCGCTGATTCTTTTGTAAAACCAAGCGCTTCAAACATTTTGTACTGCAAATCTTTTTCGTATATACGCAACGACCCACCGCCAAGTTCGAATCCATTTAACACAACGTCATAAGCTTGTGCTTGGACATCTTCCGGTGAATCCGTTAGTTTTTCAATATGTTCTTGTTTAGGCATTGTAAACGGGTGGTGAGCTGCATGATAGCGTCCGTCGTCAGCATCATATTCAAATAACGGCCAATCAGTTACCCACAAGAAGTTCAGCTGATCCTCGTCAATTAAACCTAAACTTTTTCCTAATTTTAAACGCAATGCGCCTAAACTATCGTAAACAATTTGTTTTTGATCCGCAACGAACAGCAGTAAATCATTCGCTTTTGCTCCCAATTGTTCACGTAATGAATTTGCGTCATCTTCATCGAAAAACTTAGCGATTGGACCTGTCAACTTGTCATTTTCATCAACTTTAATCCACGCTAATCCTTTCGCTCCATAGATCTTAACAAATTCAGTTAATTGGTCGATGTCTTTTCGTGAAAATTGGTCAGCCTGATTTTCTACATTCAATGCACTCACTTGACCGCCATTTTCTACCGTTTGTTTAAACACATTAAAATTTGAAGTAGCAGCAAATGCATTAATTTGTTTTAGCTCCATACCGAAGCGTGTATCCGGTTTATCCGAACCATATCGTTCCATTGCTTCTTGATAGCTCATTCGAGGGAATGGGTTGGCGATGTCTTTACCCTTAACCTCTTTCACGACAAAACGAAGCATTTCTTCAGTCATTTTCATGATCTCTTCTTGATTCATGAAGGACGTTTCAATATCAATTTGTGTAAATTCAGGCTGACGGTCCGCACGCAAATCTTCATCACGGAAACAACGGGTAATCTGATAATACTTTTCAAATCCCGATACCATCAGCAACTGCTTAAAGAGCTGTGGTGACTGCGGCAATGCATAGAATTCACCTTCATGAACACGACTAGGAACTAAATAGTCCCTTGCGCCTTCCGGTGTACTTTTCGTTAAGACTGGCGTCTCCATCTCCAAAAAGTTTTGTCGATTTAAATATTGGCGGATAGCCTGAGCGATCTCATGACGTAAAATAAATGTTTCTTGCATGGATTTACGTCTTAAATCTAAGTAACGGTACTTTAACCGAATTTCTTCTGAAACATCGATATGTTCCTCAATCGGAATCGGTAGTCCTTTCGATTTGCTAATAATCGTTAGTTCGTTAGCTACAATTTCAAGTTCTCCTGTTTTCATCGATGGATTGATTGTACCTTCATCTCGGCGCTTCACTAAGCCCGTTACCTCGATGACATATTCACTTCGAATTTTTTCAGCTTGCTCTAAAGCTTCCTTCGATTCAGGGCTAAATACGACTTGTACGATTCCTGAGCGATCACGTAAATCAATAAAAATTAATCCGCCGAGGTCACGGCGTCGTTGAACCCATCCTTTTAATAATACAGTCTGATTCTCTTGGTCCAGCGTGAGCATACCGCTATGTGAACGTTCGAGCATCTTATTTCCCTCCTATATATGTTGCAATCTCGTTGAGTGGAACGGTCGTTTGTTCCCCAGTTGCTAGTTCTTTTACTTGTGCTTTACCTTCATTCATTTCATTTTCACCTAGGATGACGACAAATTTTGCATTTGCCCGCTCAGCAGCCTTAAACTGTGCTTTCATTTTTTTATTCAAATAATCTCGGTCAGCCCGAATACCTTGTTGACGTAATTGATGAGTGAGCTCAGTTGCCGTGAAAGTCACCTCTTCGCCTATCGAAACGATATAACAATCAATTCCTGCATTTGTTTCAAGCGATAGCTTTTCAGCTTCCAGTGCCATGAGTAATCGTTCAATACTTAAGGCAAACCCGATTCCAGATGTTTCAGGACCACCCAGATCTTCAATTAAACCGTTGTAACGGCCTCCACCAGAAAGTGTTGTAATGGAACCGAATCCATCCGCTTCACTCATGATTTCGAAGGCGGTTTGTGTATAATAATCCAACCCTCGCACTAATTTCTCATCTACCGTATAGGAAATCCCCATTGCATCCAAATGTTTTTTGACGGATTCGAAGTAGTTGCTCGAATACTCATTGAGGTAATCCAAAATAGATGGAGCTGTCTTCATCGCTGGGTGATCTTGATCGACTTTACAATCCAGTAAACGAAGTGGGTTCTTCTCTAATCTCACCTGGCAATCTTGGCATAGCTCCTCTTGATGTGGTTGAAAATGATCGATTAATGCTTTTCGATGATTTTGACGACTTTCATAGTCACCTAAACTATTGATGACTAACTTCAGTGATTTCAGTCCAAAAGCTTCGTAGCACTCCATCGCAAACGCTAAAACTTCTGCATCAATTGCAGGATTGTCACTGCCAATCGCTTCTATACCAAACTGAGTGAATTGGCGTGTGCGTCCTTGCTGAGGCCGTTCATATCTGAACATTGGACCAATATAATACAATTTAGTAGGTTGTTCTGGTAAACCATGCATTTTATGTTGTACATAAGATCTTGCTACTGAGGCTGTACCTTCAGGTCGTAGTGTTAAACTTCTACCACCTCTGTCTTCAAATGTGTACATCTCTTTTTGTACGATGTCTGTTGTATCCCCGACACCTCGCTGAAATAGTTCAGTCCGTTCAAACATTGGTGTTCGTATTTCTCTATAATGATATTTTTCAGATAATCTTCTTAACGTATTTTCAATGACTTGCCATTTTTCCGTTGCTTCTGGCAATAGATCTTCCGTACCTCTAGGTATATGGATCAACGTCAATTCCTCCTTCAATTTTATGTAATTCTTTTGAAAATAAAAAAATCCCTATCAATCCACATTTCAATTGATAGGGACGAGTTTACCCGTGTTGCCACCCTGATTAAAGCAACCTAAGAAAGTTGCTTTCACTTCATTTCAATAACGCCTTTAGCGGCCTAAACCTACTTTTATTTCGGTAAGGCACCTCCAGAATGTCTTTCACAAAGGACATATGAGCCTGCTTTCAGCCATTGGCAAACTCTCTCTGGAATATGTGTTTCTTTGCTACTTTTTCCTTCATAGGTATTCATTATTATTCAATTAATTTAAATTATCATAGCTATATTTAATTAGCTTGTCAAGATTTATCGTCTGTATCGATAATTAAGGTGACTGGACCATCGTTGACCAATGATACTTCCATATGTTCACCAAATCTTCCCTCTTCAACTTCTATACCTAATTGTCTAATTTGTTCATTAAAATGCTCATATAATTCGAGTGCTTGGTCAGGCTTAGCTGCTTGCATAAAGTTAGGTCTTCTGCCTTTCCTCGTATCTCCATATAAGGTGAATTGAGAAATTGACAACAGTTTACCTTGAACATCTTTAAGCGATAGGTTCATCTTTTCCTGATCATCTTCAAAAATTCGCAAGTTAACAATTTTTTCTGCTAAATAGTCGGCATCTTTCTTTGTGTCCTTCGTCGATACGCCGAGTAATACGACGAGTCCATCTTGGATGTCTCCAGTTCGCTCTCCATTAACATCGACAGCACCGCTTGTTACTCGTTGAATCACAGCTCGCATTGTTCTTACCCCTTTACCCAACAAAATTCATTAGTGTATTAGCCGCTGAACTGCAAAAACATCTCTAATTTTTTTAATGCGCTCAACAATGCTTCGTAAGTGTTCTAAATTATGAATTAAAATCGTTAGATTAATCGTTGCAATTTTATTTTTATCCGATTTGCCATTCACGTGCGTTATAGATGTATTCGTTTCATTAACAGCTTGTAAAATCTCATTTAAAAATCCGCTTCGATCATAGCCTGTGATTTCTAAATCTACATGATAACTCTGTTGACGCTGGCTATTTCGTTCCCACTCCACATCGATCAATCGCGTTTCATCTTCATTGGAAACGTTTGGGCAATCTGCACGGTGTACTGAAACACCTCTTCCTTTCGTAATAAAACCGACAATTTCATCACCCGGAACGGGATTACAACATTTCGATAGACGAATAAGCAAATTATCGAGACCGCGTACAATCACGCCAGATGTTGAAGCTCTACGTTTTCTCGGAGATACTTCATTTTGAAGGTTTTCAAGCGTCTGTTCAAGATTCACTTGTTTTTCTTTTTGTCGAATTTTTTCTGTCACACGATTGGCAACTTGAAGAGCAGTAACACCTTGATAACCGACGGCTGCATACAAGTCGTCTTCATGTTGAAAATGAAATCTATCTAAAGCCAACTGGATGTTTTCTTCCGTCAGTACCTCTTTTGGTTGGAGATCCATATTTTTAATCTCTTTTTCAACCATTTCTCGGCCACGTTGCACATTTTCTTCTTTTCGTTGTCTTTTGAAAAATTGTTTAATTTTGTTTTTCGCTTGCGTTGTCTGTGTTATTTTCAACCAATCTTCGGAAGGGCCATACGAATGCTTAGATGTCATAATTTCGATAATGTCGCCTGTTTTTAATTGATAATCAAGCGGAACGATTTTTCCGTTCACTTTAGCACCGACCGTTTTGTTACCGACCTCCGTATGGATTCGATAAGCGAAATCTAATGGTACAGAACCACTTGGAAGTTCGATGACATCTCCTTTTGGCGTAAAAATATAGACCATATCAGAGAAGAAATCGAACTTCAATGATTCCATAAATTCTTCTGCGTCTCTCGTTTCGCTTTGCCATTCCAAAATTTCTCGGAACCAGGCTAGTTGTTTCGACATATCTTTCGGGGAATCGTTCTCTGACTTGCCTTCTTTATATGCCCAATGTGCCGCAATTCCATACTCAGCAATCTCGTGCATTTCAGAAGTTCTAATTTGGACTTCCAGCGGATCACCTTCTGGACCGATTACCGTCGTATGAAGCGACTGATATAGATTTGGTTTTGGCATAGCAATATAATCTTTAAATCGTCCAGGCATTGGCTTCCATAACGTATGGATGATACCTAATACAGCATAGCACTCTTTAATATTTCTCACGATGATTCGTACGGCCAATAAATCATAAATTTCGTTAAAGTCTTTCTTTTGAATCGCCATTTTCCGGTAAATACTATATAAGTGTTTTGGTCTACCGGATATTTCAGCTTTTATATTAATGTCATCTAATTGCTCATTAATTTCTCTAATAACCGTATCAATGTATTGCTCGCGTTCACTACGTTTTTGTTTCATCAATTGAACGATTCGATAATATTGTTGAGGGTTCATATATCGAAGAGCAGTATCTTCGAGTTCCCACTTAATAGTTGAAATTCCGAGTCGATGTGCAAGTGGAGCAAAGATTTCTAATGTTTCATTCGCTATTCTTCGCTGCTTTTCTTCTGGTAGAAAGGATAGTGTACGCATGTTATGTAGTCTGTCTGCAAGCTTAATTAAAATCACGCGAATATCCTTTGCCATAGCAATAAACATTTTTCGGTGATTTTCAGCTTGTTGTTCTTCTTTGGATTTATATTTAATTTTCCCTAGTTTCGTAACTCCATCAACTAATTGAGCCACTTCTTCACTGAAAGCTTCTTTTAAATCTTCATAAGATATCTCAGTGTCTTCGATGACATCATGGAGAAACCCACCTGCAATTGTTGCCGGATCCATTCGTAAATCAATTAAAATATCCGCTACTTGAATCGGATGTAAAATATATTCTTGACCGGATTTTCTAATTTGACCTTCATGTGCTTTGGCTGCATATTGATAGGCATGCTGAAGAAAAGCCACGTGTTCTTCATTCATATAATGACTGGCTCTTTCTAACACTTGTTCGATTGTCCGTATACTGTGTTTAGACATATACAACCACCTAGCTGCTTCCTTTTCTTTTTTTCCATTATTCATAAACAAATGACATATGTAAAGAGAAACACATCTTTTTCACGGTTAATCATGCTGTGATCATGCAATTCTTGCATGCATAATCACATTTTTTTCTTTCACTCGAAAATGTTCTTTTTTGAGGAATAAATTAAAAAAAGACTTGGCTGACTCTTCGGAATGAAGAGCCAGCCTGTCAACTTATTCATATGTCATTAATGGTAAGATATCATAGCCTTTTAATTTGTCACGACCATTTAAATAGGCTAGCTCAATTAAAAATGCACAGCCTACAACTTCTCCACCTAATTCTTCGACCAATTGAATCGTTGCATCAACTGTACCACCAGTGGCCAACAGATCATCTACCACTAATACTTTTTGACCCGGTTTAATCGCATCCCTATGAATTGTCAGTACGTCTTTTCCATATTCTAACCCATAATCTACCTTAACAGTTTCTCTAGGAAGCTTTCCTTCTTTTCTGACGGGCGCAAACCCAATTTCAAGTGCGTAAGAAACTGGACAGCCAACAATAAAACCTCTAGCCTCAGGACCGACTACGAGTTCGGCACCTACCTTTTTAGCATACTCGACGATTTCATCTACTGCTGATTTGAATGCTTTGCCATCATCCATCAATGTCGTAATATCTTTAAATTGAATTCCTTCTTTTGGCCAGTCTTCTACGATTGTTATATGTTTTTTATAATCCATGTAAGACTACTCCTTCCTTCCCTTGGCGACCGCGTCTCATGGAAATCCACTCTTTTAGTTCATTGTAGTTTGAGTAATATAGCGTTTTTTCCATTTTAATTCGGTTTAACCGTTGTTGATAAGTGATTGATTCACTTAATTGTTTAGGCTCTATTTGATCAATATAAAAAATGTCACCATCTATTATTTTAACAAAATCTAAATCAAAAAACACTTGGATGATAAAATCTAAATCGTCTTCGCTCATTTTTTTCGCTTCGGCAAGCAAATAACGTTGTTGCTGTTGTATGATTTGATGTTTTTTTATCGTTTTAAATAGGTCTTTGAATACTTCTCTTGATGGAAATCGTTCAAAGTAGGATGACCGTTCAATTTGATAGCATGCATATAGTGTGTGAAAAGAAAGACGTCCCAATACGTTTTCCAATTCCTCTAAACGATTCGGTAAATCATGAATCAATAAGTGCTTATGTTCTTGCAATTGGTTTAATTCATCCACGCTTTCAGCATGAACAGTTAAATACTCTGATTCCTCTGGTTTGTTTTCTGGTTGAAAATAAATAGCTGTTAACTCATCTGGAGAAATGGTCGGCGGTAAAGTAAATCTTTTTCCCCGGAAGTCAAAGAGCTGCCATTCATTGCATCGCAAATCTTTTAACAATACTTGTAGCTTTCGATTCCCATTCCATTCGTTAATTTGTACTTCACCAGCTAGATCAATCTTGCTTCCCATAGATAACCGATCAACGACATCCCCAATTTGGAAACCTACAGCTTCGAGCTGTTTACCACCAGCAATTCCTGTTAACTTTAAATGATTGCTTTTTGCGCCAATTTTACGTAATTCCTTTATTTCGACATTGTTGATTTGAAATACTGGCCGGTTATTATCCATCCCAAATGGCGCTAACATCTCAACTAATTCAGGAAAGTCCATATCGACTTCTTCCCAATTAATCTCTTCTTCTATTTGAAGTGTCGGGTGGAAATCAGCTGGTGTTAACTCACTGGCGGCTTTCCGGTTTAATTCATGCCTCAATTCTTCAATGTCCTCAGTTCGAACAGTCATGCCTGCAGCTTGAGGGTGACCACCAAAATGAACAAATAAATGTTTCAGTTCCATACCATGTTTAAAAATATCAAAAGCTGGAATACTTCGAGCGCTTCCTTTAGCAACTTGCTGTGTATCGTCGATGCTTAACATAAGTGTTGGCCTGTTGTATTTATTAATGATTCGCGAAGCAACTATGCCTAATACGCCAGGATTCCAATCTTTTTTTGCAATGATAAAAACATGGTCATCTAAATAGTTTGCTTCAATCATTTCATTTGCTTCTTCGAATATTTGCTGGACTAGTTTTTGTCTTTCTTTATTGATTTGGTCAATTTCCAATGCCATCTCAGCAGCCAAGACTGCATCATCTTCCAGTAATAAATCGACTGCCAAGCCTGCATCTTGCAATCGCCCGACAGCATTTAAACGCGGACCTATGACAAACCCTATGTTTTCAGTCGTCATATGTCCTTTTAATTTTCCGATATTTTTTAAAGCCATCAATCCAGGCATCTTCGTGTAGGTTAATGCTTTTAACCCCTCTTTGACAATCACTCTGTTTTCACCAATCATCGGTACGAGGTCTGCTACCGTACCGATGGAAGCCAAAGCTAAATAATCATCTTGTAATTCCCCAGTTAATGCGTGTGCCAATTTTAAGGCTACACCTGCACCAGCTAAATGATTAAACGGATAATCTGCCGATAACTTTGGATGAATCATCGCAACGGATTCAGGCAACTCATCTTGTTCTTCGTGGTGGTCTGTAATAATTAAATCCATCCCAAGTTCCCTTGCAAGTTTAGCTTCTTTTGGAGCGGCAATTCCGTTATCGACCGTAATGATCAAACCGACTCCATGAGCTTTTATTGCTTGAAAGGCTAGCTCATTCGGTCCATACCCCTCTGTAAAACGATTTGGGATATAGTAATCTACATCGGCTCCCATCTTTCTTAAAACAGAAACCATAATGGCAGTTGAAGTTACCCCATCTGCATCGTAGTCGCCGTATATCATCACTTTTTCTTGCGTTTGAATTGCTTTATGAATTCGGTTCACAGCAGCATCCATTTCATCAAACAAAAACGGATCGTGCAATTGTTTTTTTGTAGGATAAAGAAAAGACTCTGCCTCTTCTTTACTATGTATCTTTCTCTTTGCCAACATGCGATTGACAATCGGAGATGAATGAATATTTGTTGGTTCATCAATCAGCTGATTATTTACCAACCAATTCATTTTGCTCTCAAGCATAATAAAAACACCCCTAACGAATCTATTATACTAGAGGTCGTTAGGGGTGGCAATAAAGATTAACTCCAATCACTCTTCTGATCACTATTTGAATTTTCTTCGTCTTGTAGATTAACTTCTTGGTCACCTTCATCGCTAATGGCATGATTTCCGTCTGTTAATTCTCCCTGTTGCTTAAGTTCCTCATTCTCTTTTTTCAGCTGTTTCATTTCTCTTTTTAACTGATAAAATTTAGCATACGTTACGCTCGCAACAGCCAAGCAACCGAGTAAAGCAGATAATAGAATAACAAGTATTAAAGGTGCGTCTGTTTGTACGAATAAAAAGTCTACCTGTACTGAGTCAACGTTAATAACAGCAAAAATCGCAATTAGCAAAGCAAATAATAGCGTGAATATAATCCATGTTTGTTGTTTCATCAAAGCCCCTCCTTATCACTTTTTGTATATTGTTCTTTATTTACCCGGTATACCCGGGAGTTATTCTTTTGTCGTAAAGTGTCAGCCGATAAAAAGATCCGAACGAAGTCAATGTTCGTTCGGATCTCTAGCTGTTTAGTTTATACTTGCGGGCCACCAGATGGCTTTTTCTTCTTTTGAACAATTGGATTGGATTCGATACTTCTTCCTCTCCACACTAACCATAGTTGAGCTGCCAAGAACAAGGATGAATACGTTCCCGCAATCAAACCAACGATTAAAGCAAAGGAGAAATAAGTAATGGCTTGAGCACCAAATACAAACAGCATGACAGCTGCAAAGACAACCGTAATCACTGTATTGAAGCTACGAGTCAACGTCTGCATCAAGCTTTTGTTAACCACTTCTGCTAATTGCTTGAATGTCTTCACTCGTTTTTCGAGACTCAAGTTTTCTCTAATCCGATCAAACGTAACGATCGTATCATTGATTGAATAACCTACAATCGTGAGTATCGCTGCAATGATTGTAATGTCGAATTCAAATTGGAAAATGCTGAACAATGCCAAAATGAAAAATGCATCGTGCAATAACGCAATGATTGCGGTTATGGCGAATATCAATTCAAATCGTATCGCGACATAAATGACAATACCAATTGAAGCGATTAAAACGGCATATACAGCATTTTTCGCCAGTTCCTGTCCTACTTGAGGGGAAACGGTACTGACACTCGGTTGGCTTCCATATAGTTCTTCGAAATGATTATTGACGGTTGCAATTTCTTCTTGCGTCAGCACTTTATCAAAGCGAACCATCGCCATTTCTTCGTTATCGCCAGCTAAGACTAGTTGTTTAGGTTCATGTCCAAGTTCTTCAAACTCTGAACGCACCTCTTCAACGGTCAACTGGTTATCTGACATCACTTGAACTCTTGAACCACTTTCAAAATCGACACCTAAGTTCAAACGCATTGTTGTTAAAAATATAGCTCCAACAATCACTAGCAAAATTGATGTACTGAAATAAATCTTGCGGTGTTTTACAAAATCAAATGTCTTACCTAAGAAAGTCGGTTTAACTTCTTCACCTTTATTGATGTCCATAATTTCATTCGGATTGACACCTAACCATTTCGGTTTGTTATTCAATGCTTTGCTTTTAATCCATAGGTTCATTAGTAGTCTTGTACCATAAACCGCTGTAATAAAGCTTAGTAATATACTGATAATTAACATCGTTGCGAAGCCTTTGACCGAACTTGTTCCGAAAATAAATAAAACAATCGCAGCTAAAATTGTAGTAATATTAGCATCCAAAATCGTTGTAAATGAACGTTTATTACCAGCCCTTGCTGCTGATGTAACTGTTTTTCCTGCCCTTAATTCTTCCTTCAACCGTTCATACGTAATAATATTCGCGTCTACAGCCATACCAACACCTAATACGAGGGCTGCAATACCAGGAAGAGTCAATACACCATTAATCAAGTTAAAGACTAATAAAATTAAGTAAATATAAGCACTAAGTGAAATAACAGCAATGACACCTAGGAAACGATAAACAATAATCATAAAAACAAATATTAAAATAACCCCTAGAATTCCAGCAAATACGGTTTTGTCGAAAGCTTGTTCCCCAAACTGAGCGCCGACAGCGACAGAATAAACTTCTGTTAATTCAGCAGGTAATGAACCCGCATTCAACATATCCGCTAAATTTTTAGCTTCCTCAACCGTAAAGGATCCGTCGATTTGAACATTTGTTCCAGGAATCGGCTTACTTACACTTGGTGCTGAAATAAATTTTGGATCTTCCTTCCCATATTCTTCAGCAAAGGAGTCCCCTTCTTGATAATCTAGCCAAATGACAATTAAGTTTTGTGGATAAGGTACCTCTGCTGTTGGCGTACTCGGTAATTGAGATACCTCTCGAGTTAACTCTTCAAAATTAGCATAATCACTATTAGAGAAATTTCTTTTTGTCTCTAATGTGACAATCGGTTGGTTAAACTCGTTGAAATTCTGTTGCGCACTGCCTTCAACAAGCTCTGAACCACCAAAGTAAAACTCATCTTCTACACTTCGAAAAGACAGATTTGCAGTTGTAGAAAGTATTTCTCTCGCCTCGTTTTGATCACTGACTCCGGCAAGTTGAACGCGTATTCGATTTTCTCCCTCGATATCTATTACCGGTTCATTAACACCTAAGATATCCACCCTTTTATATAAGCTTTGTACAACAGCTTCCATCATTTTTTTATTTACTTCTTGGTCATCATCAGTCGGTTCAACTTCATAAAGAATCTCAAATCCACCTTGGAGGTCTAAACCTAGCGGAATATCTTTTGTAATTCCTTGTGTTGTTGTTCCTATTATTCCTCCTAAAAGTAAAACAATTAGAAAGAAGGCAATGATTCTGCCTTTTCTTTTCATATGTAAGACTCCTTCCTTGTTATCGTTGCTCCTATTCATCCATATCGTTAATGAATTTTAACCTTCTTCAGTTGCTACTTCTAGTGAGCCAATCTGGTAGAGCAAGTCATCCGTGTTTTCTTGCTTTTGTGCTTCGACAGTCAAATAGCTCATGTACGTGCTGCCGCTCAAATGCAATATATCTTGTATCGCTTGATGAAGCCTTAACCGTTTTTCTTTTTTCCAGACTTTTGCTAAAAGACATGCCCAGATTTCTTCTTCATTGACGCCGTCATAGCCTAATAATTTTAATTCATCTACTTTACTTTGTAAAACTTCTCTCGTCTCATTCCGCCATTCATCAACATGTCGAGTATAATGATCCAATCGTTCGACGCTCCTGTCTATTTTGAATTGTCATCTATAAAAAGCGATATAAAGACTTGTCATGACTTGTACCTATTCAAGCATATAAATTATTGTACCTAAAAATTATTCATTTGAGAAGGCAGGGCCCATAAGATGTCGAAACAAACATTTATTAAAGGTGCATTAATTTTAATTGTCGCCGGTATGATCAGTCGATTACTTGGCTTTGTCAATCGTATGATTATGGCCAGGTTACTAGGAGAAGAAGGCGTCGGAATCTATATGCTGACGGTTCCGGCATTATTGTTGATGATTACATTATCCCAAGTAGGTATTCCTGTTGCCGTTTCTAAATTAGTCTCTGAAGCGATTGCTATTAATGACCGCAGACGGATTAAAAAAATTTTATATAGTTCATTCACCATCACCGTGAGCCTAAGTATTATACTCACCATATTTTTTTCTATGTTCGTTCCTGTTATTGCAGATAAACTCTTATTAGACCATCGGACATTGCTACCGATGCTTGTTATGAGCCCGATCATCATCATTATCGCTATTTCATCGGTACTACGTGGATACTTTCAAGGTCTTCAAAACATGAAGCCACAAGCGTACGCGCAAGTAATTGAGCAAGTTATTCGTATTGTCCTTGTTGTCATTATGATTAAATTATTGCTACCTCTCGGACTGGCACATGCAGCAGCAGGTGCCATGGGTTCTGCTGTTCTTGGAGAACTTGCTTCATTAGCATATATTTTTTACTGTTTTCAAAAATCGCAGAAGAGAAGACAATTATCCGTGTCACGCTATCCATTTCGTTCATTAAAAAGTACGTATGCAAATATATTTCAAATTGCCTTACCAACAGCTGGAAGTCGGATGGTCGGATCCATTACTTACTTTTTTGAACCCATTCTTGTTTCACAAAGTTTATTTATCGCAGGGTATACAGTATCGCAAAGTACATCACTATATGGACAGTTGACTGGCTTTGTCATGCCTCTTTTATTACTGCCTACGTTTATTACCCATTCACTATCTGTCGCCTTAATCCCTTCCGTTAGTGAATCAAATGCTTTAAAACATCATCGAACCGTTCATTTCCGTATCACTCAAGCACTGCGGCTATCCTTTGTGTCTGGTGGATTGGCAACAATCTTATTTATGTTATTATCAGCAAGTTTACTTCAACTGATTTATGGAACGAATAATGGAGCTGAGTTTTTGAGTTTTATGGCTCCATTTTTTATCTTGTTGTATTTTCAGGCACCTCTTCAAGCTGCCCTTCAAGCGCTAAATTATGCTAAACACGCGATGATCAATAGCTTAATCGGAGCAACGGTTAAATTATCCGTTTTATGGATACTCGCAACAAACCCGAACTTTGGCATTGACGGCGTCATTCTATCTGTTGTCATCGGTATATTGGTCGTCACTTTACTGCATTTTGCTGCATTATATCGATTAATTCAATTCAAACTACCAGTCTCATTGGTCATTCGAATGGGCTTTCTTCTTACCAGTTTATATTTCACTGGCAATTGGATGATTGCAAACTTAAATTTCACATCTAACTTTCAAATGATTTTATTTGTCTCTCTAAGTTTAGGCATATTGTATTTAATCGGTTTAATCATTATGAAGTTAGTGACGATCGAAGAATGGAGACAGCTTTTTCAAAGACATAAAAATTAAATGACAGTTAATAGACTAGGTACTGTTTTGAATGCTGCTAATCATGGGTAGAGCGCAATTGTGAGCTCTACCCTCGTTTTTATTTTTCTATTTGAAGATAGTGCGCAGATTTGATGCTCCATTTGTGATTTGAGCACTTCTATTCAACGATAGCTTACAAATTTACTGCTCCACCATTGATTTGAGTGCTTCTATTCAACGATAGTGACCAGATTTAGTGATCTATCTGTGATTTAGAGCGCTTCTTTTGATCACCCAAAAAAAACACCGACCGAAGTCAGTGCCTGTTCATTCATCTAACCATTATTTCCTTTGAAAATACGCACAGGAGAATTTGACCGTCTCCACACCACATGTGTATGCATTTTCTTTATGCTACCATAGACGTTTCCAATCAATTAGTCATCTGGTTTGTATATTAAACTTAAAAATACCTCACGTATAGATAGATGGATGATAAAATCATCGAGATTATTACAATTAACATTCCGTATGCCATAAATGTAATAAAACGTATTTTTATTTTGTGTGTACTCGCTATTCCAGCAACGACGACATTCGCTGATGCTCCCAATAAAGATCCATTCCCCCCTAAACAAGCACCTAGTGCTAATGCCCACCACATCGAATCAGTAGCGACTATTCCATATTGCTCAAATTCAAACAAGACTGGAATCATTGCAGCGACATAGGGGATATTATCCAAAAATCCAGATAGCAATCCAGCTGACCATAAAATGTACATGGATGACGTCATAGGATCGCCACCTGTAATCTCTAAAAAGCTTTTTGCCATTTTATCGATTAACCCAACTTCCTCTAAGCCACCGACGAGAACAAATAAGCCGATGAAAAAAAACAGAGTCGTCCATTCCATTTTTTCAAATACGGTTTCTGTCATTTTATCTTTTTCCGATAAAAGTAATAGAAGTAAAGCCGAGCAGAAAGCAATCGTCGTCAATTCGATGTGTAAAGGACCGTGAAATGTAAATCCGATAATTGTTAAACTAAGAATTATTAGAGATTGATATAATAATGGCGTTTTTTTCAGTACATCTGATGGGTTGATTTCTCTCGTCGATGTAGCTGATTTCTGTTGTCGTATCTGGTTTCGGAATAGGAGTAATAACACCCCCATGACAACAGTGAAAATGATGAGAATAATAGGCCCTAAATGAATGATAAATGAAATAAAGGTAAATCGTTCTACAGCCTGTCCAATCATAATATTTGGAGGATCACCAATCATCGTCGCTGTTCCACCAACATTCGAAATGATGATGACCATAATTAAGTATGGTATCGCGGGAAGATTTAATTGCTTCGTCATATTGATGATGACAGGAACCAGAAGAAGTACAGTCGTGACATTGTCCAGTAACGCAGATCCGACCGCCGTCATCACACCAATCCACAAAAATAGTGGAACCGGCTTACCATTAACCTTTCGAATCATCCAAAGTGATACAAATTCAAATACACCTGTTTTTTGTGTTATTGATATGAGTACCATCATGGAAAATAATAAAACAATCGTACTCCAATCAACATATGTTGATAGTGCTTCATCTACACTAAAAATATTGAATAAAATAAGGATGGCAGCTCCACACAATGCGACAAGAGCCCGGTTTATTTGATCCCAAAGCAAAAAAATATAACTGATGATGAATACAACTAACGTAATGACTAGCTCCATATTCTTGTCCCCTTTAATCTCTCTTATCAAATAAGTACGTCTTTTTGTATGGAAACATGCATAATTTATAGCAATAGTCTATTACGAGGGGGAACAAAAATGAATAATCGATTACGTGGTGTCTTATATGGTATTGCTACCATACTCGTTCTCATGTTTTTATGTAGTCTAGTCATTGCTATGTTTGTTAAGTTTACGGATTTTTCAAGTTCGACATTAACATGGACAACCTTTGTCGTAAGCATTCTCGTTTTAATGATTGGAGGATTCATCGCTGGGAGGAAAACACTTCATAAAGGATGGCTCACTGGGCTTTTAACTGGAGCTATTTACGTATTCGGCGTCATGTTATATCAATTTTTAGCCTATGACTACTGGCTTGCCGACCGCCAAGCAACGTATTTTCTTATTTTTCTCGTTGCAGCCATTACCGGTAGTATGTTTGGTGTCAATTTTTCAAAAAATGAGAATTAAATATTCCTCTTACCATTTTTTCAAATTACTCATATTGTTTCAATTAAATACAAAGACAAATATAAATAAAAAACTGACCAATAAGCCTTGCTTATTGGTCAGTTTCTACGTTATTAACTATTGGTTTTTACTTCACGAACAGAAGAGCGATCGTATGTAAGTTTGTTTCCATCATTTACTTCAACCACGATCGTTCCCTCGTCTAATGCATGAATGCGGCCATGCATACCACCGATAGTGACGATTTCGTCACCTTTTTGAAGATTGTTTTGCATTTCTCGCACTTGTTTCTGTCTTTTTTGTTGTGGACGAATCAAGATAAACCAAAACAGTACAATGAACAATACAATTGGTAATAATCCTGTCAATGCTTCCATTTATATTCCTCCTTCCTAGAAGTTCTTTGCATTCGGTTTGTTAAAACCATATCGTTCAAAAAACTCTTCTCGAAAATCTCCCAAACGATCTTCAGCAATTGCTTCTCGCACTTGCTCCATCAATTTTACCAAAAAGTACAGGTTATGATAAGTAGTTAATCTTATTCCGAATGTTTCATTTGCTTTAATTAAATGTCGAATGTAAGCCTTTGTGTAATTTCGACATGTGTAACAGTCACAATTCTCATCGATTGGCGTAAAGTCTCGAGCAAACTTAGCATTTCGAACGACTAATCTTCCGTTTGATGTCATGCATGTTCCATTTCTTGCAATTCTGGTCGGCAATACACAATCGAACATATCGATGCCTCGAATTGCTCCATCAATCAATGAATCTGGAGACCCAACCCCCATCAAATACCTCGGTTTCTCATCCGGCAATAAGTGTGTCGTGAAATCCAACACGTTGTTCATAACATCTTTCGGTTCACCAACAGATAATCCACCAATAGCATAACCAGGAAAATCAAGTGACACTAAATCACGCGCACTTTGTTTTCGAAGCTCTTCATATTCCCCACCTTGGACAATACCAAAAAGCCCTTGATCTGCAGGGCGCTGATGAGCCGCTAAGCATCTTTCCGCCCATCGAGAGGTTCTTTCCACCGATTTCTTCATATACTCAAAGCTTGCCGGGTATGGTGGACATTCATCAAATGCCATCATAATATCAGATCCGAGATCATTTTGAATATGCATCGCCTTTTCTGGAGAAAGAAACAGTTTTGCACCGCTTATGTGGTTTCTAAAATGGACACCCTCTTCTTTTATTTCTCGCATGTCCGAAAGACTGAAGACTTGGAATCCACCAGAGTCTGTTAGAATCGGCTTGTCCCAATTCATAAACTGGTGAAGGCCGCCCGCTTCTTTTATAATATCTTCTCCAGGTCGAAGCCATAAATGATACGTATTTGATAATATGATGTTCGCACCGATTTCATTCAATTCTTCCGGGCTCATCGTTTTGACTGTTGCCAATGTACCAACTGGCATAAAAACAGGTGTATCAAAAGAACCGTGGGGTGTATGCACAGTTCCTAAACGTGCGCCTGTTTGCTTACAAACTTTTTTTAACTCGTAGGTGATAGCCATGAACTCTCTCCTTGATATCGAATTTCAAAAATGATTAATAGATAAACATTGCGTCACCGAAGCTGAAGAAGCGATAAGACTTCTCAACTGCTTCTTTGTATGCTTTCAATGTTCGCTCTTGACCTGCAAATGCACTGACTAACATGATCAACGTCGACTTAGGCAAATGAAAGTTCGTGATCATTGCGTCGATCGCTTGGAATGTGTACGGAGGGTATATAAATATATCCGTCCACCCGCTTCTAGCCTCGAACATCCCTCCTGTATCACGAGCGATTGTCTCTAATGTTCTTATTGAAGTCGTTCCAACAGCAATAACGCGATTTCCTTTTGCTTTAATATCATTGAGCGTCGACGCAGTCTGTTCGTCCAACCGATAGAACTCAGCGTGCATCTCATGTTTTTCAATATTATCCGTTTGAACAGGTCGGAATGTCCCTAAACCAACATGTAATGTAACATAAGCGATGTGCACGCCTTTTTGCTCTATTCGTTCAAGTAAATCCTCTGTAAAATGCAACCCTGCAGTTGGCGCCGCTGCTGATCCAACTTCTTTTGCATAAACCGTTTGATAACGATCTTGGTCTTCTAATTGCTCTTTAATGTAAGGCGGTAATGGCATTTCACCAAGCTGGTCAAGAATCTCCATAAATATACCTTCATAATGAAAACGAACGAGTCGCCCGCCATGCTCTTTTTCTTCGAGACACTCAGCTTTTAATATGCCATCACCAAAATGAATCCATGTTCCTGTTTTTACTTTCTTGGCAGGCTTCACGAGTACTTCCCAATCATCTCCATTTACTTGATGAAGTAATAATAACTCCACTTTACCATATGTGTCTGCCTTATAACCCATTAAACGAGCTGGAAGTACTTTTGTGTTATTTAAAACAAGGCAATCACCAGGATTCAAATAATCAATGATATCTGTAAATTGCTGATGATGAAATTGGTCTTTCCCTCTATCGATTGTGAGCAGTCGCGAAGCCGAACGATCCTCAAGTGGTGTTTGTGCAATTAGTTCTTCTGGTAAGTCAAAATCAAATTCGTTTATATCCATGCTTTTCCTACTTTCTATTCATTACCGATTACTTAAATTTACCAAAAAAATAAAAAATAAGTGATAAGATAATACTAATGATAATGGAGGTCATGATTGGTAAATAAACAGTCGTGTTACCTTTTTTGAATACAAAATCACCTGGAAGCTTTCCAATCGCTGTCCAAATGATGCCAATGATTACTAATACAATGCCTATTAGAATTAGAATTTTTCCTAGCCCATCCATTTAACCATTTACCTCCCTATTGAAGTGACGGTAGGCTTCAAATGTGGCTATCCGCCCACGTGGTGTGCGTTGAATGTATCCTTTTTGTAATAAAAAAGGTTCATAAACATCTTCAATAGTTTGAGATTCTTCTCCTATGGTCGCTGCCAATGTTTCTAACCCGACAGGACCGCCTTGAAACTTATCAATAATACCTAATAAGTATTTATGATCAATATGATCCAACCCCGCTGCATCGACTTGTAGCATATTCAATGCTTCTCTCGTGATGTCCACTGTGATTGTATCCATGTCATTCACTTGAGCTATATCACGCACCCGCTTCAGCAAGCGATTGGCAATACGAGGTGTACCACGTGAACGAGAAGCAATTTCATCCGCCGCATCGTCTTCAATCTCCATCTCAAAAATGTCAGCTGTCCGTTTAATGATATGGCTAAGATCTTTCTCTTCATAAAACTCCAAACGGCTCAATACACCGAACCGATCACGTAGCGGGGCAGAAAGTAATCCAGCACGAGTCGTAGCACCTACCAGCGTAAATGGAGGCAAATCTAACCGTACTGAACGTGCACTATCTCCTTGACCGATTACAATATCTAAAAAGAAATCCTCCATCGCCGGATATAGGATTTCTTCAACAGCGCGAGGCAGACGATGAATCTCATCAATGAACAATACATCTCCTGTTTCAAGAGAAGATAAAATTGCTGCAAGATCACCAGCCCTTTCAATCGCTGGACCTGAAGTCGTTCTAAACTGTACACCCATTTCATTGGCAATAATTGAAGCTAATGTCGTTTTACCTAAGCCTGGTGGGCCATATAATAAAACATGATCCAATGGCTCTTCACGCATTTTAGCCGCTTCAATAAATATACTTAAATTTCGTTTTGTTTTTTCTTGTCCTATATATTGCCTCAAAACTTGAGGTCTTAAACTTTGTTCTACCTGAAGATCATCTTCTTGGAGATCTCCAGAAATCATCCGATCATCCATCATTCCACCCACTTACCGTATTAGTAGTTGCAACCCTTTCTTCACGACATCGTCTGTTGATTCAAGGTTTTCAGCCTTAAGTTTTCCCTCAATGGATTTGATTTCTCGGTTGGAATATCCGAGGGCTCTTAATGCCTCAATCGCCTCATCAACATAAGGACTCGTTGCGTGGATCATATGAATTGTTTCTGTTGTTTTCGAATTTTCGCCGTGATAAGTCAGCCACTCTGTCACTTTCCCTTTTAAGTCCAATATCATCTGACGTGCCGTTTTCTTTCCGACGCCCGGAAACTTAGTCAAGAATTTTTCATCCTCTTGCTCAATAGCTTGGGCAAATTCTCTGACAGGCACTTGTCCAATAATTACACTGGCACTTTTAGGTCCGATTCCTGATACTTGAATTAATTTCTTAAACAAGGATTTCTCTTCTTCCTTTTTAAATCCATATAACATATGTAAGTCTTCACGAACATACTGATATGTATAAACCTTTACTTCTTGTCCTAATGACTCTTGAAACTGATAAGGATTGGCACAATATATTTCATAGCCGATTCCTGCCGTCTCAACGACTAAAAAATCTTCTTCAATTTCCTCTAATTTCCCACGAACATAAGCAAACATGAGCTTCTCTCCTATCTTGAACAAATGTTCTATCTCTAGTTTAACACGGAAACCAATCCTTGTGGCTTTATATGAATGATTGAAAAACCAGTCATGATTATCTAAGAACCATAACTGGTGTTACGTTTTATTTCATATTGTGATGCACATCTTGTACATCATCAAGATCTTCAAGCATATCGATTAGCTTGTTCATCTTTTCTTGATGCTCATCTGATACCTCTGCATCTGTGTCAGGAATCATCGTCAATTCAGCAGCTTCCAAAGGATAATTTTCTTCTAATGTCTTTTTACACGACTCAAAATCTTCGACGGCTGTGTACAATTCGAAGACTTCCTCATTGGATTCGATTTCTTCACAGCCAGCTTCAATTGCTTCTAACATAAATTCGTCTTCATCAACCGACACATTTTCTTGTGCGATTACGATATATCCTTTTCGTTGAAACATAAAAGCGACACAACCATTTTCACCTAGGTTGCCATCATTTTTGGAAAAAGCATGTCTGACCTCCGAGGCTGTCCGGTTTCTATTATCCGTCAACACATCAACCATGACTGCAACGCCTCCAGGACCATACCCTTCGTACGTCGTCTCTTCATAATTTTCGCCCTCTACATTTCCTGCTGCTTTCTGAACTGCACGATCGATATTGTCTTTTGGCATGTTATTGGATCGCGCCTTATCAATTGCCAAGCGAAGCGCTGCATTCGTTTCCGTATCTGTTCCACCTTGCTTTGCAGCTACAAAAATCTCCTTCGCCAATTTCATGAAAATCTTTCCCCGTTTTGCATCTTTGGCATTCTTTTTATGTCTAATATTATGCCATTTTGAATGTCCTGCCATAAAACTCCTCTTCCCTTCTCGATTAATCGACTAAATCATATACGCGATATACTCGACCGCTTTCAATTGCATTTCGTTTATGGATTAATTGAAACAATAATTCAGCCACTTCATTTGGGCTTCGTAGCTGCCCTTCTTGCTTGAACTGCTTAAATTTCTCAACATCTTTAAAGTCTTGTGTAGATGAACTGCGAATTTCAGTTTGCATTTCCGTGTCCATGATTCCAGGACTAAAAGCGACGTGTAATTCATCCAGTCCAAGCTCATCAGCCTCAGCAGCCGCAGTCTGTGTAAATAAATTGATCGCAGCCTTCGTTGATCCGTAAACACTCCATCCATACGTACTACGTTCAGCAGCTCCAGAAGTAATATTTACGACTGTAAGCGGCACATCATAAATCGCTTTTTTCAATTCATTAAGAAGAATCATCGGTGCCGCCGTATTTAATGACACATGTTTTGAAATTTCTTCACTATCCATGCGACCGACAGGGCCAATCGGTGAAACCATACCAGCATTATTAATCAACAAGACCTCATCTAGTGATTCTGCTTCAATAATTTGTGTAATTTTTTTTGAAACCGAAATTACGGATTCAGGATCACTCAAATCCGCCGCAAAATGAGTATGCGTTAATTTTTGTGCTGAGGCTTCTTGTTGCAATGAAGATAGCTCAGGCTTTCTAGCTACCGTAATGAGATGATAACCCTTTTTCAGTGCAAGTCGTGCAGTTTCATCACCCAATCCTCTTGAAGCACCTGTAACAATAGCGAATTTCATGTCGTTTCTCCTCCCTTTTTGTATTTATTTTAGAAAAAATCAATCAAACGTTTGATGAACTAATCATTCTATCCTCGAATCATAGTAATCAGGATCGACATCCACAATTATATCAGAACGACCTGTGATTTTTTCAACAATATCTTTGACACGTTTGACTGTTTCCTTTGGTTCAGAACGGTTTTCTAAATTAATCGCAATGTAAATTTTATCTTCTGTAATAGCCAGGCCTGCCTGCCGAACTTCTTCTAATTGCATCAATTCGTAATAAATTTGGCGTTCGGTTTTATTTCCAGGTCCTTCTGAATCACTTGTGTTCTCGTTCGAATTATCCATTGTTCGTTCTAAATTTTTTTGCTCATAATATTCAGTGGGGTTCGAATATAAATTATAACGGATTAACTCCTCATCTGTCACCTCTTCGTCCTTTTGAAACGCACCATCTGCTTGCTTATCCTTTTCTGGATTGACCCAAGTACAACCAGTCGCAATAATAGCTATCAGGATGAATAAAAGAATTTTTTTGACCATTTAAAAACACCTCCTTTTGTTAGTTTGAGAAAGGAGGTGTTAACCATACATTTTATGAGGTGAAAATTGATGGAAAAACACTCAGCTTACTTAAAAAGAATAAACGTAACCCATACACGGATTATAATATACCATAGGTTGCTGTTGTGCAGGATAGTACGTGTCATGAAGAAATGTCATATCTGTATACAGCGGTTGAGTAATCGGTGAATACTCTTCTAGGTTCTTATAAGGATAGTCATGGCTTTCCATTGACTGGTAACCCCATACATGTTCATCTTCTTGAATGTTCGGAAGATAGTCTGCAGCTCTTTCAGGAGGTTCCAAGCGAGACAACTGATCTTTCATTAACTCTTGGCTCTCAACGAGACCTTCTGTAGGGTTATTATGTTTGGGTGCTTCGTCAGGTGTAGGCTCTTCTGGTTGCTTGTCACGCTGGATGGGAACTCTCAATTTCATTCCTTGCATCAATTCATATGGATCTGCAATTTGTTTGTTCATACGGACAACTTCTTGAAAGGAAAGATCATATTTCTCTGCGATCGACTTGATTGTTTCACCTCTTCGTACAATATGAATTCTCATCATAAATGACTCCTTTCGTATCAATCTATACATAGTTTATGCAAGATGACAAAAAAATTGAGTCAATCGCCTGGAATTCATTGAATGTGTCAGACATAAAAAACTGTACCCCTAGAAAGGTAGGTACAGTTTTTTCATTACTCAACAAACTCAAATTCAAAATCGAGTAAGCGTACGGTATCTCCATCTTCTGCCCCTCTTTTACGAAGTGCTTCATCGATTCCTAAGTGACGCATCTGTCGAGCAAACCGGCGAACGGATTCATCTCGGTTAAAGTCAGTCATTTTAAACAATCGTTCAATTTGAGGGCCTGATAACACATAAGCGCCGTCCGGATCCCTAGTTATACGGAAGCTTTCATCGTCTTTTTCATGACGATAGATGACACGTTCATCTTGAAGATCTTCTTGTTCCGTTTCAAATGTATTTTTCGGAATTTGTTCTAACGTATCCGCAATTGCATATAGAAGTTCGCTTAACCCTGACTTCGTCAAAGCTGAAATTGGGAATATTTTCTGTGATGTGTCGAAATGCTCTTTAAATTGTTCAAGCTGTTCTTCGGCTCCAGGCATGTCCATTTTGTTTGCAACAATGAGTTGAGTACGTTCCATCAGACGTTCATCATATTGCTCAAGCTCTTGATTAATCGTCTGATAATCTTCATAAGGATCTCTTCCTTCAGCTGCGGACATATCGACCACATGAACGATTAATCGTGTGCGCTCGATGTGTCGTAAAAATTGATGTCCTAATCCAACACCTTCATGTGCACCTTCAATCAATCCTGGTAAATCCGCTATCACGAAACTTCGATCATCTTCCGTACGGACCATACCTAGATTAGGATTGAGCGTCGTAAAATGATAATCGGCAATCTTAGGCTTTGCAGCGCTGACGACAGATAATAATGTCGATTTCCCAACACTTGGGAAGCCAACTAATCCAACATCTGCTAAAACTTTTAGTTCGAGTTGTACATACAACTCTTCACCTGGCTCACCATTTTCAGCAATCTCAGGTGCACGGTTCCTTGCATTACTAAAGTGGATATTTCCACGTCCACCACGTCCGGCTTTTGCAATGACTGCTCGTTGCTTATGTTCAATTAAATCCGCAATGACTTTCCCGGTATCTGCATTCTTCACGGTAGTCCCTGGGGGTACAGGAACGACGAGCGGATCAGCGTTTTTGCCGTGCATACTTTTGTTCATTCCATTTTCTCCGCGAGTTGCTTTAAAATGTTTTTGATAACGAAAGTCCATTAATGTATTCAAACCTTCATCTACTTCAAAAATGACATCACCGCCACGGCCACCGTCACCCCCGGCTGGACCACCCATTGGTTCATATTTTTCTCGTCGAAAAGCAACAATTCCATTACCACCATCGCCTGCTTTAACGAAGACTTGCACTTGATCTACAAACATTCTCTCACCTACTTATAACGATATTGAAAAATAATTTCTTGCAAATCATTTTCCTCTTCGTTTTCTGAATCATTCTGTTTATCTTTTTCCACATTTGTAACAATATAATCAATTTGAATTTCTGGTTGATACGACAGTTGAATCGATAATGAAGTATCTTCTTGGGCGAGTTTTTCGACTTTATCGATCACCGTTTGAACATCTTGACACATCTCTTGGTCATAATTTCGAAGGGACTGCGACTTACCAATTGTTTGATATTGTAATCTAATCTCTGGGTGTTGTATTTTCCACAATAGAATTAAACTGACATACGCTGGTGCATCTAATGATTGTAACACTCTTTCTGCATTTAGTTCACCAATGAAGCGATTTAATTTTTCAATTGATGCCTCTTTCATATTCATACTTTGATATCCGTGAATTACTTGCAGTTCATTCAATAGCTTATGGCGATAAAGCTTCATTATCTTTAAAAAAGATTCCGTATCCATTGTAATCACCCATTTGCGATTTTTCTCTATTTTAACATAAATAAGAAAAAACCTTCTCGCTCGTCGAAGTAATCGCCTGTTTGCACATATAGTAACAAATTCTATTAGACCAAAAAAACTGGTCCAAAAGGTTATCTTTTGAACCAGTTCTTTATGTGTATGATTAAGCTTCTTGAACTTCTGGATGAACACTGACTTTCTTACGGTCACGTCCATAACGTTCGAATTTAACAACACCGTCAATTTTAGCAAAAAGCGTGTCATCACCACCGCGACCAACGTTATCGCCTGGGTAGATTTTCGTACCGCGTTGACGATAAAGAATGGATCCGCCAGTTACAAATTGACCGTCTGCACGTTTCGCACCAAGACGTTTGGATTCTGAATCACGACCGTTTTTAGTACTACCGGCACCTTTTTTCTGTGCGAAGAACTGAAGATCTAAACGTAGCATGTGAAAGCACCTCCTTATTGAGTAGATAACTTTATATATTCACCGTAATCATTTTCAATCGTTTGAATAGACACAATCATACCTTCAAGCAACGTTTGGGCTTTAGTAAATGATTCATCATCCATCTGTGATGATAATGTCATTTTTAAATAGCCACCTTTTTCACCTTGCTCAATTTCAGGTTCGACATTACACAATGAAATAATTGAATTAATTGCTCCGAACGATACAGCAGAAGCTGCTGCACAGACCAAATCGTGCCCATACGGACCGCTATTGGCATGTCCGGATAATTCAAAGGAAATAATTTCATTTTGATCGTTTCGTTCAACGATAACTTCTACCATCGAATTCTTCCTTACAGACTAATGTTTTTGATAGTAACTTTTGTGTAAGGTTGACGATGACCTTGTTTACGCTTGTAATTTTTCTTTGGCTTATATTTGAAAACAGTGATTTTACGTCCTTTACCCTGTTTCTCAACAGTTCCAGTAACGCTAGCACCATCTACGAATGGAGCGCCCACTTTTGTTTCATCTCCACCAACGAAAAGTACTTTGTCAAAAGTAACTTCATCACCAGCTTCACCGACTACTTTTTCCAAGTAGACCGTTTGGCCTTCTTCAACTTTAACTTGTTTACCACCAGTTTCGATAATTGCGTACATTCTTGCACCTCCTCGTTTACTTAGACTCGCCATAAAGGTACTCATTCAAGATGAGTTTAAAAACCTTTTCTGCGCGGTTGCAGCAAATTGGTGCGACAATTTGCATAACAATAAAACATTACCATACACTAAATCAGTTTGTCAATCGGTTTTCCTTCTGCTTGAAGTTTTTCTAACAACCAATTGACATCCCCTATTTTAAATAATTTGAATGGACTTTGTAAAGAGGAATCTGCATGAATGACTAAAGAAAACGTAAATTGATGATTCTGATGTAACTTTCGTATAGCTTCCTTCACATAGACGAGGTTATCTGGTTCGACGGCAACTTCTATACAATCTACTCTTTCAGCCTGATAAGCTAATAATTCATCTTCTAACTGATGAACGATAAATTGTTCTGAATGCTGAATTGTCGGGTTTTCAACTTGGAAATAGTCATAAATACTCTCACCTGCTCGCTTCGCCGTCAATTCCATCAATCCAAGCTTCGTCATGCCGGCTACTTGAATCGGTAAGTTCCATTGTTGAATGGTATCTTTAAGAAGCGTCTCAACAGACTTACGATTTTCCTTTTGTTTCAAGTTGATAAAATCAATTAATATAATCCCAGAAATTTTTCGGAAATTTACTTCTTTTAAAGCCGCAATCGCTGCCTCTTTGTTAACCTGATGAAAAAACCTCTCACTCACCTGATGACTTCGTGAATGAGCAGTGTTTACATCGATAACCGTCATAGCTTCTGTACGATCAATCACCAATTCTGCTCCACTATCCAATTTCACTTTTCGAGCAGTGAACTTTTCACTAAACTGAGTCCATGTAAAAGGTCGATGTCGATAAAAATGTGCATCAAACTGAATGCGTTCGCTTACTTCACAAAACTTTTTGCGTAACAATCTAGCATAGTTAACATCATCACATACTATTTTATCTATAAATTCAATTTCGTTTTGTAAATATTCGTCCCAAGAATTCTTTTGCCGAACGATAATCCCCAATTTCTGTTTCACTTGTTGTTGAAGCTGTTTCCACTTAGATTTTAGATCATTAAGTGATTCAACGAGTTGCTCGTCGGTCAAATGCTGTGCTGCTGTTCGAACGAGAACACCTTCATATTCGCTTAAATGTTCTTTAAGTAACGTGTCGATATCGCCTGCTTTTTGCTTTGGCATTTTTGAAGAAATTTTTAATGTCGATTCATTTGGAAAAAATACAATATAGTCATTTGATAGTTCAAGTTGACTGCTAACTGTCATTCGTTTTGTATTGGTCGCCGTTTTTTCGACCTGTAACAATAGACGCTTTCCTTTATAAATAGACTGGGATTGTTTATTTAATGGCATATAAGCCCTCGCGTTTCCAAGGTCGATAAAAGCGGCTTGAATACGAGGATCAATATCTTGAACAACACCACTCACTAAATCACCTATACGATAGGCTGATGCTGTTTGAAAGAAAAACTGAGTGACATTTCCATTCGCCAACTCCAAACAATATTGTTTGGCTGTCTTGACCTGTAAATAAACCGTTCGCATGTACTTGTCCACCAATCATGTTTTTGGGGGCACCGCCGAAAATAACAAAGATAGATAATCGTCTTCTGATAATAAGCCTTGATTTTCAATCTGGATGAAATGATAGTGGTTTTTCCTGAATCGCTTCATCATTTCTTGAAGCGAAGTTTGTATTGGAAACTCCAATTTATGAATTTTGTTGCGATTAACTGTTGGATACATGTACCTCGCAAGCATATGCTTCATCAAGTAAAGATAATGACGTTTATACGTAAGCCAATTATCTAGCCATAGGATTGTAGATAAGACAATTAGTGGCGGACTAACCCATCCATTTAGTAGCAGTATACCATTTGCAATGACAATCATAAATATCGAGAAGCTTGTCGACAAAAGTATTGAACGATGAAATGGTATCCAATGACTGAGCATAAAAAATAGAAATCTTCCTCCATCGAGAGGGAGAATTGGCATTAAATTAAATAGAAGAAGGATTGTATTCATCCAAATGAATTGATCGAGATAATAGTCTGGGACCGAAGTAAATGATAGGAGATGAATGACACCAAAAACCCAAATGTGTTGGACCGGCCCAGCGATAGTGACCCACAACTCTTCATGCGTTGGACGGTTATAAAAATCCTTTGTTTCCATGACGCCTCCAAATGGCCAAATGACTAACCGAGTCACTTCCCATTGAAAATATTTTGCGACAGCTAAATGCCCACATTCATGAATGAATATGAGCATAAACAAAGCAGCCATCTCGATAAATAAACCGAAAAAGTAGCTGAGCAATAATAAGATTAACAATAATGGATGAACTTGAATGACTGATAATACAGAATGAATGGTTTTAATATTCATCCTTGCCCTCTAAAATTTCTTGTAATGGATTCAAGTACTCGGTTCCATCTTGGATTGCAAAATACAATGCTGATGTACCTAGCTCATCTGGTTTCACAGTTCCAATCGGTTGATTCGCGGGGATCGTTTGATAGTGAAATACCTCTATTTCATCCAATTGACCATAGATTGATTTTCGACCATCTTCGTGTTGCAACACAATCGTTCGTCCTGTATCTGGTTTGTTCCCTGCGAATAATACAGTTCCTTTTTCTAATGCATATACAGACTCTTCTGCAGAAACTTCAATATGTATACCTTTTCCTTCAGATGTGATACGTTCTTCGTCCAGTCCTGAAACAGGTATAGATAAGATGTTGCCAGATAGTTCATTCGGTTCAGCTTGATCAAATCCCAAGGAAACAAACGTACCTCCGAAATGAGTCTCATACCAGGAATGCATCGTGGCGAATGGTAAATCTTCCGTTAATGCATAATGAACTGTTTCTTTTGATTGTTTAATGATTGGTAATTCCGAGTTGTAGACGAGAAATGTAAGAAAGAAGATAAATACGGATAATAAAAACTTCGGAAACCAAGTTGATTTCAGTTGGATTGTTCCCGGATTGCTCGAATTGGATAGCCCATTTGGCTGATTTCCATATCGCTCATCATCACTTAACAACGGAGAATGATTGATACTAATTTTCGTTCCTGTTTTCATGTTCTTTCGATGAACGATATTTTTTCTTATTTCGTCTAATTTTTTGCTCATAATCATCCGTCCTTTTTTCTTTTGTACTAGCCTATTCGGACGGGCTATCAATTATGATTATGTTCATATGTAATCGTTCATAAAGTTATAAGTGGTTCGAAGGCAAATGTCAGGGAGGCTGGGACAAAATCCTTAAGGTTGCTTCAGATAAGAGCATTTTAATTTAGTGATGTAAAAATACTCGCATGTAAAAGGCCAAGTGAGTGTTTCGGAGATTTATATGGGAAGAACTAACGGCTTCTCGATTACTTTTCAAGTTATGAATCACTTTGTTTGCGTATCGAGACGGCTTCTCGATTACTTTTCGAGGTGCGAACCACTTCGTTTGCGTATCGAGACGACTTCTCGATTACTTTTCAAGGTGTGAATCATTTTGTTTGTGTATCGAGAAGGCTTCTCGACAGCGGGTGCAGCCATCTCCGTATAAACAAAAACTCCTTCACACAAATATAGTGAAGGAGATAAGTATATCAATTTAGCTTTTCATTCCAAATATCTTTTTAACTTTGGACATAAATCCTTTTTCTTCGTCGAATGACATCAACGGAACAGATTCACCTAAAATTCTCCGAGCTATATTACGATAGCTAATCGATGCTTTCGTGTTTGGTTGGAAAGCAACAGGCTCACCATGGTGTGAAGCTTTGATTACATCTTCATCGTCTAAAATAACACCAAGTAAATCGATGGAAAGCGTTGAAACAATGTCATCTACACTTAACATATCACCACTATCAATCATGTGCTTTCGAATACGGTTAATAATCAAATGAGGATCATTCAATCCTTCTTTTTCCAACAGACCGACTATACGATCCGCATCTCGCACACTTGATTTCTCTGGCGTCGTTACGACGATTGCTTTGTCAGCTCCTGCCACTGCGTTAGAAAAGCCTTGTTCAATTCCTGCCGGACAATCGATTAATATGTAATCGTAATCAGGCTTTAATTGCTCAATCAAGTCTTTCATGGCTTCAGCAGTAATATCATTTTTATCATTGGTTTGTGCTGCCGGCAACAAGTGCATACAATCGAACCGTTTGTCTTTCACCAATGCCGTTTGCAGTTTACAATTTCCATCGATCACATCAACGATATTGAAAATGATTCTATTTTCCAACCCTAATACTACATCCAAATTACGTAAGCCGATATCTGTATCAACCAGACATACCTTTTGATCTTTTAGTGCTAACGCAGTTCCAATATTTGCAGTGGTCGTCGATTTTCCGACACCACCTTTTCCGGAAGTAATTACGATTGCTTCACCCATTCTCGATACCCCTTTCCAATCGATCGATGAGATTTCGTCGTACCTTTGGCAAGTAGTTCACTTTCTCTACTTCTATCATATCATTTTCGAGATTAATATAAGCAAACTCGCGATTCGAGCCTTCGACATCATAATCTGGAGACCGACTGATTTTATTGGCAATCCTTAGTTGACTTGGATTCATATAGGAAGCTACGATGACGCATTCCTTATTACCATTGGTACCTGCATGAGCGATTCCTCTTAGTTTCCCAAAAACATAAACATTTCCGGTGGCCATCACCAACCCACCAGGATTAATATCCCCAAGAATTAGAGCGTCACCTTCTACCTGATGAACTTGTCCAGAACGAACGTTTCGAATCGCAGGTCTGACAGACATATTATTGATCTGTTTCGTCACTTCATCACTTGTCAGCACATATGATTGAAATTCCTTAACACGATAGCTACTACTTTTTTCTATTATTTCTCGAATATCTTTTTTCTGTTCTGCTCGCAAGTAACGATATTGACTATGTAAAATCAATTCGGTACGGTCTTCTTTATTACTGTTCTCAAGCTTTTTGTTCAGCTCATTCAACAGTTGTTCAAATGAACATTCGTCATTCAAATAAACCGTTATGCCTTCCTGCGTTCCTTTCATCAGAACAACTTGTTTACTATCATTCAAAGAGGATCGCCCTCCAATCTTTTATCTCTCAATCTATTTTACCAAAGAATCATCGTTTCGGCTGTTCTTTCCATTTCGTTAATTTTTTTGAGAAATACGGAAAAATCAATAAGAAAAACAATAGATTCATTAAGACCGTCGGCGTTAACCGTTCCATCAAGTATTCTTTAACCGGTAAATCAATGACACCAATTAAAAAATAGGTTCCATAGATTAAAAATTCACATACAATTAATGCGTAAAACACTAGAAGTAAAGTAACTAAAAAATTAACATGTAATAACTTCTTAAACAAGTGAACGCCATATAAGGAAACTCCATAAGCAAATAAATATACGCCTAATAAGTCTGTATAAACTAATTCAGAAATAAAAGCAAATATAGCGCCATAAAAAATTCCCGCATAACTATGTTCTTTATCGTAATACAGAGTAATAATGACCGAGAAGACTAGAACCCAGTGAGGTATGAAATATAATTCCAATAAAATGTTATTCGGCAAAAGCTCCGTTGCAATACTTTCTGCAATCAATAAAACAAAAAGAATGAGAGGAAGGAATAAACCTTTCATATTATTCTTCCTCCTCATCGATTACTGGAGAATGTAAGTCTCGATCTACTACCATCAAGTGATTGATATCATATAAATTAGCGGCCGGTTTGACATAAGCGATTTTAGTCAACCCGTATTGGTCCATTTCAACACGTTCGACAGTACCTATTAATAATCCTTTCGGAAAAACACCACCTAAGCCTGAGCTTACAATGGTTTGGCCTTCTTCAATATCATCTTCATTTTCTAAATCACGGAAAATTAAAGATTCAGTTTCTTCGTCATATCCTTCAATTAATCCAAAAATCGGCTTTTCTTGGTCAACCTCAACACTGATTCGATTTTGTTCATCAAAACCACTTAGTAATTGAACAGTAGATGTTAACTGAGACACTTCAATAACTTTTCCGACCATACCTTCACCATTTGTCACGGCCATATTTCGCTTAATCCCATGTTGCTGCCCCTTGTTAATAGTGACATGATCAAACCATCTTTCAGGACTGCGTGCAATTACTGTTGCTTTCACCTGGCTATAGTCGCTTAACGACTCTTCCATATCAGCTAACGCTTGTAAATCTTTATTCTCTCTTTTTAAATCGTTTAATTGAAAAGCTTGAGCTTTGAATGATTGTAATTCCTTTTTCAAAAGCTCATTCTGTTCATATACATCCTGCACATCGTCGATATCTTCAATTATATCCATCACGAAGTTAATCGGTGTATAAATGATATTCTGAAAGAAACCGACTGTATCCAAAACAAAATCGCTAACCATGTTTGTATTGGACTCCGTCCGCATCGAGTATCCAATCAATGCGACAATAATGATTAAACCTGTTAATAAGACAATTAATTTTCTTTTTCGAAAAAACGAAGGCATAGAACTAGCACCTACTTAACTTAATGTGTTTCGTTTTGCGACATGTGGAGAGCGTTTAAAATATTCAATGTGTTCCAAAGCTTTCCCTGTACCAATTACAACAGAATCCAACGGTTTATCAGCAATGAATACAGGCATATTTGTTTGTTCACTAATCACTTCATCGATTTTATTCAGTAATGCTCCGCCTCCGGTTAACACAATTCCATAATCCATGATGTCAGCGGCTAACTCTGGTGGAGCTTTCTCTAATGTTTGCTTTATTAACTCGACAATTGCATCGACAGTTTCTTGGATCGCATAAGCAGCCTCGTCATTCCCAATTGTAACTGTTTTTGGCAAACCAGAAATGAGGTCTCTACCTCGTACATCCATTTCTTCATTATTATCTAATTTCTTCGCAGATGCAAGTTCTGTCTTTAACATCTCGGCTGTCGATTCACCAATTAATAAACTATATTTTTTTCTAATATATTGAATGATTTGTTCATCCATTTCATCGCCGGCTGTTCGAATCGATGCACTCGTAACCGTCCCACCCAAAGAGATGATTGCTACTTCTGTCGTGCCACCACCGATATCAACAATTAAACTTCCGGTTGGCTCCCATACTGGTAAACCTGCACCAATAGCTGCTGCAAAAGGTTCTGATATTGGCAGTGCGTGTTTCGCACCTGCTTGCCTCGTGGCATCTAAAACTGCACGCTCTTCAACCATCGTGATTCCCGAAGGTACACAGACGATAACGTTTGGCTTTCTTGAGAAGAAGGTAGGTTTTCCTTGTGCTTTATGGATATAATATTTCATCATCTCAGCTGTTGTATCGTAATCAGCTATGACCCCATCCTTCATCGGGCGAATGACTGATAATCTCCCAGGTGTTCGACCAATCATTTGTTTTGCTTCATTTCCAACTGCAATAACTTCATTTGTATAATTATCTTGGGCGATCATTGAGGATTCGCGCAAAATAATTCCTTTTCCTTTTAAATAAACCAATGTATTGGCCGTACCTAAGTCAACTCCAAAATCTCTCGTAAAAATCGATGTTGCCATCTTGATCGTCCTTTCTTCATCCCTTTTTATTAAAAGGGTACGTTCCGCTCGTATCAAACATGAATAAGCGCCTCAACAAAATGATCATTTGCTGGTAGGCGCTTAGCTATCCATTTTGTATTTATATTATACGCAATTCTAGTGAAAATAGATAGGTTAATGAGACTCATATTTCCTTGTTTTTATTGTCAATTAAATGAAAATTTTCGTACTGAAAGGGAAATAATAGAAAGGAAGGTAAGATATTGTGAAGTTCTATAAAAACAGAAAAGCATTCTTGAAAAAAAGCTTGGACAAATGACCTTTAATTAAGGAGAAATTCGAATAACTATTCATAAATGTACGAATCAGTTCGAATTATTTATTAGCGTAGGAAAAACACGAAGACTCCTGCGGGATGAGAAGCCTAGGTGAGACCCCGCAGTACGCAGTACGAGGAGGCTCAGCAGCGCCCGCGGAAAGCGTAGTGTTTTTCCGAAGCGATGGACGACGATTCAAATATATTGTTCGGATTAGAGAGTTAATTTTTAGTTATGTCTCAGCTCATTCGTGAAAAGGATCATACATATCCTTTTTCTTTCAATGAGACATATTTACGATCACCAATCACCAAATGATCAAGGATTTCAATACCTACTAATTTCCCTGCTTCACATAATCGCTTGGTCACTTGAATATCTTCCTGAGATGGTGCGGGATTTCCAGAAGGATGGTTATGCGCGCAGATAATTGAAGCAGCAGAACGACGAACTGCTTCTCGAAAAACCTCACGTGGATGAACAATCGAAGCATTCAAGCTTCCGATAAAGATGGTTTGTCTGTGGATAACGGTGTTCTTCGTGTCCAAATATAAGCATACAAAATGTTCTTGCTTTAAGTGCCTCAGTTCGTCCATGATATAATTGGCTCCATCTTCTGGACTCCGAATGACATATCGATCAGTCACTCTAAAGTTATGAATTCTTCGCCCCAGTTCTAAAGCGGCTAGCAAGTTAATCGCTTTCGCTTCTCCAATTCCTTTGATGGTAGTTAATTCATTAATCGTTGCATCCTTCAATAAATAAATTCCTTCAAAATGCTTTAATACTCGAATAGCTAATGACATGGCCGAATTTCCTCGTGTTCCACTACCGATTAATATTGTCATTAATTCTTGATTAGACAACGCTTCAGGTCCAGCTTTCATCAAACGCTCTCGAGGTCGATCATCTTTTGGTACATCTTTGATTAATAACGATTCGGTTTCCAAAACATTCGCTCCTTTCAAGATTACGCTTATCATTGTATCTCGCGTTTATTGAAAATACAAAACGCGAAAAAGCAACGAATGCATTGGAATGGATCAGTTATTATCACTTTTTAACACAAACCGACGTGTTTAAGGAAGATAAGTTCATTAAGGAAGTTCCGCGAGAAAGAACGACAAGCATAATTGCATTGTCTTTTCAGTCATAAAGTCATCACCGGATTCATTCGTTAACTGAGATAGCTGCTCAACAAAAGGGCTCGTCTTAAATCGATCGGGCATTTGTTGTATCCATTGACGAAAATCCTCTTTAGAAAAGCTACCAACCAATGTTTCTCCTTTTTCCAACCATGATTGTTCATCATCAGACACTTGTGTTTCAACAGCAGCTAATTGCCAATCCTTCACAAGAAAGTCTTCTAATCTTACTAGTCCCTTGTTTTCAAGCCAATCGATCGATTTTGATTCTTGCTCACTTGATGTGATATAACCTCCAACGACATAATATTGACCTTCCTTTTCTACATAAAATACTGGAACACCAAAAGTTTGTTGAATTGAAGCTATATGCTCCTTCGCATTGTCTGTTGACGAAAAAATACCGTATTGAATCAGTTGAAATTGCTGTCCGTCCATAGTGAAATTTGAATTTCCTTCTGCTTCATCTGAATTATCGTCATCCGTTACGTTCGAAACAGGTTGTCCACCTGATTCTGCAGGGTCATCAGCGGTATAATCTGAAAAGAAATACATTAAACCTGCCCCAAATACAAGTCCAAGCACAATGGCAAATAAAATAGGTTTTAACCATTTCGATAATTCCACATTTTGAAAAGAAGGCTTTTTCTTTTGCTTTGGGGTGAGAAAATGTTCAAGATCATGTTTTCTTTGATGATCATCATAATCATCAGATTTTGTTATAGCTACTCTTACTTTTCTTTCTTCTTCCATGCTCTCTACCACCTTTGTTACTAGTGATTCTCATCCTAGCACAAACCTATGAAAAAATAAGTGGAATTTTGTCTATTGAATAGCAAAGATTTTCGACATCATTATTAACTATTTAACTCTGTTTAATTAAGGTGTGTGTTTTCATGGTGTTTTAGTAGAAGAACAAAGACACCGTCTGATGATTAACGATTTTAATCACCACACGGTTGTTTTATATGATTATTTTTTTCTATACAATTGAAGCAACTTTGTTTTTCCCACTTCGTTTCGCACCAACATACATCGCGCGATCTGCCTGACGGATTAATTCATTCGGAGAATCACAGTGATCTGGATAAGTAGCAATACCTAAGCTTGCTGTTACAGCGATCGCTACCGGTATACCATCCTCAATATGTTTCATTAACACAAAAGGTTTAGAAGAGATGAGGTAGCGAATTTCTTCAGCTAATTCACGAATCTTCTCATGTTTCATCCCCTTGACCAGAATTGTGAATTCTTCACCGCCATACCTAGCAACAATTCCTCTATCACTAATGAAGTCTTCTAATCGCCTAGCGAGCTCTACCAACACTTCGTTACCCGCTTCATGCCCATATGTATCATTTACGGATTTAAAGGAATCCAAATCAATAATGATAATGGAGAGGTTTTCATCTATCTCTTTGGCTTGCAAATCAAGCGCATATTGCTCAATATGATCCGTTAAATAACGATAATTGTATAAATTCGTCAATTGATCGTGCAAACTTTTTCGTCTTTCTCGTTCATAGTGTCTCGCATTCTCCATCGCGACGGACAAAAAGTTTGCTAGAATTTTCATAAGCATTAAATGATAGTCCTGATAAGCACGTCGACTTCGGTCACCAATGACCAACACACCCACTACTTGTTCATTTCGAATGATCGGTACACCCAATACACTCTGAACGTCATTCGGTAAGCTATTCTGAGTGAATTGGTCTAATTGGGCACGTGTATTAAACATGATTGCCTTTTTTTGCCCATGGACCTTCCCAATAAATCCACTGTTAATCGCCATAACTTCATCTGGATGCTTAACTGTCTGTTGATCCTTAACAAACCGAATCAGAGTCAACGTTTGACTGGCATTTGAAACATCGTAAATGTAAATGAAACTTGCTGGAAGTAGTTTGCACACTTCTTCAACAAATGAGTCTAACACATTCTTAACGTTTAATTTCTTCGATAATTCTTGTCCAATATCACTCGTTCTTCGTAGATAATGATTCACTCGACGCCCATTGTAATAAAGGCTAATAGCGATAGATAAGAGAATGAACGGAATTCCAACGAAATAGATCGCAGCTATTTTGAGATCGATATAAAGTAAATAAAGGACTAGACCTAACGGAAAGACAATTAAGGTTAAAAAAACATCCGCGAATAGTGACTTTCCTATTTTCATGTGTCTTTGTTCATAAAAGAATATATTTAAAATAACTAATACAATTTGATTTAATACCAATCCTGTTACGATATAACCGACTAATGCAATACTTTCAGTAGTCGTATTTAACTCAAGCACCCCGTGTTCGCCACCGAGCCAATAATAGACAGCTGCTGAACCGATTGACGTAATTAACATCATCAGTGAGTTACTAGCAATACGAAATGTTTCGTCTTTACTGATGCGAAGCTTATAGATCAATGTCAATATAGCTAGCTGAGTCAAAATAATTTCTGCAAATAAACCAAAATATAAAAAGGCAGCAAAACTAATTCCATTTGCGACAAAAATGGAAATTGTACCGACTTGTATAGGAAAATAGGAAACTGCACACATAATTAATGCGAATGATACTAAATCAGCCCATTCCCCAGTATATGATGGCTCAAATGTCGTATATACATAAAAAATGGAAGTTGGAAATACAACCAACCATATAAGCCATATTACAAGCTGTTTTTTCTTTGACATGGAGGCTTCCCTTCTCCCTACTTATGTTGTAAAACGTAAGCTCTCACTTGAGAAACAAAGTAAAGCGAACCCGTTACGATAAGTATATTGTCGTTCGATTCATTTTCAATGAATTGCTCAATTACTGTTTGCCAATCTTTTATTACACGTGTGTGACTTTTCTGGAAATTTTGATATAGTTCATTGTACTCATAGCTTGTTGAAAAGTCAAACGGTGTTAACGTAATTTTGGGAAAGTTTTGTTTAAGGTAATTAACCATTTCATCGATTGGTTTATTTTTTATGACAGATAATAAAATGGTGACTTTATCCGGTGGCCACTGACTCTTAATAGCGGAAACCATTTGAGTCATTGCCTCGTAATTATGCGCGCCGTCTAGAATAATTTTTGGTTGATCATGGACGACCTCTAGGCGGCCCGGCCATTGTGATTGAAATAGGCCTTTTTTAATTTCCTCATCGATTAGCTTGAATTTTTCTTTATTACTGATTAACATTAGCGCAAATAAAGCAAGTGTAGCGTTTTCAATTTGATGATTCCCTTTCATGCTTAGCTCCAGATTATGCAAACACTTATCTTCAGATAAAAAGTCAAATGACTCTCCCCAACCAGAATAATTATTTACTTGGTAATTATAATCGTTTCTTAATTGATAGAGTGGAGCGTTTTTTCGCTTTGCTTTCGATTCGATTACATCAAGAGCTTCTCGTTGATAGACATTCGTCACAATCGGTATTTCTTGTTTGATGATGCCTGCCTTTTCATAAGAAATCTCCTCAATTGTGTCCCCGAGTATATTTGTATGATCCATACCTATGGATGTAATTAATGAAAGAATAGGCGTAATAACATTCGTAGAATCCAATCGTCCACCGAGTCCAACCTCCATAATACCAAAATCAACATTTTCTTTTTTAAAGTGCATTAAAGAGATAACGGTAATAATTTCAAATTCTGTTGGTGCGCCTAATTCTGTATCACTTAATTGTTCACAGATTGGCTTCACTTGTTCGACATAGCTCGCTAGTTGCTTTTGATCAATCGGATAACCATTAATCGAAATACGCTCTTCAAATCTTTCAATGTAAGGTGAAGTAAAAGTTCCTACTTTAAAACCATGACGTTGAAGTAAATTGCGCAAATAGGTCACAGTAGAACCTTTACCATTCGTTCCACCAACATGAATAAGCTTCAACTCTTTCTCAGGATGTTCTAAACGTTCTAATAACTGGTGAACTCGATCCAACCCAGGTCTAATTCCGAACTTTAATTGCTGATGAATCCATTCGATTGCTTCGTTTCCATTCACTTTGTTCATCCTTTTGATATTTTTATGTATTTAAAATAACATAAACTGCCTACATTGTGTCAGGCAGTTTATGTTGAAATGTAAATTATTTAAGTTTTTCTAGTTCCTGAATTCGCTCTTCGACTAGCTGGCGTTTTTCCAAGTAATCTTTTTCCTTCTCTCTTTCTTGTTGTACAAGCTTTTCAGGTGCTTTTTGAACAAATTTCTCATTGGATAATTTCTTCTGAACCAAATCAACTTCAGATTGCCATTTTTTAAGCTCTTTATGCAATCGACTTAATTCTTCTTCTAAATTTACTAAGCCTTCAAGCGGGAAGAATAATTCAGCCCCACTAACAACAGCTGTTTTGGATTGTTCAGGTGCTTGAACCTCTGTACTGATTTGCAGTTCTTTAGGATTACAGAACTTCTCTAAATAATGTCGATTATCCTCCAACTCGCTCACGATTGTATCATCGCTCGCTTTAACTAGAATACGGATTTCCTTCGACATCGGCGTATTAACCTCAGCTCGAACATTTCTGACAGCACGAATCATTGCTACAAGTCGTTCCATACGCTTCGCACTTTCTTGGTCAATGTGCGCTTTATTCACAGTTGGCCATGGTGCTACTGTGATCGATTCACCTTTATGCGGAATGTGTTGCCAAATTTCTTCAGTGATAAATGGCATAAATGGATGAAGTAACTTCATAATGGCATCCAACGTATGGATGAGGACTGATTTTGTTGTGATCTTTTGTTTTTCATCATCACCATACAATGGTAGCTTTGCCATCTCAATATACCAGTCACAAAAGTCGTCCCAAATAAAGTTGTATAAATATCTTCCTGCTTCGCCAAAGTCATATTTATCAATATTTCTAGTTACTTGTTCAATCGTTTCATTCAAACGAGTTAAAATCCATTTGTCTGCAACTGATTTCTCCCCAGAAAAATCAATGTCATCATACGTGAAATCTTCTAAATTCATAATGACAAATCTGGATGCATTCCAAATTTTATTAGCGAAGTTCCAAGTAGACTCAACTTTTTCCCAGTGAAAACGCAAGTCTTGACCTGGTGAAGATCCTGTCGATAAGAAGTAACGTAATGAATCAGCACCATACTTTTCGATAACATCCATCGGATCGACACCGTTTCCTAGTGACTTACTCATTTTTCTACCTTCTGCATCACGAACCAACCCATGAATTAACACGTCTTTAAATGGGCGACGGTCTGTGAAATGTTTTGATTGGAATATCATTCGGGATACCCAGAAAAAGATAATGTCATATCCGGTAACAAGTGCACTAGTAGGAAAATACCGATTAAAATCTTCACTTGACTCATCTGGCCAACCCATCGTTGAGAAAGGCCATAAAGCTGAAGAGAACCATGTATCCAATACGTCATTATCTTGTTCCCAATTCTCTAAGTCTTTTGGAGCTTCTCGACCGACATATAGCTCGCCTGTTTCTTTATGATACCAAGCTGGAATTCGATGTCCCCACCATAATTGACGTGAGATACACCAATCTCGAATGTTTTCCATCCAATGGAGATACGTCTGTTCAAAACGCTCTGGAACAAAATTGACTTTATCTTCAGTTTGTTGTAACTTGACTGCCTCCTCAGCAAGAGGACCCATTTTAACAAACCACTGTGTTGACAAATAAGGCTCCACGACAGCGCCGCTTCGTTCGGAGTGTCCTACGGAGTGCATGTGATCTTCTATATTGAAAAGAACACCTTCTTCTTGAAGATCCTTCACGAGTTGTTTTCGGCATTCGAAACGATCCATACCTTCATACTTACCCGCGTTCGCATTCATCTGGCCGCCCTCATCCATTACAAGGACTCTTTCAAGGTTATGACGGTTTCCAATTTCAAAGTCATTTGGATCATGTGCTGGTGTGATCTTAACAGCACCAGAACCGAATTCCATATCAACATAATCATCACCGATGATTTCAATTTCTCGACCAACAATCGGTAGAATGACTTTTTTACCAATCAAATGATTGTAACGCTCGTCATCTGGGTGAACAGCAACAGCCGTATCACCTAACATCGTCTCTGGACGAGTTGTCGCAATCTCAATATATCCATCTTCATCTTTTAAAGGATATCTCATATGGTAGAATGCACCTTGTACCTCTTGGTAAATAACTTCGATATCCGATAATGCTGTTTTTGTGCTTGGATCCCAGTTAATAATATATTGTCCACGATAGATTAGGCCTTGTTCGTATAGGCTAACAAAAACTTCTTTAACAGCATTGGACAATCCTTCATCAAGCGTAAAACGTTCTTTTGAGTAATCCAGTCCTAATCCGAGTTTTTCCCATTGGCTTCTGATAAAACTCGCATACTCTTCTTTCCAATCCCATGCTTGCTCAAGAAATTTTTCCCGTCCTAGATCATATCTACTTTTGCCTTCTTCTTTTAACTTGGCTTCGACTTTCGCCTGAGTTGCAATTCCTGCATGGTCCATACCAGGTAACCATAAAACGTCATACCCTTGCATACGCTTATATCGAGTTAAAATGTCTTGCAATGTCGTATCCCAAGCGTGACCTAAATGGAGTCTTCCTGTAACGTTTGGCGGTGGGATCACAATTGTATACGGTTCTTTGTTGTCATTCTCTTCTGCTTCAAAAAACTTTCCTTCCATCCAAAATTGGTAACGACCTTTTTCTATCTTTTCTGGATGGTATTTCGGTGCCATTGATGTGTATTTTTGTTCTTCCATTCCAACATCCTCCTTATTAATTGTGATAAAAATATAAAAAAATCTTTCCATCCTTATAAAAAGGACGAAAAGATTTGAATTTCGCGGTACCACCTTTATTCACAGCATATGTCACTGTGCATCTCACCTGTTAACGGTTTTCCCGTCTTCTTCTACTGTTCATTTCAAAGAAGCTGCCAATTCAGAGCGACCTTCCAAGTTTTCAATCCGAGGAAACTTTCAGCAAATTGTTTCCCTCTCTGTCGGTATTCCACCTGTACTCTTCTCCTACGGGCATTTACGTTTATTTGTTTAACATTATTATATACAACGAGTGAATCAAAATCAATGAATTAATACACAGTGTTACCGCATTTTTCATATTCTATACAAAAGGAGGTCATCCGAGTGGGTAAATACTATCGCTACAGGGTTCCCTATGGGGTTCGTAAGGTTATTATTATCGTTGAATTTTCCATCTTTCCAATCGTCTGTTACCAAGTGTTACGTACTATATTTTTACCTACAACATTGGATGTATTTCTATGTTGTATTTTTATCGGAGTCTTCATTATGTTTCGGTCAAAATGGATCTAATTCTTTTTTTCTACTTGGGGAACATATATCATATCGCCCTCTTCAAGCATACTAGAGTCTTCTAAGTCATTCATTCGCTCTAATTTAGAAGTCGGTAAGTTATAAGTTTCGGCAATCGATTCAAGTGTTTCATTTTTTTGGACAAAACGAACAGTCAGTTGTGAAGAAGTAGGCTCGTCGTTTCGAAAAAATTTGGACAAGTAACTTAGTCCGCTAGCTTCTTTTTTCTCATCTGCCTCCGCTTTAACTTCTTTTTCTTCTTCTGCAATAGGCTCTTTCACGTCATACTCATCGTCTTCTTTCATATGCTTTTCACTCGTATCCGCAGCTTCTTTTTTATACAAGGATTTTTTATTTTTTTTGCTTTCTACTTTATCTTCATGTTTTTCTTCTAACTCATCTTTAGTCGATTCTTTTTTATCGAAGAACTCAGCAAATGATTGTGACTTATCTTTTTTTAAGAAGTCCCTGCCTTTCTGTTCTTCTGGAGAACCATCTTCGTGAAAAACCTCTTTGATAGGTTCTTCTGACGGTTGAGCTGTATGTTGTTCCTCAGATTGTTCTGTCGATGCATTAGTCAATGACTCATCATGAAAAGGCGGATGTTCTTGTTGTTCTTGAAAAGTAGGGAACTCTTTTAATTCGAAATCAGATGGCGCTGATTGTTCAGGATAGGCATCATTTGCTTCCCGTTCTGCAATTCCATCTATTCGAATACTTGATTGAATATTTAATGTTTGTGGTTCTGGTAACTCATAATCAAAGTAATCAACTTTAACTTCCACATGATGATCCCTTTCTACACGATCGACTGGAACCGTAATATCCACAGGAATGGGGTACTGAAAAGTCATAAATCCATTATCCAACATCCGTACTTGCTGCACGACGTTATCTTCCTCTTCATCTACAATATAAAGTGGTTCTTTTTTTGGAAAGGTTTGATAATCACCTGAAACAACTAGTACACCCCTTAGTTGAATGTAATTTTCCTCTTGGATGACATCCACCTCGGGATCGATTGAAATACTATAAAGATCATCCACCTCTTCGCCTTGCCGGAAGCTAATTTTTTCATAAATTTTAAATGCATATGGTTCCTTTTTGTTGGTCATAAGCATCCTCCCTATATCCTTTTTTTCAAATCCTGTGTGATTTGATATTCGCTTGATAGTTAACAGAGCCTTTCTCTAATCTATATGATTCTTTTTCTATAAAATGAAAACTTCATGAAAGAAAACATCTTCGAGAGTAATTTTCTATTTAAGCACGCGCTCAGGAATTGTGAATTTTTAAATTGAGGCAAAGACGAATGTTTGAAGAACAATGAAGTAAGTGGACAGGAAGTAGAATCAAAATACGCGGACGTTAGTTAAGTAAATGCATGTGTAGCGAATGCGATGTTCGACTGCTGACTGTTGAAGTTGGGTTGCTGACTGTTGAAGTTGGGTTGCTGACTGCTGAAGTTTGGACTATGACTGCTGAAATTGGAATGCTGCCCTAAGTCTAAAGTGAAAAATAAAATCCAAACGATTTATTTACATCTAAATCGTTTGGATTTTTATTTCTTCTATAAACGTTTACTTATTATATTTTTTAAATGCATTGCGGGCTGCTTCAACTGTCTGATCAATTTCATCCATTGTATGTTCAGTTGATAAAAACATTCCTTCAAATTGTGAAGGTGGTAAGAATATACCTTGTTCAGCCATTTCACGATAATACGTAGCAAACCATTCGAGATCAGATGTTTGCGCTCTTTCAAAATTAGTCACTTCTTTATCGGTAAAGAAGAAGCCAAGCATAGAACCTGCACGATTTACTTGTAATGGAACACCAAATTCTTTAGCCGCTTCCTGGAATCCTTGAACTAGGCGATCGGCTTTTTCATTAATCGCTTCATAGGACTCTTCTGTCAGCTGGCTTAACGTTGCAATTCCTGCAGCCATCGCAAGTGGGTTACCGGATAATGTACCTGCTTGATAAATATCGCCTTCTGGAGCGATTCGTTGCATGATCTCTTTTTTACCTCCGTAAGCACCAACAGGCAGTCCGCCACCAATAACTTTTCCGAGACAAGTTAAATCTGGTGTGACACCGAAATGACCTTGTGCACAGTTATAACCAACACGGAAACCTGTCATGACTTCATCAAAAATGAGTAATGTGCCATGATCTTCGGTTATTTTGCGTAAGTTTTGTAAGAAGTCATTTACAGGTGGAACGACTCCCATATTCCCAGAAACTGGCTCAACAATAACTGCTGCCAAATCATCGCCGTACTGTTCAAAAACATAGCGTACACTTTCCATATCGTTGTATGGTACTGTTATCGTGTTTTGAGCAATAGACTCAGGTACTCCTGGACTATCCGGCAATCCTAAAGTCGCTACTCCGGACCCTGCTTTAATCAATAATGAATCGCCGTGACCGTGATAGTTCCCTTCGAATTTTAAAATTTTGTCTCGTCCTGTATATCCACGAGCTAATCGAAGTGCACTCATTGTAGCTTCCGTACCTGAATTGACCATTCGAACTTTTTCAATGGAAGGCACGCGCTCAATAACCATCTTTGCTAATTCATTTTCATATTTAACGTTTGTACCGAAGCTAGTTCCTTTTTCCATTACCTCTTTTAACTTAGAGACAACTGCATCGTGAGCATGACCAACAATTAATGGTCCCCAACTAAGCACGTAATCAATATACTCATTCCCGTCTACATCGTAAATACGAGAACCCTTTCCTTTTTCCGTATAAATAGGTGTCATATCAACTGATTTGAAAGAACGAACAGGTGAATTGACTCCCCCTGGTAGCAAATGTTTTGCTTCTTCAAATAACTTTTGTGATTTTTCATATCGGTTCATTATTAAAAGACCTCCTTAGGATTCACTTAACCATTTTGCGATATCTTTTGCAAAATAAGTAATAATCAAATCCGCGCCTGCCCGCTTCATTGAAGTGATTTTTTCCATGACAATCGCTTTTTCATCGACCCAGCCATTTTGTGCTGCTGCTTTGATCAAGGAATATTCACCACTTACATTGTAAGCTACGACAGGTAATGTATACCGATCCTTGACCTCTCTTACGATATCTAGATAGCTCAAAGCTGGTTTGACGATGAGAAAGTCTGCCCCTTCTTCAACATCAGTATCTGCTTCTCGTAACGCTTCAATTCGGTTAGCTGGATCCATTTGATAGGTTTTTCGGTCACCAAATTGTGGTGTACTATCAGCCGCTTCACGAAATGGTCCATAAAAAGCAGATGCGTATTTTACTGCATAAGACATAATCGGGATATTTTCAAAGCCTGCTTCATCTAATCCTTCACGAATTTCCTTAACGAAACCGTCCATCATGTTTGACGGGGCAATGATATCGGCTCCTGCTTGAGCTTGAGATACAGCAGTTTGTACGTGCAATGGTAATGATGCATCATTGTCTACATATCCATCATGAATAACGCCGCAATGCCCATGTGATGTATATTCACACAAACAAGTATCTGCAACGACAAGAATTTCTGGGTATTCCTGTTTGATTAAACGGGTTGCTTGCTGGATTACGCCTTCATTGTCGTATGCTTGTGTCCCAACTTCATCTTTTTCTTTTGGTAAACCAAATAAAAGTACAGCTTGAATTCCTAATGCTTTAATCTCTTTCATTTCTTCTGTTAAACGGTCTAGTGATACTTGATACACACCTGGCATCGAAGATACTTCATTTCGCTGTCCGTTCTCTTCCAAAATAAACAACGGATAAATTAGATCTTCTTTACTCAGATGTGTCTCTCTTACTAAATCTCGCATAGCCGGTGTTCTTCTGAGTCTTCTATGTCGGTCAAATGTATTACTCATTTTGATTCCTCCTCAAGCACTTGCTTCACGCGTTTTGATAATCCGCGAAGTGTATACTTTTCTGGTACATATGTTTTCGTAAAGCCTGTTTGCAATGCTTTTTCTTGAGTCGTCGCACCGATACAAAAGCATGACTTCTCGTATATTTCTTTTGGCGTTTGTTCTAATAATGTAAAAAAGGCATGAATGGATGATGGGGAAGTGAAAACATAGTAATCAAACGGCTGCTCTTCATACAGCTCGTTTAACTGCTTCTGTGCTGAATAATTAATCACCGTTCGATATACATACATATTTTCAAAAGAAAATTGTTGCCGTTCGAACTTTTCATCAATTATTGTTCTCGACAATTCCCCTTTAATCAATAACACTTTCTTCGGTATGTCAACTTCAAGAAACTCTTCTCCCATATGTTCCGCATCGAATGTACTTGGGATGAAGTGCACTGTTAAACCCTTTTTTTCAATTTCAGCTGCAGTACCTGTACCGACTGCAGCTATTTTTTTATCTGATAAATCAATCGAGCCATAACCTAACCAGGTAATTGTTTCATAAAAAAATCGTACGCCTTTTGCACTCGTGAAAAATAGCCAATCATATTCATTCAAACGGTTCAAAAATTGTACATTTTCTTCTCTCTTCCATAATTCCGTTTCAATTACAGGGACAGAGAAAATTTCACACGGCTCATTTTTCAATGGTTCGGTGAATTTTGCGGCCTGCTTGGAGTCTCTCGAGAGAAAAACCCGTACATTTGAGGGTGTTGCACTCATTACGATTCATCCATTTCCGCTTTTGCTTTTGCAACTAATTCAAGCGCGCCTTGCTCGATTAAGTCTTCAGCTGCTAGTCGACCAGCTTCAATTGGATCCTTCGCCCTTCTTGTTGTTTGAATCACAGTTTTTCCATCAGAGGAAGCAACTAATCCACGAATCTCAACCTCATCATTTTCAAGCGTTGCGTAACCCGCGATTGGAACTTGGCAACTTCCTTCTAGCATATTAAGTAATTTACGTTCAGCTTTTACGGTGATTTCGGTATACTCGTCATTAATTTGCTGGATCAGTTCACGTAATTCAGTATCATCTTCACGACACTCTAACGCTAATGCTCCTTGACCAATAGCAGGTAAGCACACATCTGATTCTAAAAATTCCGTTACGATGCTAGGGTCCCAACCGACACGCTTTAACCCAGCCGCTGCTAATAAAATGGCATCATAATCTTCCTCTTGCAACTTACGTAGGCGTGTCTCAATGTTTCCTCTAATCCACTTAATTTCTAAATCAGGTCGATATGCTAGTAGCTGTGCGCCTCTCCGTAAACTACTCGTTCCGATAATTGCTCCTTCTGGTAAATCATCTAACTTTACATGGTCTTTTGCAATATACGCATCTCGATAGTCTTCACGCTCAGGGATACATCCGATCATTAAACCTTCTGGCATATCAGATGGCATATCTTTCATACTATGAACAGCTAGGTCGATTTCATGGTCGTACATAGCTTTTTCAATCTCTTTTACAAATAGACCTTTCCCGCCGACTTTAGATAGCGTAACACTCTGAATTCGATCTCCTGTCGTGACAATTTTTTTTATATCAAACGTATAGTCATTTGTTTTTTTCTTCAGTTCATTAATAACCCACTCGGTTTGAGTGATGGCTAGATTACTTCTTCTTGACCCGACGACAATATTTCTCATTTTAACGTCCTCCTAGAATTACTTTCTATAACTAATAGTAGTAAAGTTACATTCATTTGTAAAAGATAATCCCATGATTCAATTTTCTTTTCATTCACTACAAAATCATTTGTGAGCAGAGATAAAAAACAACCAGAAGACTAAGACTGCCTTCTGGTTGTTTCATAATCGTTAGTCTATACTCGCTGAAGATATCATTGGGTTTATTGAATTGCTTTGATCAAGCCAGCAATCGGTAGGGATTGACTAACTGTTTTATGGCTATGGTGTTTCTTATTTTGAAACTCTAATTCTTCTTGGACTTCTTCTTCGATACCAAAGATCTTTACAAATAATTTCAGCATATCTTCGGCTTCTTCGTCACCAGCCATCTCTTTTGCTTGAAGAATGGGCTCTTTTAACATTTGATTAATGATACTCTTCGTATGCTTGTTCAATACTTTTCGTTCACGGTCAGTCAGATCTGGCATTTTTCGTTCAATAGATGCCATAGTCGCCTCTTGAATCGAAAGAGCTTTATTACGCAAAGCTGAAATTACCGGAACGACTCCCAGCGTTTGTATCCATTCATCGAATTCATCCAACTCTTTATCAATCATTCGTTCAATTGCATGCGCAGCATTTTGTCTTTCTGCCAAGTTCTTATTAATAACTCCTTGCAGATCATCGATATCATATACAATCACACCGTCCAAATCACTTATTGACGGGTCGATGTTACGCGGTACGGAAATATCAATTAAGAATAAAGGTTTTCCATTTCGACGACTTACCAATGGTGCTAACTGTTCTTTCGTAATAATGAAGGAATCAGTAGATGCAGAAGTAATCAGAATATCTGCTTCTTGCATCACTTCATCTAATTCGTCCATAGACTTAGCGACACCTTCAAACTTATCAGCAACTTCTTTTGCTTTTTCATACGTTCTATTAATAACGGTAATTTGGCGAATTCCTGAACCATGAAGATTCTTCACTGCAAGTTCACCCATTTTACCCGCACCTAATATAGCAACGTGTTGCTCTTTTAGGTCATTAAAGATCTGTTTTCCTAATTCTACAGCAGCATAACTAATAGAAACTGCATTTTCACCGATCGCTGTTTCACGATGTGCACGCTTTGCCACCGTCACTGCTTGTTTGAATAATTGGTTGAAAATCAAACCTGAAGATTCAACTTCTTGAGCAACCTGAAAAGCTTTTCGAACTTGCCCGAGAATTTGTGTTTCTCCTAATACCATGGAGTCGAGTCCTGCTGTCACCTTCATTAGATGACGAACTGCATCGTCCTCTTCTTTAATTTCAATATATTTTTTAACATAATCAAGCTCTAATGAGAATTGGTTAGCTAAGAACCGTTTTACATAATAACGCCCTGTGTGTAATTGATCCGCTACGACGTATAACTCGGTACGGTTACAAGTGGAAACAATTACATTCTCAAGAATACTTTTTTCTTGATTTAACTCGAGCATTGTTTCACTTAAGTTTTCATCTGAAAAAGCCAGTTTTTCACGGATTTCAACTGGGGCTGTTCGGTAGTTGACACTCAACACAATAAAATGCATCTTTCTTTCACCCCTCATTTATCGTACAATCATCAATGAATTCAGTATAACAAAAATGTTTCGCTCAATTGCTTACTACTTTGAACGAATTATGAAACTTATATTATATTAGAATGATTTTAATTCCATATAGTAGCCTATCATAACCAATGAGGAACAGCAAGAAAACCGTTTAGGGAGTGACTTTTCATGAAACAATCCAAAACTTTTATTGGCGTTTTATTAATCGGATTTGGACTATTTTTTGTCTTACAACAGTATTCTATACCAATTCTTTCCCGATTTGACACTTGGCCTACCATTTTAATCATTTTAGGAATTGCATTTCTTGCCCAAGGATATTTGAATAAACAACCAGAATCCATTTTACCTGGTGGTATTCTTACCGGGCTAGGCATTCACTTTCATGCGCTTCAACATTGGTCTAGTTGGATTGATCACTGGGGCATGTATACGTTGATTGTCGGATTTTCCTTTTTGCTTCGTGCCCATAAAACGAATCAAGGAGTAATGGCTGGCCTTGTATTGGTAATTATTTCATTAATCGGCATTTCCTCGATTACGCTACCGAGATGGTTTGGTTGGGTTGATTACATTTTCGTGCAAATCGAACAATTTTGGCCATTCTTACTGATTGGACTTGGTGCTTTCTTTTTATTCAAAAAATAAAGATGAGATGGTTCTAGCTTAAAAAATTATATGTACAAGTAGCCAACTTCATACAGTGTAGTTATGCTTTATTCCAATTATCACGTTCGTAATTGGAATGTGTCAAAAAAATTCCCGGACTAGTATTCTAGTCCGGGTTATGACTTCATGATTGTATATAGGATGTTACGTATCTCCACGCTTCTTCTTTTCCTTCAGCAGTTTCAGCAGAAAATCCAACTAAATGATCCTCTGACTCCAATTCAAGAACATCCTTAATGATTTTTAAATGCTTCGCTTTTTTTGATTTTGATAGTTTATCGATTTTCGTAGCCACGACGATAACAGGTATTTCATAATGCTTAAGAAAATCATACATGACTTGGTCATCCTTCGTCGGTTCGTGTCTGGAATCAATCAATAGAACAGTTGCTTTGAGTGATTCACGAGTTACAAAGTATTCCTCCATCATTTTTCCCCAAGCTTCTCTTTCTTTTTTTGAAACCTTTGCATAGCCATAACCAGGTACATCGACAAAGTAAAATGATTCATTCAATTGATAAAAATTCAACGTTTGTGTTTTTCCTGGTTTCGATGATGTACGAGCTAATGCTTTCCGGTTAATCATTTTATTGATAAAGGATGATTTACCGACGTTGGATCGGCCAGCCAGAGCAATCTCTGGCAAGCCACCTTCTGGATATTGCTTTGCACTAACTGCGCTTATAATTAATTCTGCTTGATTTATTTTCATTCGATTTTACTCCTTTAAAAGGGCGTGCTCCAACACTTCATCCAAGTGAGAAACAGTGATAAATGTTAAGTCATCCCGAATACTTTCTGGAATATCTTCAAGATCTTTTTCATTTTCTTGAGGAATCAAAATGGTCGTCAACCCAGCTCGATGAGCACTAAGCGATTTTTCCTTCAACCCTCCAATAGGTAGCACACGACCTCGGAGTGTAATTTCCCCAGTCATTCCTACCTCTTTCCGAACTGGACGATTTGTAAAGGCTGAAACGAGTGCGGTTGCGATTGTAATTCCTGCTGATGGACCATCTTTAGGTGTTGCGCCTTCTGGAACGTGGATATGAATATCATACGTTTCATAAAAGTCAGCTTCTAACCCAAGTTCATCCGCTTTCGCACGAACGTAACTGAGAGCAGCTTGTGCCGACTCTTTCATGACGTCTCCCAGTTTACCGGTTAAAGTCAATTTGCCTGTACCTTTTGCAAGGGACACTTCAATGGATAATGTGTCACCTCCGAATTGTGTATACGCTAAACCTGTTGCCGCGCCGACCTGGTGTTCATCTTCACGCTGACCGTAACGGAAACGCGGTTTTCCTAAAAATTCTTCCAGTTGCTTCTCCGTCACTACAACACGTTTCTTTTCACCGGACACAATTTGTTTCGCTGCTTTTCTGCAGAGTGAAGCAAATTGTCTTTCTAATCCACGCACTCCAGCTTCCCGAGTGTACTGACGAATTAATTTTAAAATCGCTTCGTCTCGAAATTGAACCTGGCCTTTTGTCAGCCCGTTCTCTTTAATTTGTTTCGGAATAAGATGCTGCTTGGATATATGGAGTTTCTCTACTTCGGTATAACCAGCAATTGTAATAATCTCCATTCGATCACGAAGAGGTTCAGGAATCGTCGCTAGCTGATTCGCTGTAGCGAGAAACATCGTTTTCGATAAATCATATGGCTCTTCAATATAATGATCACTGAATGAGTGATTTTGTTCAGGGTCAAGAACTTCTAACATGGCTGAGGACGGGTCTCCTCTAAAGTCATTGGACATTTTATCAATTTCATCCAATAAAAATACAGGATTGATTGTCTCAGCTTTCTTCATGCCCCGAATAATTCTTCCTGGCATTGCCCCAACGTAAGTTCTACGATGACCACGAATTTCAGCTTCATCTCTCACTCCACCGAGAGATGCACGGACATACTTTCGATTGATGGATCTGGCAATTGACTTAGCTAATGATGTTTTCCCAACACCTGGTGGTCCAACTAAACATAAAATCGGCCCACTTAGTTTATCGGTTAGTTTTTGAACGGATAAATATTCTAGAACACGTTCCTTCACTTTCTCCAAGCCGTAATGGTCAGCATCTAATATCTTTTGTGCTTTAGGAATATCAATGTTATCTTCCGTTTCCTCTGTCCAAGGTAAACTTACTAACCATTCAATATAATTTCTAATAACCGAGCTTTCGGCTGAGCTTTGAGGAACTTTTTCGTATCGATCTAATTCTTTATTGGCAACTTCTGTAATTCGCTCAGGCATATTCGCTTCGTCTATTTTTTGACGAAGCTGGTCAATTTCTCCACCTTTACCGTCTTGTTCTCCCAATTCTTTTTGAATTGCTTTTAATTGTTCACGGAGATAATACTCTTTTTGCGTTTGTTCCATTGACTTACGCACACGCTGACCAATCTTTTTCTCCATCGTAAGAACTTCTTTTTCGTTGTGAATTAGTTGCAGCAAGTAATCTAGGCGGTCAGGTATATATACATACTCTAAAATATTTTGTTTATGGTGCAAACGAAGTGGTAGGTGTGATGTAATTAAATCCGCAAGATTTCCTGGATCTTCAATATCTTTTACCGTATCGAATGTTTCCTGATTCAACTTTTTCGATATTTTTGTATATTCCTCAAATTGACTGATCAACATACGAAGCATTGCTTGCTCCTCAACACGATCACCATGTTCTTCTTCAAGTGTCGTATATTCTGCTTTGAAGTATGGTTTTGTTTGGTTAAAGGAAAGAATCTTCGCACGTTCGACTCCCTCAACTAAAATTCGTCGTGTACCATTTGGAAGCTTAACCATCTGTTTAATCGTTGCAACTGTGCCTGTCTGATAAATATCTTCCGGTGAAGGATCATCTGCATCTGTGTTTTTTTGCGTCGCCAATAAAAATTGACTGTCTTCTACCATCGCATCTTCCAGTGCAGCAATTGATTTTTCTCTACCGACATCTAAATGCATCACCATTGTTGGATAAATGATGATCCCTCTTAACGGGAGTAGTGGTATCTCTTTTACGTTATTTTCTTTCATTAATTGTACCTCCAAGTTGTGGTCCGATGTTCTTTCGTTAGAAAACCACTTTGATCTTTTTTATGATACATACCTAATAAATATTATGTACGACAAACGAAATCATATCGTAAGGGTTTGAACGAATTATATTTATAAAAAAAGTTAAAAAAGGTACTCTCCTCATGTCGATGAGAGTACCTTTTCAACTAAAGATTCTATCAAATTAAGCACTTTCTCTAGGTGTCATGTCTTGCTCAACGACAGATCCGTCTTTCAGTACGAGTTTTGGTTTACCATTGCTCTCTTCAACGGTCTCCTTCGTAATAATACATTTTTCAATATCGTCACGAGAAGGAAGGTCAAACATCACATCAAGCATAAGTGCTTCTAAAATTGATCTCAGACCACGTGCACCTGTTTTTCTTTCAATCGCTTCATTAGCAATTGCTTTTAATGCGCCTTCTTCGATTTCAAGCTCGACATTATCAATGTCAAATAACTTCTCATACTGCTTCGTCAAAGCGTTCTTCGGTGCAGTTAAAATTTCGACTAATGCATCTTGATCGAGTGGTTCCAAGCTTCCGATAACAGGCAAGCGTCCGATAAACTCTGGTATTAAACCAAAGCGGAGCAAGTCTTCAGGAAGAACTTTAGAAAGTAATTCTGATTCTGTCATCTCTGGCTTTTTCGCTTCTGTACCAAAGCCGATGACACGCTCACCAAGACGACGTTTTACAATTTGATCAACACCATCAAACGCACCGCCTACGATAAACAAGATGTTCGTCGTATCAATTTGAATAAATTCTTGATGTGGGTGCTTACGACCACCTTGAGGAGGTACACTCGCTGTTGTTCCTTCTAAAATTTTCAGTAACGCTTGCTGTACACCTTCACCAGATACGTCACGTGTAATGGATGGATTTTCAGACTTACGGGCAACTTTATCAATTTCATCAATATAAATGATGCCTTTTTCTGCTTTCTCCACATCATAGTCAGCTGCCTGAATTAATTTTAATAAGATATTTTCAACATCTTCACCAACATAACCCGCTTCAGTTAGTGATGTAGCATCTGCTATTGTGAATGGTACATTTAAAATTCTCGCTAATGTTTGCGCTAGTAATGTTTTACCACTACCCGTCGGTCCGAGTAACAAAATATTACTTTTCGCAAGTTCTACATCGTCGTTCTTAATGTTGGAATTAATTCGTTTATAATGGTTATAAACAGCCACAGACAACGATTTCTTTGCTTTATCCTGACCGATTACATAATCATCAAGGATGTCACAAATTTCCTTCGGTTTAGGAATTTCTTTCAAATCTTCTTCTTCAACCGTTCCTAATTCTTCTTCTACAATTTCAGTGCATAAATCAATACATTCATCACATATATAAACGCCTGGTCCAGCTACAAGCTTTCGCACTTGATCTTGTGTTTTACCACAAAACGAACACTTTAATTGTCCTTTTTCTTCACTGAATTTAAACATTATTTCACCCCAAAATCAGTATTAATAATCTATTTGAACTTCTTACGTTGTAAGTTGCATTAACCGTATTTCCCATTATGTACTGCTAAAGAAAAATAGTCAAAAGATAAACTTTACTTCTATTCGTATGCAATAAAACAAGAATGTTTCCTTTTAACTCACCATGGTTTCGTCGATATTTCAGAATTTAAGCTCTTCGGGTGAGGCCTTAAGTTACTTTTAACTCAGTTAGCTTACTCTTTCACGGTTCCTTACATTATGAATAGCCAGTCTATTATAGCTTACCTTAAAACAAGTGCCCTTAAACTCATATCTATGATGTTCATTCATTATGTAAAAACGGAGCACGTAAAGAAACTTACGTGCCCCTTTAGTTTGGGTATTAATTATTCATTTGATTGCTCTTCTTCTTTAGTTGCTTCTTCTTTAGGCTCTACAAGTTTCGCATTTTCAAGAAGGAAATCAATTGCTTTTTGAAGTTTTAGATCACCTTTCAATGCGTCTGTATTTCCACCAAGCATTTGTCTCAATTGATCAACTTCCATTTGATATTGAGATGCCATATCTTCGAGTTGCTTATCAACATCTTCTTCTGTTGCTTCAAGCTGTTCCGTTTCTGCGATTGCTTCTAACGTCAAGCTTGTTTGTACACGTTTACGAGCATCTTCTTTCATTTGCTCTTTTAGATCATCCTCTGTTTGACCAGAGAATTGAGTGTACATTTCCATTGTCATACCTTGCATTTGTAGACGTTGTTCGAATTCTTGTACCATGCGGTCAAGCTCATTATCAACCATGGCTTGAGGAATATCAATTTCTGAGTTCTCAGAAGCTTTATTGATTAATGTTTCACGCTTCTGATTTTCAATTTCGTTTTCTTCTTCGTCAATTAAACGTTGCTTCGTCTTTTCTTTCAATTCATCAAGTGTTTCAACATCATCATCAACGTCTTTAGCGAATTCATCATCTAACTCAGGTACTTCTTTGTACTTGATGTCATGGATGTTCACTTTGAATGTAGCTTCTTTACCAGCTAGTTCTTCAGCTTGATAATCTTCTGGGAAAGTAACTTTAATTTCAGTTTCTTCTCCTGCAGATTTTCCAACAAGCTGTTCTTCGAAACCTGGAATGAAGGATTGAGATCCTACTTCAAGTGAGTGGTTTTCTGCAGAACCGCCTTCGAATTTTTCACCATCAAGGTAACCTTCAAAATCAATAACAACTGTGTCGCCTTCTTCAACTTGTCCTTCTTCTTTGACAACAAGCTCAGCTTGTTTTTCTTGAAGAGTCTTCAATTCGTCATTGACATCTTCATCCGTTACAGAAGCTTTTTTATCTTCTACTTCAAGACCTTTGTATTCGCCAAGCTTCACTTCAGGCTTCACGGTAACTGTTGCTGTAAAGATGAATGGTTTACCTTTTTCAATTTGCTCGATATCCACTTCAGGCTGATCAACTGGTGTAATTTCCACTTCATCAATAGCTTCACTGTAAGCTTCAGGTAGAATGATATCAACTGCATCTTGATATAAAGATTCAACACCGAAACGTTGTTCAAAGATTGGACGAGGTACCTTTCCTTTACGGAATCCTGGAACCTGTACATCTTTAGATACTTTTTTGAAAGCTTGGTCCAACGCTGAGTCGAATTTTTTCTCATCGACTTCAACCGTCAAGACGCCTTCATTTCCTTCTTTCTTTTCCCATTTTGCTGACATTATAATTCCCTCCAACATCTATTCATTCATTTTAAAACAATAGATTTTTTTCATGCATTTCACGATTCTATCATATGCAACCATTATATTATAACATAGAAATTTTTCGGTTCAACACCAACGCGTTCAACGGTTTTAATCATCAATTTGTGAAAAATAAACCTTTTCATAACGCTCGATTTTCTCCATCCATTCCTTTTGGTCTTTTGTCATTTCATTTTGTTGCGAAGAAGTTTCATCTAACGTCAAATATTGTCTTGCCAATGCAAGAACAGCATCTGCTACATCTGTTGCCTGCTCTAAATTTGGTGTGAACGGAAACAAAATATATAAATAACGATACAAAATCTGCTTCATAAAAGAAAATAGAGTCGGATCTTCCTGCTCAACGCCTTCCAGTGCATATAGAACCTTTACGGCAAACTTCGTATCCAAAACATCATCGATGAGGGTAGGGTTTACTACCATATATTTTTCAAACTTTTCAATTTCAAGGTTCTCATTAACTTCTTCATCCATACACCATTGAAGTAGGCCTGTTTTAATTACTGGATTTAATTTCGTATCAACAAAGTACGGCTTAATAAGACCTAAGTACGGTCTTACAGCAAAGGTTCGATGATAGGACAACAACTTCCATTGTTCTTTAAAATGACCATTTTCCAAAGAATCAATGAAATGATCCATATCTTTTTCTTTCTCTTCAGCTCCAGTTGTGGTTAAGAATTCATCACATTGATCATAAAGCAATTGAAAGTGTGCCTTGTATTCTGGAGGTAAATTCGTATCATTTTCGAGTTGATATAATGTATCCATTACTTCCGAATATTGATTCGAATGAAACAAAATATTTAAATAGATATGTATGTATTGATAATAATTCGCTTCATCTTCCTTCATTAATTTCCGACATAAACCTATTGCTTGTTCATTTTGTCCCAACTCACTAAGTGAAATGATTTTAGCAATCAATATTTCTTTGGAAGCTGCGTTAAAGCTTTCTAACTTATGTATTAAAAGTAATGCTTCTTCATAATTTTTATTCTCAATTGCAAGTCTACTTTGCTCTTCCAAGTCCTTTTTCCAACCTGGAAACATTACAACCTCTTGTTTTTCATTCATAATCACCCATCCAATCTTATCTTGGTACGTATCTCATTACCCCTTTCCTAAAAAGGAGAAACTTCAAAATTAGAATATATGTAAAAAATTAATGCATATTTAAAAATCCCGCCTCCTAGTTATATCGGTTTATGATCCGGTCAACTGAAGCTCCATACACCTCACCGAACAAATTTAAATGAACGAGCAGATAGTAAAGTTGGTAAATTTCTTTCATATCGTTGTAATTAGAATCAATTGGGTAAACATCGTTATACGCTTTGTAAAACGCTTCACTGAATCCGCCAAATAATTCTGTGAAGGCTAACTCAAATAATCGATGTCCAAAAAGAAACGATGGATCAATTAAATAAGGGATGCCATTTGGGCCCACTAACCAATTCCCACCCCAAAGATCTCCGTGTAAATACGAGGCATCTACATCATTTGGAAGTAATGTATCCAAACGTTCCATTAGCATTTCAAGTTTTTTACGACGAACATCTTGTATAGTCCCTGTTTCTATGCCGAGCTCCAATTGGTTTCTCAGTCGGTAATCCCGATAATAGTCGACCCATGAAACAGACATCGCATTTTTTTGAGTAAGTGTACCAATATATGTATCGGAACAAAATCCATGTTTTGAATTTGTTTGTTGATGCAAGCGGGCGAGATCCCTTCCTAACATAACATCTGTTTTAGAAGTTTGAACCCCATCAATCCATTCCATCAATAAAAAAGCCCTTCCTGGTTCGTCCGAATAATGGATTACTTTAGGAACTTGAATGGTCTTCGTACTTCTAATCTTTTCTAATCCTGTTTTTTCAATATGAAAAAAATCTTGTGGTGCATTCGTATGTACTTTCATAAAAAATTGGTTTTTAGCCGTTTGTATTTGATAACTGTCGTTTATTGAACCGCCTGAAACGGATTTAACTTGCTGAATCTCCTCCTCTATACCAGTCTGTTCAAAAAGTTCGTTTACTAAACACATTTTTTAAATTTCCTTTCCATTTTATTGCTGTTTCAATTATATACGAATTCCATAAATCTTCAAAAACAAAAGAAAAACGGTACCAAGGAAAATCCTTGATACCCTTTTTGTCATTAAGCTCTATCGTTACCTTACACGACGAACGTGCCCAGCGAACTTGCTTTTCCAATATCCTTGAGTCATATCTGCAACTGCAAGGCCTGTTGAATTTTGAGAACCGATAAACTTTCCGTTACCCAAGTAAATCCCTACGTGGCCGTTTGTTTTGTATGTGTTAAAGAAGACGAGATCACCTGGCTGTGCTTGGCTATAAGAAATTTTTGTACCAGTTGAACTCAATCCAGCTGTACTGCCAGGAACTGAGATTCCAGCTTGCTTGAAAGCCCAATGAATAAATCCTGAACAATCGAACCCTGCCGTCGTTTTTCCGCCCCATCGATATGGTGTGCCTAGATGAGCATACCCTGCATTAACTGCAGTCGATATATTCCCATTCGCTGTAGGTGCACTTTTTGTCTTTTTTGACTGCTGACTTTGCTCACTTTTACTCTTAGAGCCTTGGACAACTGAAGAACCTTCATCATTATTAGATGACTGATGGGAAGCCAATACAATCGTTTCTGCTTGTTGTTCAGCTTGCTTTTGAGCAATTTTACTTTTTACTTGCTGTTGCATATTCGCTAATTCACTGTCTTTGATTTGAAGCTCATCTTGCAATGCAAGCAATTCAGACTGCTTGTCTTTTAATGATTTTTGTTTCTCTTTTGCTGCATCTTTTTGATCTTCGATTAAAGAGATCATTCCTTGTAGCTCAGTTTGCATATCTTTTAGTTCTTGTAACTTGCTGAGTACTTTATTTTGTTTGTTCTTTACAGTTTCTTTATCTTCTTGTTGCTCTTGGATAAGTTGCTTGTCGGAGTCCATAATTTTCTTCACGGCATTTGACCGACTAATAAACTGACCCATGTTTTTGGAACCTAAAATAACCTCGATATAGGCGATGTCTCCTCCATTACGATGATAGGAAATGAGACGTTCTTTAATGATATCTCTACGAATCTCGATGTCTTTTTCAATCTTTTCTATTTCATCTTCTAATTGGTCGACTTCATTTTCTGTTTGGTCTACTTTTTCCTCTGTTTCATCCATTGTTCGTTGGTTTTCTTCTAGGGTTTCATTCAGTTGCTCAAGCTCTTGATTTAATTCTTCTAATTCCGTTAACACTTGGTTAACTTCTGATCGAGCATCTTCTATATTTTGTTGTACATCAGCTCGCTCGCTCTGTATTTCAGATTGCTGGTCTTCCAAGTCTTCGATTGTCTCAGCATATGTATGTATTCCAAAAACACCAGTAATGCCAATTGCTAAACAAGACGAACGAATAAGTGACCTTAATTTCATTTGTAAATCCTCCCAAATAGAATTGCTAGATTGTTAGATTTTTGTTTGCCTCAGTATAACATTCATAGATTTCAAAGAGATTAACTGTATATTACAATTTCATTTCAAATTAACTAAATATAAGTCGTTTTTTGTATATATGTGTTAATAATTGGAATAAAATAATGGGTGCTCGAACATATATACCTAGCAAAGTATAGTTCTTTTTTCATAATCATGTCATACGTGTTAATTCTTTTGTCCTTATGGTTCTTCTTGTACAATGGAAGAAGTCTTGCGCAATGTGAGGGGGCAATTAAGTGCAGCAACTACAATATCATTCAGCTTGGATCAAACAAGTAGATTCGACGTTGGACCAACAAATCCAAAAGGCATTTATTCAAACCAGAGAAAATGAAGATCAGATAATCGTTCCGTTGAGACAAGCAATTAATCATAAGGGAGACTATTTGCTTACTGTGCTTTTGCATAATCGTGAGCAACAAATATTGAATCTATCCACTGTTCATTTATCCGTATCCTCGCTATACTTCCAAGCGAATCAACAGCATTTTTCGTCAGCTGAGTGGAGTGTTGAACCGATGACAAGTGCTCCATGGACTTTTATATTTTCAGAGTCAAATTATTCTGGTGAATTGACTGACGATATTTCAAATCTAACAATTGAATTTACTTCCTCTAATCAAAATTAAATAAGTCCCCTCATATTTTGAGGGGACTTATTCATGAATATCACTTAACTATTGATCTTAGTAGCCGTAACCGCCACCATACCAGGATGCTCCAACAATAATCAACAAAATAAACAAGACGACAATTAAAGCAAAACTGCTTCCATATCCTTGACTCATAAACGTTACCTCCCTTTCTCCTTTATTCATACACTATGTAGAGCACCAGCTATGTGTTTGAGCGAATGACTAATTTGATTCAAAAGAAAATGTTTTTTACTGCTATAATTCTTATTTAAATCTTGAATTCATTGCTTATGTTTAAGAAGCCTTGCTTCATTTAACCAAATTCATATATTTTTTTATTTAGTTGGTTGACATTGCTAGCTATCCTTTTATATAATAGGTCTTGTCCGAAAAAGATAAATCATCTTTCTTGGTTCAAAAATGGCTTTAATACATACGTCTCATGCGGGTGTAGTTTAGTGGTAAAACCTCAGCCTTCCAAGCTGATGTCGTGGGTTCGATTCCCATCACCCGCTCCATTCTATGTCAATAGTCAAATGTCCCAGTAGCTCAGTAGGATAGAGCAACAGCCTTCTAAGCTGTGGGTCGGGCGTTCGAATCGCTCCTGGGACGTACCTGAATCCAGTAACCGAATGGTTACTGGATTTTATTTATGTTTCAAAAAAAATCGAACGAGATTATATCTCGCTCGATTTAACTATGTGACGTTAATTTATTTGAGATAGTTAAGCATTTTCTCCAAAGCTTTTTTGCGATGACTGATTTCGTTTTTGACTTCTGGTCTTAATTCACCAAAAGACTGTTCATATCCATTCGGTTGAAAGAGAGGATCATAACCAAACCCTTGATCGCCACGTCTTTCCGTTAATATTCTACCTTCACATCTTCCTTCTGTCGTAAGCGTCTTCTCACCTGGATGAGCAAATGCTAACACGCAAACAAATGCCGCATCACGCCCTTCACTCTTCTTATCCTGTAAATTCTTCAGCAATTTATCGTTATTTGCTTCGTTATTTTTTTCTACCCCTGCATATCTGGCTGAATAAATCCCTGGTTCGCGGTTCAACGCATATACTTCTAAACCAGAATCATCTGCTAAAACCGGAATATGATATGTCTTCGAATAGGTTTCTGCTTTTAACACTGCATTTTCTTCAAACGTTGTACCCGTTTCTTCTACATCTTTAGCTTCTGGAAATTGTTCCATTAAACTTTTGATTTCCACACCATGTCCACTAAAAAGCTCTTTCATTTCTTTTAATTTACCTTCGTTTGTGGTTGCCACATAAATGATCATTGAATATTCTCCTTTAGATAAGTGAAGCATCTTCGCCAAGTGCAGCTTTTTGTATATCAAAAAGTTCTTTAATGCCTTTTTGTGCAAGTTGAATCATATCGTTAAGTTGGTCAGGTGTGAACGTTGCTTCCTCTCCAGTACCTTGAAGCTCAACAAACTCATTTGCCTCTGTCATGACGATGTTCATATCGACAGCGGCTGCAGCATCTTCGACATAGTGAAGATCAAGCAACGGTTCTTTGCTATCGCTTAATCCGACGGAAATAGCTGCCAAATATTGCTGAATTGGCATCTCATTGATTACTTTTTCTTTGAGTAGCTTGCTGCATGCAAGCGAAACCGCTACGAATGCTCCGGTGATCGACGCTGTACGGGTTCCGCCATCAGCTTGAATTACATCACAATCCACCCAAATCGTCCGTTCTCCAAGTTTGTTCAAATCAATGACTGCACGTAACGCTCTCCCAATCAGCCGCTGAATTTCCATTGTGCGGCCTGTTACTTTACCTTTGGATGATTCACGGATGTTTCTTCTCTCTGTTGCCCGAGGTAACATAGCGTACTCTGCAGTTACCCATCCTTTTCCTTCACCACGCATGAACGGAGGCACTTTATTCTCAACACTTGCACTACATATGACCTTCGTATCACCCATTGTAATTAACACAGAGCCTTCAGGATGTTTAATATAATCTGTTTCAATCTGAACACTTCGTAGTTCATTGGCTTGTCTTCCATCAATTCTCATTCAACAGCCTCCTAATGAATAAATTCTTACTGCACTTTACTATGTGTAAATATCTTTCCAAACAATCGAGTAGGAGGAGGTAGTTAACCTCCGACCTCTCACACCACCGTACGTACGGTTCCGTATACGGCGGTTC
>NZ_JAGSIE010000076.1 GCF_018138385.1 Allobacillus saliphilus
TAACTTACTTTGCGTGAAAAGACGCCTAAATCTTTTCGTTTCGATGCTTGCTTCTTATCTAGTTTTCAAGGTACATGTTTATCAGCTTAGATAGATAAATTTCCACCACATGTGGCAGAAATCTAGAGAATAAAGCTGTTATATGGTGGAGCCTAGCGGGATCGAACCGCTGACCTCCTGCGTGCAAAGCAGGCGCTCTCCCAGCTGAGCTAAGGCCCCTTAGATGGTGGGCCTGAGTGGACTTGAACCACCGACCTCACGCTTATCAGGCGTGCGCTCTGACCAACTGAGCTACAGGCCCATCCGAAGGCATTTCAATCCTTCAAAACTAAACAAAATAGCACTGACGTCGTTTGCGGAGTCTGTTTCCGTCCTACTGGACCTACCCATCCATACTCTGAATCTCTTATCGACATATAACTATGCTCGCTACGATTCCAGAATATTTAAGCGGCTCCAGTAAGTCGGCTCCACTCTTACTTATCCTTAGAAAGGAGGTGATCCAGCCGCACCTTCCGATACGGCTACCTTGTTACGACTTCACCCCAATCATTGGCCC
>NZ_JAGSIE010000077.1 GCF_018138385.1 Allobacillus saliphilus
ATACGCAGTATCATACCCATAAGTTGTAGGCGTTATCCAAAATCAGTCTGAAAAATATCTGCGTAAGCATTATTACAGGTATAGATATTCAGCACATACCGCCTTGATGTTCTGATCCACTTGGCTGGTACAGAGACAAACCTGAAGACAAACGCTTTTATGCGACTTGTTGCATTGAGTCCGAACCTCTTTACGTCAAGTCTGTGGATAATGGCCTTGTAGAAATTACGGATAAGTGCCGTAAGAAGAAGGAACACAGTGTTCTCTGCCATGAAGGATTTGGGCAATCTGTCCCACCCGAAACCATTGTTCATATCATCGAAGATACGTTCCTTTCCTCCACGAAGGTTATAGAACTCGACAATTTCTCTTGTGGAAGATTCATAGTCGTTAGTCAGGATACAACGGTATGTGTATTCTCCTTCCCAAAGATCCAGCACACCGTCCATCCGTTTCTGTCTTTGAATCACAAGTCGGTATGCTTTACCCTTCCACTTCTCAACAAGAATAGAGTTCAATTCGAACTCAATGCCATTGATTTCCTCA
>NZ_JAGSIE010000078.1 GCF_018138385.1 Allobacillus saliphilus
GATAGCGTTCGTTGCGCACGGATTAATTTATGTTCGAGATGTTTTAAGTGACGAGGATTCTTGGCTTTCGAACCATCGCTCAAAACAACAAAATCTGTTAATCCTAAATCGATGCCAGTGCTTTTGTTTGTATGATTGCGCTTATACTCGTTAGCTTGTTCAACTAAAATAGAAACAAAATATTTACCCGAAGCGTTCTTTCGAATGGTTACGCGTTTAATTGTGCCTTCGACATCTCGACTTTTAGCGAATCGTACCCATCCGATTTTCGGTAATTTAATTTTATTGTCATCTAGCTGTATATTATTGTTCACCATTTTCGTTGTGTAACTTTTGATGTCATTCTTTTTGTTTTTGAACCTAGGAAACTTGTTTTGTTTCTTAAAAAAACGTTGGAACGAATCATCTAACTGTTCGATAGACGCTTGTAATGCGATGCTATCAACGGATTTTAACCACGGAAACGTTTTTTTAAGACTAGGAATTTCTTTCATATAATGCGTTTTCTTAAACGAGGAACCCGTGGTTTTTACGTCAAACAAAGC
>NZ_JAGSIE010000079.1 GCF_018138385.1 Allobacillus saliphilus
AGAACAAACCTCCTTTATTTCATTTTTCTAAAAAGGGTGATTGTCCAAACAATTACCTTATTCCGTTCTGTTTAAACCATTAAAGTAGAAGTTATCCTTACTATTTACTTAAAAACGAGTTTATATAATGAATAATATAAAAAAGGCTAATCACTATAGAATGAGTCTAGTGATTAGCCTCAGTAAATATAACAAAATTATTAAATTGTTAGCATTTGATTTATTGATTTAAGAGTCTATTTAAATCCACGGTCTCAGGCAGCTATTACATCATGCCCCGCGTGTTGTGATCCGTTTTTTATTGCTTTTATAAATTGTAAAATGCTATTGAATCAATGGTTTGGAGTGTTCCTTAGTAAAGATGATTGCGTATAATTTTGTATCGTTATTTATTTCTGTATTTTTTGTTACTTTTTATTTAACAATCATCAACTTTATTATATTTTATTTCTGTCTGCTTCTTTTGGTACCGTCAATAAGTTTGTGTAAAAAGTAGGGTAATCCGGTGGAGGGTTATTTTCCCTCCTCGCTTTCGGTCTGAG
>NZ_JAGSIE010000080.1 GCF_018138385.1 Allobacillus saliphilus
GTAAGCAAAAAACGAAAATTGCTCGTATTCACGAAAAGATTGCTAACGCTAGAAAAGATTTTGCTCATAAACTATCTCGTGAATTAGTTGAAACTTACGATCTCATCGGCATCGAAGATTTGAGTGTGTCCAATATGCTCAAAAACAAGAATCTAGCAAAATCCATTAGCGATGCTTCTTGGAGAGAATTTGTCACAATGCTTACGTACAAAGCAGAGTGGTACGGCAGTGAATTAGTTCAAGTTGACAATAAGTATCCTTCCTCCCAACTTTGTTCTAGCTGTGAATACAAAAATACTAACGTTAAAAACCTGACCGTTCGCAAATGGGTTTGCCCAAATTGTGGTTCTAAACACGACCGGGATATTAACGCTGCCCAAAATATTAAAAAAGAGGCGAAACGCCTCTATGGTTTTAATCCGATAACCGTAGGGACTACGGGGATAGCCTGATTATTTCCGCTCAATAGAGTGGATGACCCAGGAATCTCCCTCCTCAAAACGCGCTAGC
>NZ_JAGSIE010000011.1 GCF_018138385.1 Allobacillus saliphilus
ATTTCTTGTTGTTTATTGGGATAGATTCGAAATCGATAGGCTTTGTTTACCAGCAAGATTACTTCACTCCTAACAAGGAAACGTATGTTCTAATTATACACCACCAGCTTGTGTTTTGGGAAGTAATAACCTCATTTTCGGACAAGGAAGATGACTATTGTCATCTTTTGTCCGAAGGCGATTCATCTCCACCCTGGCTTCGCCTGAGGATGGAGTCTTCTCGCCTAAATCGATAAATATATATCATCTCGAAAATCAATATTACTCTTATCATTAAATCCTGTTCCCAGCTGTTCTTCAATGCTCTTCTCTGTACTATATGGCGTAAAAAGAAATGCTTTATCCCAGTCTACGTTAGTAAGTGATTGAATCTTGATCTCACTTTTACTCTCATCTTTCACAATCGAGTTAATGGTATCCTCCAAATCGGCATTACGCTGATTACATCCCACCAACACAAGTAACAAAACAATCAATACAGTGATCTTTTTCAAGTAAATTCAATCTCCCTTTCAATCATTTGAACGAACCATCTAGTCCAAACAACTGCGCTCGGTTTATAGAGAGTGTTCATTCCTCGGACCCCTGTTGGTTATTTAGGAGCCTTTCCACGTTCTTTTCTAATTCTTCAATTCTCGATTCTCGTTCTATAAAAATAGTTATAATTATGGCCAGAAAGAAGGCAAATATAGTTGCTGTAATGTATATATGTTCCAAGAAAAAACCAAGAAAAAATAAGAGAATCCAACTAATAATAAGGCAAGAACCGAATGTACCAATAAAGTCTTTCAAATTATCCCCCCTAAACTCAACAAGCGGACCCGTTTGCTGAAGATAAATGAACTCAACAATGTTCAAGTTCAATTAACTTTAGAGTAACATAATTAATTGAATTTTAAGAAAGAATATTAACTCCTTATTGTTTAATTGAAGCAATTATTAACAGCAAGATTTAACAGATCTTATTTTTTAAAAGGAAACCCAATCATTATCTACTCCTGTCCGGCATAAAAAAACCAATTTTTACACGAAAAACCGTTGGATTCTGTCGAATAAAAGGAGTATGCTAATGAATAGAAACAAACGAAGTATGCAGTCAGGAGGAAGTTGTTTTGTTTTCGATTATTCAATGGTTTGTGTTTTTATTAGCGAATGCCGTTGCGATTCCTATCGTGATTGGTCCTTTATTCGATATGAGTTCAATAGAAGTCATGCAATTAATGCAACGGACATTCTTCATCATGGGTGTTGCTTGTTTTCTGCAAGGATGGATTGGTCATAAAATGCCGATCGTTGATGGTCCTGCAGGTATTTGGGTCAGTACATTTGCGGTTTTTGCAGGTACGATTTCAACTGCAACTGGCTCGGCTGAAAATTCATTACGACTACTCGAAATGGCCATGATTTTAACGGGCATTTTTTTAATGCTATTTGGCTTATTCAAGATTTCCGGAAAAATTATTTCCATTTTCACCCCTCTTGTGACGGGTGTCTTTTTAACTTTATTGACTGTTCAATTGGGTGGCACGTTTTTGCAAGGGATGACGGGTGTTGCTGAATACGATGTTATTCAAATTGATGCGACAATCGTCAGCTTTATTACATTTATTTTAGTGTTGGTATTGTCGTTGTTTTCACACGGATGGAAGAAAAGTTATGCTGTTTTGATCGGAATTGTGGTTGGTTGGGTTGTATATGAACTTTTTATCGGGACAAGCTCCAAACAACCGAAGGGTCTTCAGATGATCTCAGCACCTGAATGGTTTGCTTGGGGAACGCCGATTTGGGATTGGAGTCTCATACCGATCGCACTCTTAACAGCTGTCATTTTACTTTCAAATATTGTCGCAGCTCTTTCTGCCGTTACAGATGTAAGAGAAGAAAAAGCGAGAGTTTCTTATGGGGATATGAATCGGTCTAGTTTTACATTAGGAGTAAACCATGGGATATCAGGAATTTTCTCAGGTATTGCCGTAAGTACTTTGGCCTCTTCAGCAGGGTTTTTAAAATTAACCGGTGAAAAAAGAATTCGACCATTCTTGATTGCTTCGGCTGTACTAATATTAGCCTCCTTTTTTCCGAGCATGATTTATTACCTAGCACAAATTCCAGCTCCAATTGCGAATGCGGCCTTACTAGCTACTTTTGTTGAGTTGATGGGCTTAGGAATTAAAAACTTATTTTCAAATCGATTGGATGACCGAAATACAACAATTATTACGGTTTCCTTATTAATCGGCTCAGGATTAATGTTCTTCCCAGCGGATAGTTTCTCGGGATTGTCTGATATGGTTCAACAAGTCGTCAGCAACGGGTTATTAGTCGGAACTGCTATCGCTGTTATTTTAGAGTTAATTTGGAAAAGACCTGAACAGCCAGCCGAAATTAACGAAGCATAATCATCCGTGATGTTTGAGTAGATGCTCATGTGGGAAACTTGTTTAATGTAGGCATAATCCTATATTTTAGAGGAGGATGTAATAAATGAGTAAAAAAATCGCATGTGTTATCACTGATTTATTCGAGGACATTGAATATACAGAGCCTGTAAATGCATTTAAGGATGCAGGCCATGAAGTGGTAACGATTGAAAAAGAAAAAGGGAAAGTCGTACAAGGTAAACAAGGTGAAACGGAAGTAGAAATCGACGCTTCCATTGATGACGTGAAACCAGAGGATTTTGATGCCTTGTTTATTCCTGGTGGTTTTTCACCTGACCAATTACGGGCAGATGATCGTTTTGTTGAATTCGTCAAACCGTTTATGGCCGACAAGAATAAACCGGTATTAGCTATTTGTCACGGTCCACAATTATTAATTACAGCAAAAACATTAGAAGGTCGTATGGCTACAGGGTATAAATCAATTGCACAAGATATGATTAATGCTGGTGCTAATTTCAAAGATGAAGAAGTTGTCGTGTGTCATAACGATCTCGTTACGAGCCGTAACCCAAACGATATTCCGGCATTCAACCGGGAATCGTTGAAAGTATTAAATGGTTAATCGTGAATAGTAAATAAAAGGTGTCCCATAAGAATGGGGCATCTTTAGTTTGCCCGGCATGGGTGAATTCTAACGGGTGAAAGTCCCGAGTGTGACCTGGTAGCGGTAAGCACATAGT
>NZ_JAGSIE010000012.1 GCF_018138385.1 Allobacillus saliphilus
TATATTTATGTAATTAGCGAACGCTTATAAACTATTGTATAAAATGCTTCTATGATTTCTTGAAAAATCATATAGTTCACTACTTTATTTGTCTCACATTTTTAATCCACAACCTAAGACTAAATTACAAATGTTTAATTTTATGGTAAAATTAAGATAATTTGAACTCGCCAATTTCTTTTCAATTTATAAACTAGACATTTTAGTTAAATGGGGATAAATAAAGGGGGATCTGATGAGTAAAGAAAAAATTAATCAAACGATTAAAGTTGTTTATGGAATTGTAGTTACTATTTTGTTTTTGTTTGCAGCAGATCTCATTCTGGGTAATGAAGGAACCAATGATCGCGTTGGTCTTTTATTAATAATAGTTGCTCTCTTCATAAGTGGTGTGTATGGACTTTATAAGTCTTTAATAGAGAGAAATAAGAAGGGGGCAATTATAGAACTTTTAATTGTGTTATTGGGTTCTATATTCCTAATTAATATAATCATCTAATCAAATCGAGGCCTTTGTAAAACACAAAACTGCCGAGGTGATTTGCCCGTAAATAGAAAGAGCGAAGCAACGTTAGCCTTCGTTCTTTTTTTTGTGGATTTTTACTCTTTTCTAATCATTTTCTCATAATTCTATCCGTTCTTTCTCATATTGAACGTTTAAAGTAAGAGTATACCAAGAAACAAAAGGAGGAAGTTAAGTGAAGAAGAAAATATTATTAGGTACAGTAGCCGTCATTGTAACTGCAGGAGGAGCTTTTGGGGTATCTGCATTGAGTGATCAAACCCTTGATAAAAGTTATGGAAAAGACGGTATCGAAACAGAGGTGGACACTCATATGGAAATAGATACAAATAAATTAGTCGGTGCCCATGAACTAGAAGATATCGTACTTAGCAAAGTTCAAGGAAACATTGAAGAAATTGAACTGGAAGATGAAAATGGCAAGCTTTTATTCAAAGTAGAAATAGAGAGCAAAGAAAATAGAGACGCTGAAGTATATGTAGATGCATATACCGGAGAAGTCATCGAAGTTGAATATGACGATCGTGACGACGAACAAGAAACAGAGAAAGAGGATGTTAACGAGTCTGATCAAAACGAAAACGAGAAAAACTCAGCTAACCATAAACAAGTAAAGTCATCCGAACAAACATCAACAAATGAAATCATTAGTCGTGAGAAAGCAATTGACATTGCAAAAGAAGTTCATAACGGAACCGTTCAAGAGGCTGAACTAGATGAAGACGATGGACAACAAATTTTTGAAATTGAGTTTGAAGATGATGAAGAAGAAGTAGAAGTCGAAATTGATGCTAAGACAGGAAAAGTGTTGAATGTTGAATATGATGATTAATCGGCATGAACAGCCAGGCATTTGCCTGGCTGTTTTTAAAATATATAAGTAGATTATGCTATATTAATAAAAGAGAGTCCTATAAAAGGTGGTGCTTATAATTAGCGATAAGGTTATAAAATTTGTGAGAGATTTTCTATGGATGAATAATAAAAACTTAGATAACATTTCATTGAATAATTTAGAGAAAAAAATGAACGAAAAAGGCTTTGATGATGATTTCATAAAAGAGATTATTCAGGCATTTAAGCAAAGGATCGATAAACAAGGTGAAAAACAATTTAAAAATTGGCTTGTAAACCTTCATTTTAATTGTCCTGATGAATTTCAAAATGAAGAAAAGGCTGTACAAGTCTATGACAAATACTGTTCATGGATAGAAAGTGAAGTAAATAATTTAGAGGATGAAACAAAGTTATCTTGGGAAAGACAAACAGAAGATATCAAGGAACTAGACGAAAAAGCTAGAAAAACACAATTAGTTATAAGACACAGATTATCTGAAATTGTTTTAGATTTAAATTAGTCCACTATGAATTTAAAATCACACGTATAGAAACCTCTTGAAGAGGTTTTTTTTATGCACTTTTATTCTTTTAGTTGTTGTAAAATCTTAGAAAGGTGATTGAAATAATCACTTCTCTACGGAATCATTATAAACACTTTTCGCATAAGCGCACACTTCTTAACCTCCATTTTAATAATTCTCCACCCATTTTTCGACAAATATACGATTCTATAAACAGATACTCAAGCAGATTTCATATATTTTCATAATCTATTAATGAAGGAGGGATTATATGACTAAATGGATTCAAGACGCTGGTCATGGTGGAAGTGATACTGGAGCCTTCCATGATGGTATAGCGGAAAAGAATTGGACACTTGAAGCAGCTCTATATGTCAATCAAAGACTGAATGAGTTAGGAGTTTCTAGTACTGTCACACGAAAATCAGATCAGGATTTATCAAGGGACAAACGTACCGCTACAGTATCAAAATATGAAAAAGCAATATCTCACCATTTTAACGCTGGTGGAGGATCTGGAGCAGAATTAATCCACAGCATTTATGCGGATGGGTCTTTCGAAAAAAACCTACGGCAGAAATTTGAAGAAGCAGGGTATCCTTTTAGACGAATTTTCACCAAAACGTATCCAGGTAATCGTGAGCGAGACTATTATTATATGAATCGCGAAACCGGTAGTGCCAGAGTAACAATTGTAGAATATGGCTTCTTAGATGGACCCAACTTGCATAGATTAAAAGACAAGAACTATCGCGAAGGACTTTACGAATGCGTCGTTCAAGCTATCTGTGCAGAAGAAGGCGTTCCTTATAGACAAGCATCCCAGGAACCCACGGATGAGGGAACAACATTATATCGTGTTGTCACAGGTTCCTTTCATAAAAGGGAGAATGCTGAGAAAAGAATCGAACAGCTCAAGAAAGCAGGGTACGAAGCATTCATCGATATCCTTCGCAAGTAAAGGGGGAATAACATTGGCGATGCTAGATTTTATTATGGAAGAGGCGTATATTTTAATTCCCGTATTAATCATCATCGGTCGAATTTTAAAAATATCAACGAATCTCCCATCACGTTTTATCCCAATCACATTACTTGGACTGAGCTTTTTGTTAACAGGTGTTATGTTAGGACTATCATTCGAGACATTTATCCAATCAGTCTTGATAGCTGGTGCTGCAGTATTTAGCCATCAACTATTTAAGCAAATGAGAAATCGCTAATTGATGGCTGGCTTCCTTTACAGGTTGCCAGCCATTTTTTACGTTCGTTTGATTTGTTCATTCAAATCCTTTTCGACTTTCGAAAAGTAACTTTGCAAAACAAACCAAAAAACAGCGTAAACAAACACAAAACCACCTAAACCAATCGCTATCGGAATGAGACCAACGGGTACCCAACCAAGAAGGAGAGCAAGTGGAAGCCAAACGGTCACTGACAAGAAGAAATGAATTATTGTTTGTTTTAATGGGCTCCACCGCTCGTTTTCAAAAATCAACGAAGCAGAACCAAAGTAAATGCCCATAATCAAAGCACCGAACATTCCTTTCCAGATCTCGAACACATTTGCTTCTGTTTTAGTGAATAAAAGCACAGTGATAAAGATAAAGGTAAATAAAGCTGCGAATGCAATTCCACTAATACTTCTTTTGAATGCTTCTGCAATCATTTCGTACCACCTCCTAGAATAAGCTTTTCTTTTACGTTCATTACGTATTTTCGTGACACATACTCCTTGTTACCAGAACGGAAAAAGACACAAAGATTCCCATTAAAGCTTAATTCGAATGAATTTATTTGTTGGAGATTCCCAATGACCGACTTAGAGAAGCGAGTGAAATGATAAGTTTCCAACAATTCTTCAACCTCATAAAGCTTCATGTTTATTTCTATTGATTTTTCGTTAGCGACAGCAAATACTTTACGGTCATGTGCATAGATAAAGTCGATTTCTTTTGGATGAAGTAATATTGATTTGTCATTTTCAGTACCAATCAATTTACCTGTTGTTTGTTCCTTTAATTTTTCAACTAATAGCTCCAATTCTTTAGACCACTCCTTTGCATGAATTGTGATGGTCGTTTCATGATGGTTTTCATCTAGATCAATTTTTACTTTCAACAACATACCTCCTCCCGGTAACTAAAGTGTACTTGATTCAAAAGTTATGTATCGTTAAATTTACATGACAGGTAGTTAAGTTGTGATAAGTTACTTTACTATGTTCATGAAATGATGTTCAACAATCATTATTTCGATAATTGTTGATTAAAATCCTCTTATAATTCAGCGTAAGTATTGCTGAGTAGCAATTATATGTAACCTGCTAGTGTTTTTATGTTCCAGCTGAGTTCGATACCTATCCATGGGTGTTCTATACGGGACTGAATTTTAAAAATATGTATCTTGTTGAACGAAAACATGCGACCAAATTAAAAATATATGAGCCAAATCATAAAAATACCACCGAACGTTTTTGTTCGGTGGTGATTACATTATACTTTTTCATATCCATGATTTATTAGATTTTCTTCAAATGTTTTGTTTACGACATAAAAGGTATTCTCATATTTCACGACAATCTGTTCATCTGTACAAAATTGTCTTGCTTGTGCGAGGTCTTCAAACGGTGCAACTTCGATATCGAGATCGTTTATTTGGATATAAGGCATTATTAATCACTCCTTATAACAGTAAATACCCTTACCAAAGAAAAGTATTCCTTACGGCTGATAATATCGAAAGGGGCAGCCTTTTTTACGCAGCCGCTCAGCTACGTTGAAAACGGTATAATCATTCGGGTCTAAGTCTTCATTCACTTCCTCCCAAAACAGGGGTGTTGCGACAGTGGCATTACCTTGTCCACGGGGAGAATAGGGGGCAATAATTGTTTTTCCTTCAGCATGTTGCAGAAAATCAATATAAACGCGTTCACCTCTATTTTTTTTCATTCGTTCAATCGTAAATAAGTCCGGGTATTTTTGAACAAGTACTTTAGCTACCGTTTCCATAAATTCTCTTGTTTCATCATAAGCCCACGTTCCATCTGTAGGAATATGGATTTGTAAACCTTTCCGCCCGGAAGTTTTTGCGATGGAAACCAACTCTTTATAGTCACATAGTTCTTTGATCAGTTGAGCGGCTTTTACAGCAACTGGAAACTTGCTTTGATTTGGTGGGTCGATGTCAAATACCATTTCGCGTGGGTTCTCTTCATCCAAACGATTAAAAGGGACATGGTATTCTAGTGCAGCATGATTGCCCAACCAAATCAAGCTCCTTAAATCATTGCAAACAAGATGTTCATTTCCTTGGAAATATTCGGGGGCATAGTCCGGTACGTGTTTTTGATAAAATGATTCTTCATAAATACCGTCCGGAAAACGTATGACCGTTAGTTTTTTATTGTATAAGTGAGGGAGCATCACTGGTGCCACTTTCCGTAAATGAATTAACAAATCAATTTTTAATGCATTTTTAAACAAAATTTTATCTAAATTTGAGTAGTCAATGTCTTCAGGTAATTGAGCAAGCTGTTTTTGAATTCTGTCCAATGTGCACTCCTCAGGATTTAAATCAAATCGAAACCGATGAAACATCGGTTCGCGAATTTCTCCATTGCGTGCATTTAAACAGTTCACTTCAATACAGACGCCTGCAGGTATTTGCCAAGTAGATCGGTTTAGTTTTTGTCCATTTTCTCGGATAAATTGATTTAACGTTTCTCGATCTTCATCAGGAAAGCCATTCTTGACTTTGCCGAGTGGAACAAGTTCTTCCTCGTTATAAACACTGAGGTCGTAATAATCGTTCTCTTGATTCCAACCTGTAACGATACCTTGAATCTGTCGCCAGTTTTTAATTTTTAACCATTGCTTTGTGCGGGTGTTTTCTTGATAAGTCGAGTTAACATTTTTGGCTAATAGACCTTCAGCTTGATGTAAAAACACATCTCCCTTGATACTGGATAAATCTTTGTATTGATCTACCAGCTTTAACTCTTTGATTGGATTCTTTGCGAATAGATTTTCTAGTTGCTTTCGACGTTCTTGATATGATTTTTTCTTTAAAGACTTACCATTCTGTTTGAGTACATCAAATACGTATAGGCTGGCAGGCCGTTCTGCCGCTTTTTTGGAAATAGCTGTTTTTGATTTCATCCTGCCGCGTGTTTGCAGTTCTGAGAAGTTGGTGCGTAATTCCGTCACAGGAATCACCAATTCACAGTCGAGCATGAAAGGGAGATTATCTTTAAAGGTTGCTTGATTTTCTTCGCAAGCTTGGATGATTTCTGGAAATTGATCATTTAATTTTTTCCCATTTCTGGACCACAAGGTAACGCCACTTGTTTTCCATTCCAAACCACAACGAAAACCATCATATTTCACTTCATAACGCCATTGATCTCCAATCGGCGGTTCATCTCGGTATGTAGTTAACATTGGTTTCCACATGGCTATCACCATCCTCATGTATACGGCGCTCGTACTTATTGATACCACAAGACTGAACTCTTTACACCTTTATCCAATGAATAAGTTCATAAGATTTCGGGAATATAAAGAGGACCACTACTTTGAATTCGACTAGGAGGGAAGATCCTTATGCATACGATGTGGAAAGGGTCCATTAGCTTTGGTCTTGTCAATATACCAGTCAAGTTACATTCTGCAACAGAAAATAAAGATATCAAATTACGCCAGCTTCATAAGGAATGTAAAACGCCAATACGATATAAAAAAACATGTCCAGAATGTGGTCGAGATGATGTTGAAAATGATGAAATTGTTAAAGGATTTGAATATGCCAAAGGGAAGTATGTCATTTTAACCGATGAAGAGTTAGAAGAGCTAAAAGAAGAGAATGATGATAAGTCGGTTGAGATTTTGGACTTTGTTCAGTTAGAAGAAATTGATCCGATCTATTTTGATCGAAGCTATTATTTGTCTCCGAACTCAGGAGGGGCAAAAGCGTATTCATTATTAAGAAAAGCATTAGAAGATGCAGGGAAAATCGGAGTGGCCAAAATCACAATCCGTTCAAAAGAACATCTTGCTGTCGTTCGAGTTTACGAAAACACGTTAATTATGGAAACCATCCATTATCCCGATGAAGTGAGAAATGTCGGAGAAGTACCGAATGTTCCCGAGCAGGAAGATGTAGGGAAGAAAGAGCTCGAGACAGCGAAAATGCTTATTGATCAACTAACAGCAGAGTTCGATCCGACTCAATATAAAGATGAGTACCGTGAAAACTTGGAGAATTTAATTGAACAGAAAAAGGATGGGGAAGAGGTCACCATCCCGAAAGAACCGAAAAAGCAGGATAATGTCACTGATTTGATGGATGCACTAGAAAAATCGTTGCAGAAAAATAAGAAAAAATCGACCGGAACAAAGAAAAAGTCAACACAAAAGAAATCGACCGCCAAGAAGTCATCTGAAAAAAGCACATCTAAGAAAAAGTCATCTGAGAAAAAAGAGAAGAAGACAGGTTAGTAAAAAGTCCGTGAGTGGTCGCTCATGGACTTTTCCTTTATGAAGACGTCAGTTGGTTGGGACCATATAATTTTAAATTGGTCCCATATAATTCGATGAAGGGACCATAAAAAAGAGAGATGGTAACATATATTGCAATCGACGACGTATATAATATTTTTTTGGGCACATATTTATTGATTTTGGGCACATATCACATAATTCATAAAATGAAAAAAAGTACCGGAAAACAAACTCCGGTACTTTTTTTATTCAGATTATTCACTTAACAATTTATCTCTTAAATCATCGAGCATCATGTTAGCTGCGATGACGCCGCCAGCTGTATTCCAAATGGTATCACTGACTTCGTATGCTTTTCCTTCTTGAACGGCTTCTAGGTTTTGCCATAATGGATCTTCTGTCCACTCGTTTTGGACTTGTTGGCCATCTTCTGCTTTTTGGTAAGTGAAGTAAAAGATGACGTCCCCATCCATTTCATTGATTCGTTCTTTTGTAACACCTTTTGCCGCAAATTCATCTTTTTGTTGAGATTCAGGGCGGTCTAATCCGATTTCTTCCAAGATAATTCCTGAGAAGGAATCTTTATAATAAATACGTACATCTTGTGGCATGAAGCGTACCATAGAGACTTTTGTATCTAACTTATCGGCTTCTTCTAAATCTGCAGATAGTTTTTCTACTTTACTTTGATAATCGTCAAGTACTTGCTGTCCTTCGTCTTGCATGCCGACAGCTTCAGCAATCAATTCAAAGTTGATTTTCCAATCGCCACGTAACGTTTCTTCCATTACCGTCGGTGCAATCGCATTAAGGGCTTCATAATGTTCCTCTTGACGCATTTTATTCGCTAAGATTAAGTCTGGCTCAAGAGCAGCAATTGCTTCTAGATTGATATCACTTTCCGTACCGACGACCTCGACACCTTCCATATCGTCGCTAATATGTTCATACCAAGGATCGCCAACCCACGATTGGACGGCGCCAGTTGGTGTGATGCCTAAAGAGAGTAAAGCTTCCGTTCCGTGATTCGTCAATACGACAATTTTCTCAGGATTCTCCTCGATGGTTGCTGTGCCCATCGCATGCTCTACTTCATAAGTATTGCTTGATTCGCTTTCAGTCTGGTTGTCCTCGTTATCATTGCTACCGTTTTCTTCTGACGAATCATCTCCGCCACAAGCAGCTAGGAATAGTACGAGTAAACCGGTAATCAAATAAAATATGCTTTTTTTCATTTCTTTTCCTCCATTCACCTTGGTGAGAATGATTATCATTTACAATAACAATCGTAATCATTTATAATAAGAGTGTCAACAAAATTATTAAATTTTATTTACCTTTTATGTAAAAGCTAATTTATAAGGGTTTTCTGTTTTGACACGCTAGGCATGTTCATCTAGACTAGTGAAAGCTTTGTGCTATTTTGCCCGTACTACGGAGTTTCAGTGTAGAAAGGTAACATCATTATGATAGAAAAAAATAAAGGGAAATGGATTGGACTAGGATTGGGTTCAATTGTTGTGTTGTTTTTTATGTGGGGAAGTGTCATTTGGGGGTTGACTAAAATTGATACGCAAATGGTCATTGATTCCTTTCTCCATTTCGATGGATCCAACGAGCATATTATCATCCAAGATACCCGGATTCCTAGGTCACTCATCGCTGCAGCAGTTGGGGCGAGTTTAGCGATCGCCGGAGCAATTATGCAAGGTATTACAAATAACCCATTAGCTTCACCGAGTATTTTTGGTGTGAATGCTGGTGCTAGTTTCTTTGTCGTCCTTGGAATTACCGCTTTTGGCATGACATCTCTCATGTCTTTTACATGGTTGGCTTTCTTAGGAGCAGCATTAGCGGTGATCATTGTTTATTCATTGGGCACCTTAGGAAAAGATGGCTTGACACCAATAAAAATGACATTAGCTGGTGCGGCCATTGCAGCATTATTTTCATCTATGACACAAGGGATGCTTACATTAAATGAGCAATCATTAGATCAGGCATTATTTTGGCTTGCAGGCTCTGTACAAGGAAGGGATTTGGACATATTAGCGGCGGTTTTTCCATATATACTTATTGGCTTGGTCGTATCCTTACTAATTGGAAAACAAATCAACGTCCTTGCAATGGGAGAAGATTTGGCCAAAGGATTAGGACAAAAAACGTGGCTAATAAAAGTATTGGCCGCATTGACAATAGTTCTATTGGCAGGTGGAGCGGTCGCAGTTGCAGGGCCGATTGGTTTCATTGGTATCGTTATTCCACATGTTGCCAGATGGATGGTAGGCATTGATTATCGGTGGGTTATTCCTTATAGTGGCATGTTAGGAGCAGTATTATTATTGATAGCCGATATTGGAGCGAGATATATCATTATGCCAGCAGAAGTTCCAGTAGGTGTCATGACTGCATTCATCGGGGTTCCCTTCTTTATTTACATTGCAAGAAGGGGGATTAATGAATGAAGAGATATGTGCCTTTTCGGATCGGAAATATTTCTTTTTTAATGAATTATCGATCCATAGCGTATGTGGTTGGGTTAGTTCTTTTAACAATCATATTAATTATTTTAAGCTTAGGCATAGGACAATTAAACGTTGCACCAATAGAAGTAATCAGAGCTTTATTTGATTCTAGTACAGATATGAATAACTTAGTCGTGCAATCGTTTCGTATGCCCCGCGTATTAATGGCCTTATTTGCAGGGGCTGGATTAGCAGTATCAGGAGCGATACTACAAGGTATGATTCGCAATCCGTTAGCCTCTCCGGATATTATCGGGATTACGGGCGGAGCGGCGTTCGCGACAGTCGGATTCTTAGCTTTCTTCAGTGATCGAAGCAATACATTGACTGTCAGTATTCAATGGTTACCGCTTGCTTCATTTATAGGAGCTATTGTTACGGGCTTTCTCGTTTATTTTCTTGCTTGGAAAAATGGCGGAATCAAACCGATGCGGTTAGTTTTGATTGGTATAGGTGTTTCAGCAGCGGTACAAGCATTTACAACAATGATTATGATATTAGGGCCGATTTTTACAGCTTCACGCGCAAATATATGGATTACCGGAAGTGTCAATGGAGCTAATTGGAGTGAAGTTTGGACAATTATCCCGTGGTTCTTTCTATTGATGGCCATCTTGTTTGTTTATGTAAGACGATTAAACGTTCAAGAGCTAGGTGAGGATCTTGCAGCGAATGCAGGCAGTTTAATTCAACGTGATCGGTTCATGCTGATTACGCTGAGTACCTCGTTAGCAGGTATTGCAGTTGCATTTGCAGGAGGCATCGGGTTTGTTGGCTTAATGGCACCGCATATCGCTAGACGGTTAGTAGGTTCTTCCTTTGGTTCACTAATTCCAGTATCCGCTTTAGTCGGTGGATGTATTGTCATCGCTGCGGACTTAATTGCACGGACAGCATTCGCACCGCTTGAAGTTCCGGTAGGTGTGCTGACATCTGCCATAGGTGCCCCGTATTTTATTTATTTGTTATACAAAAGTAGAAATCAATAAAGGTTCAGAATGATCGACCTGAAAGGAGTGTTTGGAATGGATGCCATTCGTACGAATGCATTGACGCTAGGCTATGGAGAAGAAGACATCATTGAAGAGCTTGACTTGGTGATTCCAAAAGGAAAAATCACTGTATTCATCGGAGGAAATGGCTCGGGAAAATCGACATTACTTCGTTCGCTCGCACGTTTGCTGAAGCCGAAAGAAGGTTCGGTTGTCTTAGATGGAGCTGACATCGCCCGAACGCCAACGAAAAAAATTGCCCAGAAGCTATCAATTTTACCTCAATCACCTGTCGCTCCGGAAGGCTTGACTGTTCTTGAACTTGTTAAACAGGGGAGATATCCGTATCAGAGTTGGTTGAACCAATGGTCTGAGAAAGATGAAAAAGCGGTGCAACGGGCAATGGAAGTGACCGGAGTAAAAGATTTATCCGAAAGAAAAGTAGATTCACTTTCCGGCGGTCAACGTCAACGGGCTTGGATTGCAATGAACTTGGCGCAAGATACAGATATTATTTTACTCGATGAACCGACGACTTATTTAGATTTGACCCACCAAATCGATATTTTGGATTTATTAAGTGATTTGAATGAAGAAGAAAATCGCACAATTGTCATGGTATTGCATGATATTAATCTCGCTTGTCGTTATGCCGACCATATCGTGGCGATCAGTAATAAAACGATTTATCATCAAGGCGACCCAGACACGATTGTCACACCAGAGTTAGTGGCGAATGTTTTTGGTCTTCGCTGTCAAATCATGAATGACCCACATAGTGGAACGCCAATGTGTATCCCATTCAGTAGGGGAAGACGGAAAAAGGATGCTAGCCATGCCAGAAAAATGGACGCTTGAAGATCAAGAGTTATTTCAAAATCAATTTCGAATTCTATTTGATTTGAAGGAAACTGATTGTGCGGTTTCATTTCAACAGCTACTTGATGAAGAGTTTTTATCATCCTATTTGCCGGATTTGAAAGAGCAGTTTCAAACGAATCAGCTATTGGCTTTAGGCTCACAGTTCATTAAACGTCTTGGGTTTATATTGACTGTTCCGGCTCTATTCTTATTGGCGACTTCTCAAAAGAAACTTAATGTACAATTGAAAGATCTATATTTAGTTTCAAAATTTAAAGAAGATCTATGGATGCCACATTTGTATCAAAAAGGTTGGGATGCACCCTCTGTTGAGCATAGGTCAGAGCGTGAATCTTATTTGAAGCGAGTTATTCAAGAGATCGCTAAAATTATTTCAGCTGTTCATCGAGTAGCAAAAGTACCAAGGCCTTTATTATGGGAAAATGTCGCAGTTTATATTTACTGGCTATATGAGACACGGTTACAAGATGAAAATCTTACGTTGCTCGAGCAAAAAGAAGCATGGAATGATTTTGCTTACTTGTTACAGCTTGATCCGCAATGCTTTGATGAACGATTTAATCCATTGCATCGTTTTTATACGAATAAAATTGATGTGAAAGGGAATGATCAACCGATTCGTATCAGACGAACGTGTTGTTTTAACTATGAAACAAATGCTAAGAAAAAGTATTGCCAAGGCTGTCCGAAAACAGACGTTAATAAGGCTGCCTGTATGGTGACGAAGAGACAGGTTTTACCTATAGAAGCGATTAAACAATGATATAGAGAGAGTCACGCCACAGTAAATATACTGTGGTATTTTTTTGGTGTTTTTAAGCAATTATATACTTTCGTTGAGAATGATTATCATTTCAGCTATAATGAATAGTAGATGCAGTTGTAAAGAATGTTTGAATGCTATGAATAGGTTAATTCGAAAAGGATGATTGATATGGAAATGATGCTAACTAGAAATGAAAAAGATCAGCTACAACAAACATTCCGAATACTATTTCAAAACAACTTAACTGATCAACCTATGGCAATTCAATCATTATTAGATGAAAACATTTTATATGATTATCTAAAGGAAACGGATGAAATATTACAAACAGATCAGTTATTGGTTGTAGGGTCGCAACTTATAAAGCGTTTAACAAACACTCTGCTCGTTCCCGCGCTATATACGCTTGCCGTTTTTAATAAAAAAATGGATTTAAGTACCGGCAATCGATTTATCATTTCGGCAATGAAAAAACAAAAATGGATGCCGTATTTGTATAGCGAAACAGATAAAGTTACAACAGTGACTAATCGGGTAGACCGAAATGCGTATTTGGAAGAAAGCATTCGTGAAATATCCTATTATGTTCAAGCGATCAATAAAGTCGCAAAAGTGCCAACTCCTTTATTGTGGGAGAATGCAGCTGTTTATATTTATAAATTGTATGAATCGAAGTTACAAAGTGAAGAATTGAATTTATATGAACAAAAGGAAGCATGGAATGACTTTGCTTATCTTCTTCAGTTGAAGGGCGATATTTTCCAGACTAGCTTTAATCCATTACAACGGTTTTATACAAATAAAATTGAGGTAGAAGGCAAAGAAGAACCTGTCCGAGTACGTCGGACATGCTGCTTTAATTATGAAACGAATAGTGGTAAGTATTGTAAAGGTTGTCCGAAATCGGATGTTAATAAAGAAGCGTGCATGCGAACGAAACGTCATGTCATGGCTGTAGAGATGGTTCACTAACCAACTTCGTTTAATCCTCCTATCTGACGGGAAAAGGTTTTATAGATAGGAGGTATTTTTTATGGCTTTAAAATGTGTATTTTTAAACACGTCACTTAAAAAAAGTGGTGAACAATCCAATACGGAAGCTTTGTTTGATGAAGCGAAAAGAGTATATGAAAAAGAAGGCGTAGAGGTAGAAGTGTTACGTTTGGCCGATTACAATGTTCCTGTTGGAATTTCTGATGATTTAGGTGAGGGCGATGAATGGCCTGGAATCCTTCAAAAGATTCTCAATGCAGATATATTTATCCTTGGTTCACCGGTCTGGTTAGGCGAAAAAAGTAGCTTGGCCAAAAAGGCTTTAGAGCGACTGAATGGAAGCAGTGGACAAACGAATGACAAAGGACAAGAAATATTCTATAACCGTGTAGCAGGTGCAGTCGTTACAGGAAATGAAGACGGCGCAAAACATGCTTCACACGATATCATTTATGGATTGAGCCATCTAGGATTTACAATCCCACCAAACGTTGATGCCTATTGGGTAGGCGAAGCAGGACCAGGTCCGTCCTATATAAAAGCAGGTACAGACAGCGATTTTACTCAAAATGCAATTACTACAATGGCATATAACACGATCCATCTCGCTCGCATGTTGAATGCAAAACCGATTCCAGCAGAAGGAAATGTGACAAAATAAAATGTAACTATAAAAGCCCTGGACGAAGGAGTAGTTCTTCGTTCAGGGCTTATTGTTGGTGTCGGAATTGAAAAACACTCGAGCCGCTCGACAAAGCGATGCAACCGCCCGACGAAGCGTTCTAACCGCTCGATAAACGTGTGTAACCGCTCGATGAACGTGTTACTGTACCATTAAAGTAGACACCAAATAAACGCACAGATAGAAAAATGTTATCATGACTATTTGGAGGTCGAAAAAAATGAAAATCAAAAAGTATCCCTATGAATTAAAGAAGCAGGTTGTCGAATTATTCTTTGAAGGAGAATCTGTCCCTGAGTTGACGGAAAAGTTTTCAATCAAAAATCGACGAAGCATTTGAACCACTCGACTATGCAATCTAACCGCTCGATCATCAGTTAATAAGAAGGAATTAAAGATGGATTATTCAAGTAAAAAATGCTTCATTTCATCGACAATCTCATTCGGTCGTTCATCTGTAATTAAATGACCAGTTTGATCGTATGCTTTCAAGGTTGCATTCGGTAAATCTCCAGCTAGCTTTTTTCCTATTCGAAGAGGGGTGATTTTATCATTCTTTCCCCACAACAATAATATAGGATGTTTAATCGAACTGAGCTTTTCTGAAAACAGATCGCCTTCTCGCTGTCTAATCAGACGGATTAACGATCGATAGAAATCTCTTTTCAAGAAGGGTTTTTCATAAACACGAATCATTTCTTGATTGATCAGCGATTGGTCATATAAAACATTTTGTAATGTTTTTTCAACACCTACTCGTTTAAAGTAACGCATTAAAAATAGTGAGAAAAAAGGTAGATAAGAAGCTGCCACATATTTTTGTGCAGGTTTCATTAAATAGCCTGAACTATTCAGCAAGATCAACTTGTCTACTCGGTCGGGGAAATTTCTCGCAGTATACAAAGCAACCTGCCCACCCATGGAGTGACCTGCGATGGAAACTTTATTTAATTGAAAGTGATCCATTAGATCATTGACCATTTGTGCATAACCTTCAAATGAATAATCAAAAGAAGTAGATTTTTCACTGTTCCCAAATCCAGGTAAATCGAAGGCTACTATTGAAAAATCTTCAGCTAGTAACGGTATCACTCGGTTAAATGTATATGTAGAGGCAAGAAAGCCGTGAATTAAGAATAATGGTGGTCGGTCATTTAGTGTGTGTTCACAATAAATCTTCGTATTATTAATTTCAATCGTTTCTTTTGTCAGTTGAACATCTACCATTCATAATCCTCCAATCCCCATACAAACGAGGTTCCCCAAACTGATTAAAAATATGCAACAAAAAACCGCCAAGCACTATGTTCACTTGAACGGCATTTAATTAATCAACTACGACTTCCACTTCAAAGTCTGCATTTACAAAAAGTCCGATGATTTCCATTTCATAATCCAATTCTCTAAAAGTTTGTACGTTCGTTTTAATCTTTTCTTTTTTAGTAGAATCTTCAAGTGAATAGCCTGCACAGTCATGGTGACCAACAATGGCGAGAACTTTAGAGCCATGATTATGATATGAAATATCCACTTTATCCATAATTCTTTTTCTGTCTTCATCGGAACCATAGAGGAGTGTTTTATTCGGACCTGCTTCTGTGATCATGTCAACATAGGTAGCATTGTATTTTTCTTTCATCCATTTAATGACCGGCTCTTGTACACGGCCATCCATACAATTAATTGCTGTTACGAATTGGTTTGACATCATAACTCCTCCCAAAAACTCTCTTTTCACACTAATTATAGTTTATTCGAAGAAAGTGTGAATTGAAAGTAATATCTAAAAAATGAGACAATTGAACAATTTACTCTTTAGCCTTCATTTGTTTGATTAAATATATTACTCTTCTCAAATAGATAATAACTAGGATCGATATACCAATCAAAAACAATAGAGCTGAAACAATCCAAAATTCAGTTAAATAGTGAGGTGCTGCTACGGCAATAGCTGCCAATAATAGGCCGCCAATTATTAGAAAAGTAAGTATTCTGGCGATCATCATAAAACCTCCAAAAAAAGATTGACAAGTTCAGTATAAAACATTATATTAGTAATTGTCGACAAAAGATTTATTTATCAAATGACTCCGTAGCTCAGCTGGGAGAGCGCCACCTTGACAGGGTGGAGGTCGTTGGTTCGAGCCCAATCGGAGTCATAGGGTGCCAAACCCAATGAATCGCAATGTATAGAATTGAATTCATAATTGCGGTAGATAACAAACCTTCTTGGACATAGTCTAAGGAGGTTTTTTATATTAATTAAGAATTTATTATCATGAAGCGATACTATAAAAGCAAGCGAATCAATTAACGTAAGTTGTAGAGTATTTGAATTTTAATGATTGATTGAACCAACAAACTCCCGTAACACTTTGAAAATACATCAAGTAAGAAAAAAATATTTAACTACTAATTGAAATTGGATAAGCTCGATAAGAATGTAAACTTGTTTCATGTATTACCCTTCAACAAGTGCATCATATACAAGCACTTCATCATTATACTCTACCAAAATGATGAATGGGGCATCACCTTTCTCGTATTGATCATCGGTTGTATATAATTTAGTACCTTTTGGTAGTTTGCTTGCGTATAAATTCCTAAACCACCACTTATTTGTTGAACGTTTTTTAATTTCCCCGATAAATTCACCATGTTCAATATTATATTTAGATGAAATATCTTCTTGCTTATTCTTTACGTATATCAGATTATCTAGTTTGATGATATCTGCATCAGGATTATCATCTAAAATTTCTCTAGCAGTGGGATTACCGAAACCGAGATTGACATATATGAAATATCCAATTAAACAAAGTGTAACGATGCTGATTAAGAAGATTATTTTCTTCATAAACTATTCACTACCTTTCCAAGGATTTTTGACCTGTCACAAATTATTTTAATCTTACCTTTCGACTCTCTCAACCCGTATCTATACTTCAAATTTGCGAAATCCAACCGATATTATCCATAGTAGAAACATACTAAGGACGTATTATTGTCAAATAATTGTCCAAATAACTGTTTAGTAAACTTAGAATACTCCGATATAATTATAGGACTAAGGTATCAACTCCGATCGAATTATTCTATCAATGAAGATCGGATTTTATATATACATAGCTTTTAATCAACCAATTCATCAATCGGGGGAGAGTACATGAAAAAGAAATACCGGTTTGGACTTCGTAAAAAATTAATGTTTTTTACAACTGCTTTAGCAATTATTACATATTCAATGAGCGCTTTGTTCCTTTATGTAGTCTATGATTACGTTACTCAATATTGGGCAGTTTCCATGGAAATATTTACGACGTTAACTTTATTGGCAGGGGTTATTTGGTCAGGAATTCTTGCTTTCTTTGCTGCTCGATTCATTACAAAGCCACTTGAAAAATTGGAACATGCAGCCTCAGAAGCTGCCAATGGACAACTAAACCAAGAAATTGATATTCATTCGTCAGATGATGAGATTAGAGCATTGGGGCAGGCCTTTGATCAGATGCTGACAAATCTAAGAGATACCGTCACGAATATTGATACACATTTTGACCATACGAATGATACGGTTATTAAGATGAAATCTATTTCACAAGAATTGGCGACTTATTCTAATACGATTCGTTCAGCTACTGATGAAATTGCCAGTGGATCTGAAAGTTCAGCAGAAGCAATCCAACAAACAGTGGAATCGGTTGAGCGGATTACTAATCTTGCAGAAAATGTTCAAGAGAAAGCTTCTACATCAAGAAACAAGTCTCGTTCGATGTTAAATACCCTGCAAAATGGTAAATTGGTCGTTAATCAATTAGTTGACGGCATTCAGCAATTAACGGAGAATCAAGAGCTGTCCTTAACGGATGTCAATCGATTAAAAGATAATACGAAGCAAGTAGAAACGATCATTACGATGGTTGGCGATATTGCTGAACAAACGAACTTACTTGCACTGAATGCGTCGATTGAAGCGGCAAGAGCAGGGGAACACGGTAAAGGGTTTGCCGTTGTTGCTGAAGAAATCCGTAAGCTCGCAGATCAAAGTGCTGAAGCTGTTAAAAACATCTCAAAATTAATTGCAGCGATTCAAAAAGATGTTAGTAATGTCGTTGTCCGAATTAATGAAAATGTAGAGACAGCAAGAGCTGAATCTGAAAATGGTGTTAAAACAAATCGAGCGATTGAAGAAGTTGCCGATTCTGTCGAAGAAATCGCAACAGAGATTGACGCCATTTCTGAATTAGTTAATGAACAGTTGGAGGCCATCCAATCAACAGCAGCACAATCACAAGAGGTTGCTGCAGTCGCAGAGGAAACATCAGCTGGAACGGAAGAAGTCAATGCCTCGATTCAAGAGCAAGCCAGCACTATTGAAAATGTGAATCATTTTGCAAATGAATTGGAGAACCAAGCTCAAAGCTTAAATAAACAGATTCAACGATTTCGGTTAAAATAGGTATGCTAAAAGTAAATTAATAATCTAAATGCTAATATAATCAAAAAATGACCACCAAATCTGTATGATTGGTGGTCATTCTTTACTATTATTTTCCGATAAACTGTTGTGTCCAGTGATTACCTTGTTCTACATAACCAACGCCGATGTGCGTGAAGTTGCCATTTAAAATGTTGGCACGGTGATCTTCACTGTTCATCCAAGCATTGACGACTTGCTGTGGCGTACGCTGTCCTTTAGCGATATTTTCACCAGCTGTACGATAGTCAACACCAAATTGTTTCATCATGTCAAATGGTGAACCGTACGTTGGGCTATTGTGTGAAAAATAATTATTTGTCGCCATATCACGAGATTTTTCACGAGCAACTTTGCTCAATTCTGTATCGATTTTCAATGGTTGCAAACCATGTTTACTTCTCTCTTCATTCGTCAATTGAACGACTTGTTGTTCAAACTCATTCAATTCATTAGTTGTTTGTTCAGGTTGCTCTTGTTTTTGCTCCGTCACTTCTTCTTTAACTGGTGTTTCTTCGACTTGTTGTTCTTTCTCAACCTCTTTTTCAGGTGCTTTCTCTTGCTCTTTTTCTGGAGCTTTTTCAATTTCCTTCTCTTGTTCTTTTTCTACTTCTTTTTTAGGTTGCTCTTTTTTAGGCTGCTCAGGTGCAGGCTGTTTTTCTGACTTTGGCTCATTAGCTTTATTGTCAGATGGCTTTTGTTCTTTTTGATCTTGTTGATTTACGTCTTTCTGATCTTGGTTGCTTTGCCATTTATATGGGCTAAAGATTTTTTTCCACCAGTCATTACCTGAGAAATAGTCTGACCAACCGTTAAAAGAATAGAAGACTTTATATGAGAAATTCTGTTGTACTTGTGTTTGATCGGACGTCGCTGCTGATGCAGAAGATGCAAACACTCCGCCAAACAGAATAGTTAAAGCAATCGCTAGAATACTAATTTTTTTCTTCATGTGTGCTTTACACTCCTTTGGGTTGTTTTTTGTTGCAACATCATCATAGCATGCGTTTTTCTGTCATATTTGTGGCACAAATTACCTGTTTAATAGGCAATTCTGTGGAAAAGTGCATAACCTTTATGTAGCAAGGAGTTGACAAACTGGTGAGATTTTCTTGATTGGTTAATAGAAGTACAGCAGGAAACTTTTACATAGATTTATATGTTGACAGATTTTAAAAAACGTCTTTTGTTACAAAAACAGCCTAAATGTAATGAAAATGTTACTTGATTTCATCGTTGAATTTAAGGAGAAGGGCATCTCATTCAAAGTGGGTTGATAGAAAGGGATGCTGTAGATTCCAGTCTTCAACAGTTATGTAATTAAACAACAAAAAAGCACCGACCGGAGTCAGTGCTACAATTAAATATATTTTATTCTTTCATCCTTGGAAATACTAAAATCATTTTCGTGATCAAGAAAAAGTAAATGAGAAGAGGCAGTAAATTAATCCAGACCGTCTCAATTTGAAAAATACGAAATATGAGGTAAATAATCATAGGAATTGTTAAGGCGAACGCAGTCATTTTCCACAATTGTTGATAGGCTAGTTTTCTATGTAAAAAGTTACGTATGATGACGGCGATTCCGGACAAAACCGATAAACCAATTACGACGAACAGAAAAATCGTTGCTGGATAAAGGATGATCAGCTGAATAAAATACAACTCTCTTGGCATTCCAAAATAGTCCACTTCCTTATATGATGTGAACGCATGGAAAATATCAGGGAGTACTAAAATAAAAGTGAAAATCAACGCATAAACCATAGTATCTCTCATACTAACTCGGTTTAAACGAAATAGTGCTGCTTTATTTGGTAATTGAATACTATTTTTAACATTTGTTAAGAAATTCACGGCTGTTCCTCCGGCAATCTTTAGCTGCGTTTAAAAAATTCTTCTGCTGCTTTCAGGTATTTTTCTTCATCAGGCATCATATCAAAATCCTCAACAATTGCACTGACCGGGCATACAGATAGACATGCACCACAATTGATACAGATTTCAGGATCGATATAATATTGATCTGGACCTTTTTCTATACAATCGACAGGACAAACCTCTACACATTCACCTGCCATTTCATCTTGGCAAGGCGCAGTAATAACAAAAGCCATTATCTATTCCTCCAATGTTGACTACTCAAAAATGTTCTTCATTCATTATAATGAAAATTGTTCAATTACAAAAGCTTTCCGTTTCAAATTAATTATGATTAATCTCACTAGGGAAGGGAAATAAGTAAAAAAGAGCTACGAAAAAAGGGGTATGTTAATGAACATCTATACAGTTGGTCACTCTGTTCATAGCCAAGATTTTTTTCTGAAGATGTTGTTCTATGCTAATATTGATTTCGTTGCAGATGTTCGAGCCTTCCCAGGTAGTCGAAAGTTCCCTCATTTTAAAAAAGAACGAATGGAACAATGGCTACCAGAATCATCAATTGCCTATCAACACTTTTCCCTTCTTGGGGGAAGACGAACGAAATCGAGGTCTTTTCAAGAAGAATTGAATGAGGGGTGGAACAACCAATCCTTTCACAACTATGCGGACTATACATTAACCGAAGATTTTTTAGAAGGAGTTAACGAACTTCAACATGTAGCAAAAAAACACAACCTTGTTTATTTTTGTTCAGAACGACATCCATCACGATGTCACCGCTTACTAATCAGTAACTGGCTTCAAGTGAATGGGTGGAATGTGTTTCATATCATTGACAATTCCAAAAGCGAAATCGAACTTGTTGAGCATGAATTAGGGCGCTGGGGAGCAATGCCAATCATCGAAGCAGACGGTTCTGTTGTTTATCCAAAGCTCAACTCATAAAAATGCCCACCTTCACTGTGAAGGTGGGCATTTAAATGTTATTTATTTTTCTTCTTTAATTGCGCTCTGTACTTCGTCAACGATATCTTTCGTCTGTTGATTTCTAGCTAAGTCACCTGTTGACACAACACCTTTTAACTCATCATTTTCAACGACGAATAAGCGTTTTACTTGATGACTCTCCATTTGTTGAACGCCTTCATGAACATCTGTATCAGGTGAAGCACTAATGACCTTGCTTGTCATAATTTCACTAACTTCCGTATTATCTGGATTCTTTCCTTCAGCCAAACCGCGAGTGACGATATCACGATCGGTTACAACACCTTTAAGTTTATTACCTTCCAATACGGGAAGATCTCCGATATCATTATTTTTCATTTCTTTTGCTGTCGCCGTAAGGTTATCTGTTGCATCTGCAGCAATTACGGTATCTGTCATCACTTCTTTAAGCATTGGCATGTGGAAAACCTCCTTAGGTGAAATTTTTATGCCTCTAAACTTTCGGGCTTGTTCATCCCACACTAATATTATTTCCTGAAAAAGTCGTATTAAAACTAGTTAATTTGTACAGTATGTGACTATAATTAAAAATTCATAAACCCTTCAAATACTTCATTAAACGACCGACGATGGATATGTTAAATTAAACATAGGAACATAGATCACTGAAATCAATGGAGGGAAAAGCAAATGAACATAAAACGTTTCATCGTATTGACCTTATTAGTTCTTGTATTAGCTGCTTGTTCAAGTAATGATAAGGAAGAGGAAAAAGAACACGCTAATCATTCAAATGAATCAGATGAATTAACAGCATTGGAAGTAGAAGTAGATATTCCGGAGCAAGTTGAAGTAGGGGAAACGGTTGAGCTGAAAGCATTGGTTACTTATGGAGAAGAGGATGTAACTGATGCAGAAGAGATGAACTTCGAGTACTGGAAAAAAGGAAATAAAGATAATAGTGAGACCGTCGAAACAACGAATAATGGAGACGGTAGCTATACGGTAGAAGTTACGTTTGAAGAAAAAGGCGTATATGAGATGTTTGCACATACGACTGCAAAGGGTCAACATAATATGCCACAAGCATCGATTACTGTTGGGGATGTCGAAGAATAATAACAGGTGGATTTTAAGCAATCTTCAAAACAATTGAAGATTGCTTTTTTATTAGAAAGTTAGTTTATTGTAATCTTTCGTGTTATTGAAATTAAAAACGATTATGAATACTATATATGAATCTATATAATGAAATTAATGATAAATAGGAAAGAAGGATTTCATAATGGTATGTTTCCCTGAATTTTTTAAGCAATTCCCTGTTTTTTCTGATTTAACAAACAGTGAATTAAATGAAGTGGCCGAGATTTCTAACCACCGGATTTTCCCGAAAGGCACAAATATTTTTATTGAGGGGGAAGAAAGGAAAGCTGTTTATTTTATTTTGTCTGGATTAGTAAAAGTATATAAAGTAAATGAAAAAGGACAAGAGCAAGTCATTTCTTTCTTACATTCAGATGAAATGTTTCCTCATGTAGGTTTTTTTGATGAAACACCCTATCCGGCAACGGCAGTCACGATTAACCAGGTTGATTTGCTCTCTATCCCCATTGAAGAATTTGAAATATTAATGCTTCGTAAACCAGAGATTTCAATAAAAGTGATGCGAGTGATGGGGAAAAAATTGTTAGAAATGCAGAACCGGATACAGTCGATTACTACTCAAAGTGTTTTTTCACGCATCATCAGCACATTGTTGAGATTTTCAAAGGAATTGGGTGAGCAACAAGAAGACGGAACAATCATAATACGTATGCCAATGACCAATACGGATCTCGCTAGTTTAATTGGTGTGACGCGAGAATCGGTCAATCGTACATTGAACCGATTAAAAAAAGAGGGGATTGTTACTCATAATCGTAAGGAAATTAGCATTTTGGATGAAAAGAAACTGATTGATTATACATAAAATGTTTTATGGCGTTGAGGTAGTAGTAGAGTGAAAGGTCTATAAGAGACTATCAAATATAACGCATAAAAACAAAAATCGAACGGCTATCCATCAGATAGTCGTTCGGTTCTTTTATTAATTATTTATTTAAATGAATTGCGATTCTCTAAAAATTCTTTATTTGTAATATCAGTAACAAACATATGGCCTGGTGAGTGGGTGATCATAAATGGGACTTTGCTTTTTACTGCAGCCATTTGAGGCGTCACCCCACAAGCCCAAAAGACAGGTTCTTCATCGTCTTCTATTTTGACCGTATCTCCGAAGTCAGGCCGTTCAATTGCTTCGATTCCAATTTGATTTGGGTCACCGATATGAATAGGCGCCCCATGCATGTTTGGATAGTTTGCTGTAATTTGACGAGCTTTTTCAATCAAATTCCTTTTAATTGGTCGCATCGAGACGACGAGAGGTCCATGGAATTTTCCAGCTGGTGTTGTCGGAATAGATGTCGTATACATGGCGACATTCTTTCCTTCTTTAATATGTCTTAACGAAATTCCAGCATCAAGCAATGTTTTTTCAAATGTAAAGCTACAGCCGATTAAAAAGGTCACCAAGTCACTTTTCCAAAGAGATTCAATAGAGCTTAGTTCTCGATCGACTTTCCCATCATGATAAATTCGGTATCTCGGCACATCTGTCCGAACATCTGAACCATTCGCCAAGTTCGACTCTACTTCACCTGGTTCTAAGACATCGATGATCGGGCATGATTTTGGATTCCGGTAAGCAAATAGAAAAAAATCAAAAGCGTATTCTATTGGTAAAATAACAACATTTGCTTGAACAAAATCTTCACAATGTCCGGAAGTTGTTTGATCAAATTCACCATTTCGAATTTTTTCTCTTAATAATTTCGGATAATCTCTCACGACCAAAACGCCCCCATTTAAATGATAATGATAGCGTATCTTTAAAAATATAGTTAGTCAATCACGGTTAATTGTCATAAGTTTGTATGTTGAAACCTCCAGTTGGATGCCATTCAGCAAAATAAACATTGTCTACCTCAATCTCTTTCTCTTTTAGTTGCTCAAGCAACCATTCCTTCGTTTGACCGGCAGCTTCCAGGTCCCGTTCACTAATGTCTCCTTCTTCGATAAGTAAATAACTCGGATGATTTTGTTCAAAATCGTCCAGTATTTCATCTTTATCTACTTGGTCATATCTCGCTTTTGGAATGACACTGACTAAACCACTTGTTTCTAATATGGCATATTGTACCTGTTCTATAGAGAAAATACCTTGCATGCGTAAAAGCGTGCGAAGTTGTTCTGTTTCTAACTTCGCTTTCTCTACATTTTTAATATTTAACTTTCCATCCTTAATGAGTGTGATAGCACGACCTTTAACAATAGGACGTAATTTATCGTATTTAACGAGTAAAGTTTCAATTGCCCAAATTAAAAAAGCCCATAGTGCAAGTGCAAAAATAATATGATAAAATTTAGCTTGGTCTTCGTAAATTGATTCTTCGATGATTCCACCTAATATTAGTGCATACACAAAGTCTAAAGGTGTTACTTGGGAAAGCTCTTTTCTACCAAGCAATCGGGTTATAATGACGATACCGACCAAGCCGATAATTAATGATACGGCAATTGTTTGAAACATCATTGACTTATCCTCCTTTTCTCTAGTCGCATTAACAGTACCCGAGTAAGCGACCAAGCAAACATTAAAAGCAATTTGTAGCGATTTTAGATGAATTGCAGCTGCTTTAAAATAAATAGGAATAGGAAGGAGTCAACCATGAAGGTCATTGTCATCGGTGACACGCACATGCCTAAAAAAGCAGAAGGACTGCCAAAACGACTTGTTTCTAAATTGAACCAAGCAGACCTAATTATACATACAGGAGATTGGTCATCACTTGATGTTTACGAAGAATTGAGTCGGTTTGCTGAAGTAAAAGGAGTCAGGGGCAATGTTGATGACGCTGAAATAGTAGAGCGCTTTCCTCAGAAATTACTTCTGACTGTAAAAGGCTTTCGTATAGGTGTAATCCATGGAGATGGTACAACGGGAACGACAGAAAAGAGAGCTTTAAATGCATTTAAAGATGACGATGTAGACGTTGTGTTATTCGGTCACTCGCACATACCGTATCTTCGTTATCATCAAAAAACATTATTGATTAACCCGGGTTCACCAACGGACAAACGAAGAGTTCCTGTAAATTCTTTTGTTGTTTTAACGATAGAAGAGACGATTGAACCATCATTTAAATTCTTTCATTCTTAATCAAATAATGGAAATAGTTTTTACTTTTCACTTCCAAAAGTCTGTATTACAATCAATCACAAGGTCTGAATCAAAAAAAGAGAGGAGTAGACCAATGCAACAAGAGAAACGAAAAGGCTTTTTTCAACGTTTTTTAGATCGCATTGAAAAAACGGGGAATAAGCTACCACATCCAATTACACTTTTTGGGATCTTAGCCCTTATTGTCATTATTCTTTCTGCTGTTGTCTCAAGCCTAGGAATTAGCGTCGAGCATCCTGGTAAAGAAGGAGAAATGGTAGAAGTCACCAACTTATTAAGTAAAGAAGGAGTCCGCTACTTATTTGACAGTATGGTGGACAACTTCATCGGATTTGCTCCATTAGGTGTAGTCCTTGCGACAATGCTTGGAATTGGTCTCGCTGAGCGCACAGGGTTGATTAGTGTGTTGCTTCGTGGATTTGTCATGGCGATTCCAAATTCATTGATTACAGCAGGTTTAGTGTTTGCAGGTATTATGTCTAGTGTCGCAGTAGATGCTGGGTATGTCGTATTACCTCCATTAGGTGCGGTTATATTTGCTGCGCTCGGTCGTCACCCATTAGCAGGTATTAGTGCGGCTTTCGCAGGTGTATCAGCAGGTTTCAGTGCCAACTTAACCTTGTCATCACTCGATGCTTTGCTCAGTGAATTGACTACATCAGCAGCAAGTATTATCGATCCTGCTTACGCGGAACAAATGAACATTGCCATGAACTGGTGGTTTATCATTGCATCTGCATTCTTCCTGACCATTGTAGGTGCATGGGTAACTGAAAAAATCGTTGAACCTCGATTAGGTAAATATGACGGTGGATATCAAGGCGAAATCGAAAAGCTTACAGCGACGGAGAAGAAAGGAATAAAATGGGCGGGTCTATCTGTTTTAATAACAGCTATCTTATTAGCTTTGCTCGTTGCATTCCCGAATGCTCCTCTTCGTGCAGATGACGGCGGTATTATTGACTCGCCATTTATGAGCTCTTTAGTACCAGTTATTTTAATATTATTTTTCGTACCTGGACTATTCTATGGTATTGCAACGAAATCGATTAAAAGTGACAAAGATGTTGCTGACCAATTGACGGATACGATGGCGACAATGGGTATGTTTATCGTATTGGCATTCACGGCTGGTCAATTCGTTGCATACTTCAGTGAGTCCAACATGGGACTTGTTTTAGGGGTATACGGAGCTGAATTTTTAGATACGATTAACTTAAGTGGTATCCCACTGATTATCACCTTTGTGATTATCGTTGGTTTTCTTAACTTATTCATCGGAAGTGCGACAGCTAAATGGGCTATGATTGCACCAATTTTCGTTCCGATGATGATGCAATTGGGTTATTCACCAGAATTGACCCAAATGGCCTATCGTATTGCCGATTCGACTACAAATATTATCACGCCATTAATGACATACTTTGCGTTAATTATCGCATTTGCACAGAAATATGATAAGAAAATGGGTATTGGTACATTAATCTCAGTCATGCTACCTTACTCTATCGCTTTCTTAATTTCTTGGACAATCATGTTAATTGTTTGGATGTTATTAGGAATTGATTTAGGACCAGGCGCACCAATTATATATAATCCATAGATTTTATGAAGAGAGACCTCATATATCATGGGGTCTCTTTTATTTGGTTTCATTCGATCAAAACAGTGTTCATTCAACGCGTAATTAGAATAAAAAGTATTTTTCTATAAAAAATTTTACAAAATCTTATATAGCTGATTTTTAGAAGATATGATATATTTGTAAAATAGTTGATTCAATTACATAGGGGGAACGACGATGAGAAAGTCTATGATTTCAATCATCACACTCGTCTTATTAGCCGTTATTTTGGTTGCTTGCTCAGATGATGCGGAAGAGTCTCAAAATGAAAACGATGATGGTTGGAGTGAAAGTCCTGTTTTTGAAGTAGGAGAGTATGAGGTAATCGGAAAAGAAGAGCGTTTAGCTATTGATCACATTCCTTTTGTTGCAGGAGAAAATGAACAATATGTCATGTACTTCTGGGGCGAACAGGAAGAATTAATGAATGGTCCCGTAAAAATAGAAGCATTCCATGAAGATGATGAGGAAAAAAAGAAAGCCATCGTTGACTTGGCCGGAACTGAGAACGAAGAAAAAATATGGGAAGCAACTGCACCGCAAATTGGTAAGGAGCAAGCTCACTTACCTTTAGTGTTGTCATTACCGACTGAAGGTGTTTGGCGTTTAGATGTTTATCTGGGCGATGAAATGTTTGATCATATTTATGTGAAGGTTCAAGCGAGTGAGGAAGCTTAATTGATAACCACGGCCATTTAGGTTGTGGTTTTTCTTTGGGGTGAGTTTAGATGAAAAATGATGGGGAGTTTTTTGTTTACATGCTTCGTTGTAAAGACGGATCTCTATATACGGGTTATACCGTTGACTTGCAAAATAGGTTGAAATTACACCAAGTCGGTAAAGCTTCTAAATATACTCGCTCAAGGGGACCTGTTGAATTAGTTTATTTAGAACAGCTTGCCACAAAGAGTGAGGCAATGAAAAAAGAAGCTAATGTGAAAAAACTGAAAAAGAATGAAAAAGAAGACTTGATTGCTTCATTAACGAATCAGCTTGTGAATGAAAAAGGAAGATTTACCACTCTTAAAGATTGATCGGATGAAAATAGTTACTTATCAACTAAAATTATCGGTTTGTCCGTGTATGAAGTGGGGAACTGGTTACAGAATATGCTTGAAAGGAGAATATCACTTGAATGCAGTAGAAGACGTACTTAATGATATTATTGGTTTTGGAAACACAATTTTTTGGGATTATATTTTAATCTACTTACTTATAGGTGCGGGTCTTTATTTCACCCTAGGAACTAAATTTGTTCAGTTCCGCTTATTTGGCAATATGTTTAAGGTTATTACGGAGGAGGCCGTTGAACAAAGTGGACGGCGGGGAATTAACGCTTTCCAAGCTTTCAGTATCACGATCGCTTCCAGGGTCGGGACAGGTAACCTGGCAGGTGTTGCACTTGCGGTTGCCATCGGTGGTCCAGGGGCTGTTTTTTGGATGTGGATGGTTGCGTTAGTCGGAATGGCAACAGCATTCATTGAAAGTACACTGGCACAAGCATATAAAATTCCTGATAAAGACGGATTTCGTGGAGGGCCAGCTTATTATATGCAAATGGCTCTTGGTCAGAGATGGATGGGTGTATTATTTTCCATCTTAATCATTATCACTTTCGGATTAATCTTTAACTCAGTACAAGCGAATACAATTTCGCAAGCTGTTGATCAAGCCTTTAACATTGATCCAATGTGGACAGGATTCGTTCTCGTTGCGTTAGCTGGTATAGTTATTTTCGGAGGAATAAAACGGATTGCAACCGTTGCAGGGGCAATTGTTCCGTTCATGGCATTTATTTATATACTGGTTGCCCTATACGTAGTGATCACGAACATAACAGAAGTACCTGCCGTATTCTCACTAATTTTTAAAGATGCATTTGGATTAGAGCAAGCCTTTGGTGGTGGTGCCGGAGCTGCAATCATGTATGGAATTCGTAGAGGTCTATTCTCTAACGAAGCAGGTATGGGTAGTGCACCAAACGCAGCGGCAACAGTTGGTGTCAGCCATCCTGCAAAGCAAGGTTTAGTTCAATCTTTAGCTGTATTTTTCGATACAATTGTTATTTGTAGTTTTACGGCATTTATCGTTATCCTTTACGATAATTTCTATGGCGCTTCAGAAGATGGTATTCAATTGACACAGGTAGCACTTGATGCTCATATCGGGGCATTCGGTTCCATTTTCTTGGCAATCATCATCTTTTTCTTTGCCTTCAGTTCATTAGTTGGGAACTACTATTATGGTGAAACGAATATCGCATTTCTTAAAAACAATCCGATCATGTTAAATATTTATCGTGTCATCGTTTTAGGAATGATCATGTTTGGTTCCTTGGCTTCTGTACAAATCGTATGGAATATGGCTGACTTGTTTATGGCGTTAATGGCAGTTGTTAACTTAATCGCTATTTTATTATTGGGAAGAGTTGCTTTCCGAATCTTACAAGATTATGTTGATCAGAAGAAAGAAGGAATCGATCCACAATTCCACTACTCTCGTATCAAAGGATTAAAGAATGTAGAGTGGTGGGGAATGCAAGATGAAAAAAATCAACCTCCAAAATAGGTCTCAACGCCGTTTTCGGCAATTGAGCAATCCATTAGGTCATCGAGAACAAATCTCGATGACCTTTTCATTTCCTGGGCAGCCCATTCGGTCGTCGAGAGTGTGTCTCGATGACTTTTTGAACATTCAAGCATCACATTTTGTCGTCGAGAATGTGTCTCGATGACCTTTTCACCACCCAAGCAGTGCATTTTGTCTTTGAGAACGCATCTCGATGACCTTTTCACCATCCAAGCAGTGCATTTTGTCGTTGAGAACGCATCTCGAAGACCTTTTCACCATCCAAGCAGTACATTTTGTCGTCGAGAATGTATCTCGATGACATTTTCGTCAAAGAAAGTTAACGGTAACTCCTTTATCTTAAAAATGATAGATCGAATTTAATGACACATATATCGGTTCCATTCAAAGTTTACATTAAAAAATCAGCCGAGCTTTATGCAGTTCGGCTGATTAGTTTAATTTTACAACCATTCTTCTGCCCACTCTTGTGTACAACGAATGACTGGTTCCATTGCTTTTCCTTTATCTGTTAACGTATATTCGACACGTACAGGTGTTTCGTCATAAACTTTACGCTGAACGATTCCTTCTTTTTCTAGTTCTTTCAAGCGTTCAGACAATACTCTACCACTTATGCCAATCGAGGATTCGAATTCGCAAAAGCGTTTTGGGCTCTCAAGGAGTTGATAAATGATTAATGTAACCCAACGTTTCCCCATCAATGTTAATGCTTTTTCAACTTTATCGCATACGGCTGAATCTGCCATGAAAATCACCTCTTTTTTATAGTATACAAAATATAAGTAAAAAAATAAACTAAACAAACTTACTTGACGCAAGTGTATATCTAAAGTATACTAACTTACATAAAGTAATTAAATAATTTTTAGGAGGAATAAATATGTCAAACATTTTATTAGATCAACCGCATAGTTCCATTAACTTTCAGGTGAAACACATGATGGTATCAAAAGCGAAAGGTGAATTCAGAGACTTCGATATTCAAGTTGATGGTGATATTAACGACTTAGAAAATATAAGTATTGAAGCAGTCATTCAAACAGATTCAATTGATACGAGTCAGGCTGATCGTGATGCACATTTAAAATCAGAAGATTTCTTTGATGCAGAAACTTATCCGACGATTAAATTTGTAAGTAAATCCATGAAAAAAGTAAGTGGAGATACGTACGAGCTAACTGGTGATGTGACAATGAAAGGTGTTACAAACGAAGAAACTTTCACTGTAAACTTCAACGGTCAAGGAAAAGAACCAATGCAAGGTAATACAATTGCTGGTTTCGATTTCACTGGTACGATCAACCGTGAAGCTTATGGCTTGAGCTGGAACGCAGCACTTGAAACAGGTGGCGTACTAGTTGGTAAAGATGTTAAAGTAAATGGCGAAATTGAGTTAATCATCAAATAAACGAAGATAAAACAAATCCCAGATTGAGAAAAGTTATTTTCCAATCTGGGTTTTTTTATATGTCATTCTTTTCATTCAATCAAAGAGCTAACGTAATCCCTTTTCTTCCAATATCTCAATTAATAAATCCGGCCGGTCTGTGATGATTCCATCTACACCTGCATCAACCATTTGCCTCATCGTTAATTCATCATTAATCGTCCAATAATGAATATCCATTCCAAGTCTTCTAGCTCCATCCATCATTTCTTTTGTAAAGAAATTGAAGTATTTATTTGCTCGTGGAAGTTGGATTACATCACCTGTTGGTTGAAATAGGTTACGTAAAAAGAATTTATGTGCAATCGTAAAGTTAAATACTACTTCTCGGCCAGTTCCAAGAGCTACCTGCCCTTTAGCTAAGGCATCAAACCGATTAATGATCTTTTGATTGAACGACGAAACCATCACTTGATCATGCATTTCATATTCTTCAATAATAGCCCAAAGCTTTTCAACAATTTCTTGGTGAACTTCAGCAGGGTTTGTATGTTTGACCTCAAGCATATAATTCATCTCCGGATAGCGTTCAAATACTTCGCGAAGCGTCGGTTTGTAAACACCGATCCCTTTGAATGCATACTCTCCCTCTGTATTTTGAAAATGATAACCAGCATCTAACGCTAAAAATTCTTCTAATGTATAATCTGCAACATATCCTGTGCCATCTGTCGTTCTGTCAACTGTAGGATCATGAGCGAGAACGATTTCACCATCTTTTGTGATGTGCAAGTCGACTTCAATCATATCGACACCCATTTCAGAAGACATTTTAATAGCGGTCATCGTATTGCCAGGAGCGATTTGATCACCTGCTCTGTGAGCAATAACCATTGGCCCTCCACGTTCATCATTTTTAAAAAAAGGATGCTGATCAATCGGTTTTACGGGTAAATAATTTAATGCAATAAAAACGACTACAACACCCAATAGTATGAGCGAAAATTTATTTAATCTGATTTTCGTCTGCTGTTTCATCGTCAGTTCCACCTTTAGGTAATCAAAAAACTATACTTTATCCATACCTTTTAATGAAGGTCATATAACATCAAGATGATAACTTGTGAAATTGTTAACGTTTTGAAATAAAAGTTGTAGAAATATCTCTATAAAGAATTCTTTGCTGTTCTCGTGTAAATTATATCAGTTTTCTTTATAATAGAAATTAGAGGAGGTTATTGTTATGCAGAATGAAGTAATTGAATATTTAAAGAAACATCGTGAAAAGCATTTAAGTGAACTGAAGGATTTTTTATCTATTCAAAGTATAAGTGCGTTGTCATCTCATAATGAAGATGTCAAAAAGGCAGCAGAATGGGTGAAGAAAGAATTAGGAAACATCGGCTTTGCTCACGCTGAAATTATGTCTACTGATGGCCATCCGGTTGTTTATGGTGAGTACATAAGCGATGTGAACGCTCCAACCGTACTTGTATATGGACATTATGATGTTCAACCTGTCGACCCTGTAGAATTATGGGATTCAGAACCATTTGACGCGACTATTCGTGATGATAAAATTTATGCCCGCGGTGCTACAGATGACAAAGGACAAGTATTCATGCATTTAAAGGTCATGGAAGCGATCTTGAAAACATCTGATAAAGCCCCTGTGAACTTCAAGGTACTGATTGAAGGAGAAGAAGAAGTCGGCAGTCCGAACTTACCGAAATTTGCCCAAGAGAAAAAGGATCTGCTCGAAGCGGATTTAATTGTCGTATCTGATTCCGCACTCGTGGAAAGAGGTAAACCGACGATTACGTATGGCTTAAGAGGTCTAGCAGGTATTCAAATCGATGTGACAGGTGCGAAAAGTGACTTGCACTCAGGTGAATACGGTGGAGGCGTCGTCAATCCAATTCATGCACTTGTAAAAATTGTCGACAGCTTCCGAGATGAAAAAAATCGAATCCAAGTCGAAGGTTTCTATGACCGAGTTCCAGAATTATCTCAGGAAGAACGGGATGCACTTGCGTCTGTTCCATTTGATGAAGAAAAATTGAAAAATGAATTGAATGTTCCTGAGTTAGATGGTGAAGAAGGTTATAGCTATGTCGAGCGGACTTCTGTTCGACCGACACTTGAGGTAAACGGGATTTATGGTGGTTTCCAAGGTGAAGGCATCAAAACCGTTTTGCCGAATAAAGCTACCGCAAAAGTTACCTGTCGTCTAGTCCCTGACCAAGATCCAGATGAGATTGTCGAGTTATTGGCTAATCACGTAGAAAAACATACACCGAATGGAGTTCATGTAGACATTAAACCATTCGATAAAGGAAAGCCGTATGTCACACCATTTGATCATCCGGTTATCAAAATGGCAGCAGAAGCTTATGAGAAAGTGTATCAAGCTGAAACGGCTTATATTCGAGGTGGCGGTTCAATTCCAATCGTAGCTGAGTTAGATGAAATTTTAAACGTACCCGTTGTGTTAATGGGCTTCGGCTTACCAGATGAGAACTTACATGCTCCAAATGAGCATTTAAACCTTGAGAATTTCGATAAAGGTATGGAGACATTGGCCCATTATTATTATATGTTAAACGATTATAAAGGTTAATATTTAGCTCTAATGAAAACCGTGCGGCAAATTTGATGCTGTGCGGTTTTTTAATTTTTGAGAAGAGCGAGTAACTAAAAGTAAGCTCTAAGTATGCCTATACCCCCGAGCGGGCAGAAAATAAAGCTAAAAAGTCTTATAGGAGCGCTCTATACCCCCGAACGACCAAAAAATAAAGCTGAAAAGTCTTATAGGAGCACTCTATACCCCCGAGCGGGCAGAAAATAAAGCTAAAAAGTCCTATAGGAGCGTCCTATACTCCCGAGTGACCAGAAAAATAAACTGAACAGTCTTATACATGCAATCTGGCCCCTGTGCTAATGATATGTCTTCAATAATTCAGAGGCATATTTTTTTTGCGGTCACAAAAACTAACGACATCTGAAGGAGGGAGTATATTAGTGAAAAAGGTAACAGTAATTTTGTTCGCAATTATTCTTTTTTGTGTCGGTTGTGGACAAGAAGAGGAAAGTATTGATTTTAAATTTGAACCAGATCCGGTTAGCTTTGGAGGAAATGGTGACGAAGTAAGACCACGACAAAATCGGTGGGCGAATGATGGCGATTCAAACTCGATTCAAAATCCTGAATATTCGATAGGAACGAAGAAACGCGAACGTACGAACGGAAGGAACCGACGTGGATTTGAATCAGAAACCGATCCGCGTCCAGGTATTGGTTCACCTGAAAAGCGAGACGGAGATTCCATTAAAACGCAATCACAGCTAGATGATTTGCTGGAAGAAGTTGTTGAGTTAACGAACCGTGAAAGAGAAGTAAATGGATTACCGACTTTGAAAATCGACCCCGAATTACAAGATGTTGCCCAAGAGAAGTCTGCTGATATGGCTGATCTAAATTATTTTAGTCATGAATCGCCGACCTATGGTTCACCTTTTGATATGTTAAATGAATTTGGGATTGATTACGAAGTGGCAGCTGAAAATATTGCAGCGGGATTTTTTGATCCTGAAGATGTCGTGAATGGTTGGATGAAAAGTGAAGGCCATCGAGAAAATATCTTAAATCAAAATGTTACCCACATAGGGGTCGGCTTTGAAGAGGGTGGAGAAATGGGGACTTATTGGACGCAATTGTTCATTGCGAAATAAGTAAGAAGCTCTTCACATTATAATAGTATTAATTTTCCGAATTGACTGTTAATGATTCTCTTTTATATAATGAAGAATAGAAGAGGAATCAAAAGTGGGTGAGGAAAATGGGACTCAGGCTGGAAGAATTAATGAATATTCCTTCTTTACAGGATGTTCACGTCATAACGGGTGAATCTTTATTGGAAACTAAAAAGGTGGAATGGGTTTCCATTGTTGAGTTGCCGGTTCAGAACTTTATTCGTAAGCATGAACTCGTTCTATCGGCGGCCACCAATTTTAATCAAGATCCTAATTCGAGTTATCAATTTGTAAGCGATATCATTCAATCTGGTGCGACGGCTCTTGCAATTGCAACTGACAATAGGATAGAAACCATACCCCAAAGAATCATTGACTTGGCTAATGAGAATCATTTCATCCTTTTGTTATTGAACTGGAAGACCAATTTTTCCGACATTGTACAGGAATCACTGCAAGCCATTAATGAAAATAATGAAAAACGGAGAAAAAAGACAGAGCATCTACGCATTCGATTGATGGATCAAGTACTGAATAACAGCTCGTTAGAAACATTAATGGAAATATTATATAAAGAAATCAATATTCCTGTCGCGATCAGTGATGAGGAGAAACAAATTCGAGCGAATTATGATTTCGATCAAGAGATTATCGATGCCATTAATCAGTTTAATGATCTTCCGGTTCATTTGATGGAATCACCAGTAGTACCATCAAGTGACCACCCATTGTATCAGCATATTAATCAATATGTAGTAGGAGATCAAACGTGTTATGAATTGACAATCTTTTCGAACCATAAAAAACAAGGGTATTTATTATTTATGCCTGATAGTCCGGATGAGTTGGATTGGTTTGTCATGCATGCGTTAGAGCATGGGCTTACAGCTTGTGCGTTATATTTTTTAACGGAAAATGCAATTGAAATGACAGAGATTCGATTGAAAGATAATTTTGTTATGCAGCTGGCCAAAGACATCGAACATATTGATGCAAAAGTTTTATCAAAAGGAAGCCTGCTCGGATACGATTTATCCTTACAATACGCTTGTATTGTAGGCGATTTTACGACAGATCATTACCCAGAAACTTTACGATATGAAGAGAAAGACCAACCAGGACACTCTTCTTTGCATAGTTTGAACTACTATATACAAAAAGAAATAACGTATGCAGAACAGCAATTAAATCGACGAACGATGTCATCATTTGAAGAAGGAGAAGTCGTTATCTTCTTGGAAATCGATGAAGAAGGTCACCAAAAGACCATCAGTCACTTTCTTGATATGATTGAACGACGCTTACATGACCAGCTGGCGGGCATTACTTTCGCTTGGGGTATAGGCATTCATAATCAAGGGTTGCAATCTTTTTTCAAAAGCTATCAAGAAGCAAGAACAGCACTTGATCTTCATGTAGAACAATCGACCTTTGGTGGTAGAACGTTTTTTGAAGAAACGAAGTTAAACCGGTTGTTATTAAGTATAGAAGGAACGGATGCATTAATAACAATCGTCAATGACACTATACGGCCACTGTTAGACTATGATCGTAAAAAGAAATCAGATTTGATTCACACGTTCATGACATACCAAACATTTAAAGGAAACGTTAGTCAAACGGCTAGGGCATTGTTTTTACATCGCCAAACATTGTTGTATCGATTAAAAAGAATTGAAAGTTTGACGGGATTGACACTCGTTGATTCTGATGATTCATTTTTATTGGAAATGAGTATCCGATTATGGCAGCTAAAAAATGGTGAATGGAATGAAACAGAGGTAAGAAGCTCAACTGACATTTAATATGAAAAGGATTGATCCCGTATGAAAGAACTTGAATTTCATACGGGTTTTTTTAATGAACATCATTCTACATAGCAAGTAAGCAAAGTGTATAAGTACATGATTCAAAACTTCATACAGATTGTACGTTACCAAAATGACCTTACCGGTAATACAATAGAGTAAGAGAAATTATTTAAAAATTCTAATTATAAAGCGCTTTCATTAAGAAGGGAGGAATACCCCTTGTTGACTTTCGAAGTTGGAGAATACCTTAAACGACTGAAGAAAACAAAACAGCGAATGGAGAAAGACGGTGTGGATGTTTTGCTGGTGACAGATCCAGCAAATATGAATTATTTAACAGGTTATGACGCATGGTCCTTTTATGTGCATCAAATGTTGATTGTTATCATCGATAAACCACAACCAATATGGATTGGTCGGTATATGGATGCGAATGGGGCGAAACGTACGACCTGGATGCATGATGAAAATATTGTTTCTTATCCGGATTATTTTGTGAATTCGCATCAATTTCACCCAATGGAATACATTGCAAAGCTTTTAACTGAGCTAAAGCAAGAAAAACGGGTGATTGGCGTAGAAATGGATCAGTACTATTTTTCAGCAAAATCATATACGACGTTGCTTGAACACTTACCAAATGGGACATTTAAAGACTGTACCTCTCTCGTTAATTGGGTTCGCATCATTAAATCTGATCAAGAGATTGAATTTATGCGAAGAGCGGGAATGCTGGCAGAGCAAGCTATGCAAGCAGGAATTAATGCAATCCACACAGGATCAAGAGAGTGTGACGCAGCAGCATCTATTTACTATGAACTGATTAAAGGTAAAGAAGAGTTTGGTGGAGATTATCCATCAATCGTCCCGATGCTACCGACAGGTGACAAAACTTCAGCACCTCACTTAACGTGGTGTGATGATCATTTCGAAGAAGGAAATGCCGTTATTATTGAACTCGCAGGTTGTTATAAGCGCTACCATGCACCATTAGCACGTACGGTGTTTCTCGGTAATCCAACTGATCGGTTAAAGAAATTGGATGAGATTGTACAGGAAGGCATTGAGAATGTACTTCAAAAAGTGAAACCGGGCATCTATCTTGAAGAACTTGAGGAAGCTTGGGTGGAGTCAACACGGAAATATGGGATTGAAAAAGAATCACGTCTAGGTTATTCAATAGGATTAAATTACCCGCCAGATTGGGGCGAACATACAGCAAGCATACGCAAAAATGATCGCACAGTTTTGGAGCCGAATATGACATTTCATTTTATTCCAGGCTTATGGTTTGACCAAGATGGGATAGAGACGAGCGAATCCTTCCGTGTGACTGAGGACGGAGTGGAATTACTGACGAATTTCGAACGTGGACTGATTCAAAAAATACCGTTCCATTTTCCAGATGATACAAAAGGAATTATTAGTTAAGGTAGCAATGAATATAGATAATTATTAAGGAGGAGATTATATGACAACATTCAAACCAGGAACAAAGGCCTCGTGGTCAGGGGAAAAGGACCAATTAGCCTTTGGGGCAACACAAGTACCCGTCGTGAATAGTGTTTCTTTCGGATACGATGATATGAATGAGTGGTATGAGATTGCAACTGGTCAACGAGAGGGCCATATTTATGGACGGAACACAAATCCTACTAATCAAGCTTTTGAAGATAAACTGAAAGATTTAGAAAATGCTGAAGCGGCAACAGCTTTTGCCTCTGGGATGGCAGCGATTTCTAATACGTTATATACATTTTTACGTCCAGGAGATCGCGTCGTTACCATCAAAGATACGTATGGTGGAACGAATAAAATTTTCACAGAATTTCTACCGAACATGGGTGTAGATATTACGTTCTGTGAGACCGCAAACCATGAAGAAATGGAAGCGGAAATCGCACAAGGTTGTGACCTAGTTTATTTAGAGTCGCCGACAAATCCAACACTGAAGATTATCGATATCGAACGGATGGCGAAAGCAGGACATGAAGTTGATGCGTTGGTCGTAGTGGATGGGACATTCGCTTCACCAATTAATCAAAACCCATTAGAACTCGGTGCAGATATCGTTCTGCATAGTGCAACGAAATATTTAGGGGGACACTCCGATGCAATGGGTGGAGTGGTCGCAGGCAGCAAAGAATTAGTCGATCAGATTTACCATTACCGTGAAATTAATGGGGCAACAATAAACCCTCATGCTGCTTATTTGTTACTGCGTGGCATGAAAACGTTAGAATTACGAATTCGCCAACAAAATGAAAACGCAATGAAAGTCGCTCAGTATTTAAAAACTTCCGAATGGGTAACCGATGTATTTTATCCTGGATTAGAAGATCATGTCGGCCATGAGATCGCGAAAAAACAGATGAAAGGCTTTGGAGGAATGCTTAGCTTTAACGTCCGTGGTGGCGTTGAAACAATGAATCAACTGTTACCGAAATTAAAATTAGCGAAGCGGGCAGCGAGTCTCGGGTGTGTACAGACAATTATCGGACCTCCGCGGGTAACGAGCCATGTTGAGTGTACACCAGAGGAGCGTGCTGCAATGGGAATTCCTGAAGGGTTAATCAGGTATTCAGCGGGAATTGAAGACCCAGATGATTTAATCGCTGATTTAGAGCAAGCTTTTGAATCCTTACCAAAGGAGATTTTAACAGCAGAAGTAAATTAAATCGGTAGGTAGTCATGAACACTTAAAAAGCAGTTCAGATTAGGCCATTCCTAATTGAACTGCTTATTTATATTGGTATACAGAAAAAGTTACCTATGTTTCGTTTAATAAGAATTTGCGACGATTATCAGGCGTAGGGACCATACAAGAGTCTTGAGTTCCAAACCACTGATATCGATTACGGGCAATATAGTTATATACTGGATCGCGAAGTGTATGAGGTAAAATAATTAGTGGATGGAAATACTTCCAAGGAGATGGAAGATGTCTTGCAATTCGGAGAGCCGCTGTTGATTTTGTATAAATTTTACCTGATTCGATAAGAATTATGCTACTAACACCATTCGTTTTTAATTGGTTCATTACTTTTCTGCCTAGATCACTTTGTAATGAAGCAAAGCGAAATTGATCTTTTGAATCCCGTTTAATTAAAAATCGAACCGCATCATTACATAAATTACATACACCATCAAATAAAATTATGGATTTTTCCATAATCAACTCACTCCGTCCTACCATAATGGCTCTTCATGATTAGTAAGTTCAAATAAAAAAGGAATCAGTAAATAATAGCCAATGAGTAAAATGACAAGAATACCGATGGAAATAGCCATTGAAACATCAAAAAAGTTAAGTACTAAAACAAAGAGATTGCTTAACATTGCAATAAACATTCCTTTTCTTCTGCTCCTAGCAGTATAATAATTTGTCTCACCACAGTTTGGACATCGTTTTCCTACCCCTGTACTGGAAGCCATCCCTAAAGCTTCTTAATAGGTGTATTCATAGCTACAATGTTTACATTGAAACATTCTATTCGCTCCCTATTTGAATAGTTTCCTCAGTAATTTTCCAGATCCTTTACCAGCAACACGCCTCCCGACACGTCGGCCTACACGTCCCTTTCTAACGGCGTCTACATCATTCCAAATACGAAGGAACTTGTAAATTTTCGATTTTAAAGACATACGCCCATCTCCTTTATATAGTCATCAAAGCGTACTCAAGTTTCCATTTATCATGAATAACAACATTCTACATATCTTAAGTATACATCTTTTGTTGAATTTTCCCAAGAGCATGACGCGGTTGGTCAGACTACCTTGAAGTTATACGGATGGTCGGTTATAATGAAGGTGACAAAAAAAGTGAATCGACAAGACCACAGGGGGAGCCATTGGTATGGCTGAGACTGAGTGTGATGCTCTAAACCCTTTGAACCTGTTAGTTAGCACTAGCGTAGGGATGTGGCTTCAATGGTGCAATGCTGGGTGACCCATTAATGAAGCCTCCCTAGGATTGCTTTTTTTGTTGTCTTGAAAGAGATACAGAAGGGGAGGAATTATTATGAATCATAAAACATTGATGTTAGTGGAAATAGCGATATTAACAACGTTAGCTTTTCTGCTCGACACCATACCAGGGTTGCAATTTACCATTTGGCCACAAGGTGGTTCGGTATCATTTGCGATGATTCCAGTTTTTATCATTGCGTTCCGTTGGGGATTAAAAGCAGGACTTGCCTCTGGGTTGCTTTTCGGAGTCTTGGATCTAGTATTTGGAGGTGTCGTAGTCCACTGGCTACAAGGATTACTGGATTACATTATTGCGTTCGTTGGACTTGGTGCGGCTGGAATATTTGCAAGTGGCATTAAAAGCGGCTTGCAAAATGATGATAAAACTAAAGTGTCCATGCTTATAATCTTTGGGACATTCATAGGCATGGCTATCCGTTTCGTTGCTCACTATTTAGCAGGGGTAATTTTCTTTGCTCATTTTGCACCGGAAGGTCAACCTGTATGGATTTATTCATTAGTGTATAACTCGACTTATTTGATTCCCGGTTTTATTTTATCTGCAGCAATTATTATTATGCTAGTCATTTCCAGACCTCAACTCGTTGTACGTAATAGCTAATATAAAAAATCCCTTTCCCAGCAAAGGGATTTTTTAGTTAAAGCTTTTGAATCATTAAAAGATTGGTAGGAACGTTCAGTGGAAGATTCAGATTATTTGTTTCGTCATAAGTGTACTCGTATAATTAAGAGTAGAAGTCAAAATAATGGAGGTACACATCGTGAGTACAGTGTATGATATTTCCGTTGAAAAAATGAACGGGGAAACAGCTACCCTAGGTAACTATGCCAATCAAGTAATGTTAATCGTTAACACAGCAAGTAAATGTGGTTTTACGAATCAATTTGAAGGGTTGCAAAAGTTATACGAAACTTATCACGACCAAGGTTTCGTCGTGCTTGGTTTTCCGAGTGATCAATTTATGAATCAAGAATTCGATAACTCTGATGAAATCCTGGATTTTTGCCAGACGAATTATGGTGTATCGTTTCCAATGCATAAAAAGACAGATGTGAAAGGTAAAGAGCAACATCCGTTATTTCAATATTTAACAGGCGAGAAGAAGGGGATGCTTGGCGGTGAAATTAAATGGAATTTTACGAAGTTCTTGGTTGATCGAGAAGGAAAGGTCGTTGAAAGATACTCACCCCAAACAAAGCCAGAAAAAATCGAAGCAGACATAAAAAAATACCTTTAAAGCGAAAGCGATTCAGCGTATAAAAGATTTAAGATCTATGAAGTTTTACTAACGTCAAACCCCAGTTGGATGTGATACTGAATCCAACTGGGGTTTGACGTTATACACTGTATCCGTATTTCTAATGTACTTAAAAATTCTTGTTAATGTTTTTATCTTTAAGAAATAGTGACTTCTCCGAAAAAGATAACGTAAAGTGACCACGTTCAATAGATAACTCATTTTTCATTTCATTTAATAATTCTTCTAATGCTTCTTCATCGTTATCCTTTTCACCTCTTGAGAGTGTGAGACGAATAACGACCCCTGTATCTTGTCCCTTTAATGAAGGGATATCGTCATGGGATATATTCAGTTGGTCGCCTATGTCCTTCGGATATGTCAACCACAATTCTTTAATAACATTCTGCCCAAATTTGTCTTTCAAACGAGGCATTAAGAATTCTTCTAATTCGTCTTCCCATACTTCAGCCACGTAACTATCTGTATATTCACCCGTTTTTCGATGAGGGTAAACTAAGAATTGGAAATCAGGATTGTTGACCGGCTGAACAATCGCTGCATAAGAGAATTGCTCATAGATAGAAGCATTGTCATACATGACTTCAACGATTTCCATCTCATCTGTAAAATGTTTATCTAAATAGTCGGCAGCTTTTACTTTAACTTCCTCTGTTCGCTCAGGATCTTTTTGTAATCCAAAATAAGTAGCCGTTACGATTACGATGATTAATCCTAGCAAAAAGATACCGAATACTAAAAAGACCTTATTTTTATTACTCAAATCATCACCTCAGTTTTTTATGAGAGCAACGTGTCTCTTCCTTTATCTATTATATAGAGGGGGAGAGGGTGAGTAAATGCTATTCATGAAAAGTACAAAAATTTGTTAATTAGATAGAATTTTTGTAATATTATATCTATATAGAGTTGAAGGGGGAAAGTCGATGAAAGAAGCAATTCAATTGGATCCAGTGTATCCGAAGAAAAAGATGAATAAGTGGTTAAAATGGACGCTCATCGTCTTGGCGATTCTAGCTGTCGTCATTATAAGTTTATTGATTTACGTAAACGCTTACATCAACCGGTCGCTTGCACAGACAGAAGGGACAGTAACTTTGAATGGTTTAGAAGAGGAAGTGACGGTTGTGTATGATGAAGTGGGCGTCCCACATATTCAAGCGGCAAATGATTTAGATTTATTTTATGCTCAAGGCTACATAACAGCACAAGACCGAATTTTTCAGATGGAATTATCGAGAAGACAAGCATCTGGACAATTAAGCGAAGTGATCGGAGAAAGTATGCTTGAACAAGATAAGTATTTTCGTACATTAGGCTTACGGAGAGCTGCAGAAAAATCGTTAGAAATATATGACGAGGAATCTCTTAATGTATTACAAGCTTATGCAGATGGTGTAAACGCATATATTAAGCAGATGGAAACGACAAATTCCATGCCAGTTGAATTTAAACTCGCAGGATTGAGTGAAATGAAAGAATGGACACCATTGGATTCACTGACAATCGGAAAGTTTATGGCCTTCGATTTAGGTGGGCATTGGGAACGGCAGGCGTTTAATTATTATTTAATGAATCATTTCGATGAAGAAGTTGCCTATGAATTATTCCCGGCTTATCCAGAAAACGGCCCAACAAACATCATGGAAGAAGAATATGTCGATGTAACTGCCAGTCTCTCTAAAGCAGTTATCCCAGATGAGTTTAATGGGAGTAATAATTGGGCAGTGAGTGGTGAAAAGACTAAATCTGGTTCGCCAATTCTATCAGATGATCCGCACTTAGGATTGTCGACACCTTCGATTTGGTATCAGAGTCATTTAGAGTCACCTAACTATAATGTATCCGGTGTAATATTTGCTGGTGTACCTGGTATCATTTTAGGACATAACGACCAAGTTGCATGGGGAGTTACGAATGTCGGTCCTGATGTACAGCAATTATATTTGGAACGAAGACACGAAGACGATCCGACAAAATTTGAGTATGACGGTGAGTGGTATGAAGCCGACATCATTACGGAAACCATTCACGTGGATGGTCAAGAATCAATTGACTATGAAGTGATTGAAACGATTCACGGACCGGTCATATCTGAATTTGCCAATGGCGTTGGTGAAGTTGAAGGAGATACTGTTTTATCGGTTGATTGGACAGCTTTAGACGCTACAACAGAATTAAAAGCTTTATTAGAGTTCAATCGGGCTACAAATTGGGAGGAGTTTGAGGAAGCATTGGAAGGATTCCACGCACCAGCCCAAAACTTTATGTTTGCTTCCAAGGATGGAACGATTGCTTATAAGGCAAATGGTAAAATACCAATCTATGAAAACCCGGATGACGCCCTATTACCGATGAAGGGTTGGGATAGTCAGTATACATTAGATGAATTCATTCCATATGATGAACTACCAACACTAGTGAATCCGGATAAAAACTTTATTGCAACAGCAAACAATAAAGTCATTGATGACTCTTATCCATATCACATTAGCCATGTATGGGCCCAACCTTATCGTTATTCAAGGATTGAGGAGTATTTATCATCAAAAGATGATTTGACTGCAGAAGACATGATGGAGCTGCAAATGGATGAGAAAAATAAACAAGCAGAATTATTCGTGCCAATATTTATGGATGTTCTAGGCAACCAAGCGGATTCGCAAGCGGAAGAGCAGGCGATTAAACTATTAGCCGAGTGGGATTTTGAAGATCACAAAGAGGAAGCTGCACCACTGATTTTCCATACGATGTTGAGACAAATTGAGGAGAATTTATATGGCGAGGAATTGCCTGAAGAAGTCCTGTCGATGTTCAAAGGAATGGGTCAAACAACGGACCAATTGATTCTTCGCTCTTATGAAGGTGAAGAAATGCATTGGATTGAGCAAAATGGAGGATTAGATCAATTGCTCTCCAAATCATTCAGTGAAACCGTTCAACTTCTTACAGATGAATACGGTGAAAGCCTGAATGAGTGGAAGTGGGGAGATTATCACCAAATCTATTTTGCACACAATCTATCCGGCATCTCTTTTTTAGAACGATTTTTCAATCCTGATCCACCTCAGCCACTTGGTGGAAGTGGTGTCACTGTGATGGCAGCCAGAAGCAAAGAAGATGGAATTGTTAACCATGGAGCTGGTTGGCGATTTGTCAACGACCTAGCTGATCCAAATTCAGGCTATCATATTGTAGGTCCTGGTCAATCCGAACATTATCGCAGTGAATTCTATCAGAATCAATTAGATGATTGGATCGAGGGGAATTATCATGAGACACGGATCGATAATTACTCAGGTAAACCACTTACCCTGCAGCCTTAACTAAAAAATAGACAAATAGTAAAAAAAGTGACCACAGCAAACAAATTGTTATGTAGGGTCGCTATTCATAAGGAAAACCCGAACGATTTATTTACATTTCAATCGTTCGGGTTTTATTTTTTTACAAACTTGCATCTCAAATCTCTATGAATAGATTTTTTCTATCAAGCTCGTTGATTCAATTCATGCAACGCTTGAGTTGTTCGCTCAATCTCTCCATGTAACTCTTCGTTCTGGTTCGCTTGGTTTTGAACAGTAGCACTGATTTCTTCAACGGAAGCAGTCGATTGTTCTACAGTTGATGAGAAGTCATTCATAGAATCCTCTATGAGTCTTGCATGCTCATTCACTTCATCGGCTAGTTGTTTGAAGTTTCTCATTTGGTTCATTAATGTATTGGCATTTACCGAAAACGAACCGAATAACTCACTGTTCTCCGTAATTGATTCAATATGTTCTTTCATTTGCTTGTCAATAAGATGGATTTGCCGATCGGTTGTTTCATTGGAATCTTTCATACTTGTTAAGTTATTCGAGATTTGTTTCGCCGTTTGCTCTGTGTGGTCTGCTAGCTTACGAATTTCTTCTGCAACGACAGCAAATCCTCTCCCATGCTCACCTGCACGAGCTGCTTCAATCGATGCATTTAATGAAAGCAGGCTAGTTTGCTCAGTAATGTCTTGAATGGACTGAATAAAAGATACAGATGAATCTACTTTTTCACTTAATTCACTGAATGCAGACTTCATTTCTTGGACATTCGTTTGGAAGGTTCTCATCTCATCAACGAGTTCATCTGACTCGATCTTTCCTTTTTCAGCATTCGCTCTCGTTGTTTCAGTATCTGACTCTATCCGATTTAAATCACTGACCATCTTTTCCAATAACATCGATGTTGTGCCGATGGACTGGTGAATATCAGAGATCGTTCCTGCTTGAGTTTCCGTACCTGATGCAATTTCTTGTATAGCTCGGTTCATCTCATTTAAGGAATCTTTTTGTGTGTTCGATTGCCATTCAATTCCGTCCATGCTTTGTTGGATTTTTTTCGTTTGTTGCTCGATGAATTGATTCTGTTTTTGTTCCTTCTGAATTGCTTCTTCATTATTTTTTTGAAGTTCATCCATTATTTTTTGGTTTCGTGATGTAATGACAAGTTGTAACAATAGAACAACACTTGTCAATGTGAAAATTAACAACGACGTTGCATAGTCAAATAAAAACGATTCTCCATGGATATAGATAAATGTGATGAATAATCCAATACTAATGGTGAACCCATATAAAAAAATGGGTAAAGATAGATAGAAAGAACTTGTAATTAATAAAAAATAAATTAATGCAGCTGTTTGTCCAGAAGTTGTCGCAACGATTAAGATTGTTCCAATAATCAAAGCGATCCCGGAAATAAGTATGTAGGGAACAGTATTTGATAGTTTTCTGAAATACACAAGTGTAGTAACTAATAATAAGGTAATTAAGCTTCCAATTAAAATGGTTAAAATAACAAATTTCGTCTGTCCGATCAAATAAGTCACGCTCGTGCCAAGTACCATAATAACAAATAAAAAAATAATGGATAATCGGTTCTTCAAGTGAAGCGTATTTGTAATAATCATTTGAGCCGTATTTTCCATTTTTTCACCTCCGAAAAACAGTTTTTACTATGTTTATCGGTTATTTTTGATAATTAAATAGGATTTTTTTAAAATTTTTCACGATATTTTAATAATAGTAAATAATTTTTGAAGTTTATACATTTTAGGAATCGCCCGAGTCATTAAATTATGGTATATTAATGGTTAAAATCAGGAGGGGATGTACAATGGGCTATGTTACATTAGTCGAGATATTTAAACACCCAATCACCCAGAAATATTTGAGACGATCAGGCGTTCATCATGCTGTAAACGTTACCGAAATTGCTTACCGCCTTGCAAGTGAACGAAAAGAAAACCTCGAACTTGCTACAAAAGCAGCGTTACTACATGATATGGGACATTTTGAATGGTACAGAGAAGGAAAGTGGGATTATGATGAATATCGGAGACACGATATCCACGCTATTAAAGGTGCCGAACGAGCACATAAGCTATTAATTCGTTTAGGAGAAAACAGAGTGAAGGCTAAAGAAATTGCCATTGCCATTTTGCTGCATACAGACTCTTATTTGCCGTTTTCTGTAAAAGAGTTTCGTACACCATTACAACAAATCATTTATGAAGCGGATGAGTTGGACGAACTACCAAAAGGTGGGCATCATTATTTGCAAATGGAAAATGTAGAAGCGATTGAACGATTAACATCGATTGATCAAAAAATCCAGGAAGCAAGCGACAATTTACAATCCAATTAATAAGGGCTTTTCTATTCGCTAGCTATCTTATATAATGAGGTTAATTTAAGGAAAGGAAGATTGTATGAAAACATTCAAATTAATCTCCCTTACAACATTAGAAAAACTAGGCGATGAGCTGCAAAATAAAGAAATCGAGTTTTACGATGGTTTAATTATCGATCGTGAAATTGATCGGAATCGTTGGCTTGTGGAAAGTTTCATGCCTAAAACGTATGAAGACTTTTTCAGAAATAAGCTGGATAAAGACCGAGAGATGGTTTTCCAAGTGCGAATTACAAAGACAGAAAATCCAAAAGCAACACTTGTCGGAAAAGTTGAAACGATTGAGGAAGTTGATGATAGCATCAGTGTAGTCATCATTGGCAATATGGTCAATCGTGAACGTGAATTAGTAGAACAAACATTACAAGATTTAATCGAAGCCGGCTATCAAGGTGAACAGTTATTGATTAAATTCAAGGAAAAAAATCAAGAGAGCATACTTTAACCCCTAATCTGAAATCAAAAGTTCAGTTAGGGTTTTCCTATTTTTTAATAACAAGCACCTATTCACTTTCAATAGGCCGCTTGAAGTCAGTGTAAAATGGAGCCCTTGAAGCTTATCAAAACATAAAAATATAAGGGTTTATGCCGCCGCTGCAAAGGAGAACGTACTATGAATCCAACTATTCAAAAAAAGCCATTATTGGACAGATTATCAGTTGTTCAACTGATTTCAATTTATTATTTTGCTGCCGTATCTGTTACCGTATTTCTACTTTCATTGCCGATTGCGCAAAAAGAAGGTGTAGACTTAAGTTTTATGGATGTCATATTTACTGCGACTAGTGCAGTAAGTGTAACCGGTTTGACAGTTGTATCTACGGCTGATTCATTTTCGGTCTTCGGCATTTTTACCATTGCGCTGGCTCTTCAAACTGGCGGTTTGGGTGTCATGGCTTTAGGAACATTAATTTGGCTTGTTCTTGGTAAAAAGATCGGTTTTAAAGAACGGCGCCTTATTATGACAGATCAAAATACAAAGTCTATTTCTGGTATCGTGCGCTTAGTTAAAGAAATGTTCTTTGTCATTTTGGGTATCGAATTCATTGGGTTCCTAATTCTCGGCACATATTTCATGACATATTATGATTCGATATGGGAAGCTTTTTATCACGGTTTCTTTACGGCAGTGAGTGCGACTACCAATGGTGGTTTTGATATCACTGGAGCATCGCTCATCCCGTATCAAAATGATTATTTCATTCAGTTCATCGTTATGCTTTTAATTATTTCCGGAGCGATCGGATTTCCTGTATTAATAGAAGTGAAAGAGTACTTACAAGTATCAAAGCAAGAGCGTACAATGAAACGTTTCTCATTATTTACTAAGTTAACTTCATTGACATACTTTGTTTTGCTCTGTTTCTCTTTTATAGTCGTATTACTTTTGGAATTCAATCATTTCTTTGCAGATAAGAGCTGGCATGAAACAATCTTTTATGCATTATTTCAATCGACAACGGCTAGAAGTGCTGGCTTAACGACAATGGATATTAATGAATTCACTGAACAAACACAATTATTTTTATCCTCTATGATGTTTATTGGTGCCTCACCAAGTAGTGTTGGTGGGGGAATACGCACGACTACCTTTGCTTTGGTCATTATTTTTATCCTTCAATTTGCCAGAGGCCGGTTTAGAGTGAAAGTTTTTGGAAGAGAAATTGAAGAAGAAGACTTATTCAAAGCTGTTGTCGTCACATTCTTAGCATTGATTATGACATTTATTGTCGTGACAATCGTACGAGTGATTGAGCCATTTCCATTGATTAGTATTATTTTTGAAGTCACATCGGCATTTGGAACAACCGGTCTTTCAATGGGAATTACGCCTGATTTGACGAATGTCAGTAAAATATTATTAATCACATTGATGTTCATCGGAAGAATTGGTATTTTAACCTTTCTCTTTTCACTTAATCGTGATCGCCAAGAATCAACATACCGTTATCCGAAAGAGAAAATTAATATTGGATAATGGAATGGCATGGGATTTACTAGCTCTAAATTTCCAGATATCAATAAATACAAAAAAACGCCAATCGTTTCAGAGAACGATTGGCGTTTTTCGTATTTATAATCTTTGTTCGTTCAATTAGCAATAGAATGCGGCACCAACAATGATTAGCAATATAAATAAAACGACGATTAACGCGAAATTGTTATATCCGCAACCATAGTTGTTACCTCCATAACCAGGACTTACAAAGTTGTTTTGGCCTCCGCAGTGGTTGTATCCTCCCATATTACATCACCTCCATGTCATTCATCACTATATACCTATGTTTCGATGGAATGACAGGGAAGGGGCATCTACCTAGTTTCAAACAAATTTTTAAAAAAATTATTTATCTGATGCATTTTCGTCTTCTTTGCTATGTTCTGTCTTTGATAGCAGTTCCCTTTTTAAGTCAAGTATTTTCAGTTGATCGTTTTCATATCCAATAATAAAGTTTGTGCGATAATGATGAGTTTCTTGGACTTCTTCTTTTTGTAAGATTTGGTGATCAGATAGAACGGTCACAGAAGCACTTTTGTCCTTGTTAATTTCAATTTCAATGTCTGACCGTTTAATGTCACCTGATACGACGTAGAGTTCACGGAACTCCGGATATGAATACTCGACTTGTTCTTCGCTTCCCAATAACGAATAAGCCGTAAAGTAATCACGTAAATTCAATGTCTCATAAAAATAATCAATGAGATATTGAACGTCGTTTAATAATTGGTCATCGGTTACATTCATAAAACCGTTAGGATCTCCATCGTAATTTAACTCTTCATTACTTGCGGTATCTGACCACATTAACAAACGATCATATACTTGAGAGATAGGAATACTGAAGCCCATATCTCCTTCTGTCGTGGCAGCTGAGTTTACGGCAATAACAGTACCTGTTTTTCTATGGATTAATGGCCCACCGCTATTTCCTGTAGAGATATCTGCAGTAATCTGATACAAATTGTTATATTCATAATTAGAACCATCAACAGTGAAGCTTCTATTTTTTCCTGAAATTGTACCAATCGTGACAGTATTTTGAAACCCATGCGGGCTACCGATGGCAATAATATCATCACCCGTATTTGGTGTTAATCGTATGTCTATTTCTAATCCGCCGTTGTTTGCTAATTGAGGTACACGGATTAAGGCGATATCATTACGTTCACCAATTCCGATAATGGCACCAACATAGTTTTGAGCATCAGAGGTTTTTACATATACTTCTGAAGCATTTTGAACAACGTGCGCATTGGTCACAACATCGCCTTTATCGTTGTAAACGAAGCCGGACCCGATATTTTTACCATAAGGACCGGTCGTCTCAATCTGGACGACATGCTTTTCGGCATCGTGGATAATGGTTTGTAAATCCTTTGTTTTATCTGTTTCATCTTCATCTTCATCTTTTTTAACGGTTCCTACTAAATCAGAAGAGACACCAATGGCTTGCTCTTGCCATTGGTTATAATAGACGTAATAAAGAGACAGTCCAGTGATAAGTAAAAGGAGGGTAAAGAAGACTGGTAGAATTATTTTTTTTGCTCGGTACATCAAATCACTTCCCTTTATTCGTCATCAAGGAACCATGAAATTTGGTTAATCTCAATGGATACTTTGTCAGGCATTTCATAATGAATATATTCAAATTTACCCGTCTCATTTGGATAGAGTGTTTCTGGATATAAAAATGTTTCGTTTTCAGTTAATAATTCATCTTCTTCATCATATAACGAGTAATTCACAGTAACTGACTGAATGGGTACTGTTGCTACACTTTTAATTTCTCCTTTAACAACGATATCACCATATTCATCGGGCTTCGCTGTTACTTTCACAACTTCCACAGCATTGTTTTTGTTATGATCCTGTTCAAGCTCATATTGACTTAAAGCTTGTTCAATTCGTTTTTGCTGTTCTGTTTCAAACGCTACTTTTTGTTTTTCGATGGTTGATTTCAAGTTTTTTAAACGCTCACTTTCAGGTAGATACCTTAACCCCTCTTCCACAATGTTAAGGGCTGTTGTGAATTGATTGTCTTGAAGATTTTCACTTGCTCGGGAAAACGTATCATTGATAAATCGGTCTTCCATTGCTTGAACTAACTCTTCTGATTTCTCGGCATTTATGGAATGGATTTGCCATAATAAGATTTTTAATTCTTCAAAAGATGGACTTTCACTGAATTGTTGTTCAATTTGTGCAATCTGAACTTCATTTCTTTTTGAAATAATACGATCCAGTAGTCGTTGCGTCACTTCACCTTTATAAGATTCCAATTGATCTTCTGCTTCTTGTGCAAGCTGTAGGCCTTCATGGAATTTTTGTTCTTCAATCAATTTGTCAATGGATTGGATTTTAGACTCTACTGTGAGAGCTACTTCCATAAATTCCTTAGCAGTTTTAGCAGCTTGGAAATTTGATTTTAATGACACGGCTTCTTCAAATGCTTCCAAAGCTTGTGTATAATGACCTTCTTCTGCATGCTGTATCCCTGATTCGAAAGCATTTATTGTTTCACTATTTTGGTGCTCTAAATAGAAGTGCATAATAATTCCGCCAGCTAAAATAATGGATAACATAATAATTGGTAATAACCACCAGCGGTTAAAACCCTCATCTGGAATCCGTTCATCTAAGTCGGGTATTTCAGCACCACAGACGAGACAGAATCGTTCATTTTTTTCAGTTTGAGTGCCGCATTGTGTACAATATTTCATTCAATCACCTGTCGCTCGCCTTTCATTAGTCTATTAACTCTATTTTAGCATAATTTCTTGTGAAAAAATGGTGAAGTTCATGGCTAAATGGTAAAACTTTTTATATGAATATTTCCATAGAAGCTTTGTTTTTTGGTATGATATAATGTATAGAGATTTTTGTTAGTAGCAACCTTAGGAGGTGCAACGAAAGTGGAAGTTGTATTAGGTATTGTCATGATGGCTGTTCTTGTTACGTTTATTGGTAACTGTCTATTTGATAACGCAAGCCAATAGTCATCACTTAAGGAACTACTCCTTTATATTAGACGTAAAGAAAGTGTGAAATGTTTCAATACATTTCACACTTTTTTTCTGTTCTTAACGATTATAAGGTTGAAAGGAGGGAGCAGCCAATGGCGAGCGAATTAAAGTTAGATACACAACTTCAGTTATTGTTTGAAACAGGGATTGACCATGAGGGTGAGGTCATTATCAAACGTAAAAATTTCAACCAAGTGAATACGGAAGTGGATGCGACAGCACTTTATACTGTAGCGAATTCTTTAGCTAACTTGCAAAAGCACCCACTTCACCAGATTGTTCGAAACAACTCATATAATATTCAAAATTAATGTAGCAGACTATAAATAAGGAGGTGTCAAGAATGAAACGAATTGAATTAAAATTTCGTAATGAAGCAGGTCGGTTATCAACCGTTTCACTAGACGATCCTAAGGAGCCTGTAGATCCAGTTGCCGTTAAACAAGCGATGCAGGATATTATCGATCAAAATGTATTTACATCAAGCGGCGGCTCATATGTCAGTATGGATAGTGCTCAAGTCGTCGACCGTACAGTCGAAGAAATTTCTCTTGATTAATTAAAAGGCGGTTGGATAGAGGATGACTCTATTCAGCCGTTTTTCATTAGCTTCTAATCTGGAGTGAAAGGGAAGGGAGGAATAGGCATGGAGCAATGGGTTACATGGATTCCGGAGGTCGGTTTTCCGATTTTAGTTACGTTTTATTTATTACACCGAATTGATCAACGATTGAAGGAATTAAATGAATCATTACTTCAGTTACCGATGAACCTTGGTATGTATAAAAGGTAATAGTGATTTAATTAGTAAGCAGGTAGTTACGTTCGTTAGTGATGTAATAAACCTCGGTTAATGGACGATTCTTATAAGCGTCCACCAACCGAGGTTATTGTTAGGTTGTATTCATTTTTTATCGAGTCATTGAAATATGGTCGAAAGGAAAGATAATAAATTCGGAACGGCCGATAATATCATCGGCATCAATTAAACCTAATCCGTTTCGGCTATCTTTACTGATCGATCGATTATCTCCCATCACAAAATATTTTCCTTCAGGTACTTCCACAGGGCCAAATGCTTCTGTTTCATGTTGTAAAGATTCAGAGAGATAATCTTCTTCGTAAGCTTTCCCATTTATGAAAAGTGTGTCGTTTTTATACTCAACAGTGTCATTTGGTTTCCCAATAACACGTTTGACGTAATTTTTAGTTTCACGCGAGATAATGACAATTTCACCGCGATCTGGCTCATTTACAAAGTAAACAATTTTATTGAAAATAACTCTTTCACCGTCTTCCAATGTTGGATCCATGCTCGCACCTTCAACAATGGATGTCGCAAACACAAAAGTACGAAGGAAAAAAGCAATAATCAAAGCAATAATAATTGCTTTACCCCATTCTAATATCTCTTTTTTCAATTTTAGTTCTTCCTTTCCGCTCTGATCCTTCTATATAAGGAAGTTCGTTTTAATCTGTATATTTAATAGTTTACCATATCTATGTGTAAATCTCTTAAATCATCGTTTTGTATACCCCAATACATAAATCTTAAACGGATCATCCAATTCTTTATTAAAAATTTTTGTTTGGACTTAAATATATAAGGGTATTATTACCTTAACTTCTTTATCGATTTAAACGAATACACTCTATAATCAGGTGAAGAAAGATAGAAGTAACCTTCTTTAGACTGCCTCTTGTCAATTATAATTACGTAGAGTTTTTCACTTCCTAATCAAACTTCTAGAATGTATAATAAGAACATATGTTTCTTTTTCGCGGAGGTGAAAAATATGTCGAGAAAGTTATTAAGTGAAAGCATGGTCAAAAGGTTGCTTTTCCGTTCGTTATTATAATATAGTATTACTGTTTATGTTTTATGAGCTCAAGCCAGCGAGCAACGTAACCCTAAAGTTTTAGAGAAAATAGACAAAGAATTCCTCAGGATGGTGATCTGTAACAAATGAGAGATAAAATTAACCAACTCGAAAAAGAGATTGAAAAACTTCGAGAAGAAATGATTGAACAAGCAACAGAAAAAGGAAGACTTAGTGATGAATCAATCCAAGCCTCCCAACAGCTTGATCAACTAATAAATGAATACATCGAGCTTCAGCAAAGAATGAAAAAACAGTAGTTATTGACTCAGAAACTCTTCAAGTCGATTTAATCCCTCTTCTAATATGTCCATATCATAAGCATATGAAAGCCTAATGTAACCTTCTCCATACTTTGAAAATGCACTTCCTGGAACAAATGCTAACTTTGCTTCATCTACTAACCTCATAGCAAATTCAAAACTGTTTTCATCTGTAGGTATCTTGACAAACATATAAAAAGCTCCATCTGGAGCAACCGCCTCTAGTTTCATATGATCAAGTCGCTTTAGAACATAGTTGCGTCTAGCTTTGTAAGCATCTTTCATCACATTCGGATCTGTTTTTCCTTTTGTCAATGCTTCCAACGCAGCATACTGACTGATCGAAGTCGCGCATGAAACATTGTATTGATGAACCTTCAAAGCGTGCTGCTGAATTTCTTTCGGTGCAAGAAGATATCCAAGTCGAAACCCTGTCATTGAATGTGATTTCGATAGGCCTTGTACGATGAGCGTTTGATTACGAACAGAGTCAAAGACCCCAATAGAAGTGTGTTTTTGTTCATAGGTTAATTCACTATAAATTTCATCAGCTAAAATGAAAATCTCTTTTCCACCGATTAAATCGGCAATATCCCTAAGTTCTTCTTTGGTTAAAGTAACACCAGTTGGATTCGATGGATAGGAAAGAATAACACATTTTGTTCTACTGGTTAGTTGTTTCTTTAAAAGGTCTGCCGTTAACTTGAATCCATTGGAGCGTGTGTCGATATATTTAGGTGTCGCTCCAGCCATGCGAATTAATGGTTCATAGCCTGGATATACAGGTCCTGGTAAAATGACCTCGTCACCTGGTGAAAGAATTGTCCGTAAGGCGATATCTAATGCTTGGGATGCACCAACTGTAACGATGACTTCATCTTCAGGTCGATAAGATAATTGGTAGTTCGAGTAGACGAAATGACTAATTGCTTCTCTTAACTCTAACAAACCTGCATTTGGTGTATATTGTGTATGATTATTGTCTAACGCTTGTTTAGCTGCTTCTTTAATATGATTTGGCGTTTGAAAATCCGGTTGCCCAATCGTTAAAGATAAGATATCTTTTCGATCACCAACCAGATTGAAAAATTTACGAATTCCTGAAATTTCAATTCCTCTTACAGTATCATTAAGTAAATGCTCCATTGGTATATCATTCCTTTTGTCTATATTCATTGATTGAATTGTCATTTTATTGCCCATAATGTTGATGGGGTGAGAAAAATGTTTTTGAAAGAGATGTATCAAATCATTACAGAAAATTATCTCGTTGTATTGTTATTATTAGTTATTACGACTTTTAGTTATCTAGGAGTCAACCGATTTATTCGCTTTTGTTTAAAGCGTTACGGGACGAAGACATTGAGCTTTATGTTCACAACGCTCATATTGCTATTTTGGGTATTCAGTGATTTCAGTTTTTTGTCCACGCAATTAACAAGTGCGAACGAAAGGTATCACTTTTTATTAAACGTTTTAATTTCATTAATGTTATTCGGTCTTTTATTGATTGCTACTATTACTGTTAAAAGTTTATCACAGATGAAGAAAAACAAGAATTAAATATAAGTGAAGAAAAAAACGAGCTGTGAAGAGCTCGTTTTTAATCTTTCTTATAATATTTTACATAGTCTGTGATCTGACTAAACTCTTCTTGGTCAGTACCTGAGAACATATTTAGAACAGTTCCTTCAGGAGAAACAAGGAAAAAAGATATTCCGTGGTTTACCTGATCATAACCATCTACTTTTGCAACAAGTGTCTTAAATGAATTTGCCGCAAAGCTTTCGATTTCTTTTTGATCAAACCCGGTTAAGAAGTCCCAATTGCTAAAATCTGCACCAAATTTATTGCCATATTCTTTTAAATCTTCTGGGTCGTCATTCGCTGGGTCGACGGTAAATGATACAAATCGAAGGTCAATATCTTCCTCTTTCGCCTCAGATTGTACTTTTGCCATATTTGCAGTCATCGGAGGACAGACCGTTTCACAGTTAGTGAAGATAAAGGTAGCTAGCCAGTAATTGCCTTTAAGGTCTTCAAGGCTGACAGTCTCTCCATCTTGATTTGTATATTCGAAGTTCTCTACTTCTGTTTCAAGTTGAGGGTCTGGAGTATATTTTCCTGACTCATCTTCTCCACACGCTGAAAGTATCATTATCGACATAATAGCGAGTAATCCAATTAAAATTTTATTGAAATTCATTACGTGCCACTCCAGTACTTTGCTTTATTTACTCTCATTCTAACACCTTATAAGAATTTTAAAGGGTTCAAACTTGAAGAAATTTCAACAAATCATAGAAAACTGGGATATAAATCACTTTTTTCTCAATGTATATAGGTTAATCTCTGGGCGGCATAGAAAACGAAAGGGAAGGCGAGTTGTCCCTAACCCTTTTGAAACAAATAACTGTAAAGGTCTTTGACCGAGCGTAAAGCTTCCTTCTACATATTTCTCTCCCAAAATAGGTGTAATAATATAGCCGATGATCGGCAACTGAATCTGACCACCGTGACTGTGCCCTGATAGTTGAACGTCAAATGGATAATTTTTCGTCGTGTCTGCAAAATCCGGTTCATGTGAAAGAAGGATATTGAAGTGGTCTTGCTCTGATTCATCAATTAATTGGGTAATCTCAGGATTTCCGAGTAAAACATCGTCCAATCCAGATAGATTGATGTGATCGCCATCTTTTTGAATTTTCGTCGTCTCGTTTTTTAACAGTTGAAAACCTGCAGAAGACATCACTTGAGCAATCTTTTCAGTTCCATATCCACCGTGGTCATGGTTCCCGTATATCCAGTAATTCCCATAACGTGATTGGATTTTACTTAATTTATCCTTTATTTGTGCGTATTGTTGATTTGTAATTGTGGATGGATCATCTATTAAATCACCGGTAAATAGGATAAGGTCCGGATCTAATTCACCGACTGTTTGAATTAAATCATCCAGTTCCTTTAATCCATAATTGAATCCGATATGTGTATCACTTAATTGCAAAAGCGTAAAACCGTCAAAGGAAGCAGGGATTCTTTCTGATTCGATATCGTTTCGAACAATTTTTACCCAACGAGGTTCAATTTCATGTGCATAGTAATAACCACCGTAACCTGCTCCAGCCAAACCAATTGTTCCTAGTAAAGAGCGTTTTAGAAATGTTCTCCGATTCATAAGCGGTTAATCACCTTTCTGTTCAATTAGTTGCATTATAGCATGGAGATTAATTGTTTGTAACTGAATACAAATGAACGAATATTCATTTTTATGAAGGAATTTTATACTCTTTCTCGAATGTATTCGGAAGGGAGGGAAAAAAATGAAAAATAAAGTTGTTATTGTTACAGGTGGCTCAAGTGGAATGGGTAAGTATATGGCTAAAAAATTCCATGAAGAAGGAGCTAAAGTCGTAATTACAGGTAGAAATGAAGAGAAGTTAAATGATGCAAAAAAAGAAATCGCTTCAGATGATTCAAATTTATTGTCCGTAGCTATGGATGTCAGAAACCCTGAAGATGTTGAAAGAATGGTGCAGGTCGCGGATGAGACATTTGGACGTATCGATTTCTTAGTAAATAATGCTGCAGGGAACTTTATTGTCCCGTTTGAAAAATTAACACCGAATGGATGGAAATCTGTTATTGATATCGTATTGAATGGAACGTTTAACTGCTCTTCCATCGTCGGAAAGTATTGGATTGAGAAGGGGATACAAGGCTGTATTACAAATATGGTCGCCACTTATGCATGGAATGCCGGGGCATATGTTGCTCACTCTGCTGCCGCGAAAGCTGGTGTACTTTCGTTGACACGTACTTTGGCGGTTGAATGGGGTAGAAAATACGGTATTCGAGTTAATGCAATTGCACCGGGACCGATTGATCGCACTGGTGGCTCTGAAAAGTTATGGTTATCTGAAGAAGCAGCAAAACGAACGCTTCAATCTGTTCCATTGCAGCGACTAGGTGAGCCAGAGGAGATTGCCGAGTTGGCGTATTTCATGTTCTCTGACAAAGCGACGTATTTAAATGGAGAAGTGATTACATTGGACGGCGGACAATGGTTAAATGATTATCCGTTCTAAATAAAATCCATGACGAATGCCAATGGATTAGTTTGCGACTAATCAGTCGTAGGTTGTCGGGCGTCTAGACATATGTGCTAGGCGTCTTTATCCTTTCGTCAGGAGGGTCGCGATATGAAGCCAGACGGTTAGATGACTCTATATGCAGTTTTGATCTCTTATTGAATTAAGGCTGCCTCGAAATTTACATAGCCGAATAATGCTTTCATTACTCATTCGATTTAGTTTGTGATAAAATTATGATTGACTGGAGAAAGAGATTACCACTTCCATTAAGGTTAGGGGGAAACTAAATGCTTAATGTGACAGAATTTGATCTCACACAAAAATTAGTGAATGAATACATGATCGATTCTGATAAAGTGGCTCACGTCCAATTAAACAATCCATTGAAACATGCGTTGCTCGTACTTACTAAAACTGGATATAACGCAGTACCAGTTTTAGATTACGACGGGACATTTAAAGGTTTGATCAGCAAATCGCATATTATCGAGAGAATGTTCGGTTTAGATCAAATCGAAGTTGACTTGCTTGATGAGAAAACAGTAAAAGATGTAATGGATTATAATATAAAAACGTTACAATTGGATGATACACTTGAAAAAGCATTACATTTATTAATTGATCATAATTTTGTTTGTGTCGTAAATCATTCCAACACAATGGAAGGCATCTTAACCAGAAGGCAGCTATTAAAGCAAATAAGGAATCAATTCTACCAGCAAAAAACAATCTAGAGATCAGAATAGTATTGGAGGAATTTGAAGTGGACATGATGGACGCTAATCAAATTATTGATTTTATTTCAAATGCAAAAAAATCGACACCTGTAAAGGTATATGTAAAAGGCAGTAAGCTGGATGCTATTGAGTATCCTGATAACGTAAAAGACTTTATTCAAGGTGACACCGGCGTTTTATTCGGTGAGTGGAAGGATATCGAAAAGATCATTGAAGATAATCAAAATATCTTCGACGATTATGTAATTGAAAATGATCGTCGTAATTCAGCAATTCCTTTATTGGATTTGAAAGGAATTAACGCAAGAATCGAGCCGGGCGCACTTATTCGTGACCAAGTTGAAATTGGTGACGGTGTTGTCATCATGATGGGCGCGTCAATTAACATTGGTGCCGCTATTGGTGAAGGAACGATGATCGATATGAACGCCGTGCTTGGTGGCAGAGCAACTGTCGGTAAAGACTGTCATATCGGAGCTGGAACTGTGTTGGCTGGTGTCATTGAGCCACCATCCGCAAAACCAGTGATCGTAGAAGATGGCGTCGTCATCGGTGCAAACGTAGTCGTATTGGAAGGTGTTACTGTCGGTAAAGGTGCCGTAGTCGCAGCTGGTGCGATTGTAACAGAAGATGTACCACCAAAAACTGTTGTGGCTGGTACACCTGCAAAAGTAATCAAAGAGATTGATGACCAAACAAAATCCAAAACAGAAATCAAAAAAGAATTGAGAAAGTTAGATAACTAACTTACATCTAAGCGGGACTTCGATTTTTTCGATAGCCCGCTTATTTGCATATGTATATCGATTTTTCATTGGAAAGGTTTGAAAAAGAGTGGAGAGAGATTGGATACAAGTACGAAGAGATTTACATCAAATACCAGAAATCGGTTATCAAGAATATAAAACACAGGCTTATTTGCAATCAATGATTGATCGCTTGCCCCAAGAACATCTTCATGTCGAAAAGTGGAAAACAGGATTATTCGTTTTAGTAAAAGGAATAGAGGGAAATCGTATAATCGGATACCGCGCCGATATCGACGGACTTCCAATCAAAGAAGAGACTGGATATGATTTTGCGTCGAACCATGAAGGATATATGCATGCATGTGGACATGATGTTCATATGACAGTTGCTCTCGGTGCGTTAACAGAAGTGGTTGAAAATCGATTAAAAGATGACGTCTTATTCATTTTCCAACCAGCTGAAGAAGGCCCAGGAGGTGCAGAGCCGATGCAGACGAGTGATTTTTTTCAACATCACCGTCCAGACGTCATCTTTGCACTTCATATAGATCCTTCTTTGCCGGTAGGTACAGTGGCCACGAAGCCAGGAATCCTTTTTGGGAATACTAGCGAACTATTTATCGATTTTTATGGAAAAGGTGGTCACGCTGCATATCCACATCAAACTTCTGATATGTTGATGGCAGCAAGTGCCTTTAATATGCAACTTCAGCAGTTGGTAGCACGCGTTACTGACCCACTTAGTGAAGCGGTCGTCACGCTTGGTAAGATGGTAGCCGGAACCGCTGGAAATATTATTGCAGAATATGCAAGAATAGAAGGGACCATGAGAACATTGGACCCGAAAGTGATACCACTTTTAAGAGAACACATCCAGTCGTTGTTGGCAGGGATTGAAGAACGTTATCATTGTCGTACTGCTGTAGATTTTGGGGCTAGCTACTATATGGTTGATAATGACTCCGCCTCTGTAAAACGTTTCAAGGCTGCAGTTGAAAATACTTCTGTACACTACCAAGAAGCACCAATCTCAATGGCTGGGGAAGACTTCGGATATTTTCTTAAAAATATTCCAGGGTTTATGTTTTGGTTGGGAGTCGAATCACCATATGGACTTCATCATAGTAAACTTCAACCGAGGGAAGAAGCAATACAAGTCGGTATTGAAGCGGTTACCGCTACATTGGAAAAATTATAACGGGAGAGATTTCAAAACATGGATCATATGTTTAAAAAAATTGATCATGTTCAGTTGACTGCACCAACAGGCTCTGAATATGAAGCAAGAGAATTTTACGCTGGCCTTCTCGGGATGGAAGAAGTGAAGAAGCCAGAATCATTAGAAGTAAACGGGGGCGTGTGGTTCCGATTTGGTGACTTTGAGCTTCATATCGGCATCGAAGAACCTTATACGCCAGCTAAAAAAGCGCATCCCGCTTTTGAGGTTGACGAGCTTGATGAATTCATCGCTTTATTAGAAGATCATAAAGTCAATTACACAGTAGATAATCAATTGCCAAATGCTAAGAGAATCTATCTAAACGATCCGTTCGGCAATCGATTAGAAGTTTTGGAATGGGAAGAGTAATAATACAAACAAAAACCCTTTGCAAGTCCGTTGAAAAGGACTTGCAAAGGGTTTTTTAAAGCTTGTAAAACAAAGGCTATATGACTTAAAAAAGTTAGAAAGTATCTAATTCATTTACTATGATTTTGGAACATTAACCTGATGAGGGTAAGGAATTTCAATGTTGTTCTCATCCAAGGCTTCCTTGATTCGTTTTCGTAGCTCTCTCTCTATGCCAAATTGTTCGTTTTTCTCTGTTTGTGCGATGACACGTAATGTGACTTGCGAGTCGTCGAGAGATTGTACACCAACGACATCAGGACCTTCTTTAATTAAAGGGTTTCCGCTCATTTCATCACAAACTTTTTGAAGAACTTGTGTAACATGGTCGATATTTTCTTCATATGCAATCCCAAAATCCACTAAAGCTCGCATATTTCCGCGTGTGTGATTATTAACATTTTGTATATAGCGATTTGGGATGTAGTTTAGTGTTCCGTCAAAACTCCTAATTTGAGTTGTCCGAAGACCTAACTCTTCAACGATTCCATTTTCTCCACCAGCTGTAACGTAATCATCCACATCGATCTGCTTTTCAATCAAAATGAAAAATCCTGTCACGATATCACTGACTAATCCTTGAGCACCAAATCCGATAGCTAATCCAATAATCCCTGCACCAGCTAAAAGAGGTGCAATAGGTATATTAAAGATTGGTAACAACATAACGACAAACAAGAAAATCAATACATAGCTATACACGTTGAGAAGTAAGTTGCTCAATGTTTTCTTTCTACCTTCACTTAGCTTTTGTTTGGTGGCTACTTGATTCATTAAGCCAGTGATCAATTTCTTGCCAAGTGGTTTAATGATTAAAAATAAAATAATTAATAACAAAGCCCTACCAGAAATTGTTAAAGCAGAGCTTAAAAGTGAGCTCCAATCAAAATCAAAATTCATTCAAATAACCCCTTTAATCAACTAATTTTCTTAAGTGTAAATTGTTCTTTTATTATATGTATTAAACAAAAAACACTTAACATCACAAATATATACCCTAACACTTATTTCTTCAAACGAACTAATTAATAAACTAATTTGAAAGAAAATAATAATTTTTTTGACAAAAGGGTAGAAATTTATTTCGGAACCCGATATATTAATAAGGCAAAGGTATTTATAGAAGTGAGGGATCAGCATGGAAGTTTTCAAGAAATTGAAACAGTTTTATTGGCCTTATCGGTGGTATTTTATTTTTTCTATTATTTCACTTGTCTTTGTAGCAGGCATTACCGTCATTTATCCAATTGTGTTACAAATCACGATTGACGATGTCGTAGCAAAAGAACGTTTTTATCTAGTGCCATACATTGCTTTAATTTTTGTTGGCTTAATGATTGTGAAATCAATTGCAACTTATTTCAATCAATATTTAGGGGATTTGTTCGGTATTTCATCCGTATACGCTGTACGTGATGAGATGTATAAAAAATTACAACGACTATCTTTTAAGTACTATGACAATGCGAAAACAGGAGATCTCATGTCGAGATTGACAGCAGATGTTGAAGGGTTTCGTTTTTTCTTGTCATTTGGGTTCTCTGAATTATTAAGGATTTTTTTATTAATCACGGTCAGTTTAGGTGTGATGTTCTTTTACTCTGTACCGCTCGCTTTAGTTACGATGGCGGCTATGCCATTTCTTGGAATCATCGTGTATAAATTCGACCGACGTGTGCATCCCGCTTTTCGTGGAATCCGCAAATCGTTTGGACGAATGAATACTCGTGTTCAAGAAAACATTTCAGGAATGAGCACGGTTAAATCACTATCCCGTGAAGATTTTGAGATCGATCGTTTCACAGAAAAGGGCGAGAATTACCGACAACATTATTTAGACACGGCGAAAATATGGGCACGTTATTTCCCTTTAATGGAGTTTATCGGGAATGTGTGTGTTGTTGCGTTGCTAGCCTTTGGTGGTTACTTAGTTATTCAAGGAGACTTATCTGTTGGTCGATTAATCGCATTTTTCAGTTTGGTTTGGTATATTCTAGGGCCATTAATGAATTTAGGGTTCGTCGTAAACCAATTCTCACAAGCGAAAGCTTCCGGTGAAAGATTGTTGGAAATTTTAGAATCAGATTTGGAAATTAATGATCATGCCACAGAGCATGAAGATCACATACAAGGTCACGTTACTTTTACAGATGTGACGTTGACGTATGCTGAAGAAGATGACCAAGCTTTAAAAAATATTAGCTTCGATGCACCTCCTGGAAAAGTGATTGGCTTAATAGGTGGTACAGGTGCAGGAAAAACGAGTATTACCCAGTTGATCACCCGTTTCTATGAGCCTGAAAAAGGTCAAGTGTTAGTTGATGGAAAGCCTGTGAACGAATATCCATTGACTCAACTACGTAAAAATATAGGATTTGTTTTGCAAGAACCTTTTTTATTTTCTACAACGATCAAAGACAATATTGCTTACGGAAATCCTGAAGCGACAATGGATGAGATCATTGATGCTGCCAAGCGTGCACAAGCACATGATTTCATCATGGAAATGCCCAAAGGCTATGACACCTTATTAGGTGAAAGAGGAATGGGCCTTTCTGGAGGTCAAAAGCAACGGATCTCTATTGCCCGGGCAATTTTAATCAACCCAAGCATTCTTGTCCTCGATGATGCGACTTCGGCTGTAGATATGCAGACAGAATTTAAGATTCAAAAAGCGTTGAAGGAAGTAATGGAGGGACGTACGACGTTCATAATTGCTCATCGGATTTCATCATTAAAGCATGCGGATGAAATTTTAGTCCTTGAGAATGGAGAAATCGCTGAGCGAGGAACACATGAATTTTTACTACAGAATAATGGAGCTTATCAACGCATTTATGATATCCAGTATCAAGATAAAGAAACGGTTATGGCAAATCAAAAACATGCTTAAAGGAGGGTGCTCGTATGGCGACAACAACAAAAGAAAAAAGTCCCCATTTAAAAAGATTTCATTATACGCTTGATGTAGCAGTTGATAAGCCATTCAATTGGAAGCAGATGCTGCGTTTGCTTCAATTTTTAAAACCATATGCAAAAACGGTTTTACCGATTGCTGTTATTGCAATGCTTGTCTCAACTGCGGTCCGATTAATTGTGCCAGTCTTAATCGGTCGCGTCGCAATTAATATAGCCGTGGCCAATCAAGACGTTAACCTATTGATTGAATTGGTAATAGGGATTTCAATACTCTATCTATTGAGCTATATTGGCAATACGGTAAGAATTAAGTACGTCAATATTTTAGGGCAAAATATCATTTATGATTTAAGAAAACATTTATTCTCTCATGTTCAACGACTCTCGAATCGTTTTTTTGATAATCGTTCAGCAGGTAGTATAATTGTGCGGATTATGAATGATATTAACTCCTTACAAGAGCTATTTACGAATGGAATCATCAACTTGTTAATGGACGTTACAATGTTAATTAGCATTATTGTTATTTTACTTGTGTTGAGTCCACAGTTAGCTTTAGCAGTCATGGTGATTATTCCAATTATGTTCTACATTTCAACGAAATTGCGGAAGAATATTCGTAAATCATGGCAAGATGTACGGATTCAGCAATCTCGGTTGAATTCCCATTTGAATGAGAGTCTACAAGGTATTCGTATTACCCAGTCATTCGGTCAGGAACGAGCCAATACCGAATACTTCGATGGTGTGAATACGGACAACTTTGGTACATGGCGTACAGCGACACGTAAAAGTGCAATGTTCCGCCCGTTCGTGGAAATGAGTAACGCGTTTGGAACAGTGATCTTAGTCGCTTATGGTTCCTATTTAATCATCAATGGGACAATTGACGTCGGTACATTCGTTATTTTCGGCTTTTTCATCGGAATGTTCTGGGAACCAATCTCTCGATTAGGGCAGATGTATAATCAACTGTTGATGGCAATGTCTGCATCTGAAAGAATCTTTGAGTTTTTAGATGAACAACCAAACGTTGCAGAAAAAGAAAACGCTAAACATTTGGAAGATATTGAAGGTCATATTGAATTTGACCATGTTCAGTTTTCTTATGATGAAGATCGAATCGCTTTACATGAAATCTCTCTGGAAATGAAACCAGGCGAGGCAGTAGCTTTAGTCGGTCATACGGGCTCAGGTAAATCAACGATTGCAAATCTAATCAATCGCTTTTATGACCCGACAAAAGGCTCTGTTAAAATTGATGGAAACGATTTACGTGATGTGAGGCTAGATGATATTAGACAACGAATCAGTGTCGTCTTACAAGATACGTTCATTTTCTCCGGTACAATTATGGAAAACATTCGATTTGGTCGACCAACTGCATCTGATGAAGAAGTTATTGAAGCGGCTAAAGTCGTAGGAGCAGATGAATTTATTCAACGGCTATCAGATGGCTATCAAACCGAGGTAGAAGAACGTGGAAATATCTTATCAGCAGGTGAAAGACAGTTACTTTCTTTTGCCAGAGCATTACTTGCTGATCCGAAAATAATTATACTAGATGAAGCAACTGCCAGTATTGATACAGAAACAGAAATGAAGATTCAGAACGCATTGAAGCGTTTGTTGAAGGGTAGAACATCCATTATTATCGCTCACAGACTGTCGACCATTCGAGATGCCGATCAGATTATTGTGTTGGAGAACGGAAAAATACTCGAGCGTGGAAGTCATGAAGAACTAATGAATATACATGGCGAATATTATCACTTAGTCAAATCTCAGTTTCAAATGCTTGATCAGTTATAAAAGTTAATGAAGTGTAGAACGAGCGGTGCCTAAGGTATAGAAAACACTACAAATTATCAAAGATGTTTACACTCACAGGTGCAAGCGTATTGTTTTGATGGAGAGTACTATTTAGCAACAGAAAATCCGAACGATTTATTTTACATTTAAATCGTTCGGATTTTAATTTTTTTATAAATTTTTATCCCATTCCTTACTATTTTCTCATGGTAAAATTATGATATGATATCTTTGATGGAACGAAGGAGGAATCCCGATGAAAAAGTTATATGGGGTAATCGGTCTTGGCCGTTTTGGCGGAAGTGTTTGTTTAGAATTGGCGCGAGAAGGATTTGAAGTACTAGCACTTGATCGCGACGAAGATCGAGTGAATGAGTTTAAAGATATAGCTACTCACGCTGTAATCGGGGATTCAATGGATGAACAGACGTTGATTGATCTCGGTTTTAAAAATATCGACCATGTCATTGTTGCCATTGGGGATAATGTCCATGCCAGTATTTTAACAACACTTATTTTAGAAGAATTAGGTATTAAACGTATCACTGTAAAAGCTCAAAATGACTATCATGAAAAGATACTGAATAAAATCGGTGCTGACCATGTCGTCCACCCGGAACGTGATATGGGGAAGAGGATTGCTCATAGCATCGTATCGAGTAATATCCTAGATTATATTGAGCTCTCTGATGAATATAGTGTGGTGGAAGTAAAAGTTGGCAGTAAAATGAATGATAAAACCATTCAAGAATTGGATGTTCGAGCACGATTTGGGTGTAACATTGTTGCGATTAAAAGAGGTAAAGACGTAAACGTGTCACCTATGGCAGATGAAGTATTAAAACTGGGTGATATTCTAATTGTCATTGGATCAGATAAAGATATATCCAGATTCGAGAAAAAGTTAGTTATAGAAGAATAGAAAAAGATAATATTTACGCTGGAAACTCACTCGTTTAACGGGTACATAAGTTGTTTAAGGTCGTTAATTTTGAGTCAAGCTGAGTTTCCTAAAACGCGTTCTAAGTCAAATGTTGAAGCTAGGACAAAATCTTTAAAGTTGACTCAGATGCGAACATTCTAATTTAGTGTAACGGAAATACCCGCTTCGGAAATATACTCCGCTTTTCGGCCGAGGAGGCTCGAGCCGTGCCCGGCGGTATAGAAGACACTGCGATTTATCGCAGATGTCGCCTTATGCCCTGTGGGTACAAGCCCCCGCCGTAAGCGGATCGCCTGACACCAACGGCCACCATCGAACCAACAAATATTTTAGAGCCTAAAATGATAAAAAATCACCGATCACATTGAAGTGACCGGTGATTTTTTTATTTCATTTATTCAATTGCTTTCGGATAGGTAATTCATTAAACTTCCATAATGATTGGTAAGATCATTGGACGACGCTTCGTGCGATCGAATAAGAATGGCTGAATCGTGTCAGTAATTTCATTCTTGATTTCTGACCATTGTGTCGTTTTTCTTTCCATAACTTTTTCAAGATGTTTTGCAACTAAACCTTGCGCTTCTTTAATAAGGTCTTCAGATTCACGCATGTAGACAAAACCTCTTGAGATGATGTCTGGGCCTGATGCAATTTTGTGATCTTTCATGTTGATACTGACGACAACAATGACTAAACCTTCTTCAGATAAAATTCGGCGGTCTCTTAATACGATATTTCCAATATCACCAATACCGCTACCGTCGACATAGACAGAACCTGCAGGGATTTTTCCTGCAACGCTCACATCGTTTTTGCCAATAGCCAAAACGTCACCGATATCCATAACAAAGGAATTTTCTCGAGGTACGCCTGTTTGTTCAGCAAGTTTCGTATGTTCAACAAGCATACGATGTTCGCCGTGAATCGGCATGAAATACTTAGGTTTCATTAGTCGTAACATTAATTTTTGCTCTTCTTGTCCACCGTGACCAGATGTATGGATATCATTTAATGAACCATGAATCACATTGGCTCCTGCACGATAGAGTTTGTTGATGTTACGGTTGATGCTGATCGTATTACCAGGAATTGGTGATGAAGATAATACAACTGTATCGTCTGGGTGAATTTGGATATGGCGATGTGTGCCATTAGCGATTCTGGATAGTGCTGCCATTTGTTCTCCTTGAGAACCTGTACAAAGAATAACGAGTTCATCATTAGGCATTTGATTAATTTTGTTCGGCTCGATAAACGTATCATCAGGTGCCGTAATATAATTCAATTCCTGTCCAAGGCGGATGGCGTTTTCCATACTACGTCCGAAAACAGCGATTTTTCGATCGTTTTCAACGGCAGATTGAACAACTTGTTGTAATCGATAAATATTAGATGCAAACGTTGCAAAAATTATTCTTCCGTCTACTTTGTTGAAGATATCCCGTATGCTTTCACCGACAACACTTTCTGAAAGCGTAAAACCAGGAACTTCACTATTGGTACTGTCAGACATTAGGCAAAGAACGCCTTCTGCACCAATTTCAGCCATTTTCGTCAAGTTGGCCGGTTCTCCAACAGGTGTGAAATCAAATTTAAAATCACCTGTTTGTACGATGTTTCCTGGTGGTGTCTTTACAACAATTCCGAATGAATCGGGGATACTATGTGTCGTTCTGAAAAAGCTGACGGCCGTTTTTCTGAACTTGATGATATCTTCTTCTTCAACAGAATGTAGCTTCGCACTCCGTAGAAGCTTGTGTTCTTCTAGTTTGTTTTTAATTAAACCAATTGCTAATTTACCAGCATAAATCGGGATATTGATTTCACGTAATAAATACGGAATGCCCCCGATGTGGTCTTCGTGTCCGTGAGTGATGAACAATCCTTTAATTTTATCTTGGTTTTGGATGAGATAAGTGTAATCAGGAATTACATAGTCGATTCCCAAAAGTTCGTCTTCGGGGAACTTAATACCGGCATCAATTAAAATAATTTCATCCTGGAATTGAACGCCGTACGTATTTTTTCCGATTTCACCTAATCCCCCCAAAGCGAAGATAGCTACTTGATCATTTTTTACAAATTTCATGTGCTAGATACTCTCCACTTTGAAGTCTTCAGACTTTTGCTCATAAGCTAAATGAGCCTCATTTAATTCAAGGATATGTTCAATATTGATGCTTCGATCAGCGAGTTTTTCACGGACACTCTTTACACTGTCTGCTTCGATGTACATCGTTTTTGTTTCTTCACGTACAGGAGCTTCTTCTTCGTGCTCCTGATATAATACTTTAAAAATCATTTTTTTCCTCCTAGTTAATTGTGTTCTACATAGTTTACCTATCCGTAAAAAAGCAATATTTAAATGCTGAAATGAAAGCATTATGGATAAATTAATTATTCAAAAGGTTTTACTGCATATAGTTTATTTAGAATGCTTATGCTCCAAGTGTCTTTTTTCCACGAAGCAACTTTTTTAAACGCTTTCTCAGTTTTTCTCGTAAACGCTTTAACATGGCGACATACGCTCCTTAATGTATGACGTAAATCCAACAAACGATTGCTGAGAAAAAAAGAATACTACATTACATTTTCCTATCGTTATTATCCACTTATTATTTCCATTATATACTTTTCTGTATCATATTTGAAACAATAAATCGATTGTTTCAGAAAAAGTATTATGGAGATTCAATGGACTGCTATAGTTCGTCAACGGATACTGCATTATCAGGTGGTGTCATCGGGTCGTTTTTATCGATGTGATCATAAAACATGACACCGTTTAAGTGATCGATTTCATGCTGAAATACAACAGCGGCATACCCTTTGAGACGTAGTTTGATGTCTTCGCCTTCAAGCGTTGTTGCTTTCACTGTAATTCTTGCATAACGTGGTACAATTCCAGGTACATCCCTGTCAACACTTAAACAGCCTTCTCCACCAGGCAAATAGGTTTGTTCCACTGAATGACTAATGATTCTAGGGTTGAATAATCCATAGCTATAAAGTCGTTCGTTATGATCTGAAAAATGAACAGCGATCATCCGTTTGGATATACCGAGCTGAGGAGCAGCCAAGCCAACACCACTTCTTAGATCATATTTTTCAATCATTTCTTCGTCTTGACTATTCTTGATAAATTGAAGCATTTTCGTTAACAGTTCTTTTTCTTCTTCCGTAGCTGGAAGGTTCACTTTAGTGGCTTTTATACGTAGGGATTCATGTCCTTCCCGAACAATATCTTTCATCGTTAGCATACGATTTCATCTCCTTGCTTGTTGTCTTATATGTATGAATGGTAAGATTAAATATTGAATTTACCGTTTAAATCTCGCTTTACATATTTTATCATATATTTATTGGATTCATAATAAAATGTATTCCAAATATAGGAATACTTTATGTTATAATAGCGAAAAGGAAATGATATGTAGACAGGAAGGAAGAGACACATACATGAAGAAATTATTACTATCCATAAGTATCCTGATTTTAAGTATCACACTTGTAGGTTGTAACAGTAGTGATCAAACAAAAGAAGAAATTTACAACCATCTGGAAGAAGCCGTTCAACAAGAAAAGGATTTTCAGGAAGCACAAAATGAACTTGTTGAAGTTGAAAAAGATGAAAATAAGTTATATGAGCAAATGATAGAGATTAATATGGAAGAAATTGACCAAGTGAAGGAAAAGGCAGAAAAGGCGAAAGAACTTTCTCAAGAACGAAAACAGATTATGGAAAAAGAAATGGAAAGTATCAAAGCAGGAAAAGAAGAGTTTGATAAAATACAGCCTCTAGTTGAAGAATTAGAAAATGAAGAGCCAAAGAATCAAGCAAATGAGATGATTGAAGTCATGGAAAATCGTTATAAATCATTTGCTGAACTCCATGAAACTTATTTATCATCCATTGAAAGTGATCAAAAGCTATATGATTTGCTTATGGACGAAGAGCTGGATAAAGAAACCTTAGATGAGCAAGTGAATGAAATCAATCAAAAGTATGAAAAAATCACAACTCATCAAGAAGAATTTAATGAATTGACGAACCAATTCAACGAACTGAAAAAGCAATTATATGAAAAGCTTGAATTAGATGTTCAATACGAAGAATAAACGGGATTTAGTAAAAAGCTCGAACGAATTAAAATCGTTCGAGCTTTAATTATTGTCCACGCTCGAGTAGCGTAGGTCTTAAATCAAGATCAATGGCAATTTAGTTACGATTATCTTCCAGTTTCACATAAAGTCTGCAAGTCTGTTATATCACAGAGGTTAATGCCCATTATAACAGATAAATGTATTTTACCTCTTGGAAAGATTCAGAAAAATGCTTGGTCGCTTGATAAACAAATACAATTGACGAGTGAGACCTTTATGTTATAGACTATTCTATGGAATCTTGTATCATTAAAAATCATCTTTTGTATGAAACAGTTTATTTGATTAAAACGTAGCACGAAAGGGTAAATATAAAAGATGAAGTTTAGTATGAGGAACGTTAGCCAAACTATGGAAAGAATATAAGGAAAGGAAGAGGTGACTGGTGTGGTTTTTAAAAGTCCAGTAGAAGGCATCGAAGAAAAATTTGAGATGATTCAAATCTTAAATGAAGATGGGAAAATTGTGAATGAGGATGCAATGCCGGATTTATCTGATGATGATCTGGTAGAATTAATGCGTCGTATGGTATATACGAGAGTGTTAGATCAACGTTCTATCGCGTTGAACAGACAAGGAAGATTAGGCTTCTATGCACCAACAGCGGGTCAAGAAGCTTCGCAATTAGGTAGTCAGTTTGCGTTGGAGCAAGACGATTTTATCCTTCCGGGATATCGTGATGTACCACAGTTGATTTGGCAAGGGCTTCCGTTATATCAAGCTTTTCTATTTTCTCGCGGTCATTACCACGGAAACCAAATGCCTGAAGATGTTCAAGCATTAAGTCCACAAATCATTATCGGTGCACAAATTACACAAGCAGCTGGTGTAGCGTTAGGAATGAAAAATCGTGGCAAGAAAAACGTTGCAATCACCTACACTGGTGACGGTGGTGCGTCGCAAGGTGACTTCTATGAAGGGGTAAACTTTGCCGGAGCTTACCAGGCACCAGCGATTTTTATTGTTCAAAACAACCGATTCGCTATTTCTGTTCCAGTTGAAAAACAATCAGCAGCAAAAACAATTGCTCAGAAATCTGTAGCAATGGGAATACCAGGCTTTCTAGTTGATGGTATGGATGTTTTAGCTGTTTATAAAGTCGTTCAAGAAGCCCGTGAACGTGCTGTAAATGGAGATGGACCAACATTAATTGAAACATTGACGTATCGTTATGGTCCACACACTATGGCAGGGGATGACCCAACACGCTACCGTACAGAAGATATGGATAGCGAATGGGAAAAGAAAGATCCAATTGTCCGTTTCCGTAAATTCTTGGAAGAAAAAGGACTATGGTCTGAAGAGAAAGAAAATGAAGTAATGGAAACAGCAAAAGAAGAAATTAAAGCGGCGATCAAGAAAGCAGATAAACAAGAAAAACAGTCTGTTACGGAGTTAATTTCCATTATGCATGAAGAACTTCCAGCGAATTTGATAGAGCAAATGGAAGAATTCAAAGAAAAGGAGTCGAAGTAAACAATGGCTGAAATGACTATGATTCAAGCAATAACTGATGCCTTACGCACAGAGTTGAAGAACGATGACAATGTGCTCGTTTTTGGTGAGGACGTTGGCCAAAATGGTGGTGTATTTCGTGCTACTGAAGGCTTACAAGACGAGTTCGGAGAAGAGAGAGTTTTTGATACGCCATTGGCTGAATCAGGAATTATTGGTATGGCTGTCGGTTTATCAACACAAGATTATCGACCAGTACCGGAAATTCAGTTCTTCGGCTTTGTTTTCGAAGCGATGGATGCAGTTGTAGGTCAAGCTGCTCGTATGCGTTATCGTTCTGGAGGTAGATGGCATGCGCCAATTACAATCCGCTCACCATTTGGTGGTGGCGTACACACACCAGAACTTCACGCGGACAGCTTGGAAGGATTTATGACACAGGCACCTGGTCTTCGTGTCGTTATTCCATCAGGACCATATGATGCGAAAGGGCTACTAATTTCTTCAATCCGAAATAACGATCCTGTTATTTTCTTGGAGCACATGAAGCTGTATCGTTCTTTCCGTGAAGAGGTTCCTGAAGAGGAATATACAATTGATTTGGATAAAGCAAATATTGTAAAAGAAGGTACCGATATGACGTTGGTTGCTTACGGTGCAATGGTTCACGCTTCCCTTAAAGCAGCAGAAGAATTAGAAGAAGAAGGAATTAGCTGTGAGGTAATCGACCTTCGTACAGTAAGTCCAATCGATATTGACACAATTTTAGAATCTGTTAAGAAAACAAATCGAGCTATTGTAGTACAAGAAGCTCAGCGTCAAGCAGGAGTTGCAGCTGGCATTGTTGCTGAAATTCAAGAACGTGCAATCTTGCACTTAGAATCACCTGTTTTCAGAGTAACTGCTCCAGATACGGTATATCCATTCTCTCAAGCAGAAGAGGTTTGGTTACCAAATCATCAAGACGTTAAGGAAAAAGTAAAAGAATCTATGAACTTTTAATTGAGAATGACAATGAATAGGAGGGATTATCTTGGCCTTTGAATTTAAACTTCCTGATATCGGTGAAGGAATCCATGAAGGTGAAATTGCCAAGTGGTTTGTCAAAGAAGGCGACCAAGTAAGCGAAGATGATGTCTTAGCCGAGGTCCAAAACGACAAGGCAGTTGTTGAGATCCCATCTCCGGTTGATGGGACAGTCAAAAAAATCTTTGTTGATGAAGGCGAAGTAACGACCGTTGGTACGGTAATTATTACTTTCGATGCAGAAGGTTATGAAGACGACGAATCTGAAGAAGAATCGTCTAAAGAAGAACCAAAACAAGAAGAGCAACCAGAAGAAAAGAAAGAAGAGCCAAAAGAAGAGAAAACAGCAGATCGCAAACAAGCAGAAACGAGTGATCAATCTGCTGATGATAATAAACGCGTTATTGCAATGCCATCTGTTCGTAAATATGCACGAGACAATGACGTGAATATCCAGCAAGTCAGTGGTTCGGGTAAAAATGGTCGAATCTTGAAAGACGATATTGATCAGTTCTTAAGTGGAGATCAACCTGCTGAAGAAACTCAGCAGACAGAAGAATCTACAGAACAAAAATCTGCACCACAAATGACAGAAGGTCAATACCCTGAAACACGAGAGAAAATCAGTGGTATTCGCCGCACAATTGCCAATGCAATGGTCAACTCCAAGCGTACAGCGCCACACGTCACGTTGATGGATGACGTAGACGTTACAGCGTTAGTCGAACACCGTAAAAAATTCAAAGCAATTGCAGAAGAGCAAGATATTAAGCTAACTTATTTACCATATGTGGTTAAAGCTCTCGTTTCTACATTGAAGAAGTATCCAATTTTGAACGCTTCATTCGATGACGAAACAGAAGAACTTATTTATAAGCATTATTACAATATTGGAATTGCTGCAGACACAGACCGTGGGCTACTTGTGCCGGTCGTAAAAGATGCTGATCGCAAATCCATGTTTGAAATTTCTGCTGAAATAAATGAGTTGGCAACCAAAGCACGTGATGGTAAACTTTCCCCAGGGGAGATGAAAGGTGCTTCCTGTTCGATTACGAATATTGGATCAGCAGGTGGACAATGGTTCACTCCTGTCATTAACCATCCTGAAATGGGTATTTTAGGCATTGGTCGCATCAGTGAGAAACCAGTTGTTCGTGACGGAGAAGTTGTTGTAGCCCCTGTATTAGCATTATCTCTAAGCTTTGATCACCGTATGGTTGACGGAGCTACAGCACAACATGCGATGAATCATGTCAAACGATTATTGAACGATCCACAACTAATTATGATGGAGGGTTGATTATGGTAGTAGGAGATTTTCCAGAAGAAGTAGATACGCTAATCGTCGGTGCTGGACCCGGCGGTTACGTTGCAGCAATCCGAGCTGCACAAATGGGGCAGAAAGTGACCATTGTAGATAAGGGCAATCTTGGTGGTGTCTGTTTAAATGTAGGCTGTATCCCTTCAAAAGCATTAATTTCAGCAGGTCATCGTTATGAGCAAGCATCTGGCTCTGATGACATGGGAATTGTTGCTGAAAAAGTATCTGTTAATTGGGACAAAGTCCAAGAGTGGAAAGGCCAAGTTGTAAACAAACTAACTGGCGGTGTTGAAAGCTTATTAAAAGCAAATAAAGTAAACATCGTTAAAGGTGAAGCTTACTTCGTTGACCAAAATACAGCAAAAATCATGGACGATAAGCAGTCTCAAACGTATAAGTTTAAAAACTGTATTCTTGCAACAGGCTCTAGACCGGTTGAATTAAAACCATTCCCTTATTCTGAGCGCGTGTTAGACTCTACAGGTGCATTGAACTTAAAAGAAGTTCCAGGAAAAATGGTTGTCATCGGTGGAGGTTATATCGGTACTGAACTTGGTGGCGCGTACGCAAGCTTTGGTACAGAAGTAACAATCCTTGAAGGTACAAAAGACATCTTGGGTGGATTTGAGAAGCAAATGACTCAATTAGTGAAGAAGCGTCTGAAAGGAAAAGGCGTTGATATCGTTACAGAAGCTATGGCTCAAGGTGTTGAAGAAACCGACAATGGCGTAAAAGTAACCTATGAAGTAAAAGGTGAAGAAAAGACAGTTGAAGCTGATTACCTATTGGTAACTGTTGGTCGTCGTCCAAACACTGATGAAATCGGACTTGAAGAAGTTGGCGTAGAGATGGATGATAAAGGCTTAATTAAAGTGGATAAACAAGGACGTACGAATATCGATAGCATCTTTGCTATTGGTGACATCGTTGACGGACCTCCACTAGCTCACAAAGCTTCCTATGAAGGGAAAATTGCGGCTGAAGCAATCAGTGGAGAGAAATCAGAAATTGATTATCTATCTATGCCACTTGTTGTTTTCTCAGATCCTGAACTTGCAAGTGTCGGATACAATGAGAGCGACGCAAAAGAAGCAGGCTACGATGTTAAAGTTTCGAAATTCCCATTCGCCGCTAATGGCCGTGCGTTAAGCTTAAATGACACAGATGGTTTCGTGAAATTAATTACACGTAAATCAGATGGATTAGTTATTGGTGCTCAAGTTGCTGGTCCAAGTGCTAGTGACTTAATTGCAGAATTAGGACTTGCTGTTGAAGCTGGAATGACAGCTGAAGACTTAGCATTGACGATTCATGCTCACCCAACACTTGGTGAGACGGTTATGGAAGCAGGCGATCTTGCAATCGGTATGCCAATCCATACAATGAAATAAACTGTGAAATAAATGAAAACACACCAACCCAGTTAAGCCCTACGGTTTGCTGGTTGGTGTGTTTTTTCATAGTATTCTGTTGGGTATTATTGCACGCCCTTCTATAAATACGAGTAAATACTCTACGAAATGGTATTGGATTCGAAGAGCATTTTTTTACTTATAAACAAAAACCACCTCGAACAAAATACAAAACATAGTTCGAGGTGGTTTCAAAAACAAATTAGATTATCCTGTAGCCAGCAAATTATGAGGATGAACTTTACCTTGTAAAACCTCCTGCAGCGAGCTGTTAATATAAAGCGGAGAGTCATGTAATGGGCTTTCCGCTTTATATTTGCTTCTATTAAAAAAGAAGCATGAGATTTCTATCACGCAATTAAAAAAGAAGCACACTTTGTATTATACCCAAAAAAAGAGATGGAGTAATTATTAATGACTAACAACCCAATCCGTTCGTTAATGATTATCGGGTGAGAAACTTCCATAAAAAAAAGATGAAGCTCGTCGCTTCATCCAATAAGTACAAAATTGATTGATTTTAGTGTTTTTAGAATATCTTTTATTAAATGAATGTTCTGTTCTAAATCACTCGTTATATTCGCTCAGTTGGTTCATTTCTTCTTCGTCTTTTGAGTGGAGCATTCCTTGCTTCTTCCCTAAATACTTTGACTAATGAGAAGATCACCATCAGTAAGATAAACACGAACGGAAAGGCTGCTAAGATTGAAGCGGTTTGCAATGCACCTAATCCTCCTTGCCATAGTAACACGGCAGCCGTTGCTGACTGTACCAATCCCCAAGCAAGTTTCACTCGAACATGTGGGTTCAAACTACCGCCTGTCGTTTGCATACCTAGAACGAATGTTGCTGAATCTGCAGAAGTAATGAAAAATGTACTAATCAATAAAATCGCTAGTAACGATGTAATGAACGACAATGGATAGTTTTCAAAAACAGTGAATAACGCGATTTCAGCCCCTTGATCATTAACCACTGACATAATATCCATTCCTTGGTGATATTCCAAAGAAATAGCAGATCCGCCGAAAACAGCGAACCACAATGCACCAAAAATTGTAGGAACTAATAATACACCAATAACAAATTCTCTGACCGTACGTCCTCTAGAGACACGGGCGATGAACATTCCAACGAATGGTGCCCAAGCGATCCACCATGCCCAATAGAACATCGTCCAATTTTGTAGCCATACTGCATTTTCTGAATTAAACGGTGTTGTTCTAAAGCTCATGGACGGAAGGTTTTGAACGTACCCACCTAATGAAGTTGTAAAGAAATTCATGATGAAATTCGTTGGTCCAGCGAATAATAAGAAGAACATTAGGATGAAAGCAAAGATAATATTCGTTGTGCTTAGAATTCGAATCCCTTTATTCAATCCTGTCGCTGCTGATATCATGAATAAAACAGTGACGACAGCAATGATAATCAATTGAACGACAATTGTGTTACTGATTGCAGGTACAATAAATCCTAATCCACTAGCTATTTGTTGTGCACCTAAACCAAGAGAAGTCGCTACGCCGAATACTGTCGCAAATACAGCAATTACATTGACGACTGTACCATATGCACCGTTCATTCTATCCCCAAATAATGGTTTTAGCGTAGTGCTGATCAAGCCTGGTTCATCTTTTCTGAATTGGAAATAGGCTAACGCCATTGCTAAAATTGCATAAATCCCCCATGGATGTAGGCCCCAATGGAAAAATGAGAACTGTAGCGCAGTTTTAGCTGCTTCTGTTTCATCCGATGTTGCATATGGAGGCATGTTGAAATGTGAAATCGGCTCTGCAGCTCCCCAAAATACAAGACCAATTCCCATACCAGCACTAAATAACATTCCAAACCAAGTTAAATAGTTATATTCCGGTTCGTCATCATCTTTTCCTAACTTGATATTCCCGTACTTCGAAACAACTAAGAATATCGCAAAAATCAAGAATGAAGTTGCTGAAAGTAAGTAAAACCAACCGAACTTATCAACAATAAAACCTTGGATATTAGTCGTGATATTATTTAAGTTCCAAGTCGGTAGGATGCTTGAAGGAATAATCCCCCAAACGATAAATAAAAGTGCTATTAATAATGAAATATAAAAAACTCTCGTTACTTTTCTCTTCAATGTTAAACCCTCCTATTGAACCAGTAAAACGACATTATTTTAAGAACACATCCTCCATTGAACCAAAAATCTTATTGACAATCAAGGGAATTTCATCATAATTAACGTTCTTTTACTTTTACCCTCTTACTTATAAAATAACCATTTTACAATAAAATAACTGTTTCATGACAACACTTATCGAGTTATAATAAGGTTAATACATATATAGGAGGACATCCATTGAAAACGAAATACACCGTTGTAATACTACTCATTTTATTATTCGTTGTAGGCTGTCAGACAAATGACGAAACAGAGCTAAACAATCCAACATCTGAATCAACACAAAACTCATCAGAAGATCCTGAAAAAACCGTAAAAGAAGTAGATGAGGAAGAAACAGAAAACAGTGAAGTGGAAGATTCTGAAGAAACGAAGGAAGAAGATCAAACAAAAGACGAGGCAAGTGATATAGAAAAACAAAAACAAACGCCTAAATATAAAATGAACGATATATTTGGCTTTGATCCAATCGATGATGCGGACGAGCGAGTAGTTTTGATGACAATTGATGATGCACCGGATCAACATGCAGTTGAAATGGCTGAGATTTTAACTGAAATGAATGTACCAGCAATTTTCTTTGTTAATGGACATTTTATTGAATCAGAAGAAGAGAAAGAAGCGTTAAAAAAAATTCATGAAATGGGCTTTGCAATCGGAAACCATACGTACGACCATAAGAATTTAAAAGAATTAACAGAAGAAGAACAAAGAGAGCAAATTGTTCCACTAAGTGATGAAATTGAAAAAATTATTGGTGAGCGTCCAATATTTTTCAGAGCTCCACATGGTGCCAACACGGATTATGCGAAAGAACTTGTCAAAGAAGAGGGCATGCTGTTGATGAATTGGTCATTTGGTTATGATTTTAAAGCGGATTATATGGATAAAGAGGCTCTAACAACGATTATGTTAGAAACCGAATTATTAGGGAATGGATCTAACCTTCTAATGCATGATCGTGAGTGGACAAAAGAAGCATTGCCAGATATTATTACTGGTTTGAGAGATAAAGGGTTTGGTTTTATTGATCCGACTGAAATCCAAACAATTGAATCGTAAATAAGATGGAGCTGTCTGTTCAACTCAACCATTTTTTCGAAGATGGTGGAAGAGCAGGCAGTTTTTTATATGTACAGATAGCAATTAACTGATGGTGATTTTTTTAATCATTTGAATTTAATGATATTATGAAAACAGAATATCTAAGCAGGAGGTACGACTATGAAAACTAGATTAACGGATTTACTTCAGATTGAACTGCCGATTATTCAAGGTGGATTAGCTCATTTGGCATATGCTGACCTTGCCGCAGCCGTTTCCAATGCTGGCGGTTTAGGACAAATTACTGCGATGAGCTTGGATAACGAAGAAGCATTGAGGGAAGAAATACAAAAAGTAAAACAATTAACCGATAAACCATTTGGTATAAACTTTGCGATTGGACAACACGGTCGACCATTTGAACATATGGTGCAAGTAGCTTTAGATGAAAATGTGCCAGTTATATCTGTAACAGGTGGTAATCCTAAGCCTGTATTGGAAATGTTTCAAGGAACAAATACAAAAAAATTGGTTTTGGTTGCAGCGAAAAGACAAGCAGAGAAAGCAGAAGAGCTAGGTGCAGACGCAGTGATGGTTGTTGGTTATGAAGGTGGAGGACACTTGGGAAGAGATCATATCGGAAACTTTGTACTTATTCCTGAAGTTGTCCAAGCAGTTGATATACCCGTAGTAGCTTCCGGGGGAATTAGTGATGGTAAAGGATTAATGGCTGCATTGTCATTTGGTGCTGAAGGAATTGAGATGGGAACCCGATTTATTGCGACAAAAGAGTGCGTCCATGCAAGTGAAGCTTATAAACAAGCAATCTTAGATGCCGGAGCTCAGTCGACTGTATTAATCAAAGAAACAATTGGGGCACCAGCTCGTGCGCTACGAAATGATTGGACTGATAAAATTTTGGAGTTGGAACAGGATAATGTCGGTTATGAAGGCTTGAAGGACTATATTAGTGGGAAAGCCAACAAAAGATTTGCTCAAGAAGGACAAGTTGATGAAGGGTTTGTCTGGGCTGGACAAGTCGCATGGCGAATACAAGACATTCCGTCCGTTCAGGAGTTATTTAATCAATTGATTGATGAAGTAGATGAAATTCAACAACGATTAACTAAAATTACGACAAAATAGGAGTGAATGAATATTATGGAATACAGCTATCCAATCGATCCTGATTGGACTACAGAAGAGATTGTCAATGTGGTCGAATTGTTTCAGAAGGTTGAAGAAGCATACGAGCAAGGAACGAATACGAAGGAAGTATTACACGCCTATAATGAATTTAAAAAAGTCGTTCCTTCAAAAGCTGAAGAGAAAACATTGTTTAAAGAGTTTGAGAAAAAATCAGGATTTATACCTTATCAAGTGATTCAAAAGGCAAAGGCAGCGGATCATGAAACGATAAAAATGTAGAAATTGAAGAGGCTGGGACAAATCAAAGTTATAAACTCAGAAGCACGAATATCAATCTAACTTAGCGTAGGAAATATACGGAGACTTCTGCGGGAGCAAAAGCCTAGGTGAGACCCCACAGTGCGAAGCATGAGGAGGCTCAACAGCTGCCCGCGATATAGAAGACACTGCGATTTATCGCAGATGTCGCCTTATGCCCTGTGGGTAAAAGCGGAGTATGTTTCCGAAGCGGGTATTTCCGCAATACTAAATTAGAATGTTCGTCTCTGAGTCAACTTTAAAGGATTTGTCCCAGCCTCTTCCTGCTTCATCGGTTCCTTTAAAGATTCGTTGAAGTAGAGCACAATTTTTCCGTGCTACCTTTGAATAGGAAACTTCTAATCGATATTTTTAGCAAGCTCATAAAAGCGCATTAATTGTTTAAACGTATTTTCGCATTCTTGGATGAACTTGGGACCATCCCGAAGTATTGGGTCATTCCTGTCGAATGTTTTACCACAAAGGAATTCTGCTTTCTTGATCGTTTGAAGGCGGTCAACTACACGGTCAAACTCACCCTGTTTCATTTGTTCATGTGAAATGGTCTCAGGCTTCATGTGGTCTTCAGACCAAACAAAGTCATTCGGTATTTCTTTTAAAATCTCATCTTTGTGCTTTTTTAGTTGCTCTGCCAGCCCTTCTTTTATAGGACTTTCATAAATGACTGCAAACCAGATAAATACATGAGACTCCCACATGCCAATTTGAAAATGAGGTAGTTTTTTATATCCTCTTTTACTACTGGCTAATGCAGCCCACGTATCATTCGGTGGATTTTTCGTTCTCCGTGCATGCTTGGCGACATGGACAAACATTTCATCTCCTGAAAGACTAGATAAGTCAGGTTCTAGGTGATTGGCGATCAGCTCAAGCTTAGTCGAAACCCGATTTCTAAGTGCTTCCATTCGTTCTTCCAAACCGTCGATTGTAAATACGTCAAAGTCTTGTTGTTCAAAGCCGTTAAAACTGTTCATTTTGTTCCCTCTTTTCAACTACATCATCATCAATAGAAATTGTAGCATAAATCAACCATTAACGTTAAGAAATGCATTGGTTCTGTGCTTTAAGTGAATTGTTAGCTATTTTTTGATACGATTATTGATGTGATGAAGTTTTTATAGAAGGAGCAAAGTACAATGGACAACATTGAAAAAAGCAATTTAATCGATGAAGCAAAAAGAATCATATTTAAAGCAAGTGAGCAAATAAAAAGCCATATGCAACGTCCTTATGAGATTAATACAAAACAAGATCGGAAAGATTTAGTTACGGAAATTGATGAAAGAACAGAAAAATTTATTATCGAAAAAATTAGGAGTTCTTTTCCAGACCATAAAATTATGGCAGAAGAAGGAACCGGCGATCACGTTACTTCTTTAGATGGAACCGTATGGATTATAGACCCTATCGATGGAACGATGAACTTTATCCACCAAAAACGCTTCTTCGCAATATCTATTGGTATATATCATAATGGTGAAGGCGTCGTCGGACTAATTTACGATGTGATGGACGATACTCTTTACGAAGGTGTTAAGAGCGAGGGGGCCTTTAAAAACGGCAAGAAAATTCCTGAGTTAACGAAAGAAAAAGAATTAAAAGATACACTTGTAGGAATTAATAGTTTTTGGTCTACACCAAATAGACGCTTAAATGAAGAGAAGATTCATCAGTTGATTCGGGATGTTAGGGGTACACGTTCATATGGTTCAGCAGCTCTAGAATTCGCTTATATTGCAGAAGGTATTATTGATGCGTATATAACGATGCGTCTGTCTCCTTGGGATATAGCCGCGGGTTTAATCATCATTAACGAAGTTGGAGGTAAAGCAACTCGCGTAAATGGGGAACCGCTTGATCTTTTAAAAGAGAACTCTGTACTGGCAGCCAATGAGGTTGTTCATAGTGGATATATTGAATATATCGAAGAGAAATAACTTAGATCTTAATATATTCTAATAAAATGATTGGCTGCACAGTCGCTTCATGGTTTGCGAAGTGCAGCCAATACAGTGTATGGTCATTTTAATTATAAATAAAGTTTACTTTCTGATTGAAGCGTAATGTTTCTTTTTGTAACGTAGACCAAAGACCATTACCGCCATTCCTCCGAAAAAGAATGCGAATACCAACCAAAAGTTTTGAAAGCTTATTGCGACTGCTGTTGCCAAAAACAAACTGACAACTAATACGGCCAATAAGGCCATTTTTATTTCAAACTTCATAATTATTCCACTCCCGAAAATAATAAATTCACGATTTTGTGATGTTTTTTACGTTTTCATAATAGAAAAAAACAAATTGATTTAGTATGATTGTATAGGACACGATAGGAGGTTAACCCATGGATAAAACGGTTTCCCAACAATTTAGCTTTAGCCCAGTCGAGCGTTACTTTTTAATCGACGTCGGTGGAAATCTCGGGTTTTGGCTATTGTTTTTTGCTATATTTATTTTAGCAGTAATTACGTATAAACTCGGTTTCGCTAAAGAATTACCAATATTAAAGTCAATCATTGTGTACATAATGTTATTCATTGGTTGTTTTGTGTTAGCAATTTTTGCTATATTTGCTCTACCAATTGCCGAAGTGCTTATTGTGATTGCTCTCGTGCTAGGAATTTATCGCTTTCGATTATATCGCGAACGAAAAGAACGAAATCATACTACTAATGAATAAAGACTGCTGCCGTCATTGGCGGCAGTTTTTATTTGTTATTATTAAAATCCGTCTGAATTGTTTCGTGTGGTGTCGATTCTTGTGATTTTTGCTTAACTTTTTGAGTAATCCGCTGATCACAATCAGGACATAGGTAAGAGAGCTTTCTCTTTTTTTGCAACTCCTTCGCTAATAACGAAAAAGGCTCCAGAGTATCTACCCGATCACAAAGAATACATTTTACACGCATTAATCTCACCTCAAATCCACTATATATTATATCATCAATAACACCCGATTTGGAATGATGAATAAAAATTGCTATTCAACAAAAAATTCGAAGACGAGGTTTGAAAATGATTGGATAGGGAATTTATAAAATCATAAGTGTTATTGAACATAATGAGGAGGGGACTTACGATGAAAAAAAGATTGTTAGCGGCAGTTGGAGCCGGGGCAGTTGCATATGTAATGTCTGATGAAAATCGAAAACAAAAAGTGATGAAAAAAGTAGAAGGGTTAAAAAATAAATATTTTGGTGAAAAAGACCAAATTCCTGAGGTTGAATCAGGGAAACCAGACTTTCAAAATGTAGAAAATTCCAAAATGGTCGATGAAGGATCACAATTTGGAGTCCAGTACTACAATAAAGTTCAAGAAGGCGAAGATCCAACAAAACTTCCAACCCAGCAATAATGAAACTCCCTTGTCCATTATGGATAAGGGAGTTTCAATATAGCCAAGGGTATGATTAAAGAGGCTGATTTTGCTCTTGTCGTTCCTGTTGAATGTCTTCGGTGTTTTCTTGGTTATTTTCATACTCTTCATCTTGATTTGTCTCGCGCATCGGCATATCAGGGATATACCGTCCAATGACATTGGCGATTTCGTCTAAAATGACACTTCGTCCTTGGCCGTTTTGAATGGACTCGTTTATATTAGCAATTCGTTTCATAATATCTCCATCAGCCACAACGTACGCATAATGTCCATACGGGTCATGTTTAATAATCTCCGTTACTGCATGCTTGACAGAGCCTGACTTACCACGATCTAAATCTTCATTAATGTCAATGCCGATAATTGTATAGTCACCAAAAACGACAGCCCTTGCATTGTTCACATTCGGAACACTATTGGCTAGTTGGACTAATCGTTCAGCTGCCTCTTGATTTGTATGCTCTTGCGTTGTCTGTTGATTCGTAGGATCATTTACACGTTGTAAGTCAGGGCTTGCATTATTCTCAGGCGAGTTAGCATCTTGATTGCTACAACCTGAAAAAAGAAGTATAAATAAGATAAGGAGTGTAGCTTTCCACTTCAAAATAAAAAACCTCCTTTTTTAAATAGCTTGAGTAAAAAAGGAGGTTGTATGCATAGTAAAAATAGACAATTCCCAAACAACTATGAGAAAATGGGGAAGCTTAGTTAATTGTGATCAAGTCTATTCCTTTAAATGGTGCATATTGATTCGTACCATCTCCGAACAAAAGGTGAACGGGACCATCTTCTTTTGGCGGTTTACCGTCAATTGCAAAGATCAATAACGAATCTTTTAATTTATCCAATGAAATCTCGACTTCACCTTGATCGGTATTTAGAATGGCAGAGGTTGCACCTTCGTTTGGACTAGACGTTTCTAAAAAAGGTTTGATTGGCATCACGTAGCTATTTTCGAGCACTTTCTTGCCTTCAAATCGACTGACACTTCGATTGACTGGCGGTCTGACCCGCTGTTGATGCTCGGTGTCCTTTTCAGGGGCGTTTTCTTCTTTATCTGGTGAAAAGGCTTCTTCAAGCTTAATTTTCCGATCATCAAAAATCCATACAGTTGGATCAAGTGTTATGGGAAATTGAACATTCCCTTTTAATTGAACGATCATTGTTGTTACACCTCTTTTTTATAAATTTCCTATACAAGTATAACGAACATTTTTGATGAATGCATTAAAGGAGTGATTTTTCATGATCGAAATCGACGAAAAAGATCTACATTATTGGCTTGAGCATGTGAAGATTTATGCGAATAACGGAAAGGTCGCAGATTATATTCCAGCATTGGCCAATCAACAACCAGAAATCAATGCAACGGCTTTTTACCCAATAGGGGATAAAGAAGTGGCGTGTGCGGGACAAGCTGATTACTCTTTTACAATACAAAGTGTATCGAAAGTTCTCACATTAGCATTAGCTTTAATTCAACATGGGGAGCAAGCCGTATTTTCTCGAGTTGGTAAGGAACCGTCGAGTGACCCATTTTATTCAATTCAAAAGTTAGAGGTTGAAAAGCCAAGTAAACCACTGAATCCAATGATTAACGCAGGTGCACTTGCGGTGACCAATATGATTAGAGGACGCGGGTCAGATGAGATGGTTCAAGAAATATTGAATCTTGTTCGACTCTTAGCCGACGATTCATCCATCGACTATGATGAAGAAGTAGCACGTTCAGAGTTTGAAACAGCATTTTTGAACCGAGCACTCAGTTACTTTATGAAACAAAATGGAATCATTACGGGAAGCGTAGAGGAGCTTCTGGATGTTTATACAAAGCAGTGTGCCATCACAGTGAATGTGAAACAGTTAGCCCGTATTGCAGCTGTTTTTGCGAATGACGGAAAAGATCCGGATACAAATCAACCATTGTTACCGTCACATGTTGCCCGCGTATGTAAAACGTTCATGGTGACCTGTGGCATGTACGACGCTTCTGGAACCTTTGCGATAAATGTTGGAATTCCGGCAAAAAGTGGAGTGTCTGGTTGTATTATGGGAGTCATTAAAGAGTCAGGTGGATTGGCTGTTTTCGGGCCGGCGTTAGATGAACAGGGGAACAGTGTTGTTGGTATGCATTTACTGAAAGACTTAGCAGATGATAAACGGTGGTCGATCTTCTAATCGTCCTGGTTGTGAATTCACTACGTGAGTATGGATAATTTCTTGCAATTTCGCGTTGGAGAAGGTACTATTTAATAAGGGAACGTAGGAAAGTTAGGAGGGGTTTTCTGTGTCATCCAGAATATCACTAGAAAAGAACCAAGCCTTGGCCCTCTTGCAGGCAGATGCTGATAAGATTTTGCAGCTAATTAAAGTTCAAATGGACAACTTAACTATGCCTCAATGTCCTCTCTATGAAGAGGTTTTAGATACTCAAATGTTTGGTCTCTCAAGAGAAATAAATTTTGCTGTTCGCTTGGATTTAATTCAAGAGGAAGATGGTAAAGCAATTATGGAGAACTTGGAAAGACAATTGAGTGCGTTGCACGAAGTTGCCCAAGATACCAAAAATTTATCATAATAAAGACTCAAACAATGCTTACATCGATTACGTGAAAGCATTCGTTTGAGTTTTTTGCATGTAAAAGACGTTTTATTCGAAAAAGATGCTGAGCAAACTAAATCTACCTCGAAACAAACGGATTATTTCTGATCCAAAATCGATAAGGGGAAGCAACAGCCTCTTTTGCATTTGGAATTCCAATTCGATTACCAATCATTATTTCTTGCGGTCTTTCACCAACAGCAATATATAGCGGCTTTTCCCACAAACGATTACCGTAATAAGATTTGTTTATACCCATAGCTTTTGTGAGTTTACCTGGTCCACTTGTAAGATTCGCTCTTTTTGAAACGGGTCTATTTTCCAACATAACATCCTCACCAATCATTGGTTCTATTCCACGGATTAGTACTGCTTCTGGCTGATTGACTTGACCAGTTACGATATTAAATAAATGATGTGTATGCATTGTATATACATAAGCTAAACCAGCTTCGTGAAACATAATCTCCGTTCGCTTCGTTCGACGATTGTTAAAGCTATGTGCTGCGCGGTCGTCTGCTCCCAAGTACGCCTCTGTTTCAACAATTTCCCCACAAGTAGTCCATTGGGAGTTTCATGAACTAAAAAAGAGCCGAGTAACTCTTCTGCTAATTGAAGAGTCGGTTTATTGTAGAAAGTTTTATGGACTGGTTGTATGTTCTTATGGTTCATTGCTATCCCTCCAACGAATATGTGTTATTAGTTTACCCGCTTTTAGAGAAAGCGTAAATTTATAACTGAACAATAATTCATTTTTTTGGCAGGAATTTTTAAAAATATGTTGAAATTTAAAAGAGATGAGAGAAATTTTGCGAATTTGGGAGGGTCATCATGACAGAAAGCAAATCAATTAATAAAGTATTAGTAGCGAATAGAGGAGAAATAGCTATTCGTGTATTTCGAGCGTGTACAGAATTGAACATACGAACAGTTGCGATTTACTCTGAAGAAGATACAGGCTCTTATCATCGATATAAAGCTGATGAAGCCTACTTGGTTGGGGTTGGCAAAAAGCCGATTGACGCCTATTTGGATATTGAAGGAATTATTGAGTTAGCTAAACGTGTAGGAGTTGATGCCATTCATCCAGGTTATGGCTTTTTATCTGAAAACATTCAGTTTGCCAAACGGTGTGAAGAGGAAGGTATTATTTTCATTGGTCCGAAGAGTGAGCATTTAAACGTGTTTGGAGATAAAGTTAAGGCTCGGAAACAAGCGATGCAAGCTGGTATTCCTGTAATTCCTGGCACAGATGGTCCAGTTGAATCATTAGAAGAAGTGAAAGCGTTTTCTGAAGAACACGGATTTCCGATTATGATCAAAGCAGCTCTTGGTGGAGGCGGACGAGGGATGCGTATCGTTCGCACAAAAGAAGCGTTGAAAGAAGCTTATGACCGTGCGAAATCCGAAGCGAAAGCAGCATTTGGTAACGATGAGATTTACGTTGAGCGATTAGTAGAGCAACCGAAACATATCGAAGTGCAAATATTAGGTGATGAAGCAGGAAATATCCTTCATTTATATGAAAGAGACTGTTCGATCCAACGTCGTCACCAAAAAGTAGTAGAGATTGCACCAAGCATTTCATTGTCTGATTCACAGCGTCATGAGATTTGCGATGCAGCTGTAAAGCTAATGAAAGATGTAAATTACCTCAACGCGGGTACGGTTGAGTTTTTAGTAACAGAGGATGAATTTTTCTTTATTGAAGTGAATCCGCGAGTTCAAGTCGAGCATACAATCACTGAAATGATTACAGGCTGCGATATTGTTCAAACACAGCTGCGAATTGCTATGGGTTATTCTTTGCACGATAAAGAAATTGGATTACCGAAACAGTCGGAAATAACGACGCACGGGTACGCGATTCAGTCTAGGGTCACAACGGAAGACCCATTGAATAACTTTATGCCTGATACAGGTAAAATTATGGCGTACCGTACAGGTGGTGGCTTTGGTGTCCGCTTGGATGCAGGGAACGGCTTTCAAGGAGCAGTCATCTCACCACATTATGATTCATTACTTGTAAAAGTATCTACGTGGGCTCTTTCTTTTGAGCAAGCCGCACGAAAAATGGTGCGAAATTTAAAGGAGTTTCGAATTCGTGGTATAAAAACCAATATTCCATTCCTGGAAAACGTTATTCTGCACAAGAAGTTTTTAAATGGAAGCTATGATACCACCTTTATTGATTCGTCACCAGAGCTTTTCGTATTTCCGAAGAAAAAAGATCGGGGAACCAAATTATTATCTTACTTGGCTTCTACAACAGTTAACAGCCCATTGACGACGGGGAAAGAGAAGAAGCCACTATTTGACCCTGTTCGGATTCCAACTGTACGATCGGATAGCGAGCCGGAAGCGGGTACAAAACTAATACTTGATGAAAAAGGCCCTGAAGCGGTCAGTGAATGGTTGAAACAACAAAAAGAGGTATTATTGACAGACACAACTTTTCGCGATGCTCACCAATCATTACTGGCGACACGTGTTCGTACAAAAGATTTATTAGGGATTGCGGAGCCCACGGCAAAACTACTACCTAATTTATTTTCTGTTGAAATGTGGGGTGGGGCAACCTTCGATGTCTCTTATCGATTTTTGAGAGAGGATCCTTGGGAGCGATTGATAAAGCTACGCGAAAAAATGCCGAATGTATTATTCCAAATGCTATTGCGTGCGAGTAATGCGGTAGGATATACAAATTATCCGGATAACGTTATTGATGAATTTGTAGAAAAGAGTGCTCAAGCAGGTATCGATGTCTTCCGGATTTTCGATAGCTTGAATTGGGTAGAAGGCATGAAGCCGGCAATCGAGGCTGTACGAAAACAGAATAAAATTGCTGAAGTGTCAATGTGTTATACCGGAGATATTTTAGATCCTAAAAGGGATAAATACGATTTAGATTATTACATTAACTTAGCGAAAGAACTGGAATCGTTAGGTGCTCATATTTTAGGCATAAAAGATATGGCGGGTCTATTGAAACCTGAAGCGGCTTACCAATTAATTTCTGCGTTGAAACGAGAAATTAATATCCCGATCCATCTACACACACATGACACGAGTGGAAATGGGGTCATGATGTATGCAAGAGCGATTGAAGCGGGGGTCGATGCAGTCGATGTTGCTGTCAGCTCGATGGCTGGACATACTTCACAACCGAGCGCGAACAGCTTGTATCATGCTCTAGAAGGAAATAATCGTCAACCAAAAGTCGATATTCAAGCATACGAAGAACTTAACAAGTATTGGGAAGATGTTCGCGGTTACTATAGTAATTTTGAAAGTGGTTTAAAAGCACCTCATACAGAAATCTACTTACATGAGATGCCAGGTGGACAATATAGCAATTTACAGCAGCAAGCAAAGGCTGTTGGCCTTGGTGATCGTTGGGATGAAGTGAAATATATGTACCGTACAGTTAACGACATGTTTGGTGATCTGATAAAAGTTACTCCTTCATCTAAAATTGTAGGTGATATGGCACTCTTTATGGTGCAAAATGATTTGACGGTTGATGATGTATATGAAAAAGGGGATAACTTAGATTTCCCAGATTCAGTAGTTGAATTTTTCCGAGGAATGATTGGTAAACCTTATCAAGGATTTCCTAAAGAATTACAACGAATAATTCTGAAAGGTAAGGAAGAAATTCCAGGGAGACCTGGTGAACAGTTGAAGCCGATCAATTTTGAAGCGTTGCAAGAACGATTATTTGAAAAACTAAATCGTCAAGTAACGACACACGAAGTGATCTCTTATGCATTATATCCGAAAGTATTTTTGGATTATGAAAAGTTTGTAGATCAATACGGCAATATATCTGTTCTCGATACGCCATCATTCATTTATGGCTTACGGTTAGGAGAAGAAATTTCTGTTGAGATTGAGCAAGGGAAGACGTTAATCATTAAATTAGTTTCAGTTGGTGAGCCGCAAAAAGATGGTACACGTGTCGTGTATTTCGAACTGAATGGCCAACCAAGAGAAGTTGTCGTACGCGATGAACATATTAAAGACGTACAAAATCAAAAGATGAAGGCAGATTCAAGTGACCCTAAACAAATTGGAGCATCGATGCCTGGTACAGTTGTTGAGGTACTAGTAAAAGAGGGTGAGACAGTCAGCAAAAATGACTACTTGATGATTACTGAATCGATGAAAATGGAAACGACAATCCAAGCTCCATATGATGGGAAAATAAAACGAGTAGAAGTGAAAAATGGGGAAGCCCTTGAATCGGGTGATTTATTAATCGAATTTGAATAATACATTGTACTGTCCAGCAACTACGTGGTTGCTGGGCAGTTTTAGTTTGCCCGGCATGGGTGAATTCTAACGGGTGAAAGTCCCGAGTGTGACCTGGTAGCGGTAAGCACATAGTC
>NZ_JAGSIE010000013.1 GCF_018138385.1 Allobacillus saliphilus
ACACGTTCTCAACGACATTTCACGAAACACAAGCACTCATTTGAGTATCGAGAAGAGAACGCCTATCAAGCCCGAAAGCCGATCAATATTAGAATCTTGTTTATAGAAGGCCACTAACCCCCGCGCGGTTGAAAAACCGAGTCGGAAAGTCCGATATAAGCAAAATTCTGATTCTCATCATTCAGCCTTTCATTCTCACTATGAAAAATCCCTCCTAAATGAACGTCAAACTCCACAATTTCAATGCCAAGGAATTAACATTTTACGAAAAATCAATAACTTACGTCGTTTCAGTTTAATATTCCCCGCATCTTTACTATAATAGAGGTTGTGCCGAATAAGGTCATTCTTCGGCGTAAGGTTGATAATAAATTATAAATGTTATAAAATAAGAATGAGAATAGATTGGGAATGACCAATATATATCATAGAAAATGGAGGTATTGATATGGCTGGATCAACTTTAGAGATTAAAGATCTGCATGTCGAAATTGAAGGGAACGAAATCCTGAAAGGGGTTAACCTAACGATAAAGGGTGGAGAATTCCACGCAGTAATGGGACCAAACGGTACAGGTAAATCAACACTAGCGAGTGCCATTATGGGTCACCCGAAATATGAAGTGACAAAAGGGTCTATTCATTTAGATGGAGAAGATGTTCTTGAAATGGAAGTAGACGAGCGTGCGAAAGCCGGTCTATTTTTGGCTATGCAATATCCAAGTGAAATCAGCGGTGTCACAAACTCTGATTTTCTACGTTCTTCAATCAATGCGAAGCGTGAGGAAGGCAACGAAATTCCATTAATGCAGTTCATTAAAACAATGGATGAGAATTTGGACTTCTTAGATATAGATAAAGATATGGCTCAGCGTTATTTAAACGATGGATTTTCCGGTGGAGAGAAAAAGCGGAATGAAATCCTTCAGTTAATGATGTTGGAACCAGCAATCGCGATTTTAGACGAGATTGACTCCGGTCTAGACATTGACGCATTGAAAGTTGTTTCTGAAGGAATCAACAAAATGCGTAGTGAAAACTTCGGTTGCTTAATTATCACTCACTATCAACGTCTACTTAACTACATCACACCAGACCATGTACACGTAATGATGCAAGGTCGCGTTGTGAAATCTGGCGGTCCAGAACTAGCTCAACGCCTAGAAGCAGAAGGTTATGAGTGGATTAAAGAGGAGCTTGGCATCGAAGACGAAACTGTAGGCCAGTAAGTGATCATAAAGATTGGAGGGTGAATAATGGCAGTAGATACAAAACTACCATACGATGAACAATATATTACTGAGTATTCTCAGAAACGAAACGAACCTGAGTGGTTCCGTAATATTCGTTTAGAAGCTTTACGTCAATCGGAAGATCTTCCAATGGCGAAAGCAAATAAAACACGGATTATTGATTGGAACTTCACGAATTTCAAGCATGATGTAGCTGGTGAACCTATCCAGGACTTTGATACACTTCCTGAACAAATCCGTGTCCTATTAGGTGAAGAAGGAAGCGCTAAAAATTTGATTATCGTTCGAAATAACGATGTTGCTTATGCAAACCTTTCTCAAGACTTGAAAGACAAAGGCGTTATTTTCGAAGATATTTTCACTGCAATGAATGAACATAGTGAACTTGTACAAAAGTATTTCATGCAAGATGGCGTTGCGGTGGATGAAAACAAAATGACTGCACGTCATGCAGCACTCATGAACAGTGGTGTATTCGTCTATGTTCCGAAAAACGTAGTCGTTGACGAACCAATCCAAGTTGTTTTTTGGCAAGAAGATGATGAAGCGGGTATGATCAACCACGTTTTATTAGTAGCTGAAGAAAATAGTGAAGTCACTTATTTAGAAAATTATTACTCAGCGAATGCCAATAAAGAATCTGTTGCCAATTTGGTCAGCGAAGTATTTGCTCACCAAAACGCAAAAGTTTCTTACGGTGCTGTCGACAACTTTGCAGAAGGAACGACAACTTACGTAAACCGTCGTGGAGTTGCTGACCGTGATGCAAACATTGAGTGGGCACTTGGTCAAATGAACGACGGAAATACGATTTCTGAAAATACAACCCACCTAAAAGGTGATAACTCAATTTGTAACGCGAAATCCGTTTCAGTCGGTCGCGGAAAACAAAGACAGAACTTCACAGCGAAGATTGTCAACTGGGGTAAAGATTCTGATGGTTACATCCTTCAGCACGGTGTCATGAAGGATCAATCAACAGCTTACTTCGATGGAATTGGTAAAATCGAGCATGGTGCAACACGTGCAAACGCTGAACAAGAATCCCGTATTTTAATGTTAGATGAAGGTGCACGTGGTGATGCCAACCCAATCTTATTGATTGATGAAGACGACGTAACCGCAGGGCACGCTGCTTCCGTAGGCCGCGTAGATCCAATGCAGTTATACTACATGATGAGTCGTGGTATTTCGAAAGAAGATGCAGAGCGTCTAATCATTCACGGATTTTTAGATCCAGTTGTTCGTGAAATCCCAATCGAAACCGTTCAAAAACAACTGAAAGAAGTTATTGAAGGGAAAGTATACTAATGAATATGGCAGAAGTTCGCAAGCAGTTTCCAATACTGGATCAGGAAGTTAATGGTCATCCATTAGTCTATCTCGATAGCGCTGCGACTTCCCAGAAGCCTCAAGTAGTTATCGATGCGATTAATGATTATTACGAACGCAATAACTCGAACGTTCACCGAGGTGTTCATACACTAGGTTCGCGTGCTACCGAAGATTATGAAGGTGCACGCGACAAGGTGAGAGAGTTCATCAATGCATCATCCATTAAAGAAGTTGTATTCGTTCGTGGAACAACAACTGCAATCAATCTTGTTGCGTCTAGTTACGGCAGACAGAATTTGTCTGAAGGCGATGAGATCGTTCTGACGAAAATGGAGCATCATAGTAACATCATTCCATGGCAGCAAGTAGCGAAAGAAACAGGCGCTAAACTGAAGTATCTTCCACTTTACGAAGATGGAACGATCTCATTGGATGATGTGCGTGAAGCGGTTACCGACCGAACGAAAATTGTTGCTGTTACACATGTTTCTAACGTTTTAGGTACAATCAATCGAATTAAAGAAATGGCCCAAATTGCACATGAACATGGAGCTGTTATCGCGGTAGACGGTGCGCAGAGTGTTCCGCACATGAAAGTAGACGTGCAAGATTTGGATGTTGATTTTTATGCCTTTTCAGGTCATAAAATGATCGGTCCTACAGGAATTGGTGTACTATATGGTAAGCAATCATTGTTAGAAGACATGGAACCAGTCGAGTTCGGCGGTGAAATGATTGATTTTGTTCACCTTTATGAATCAACATGGAAAGAGCTACCTTGGAAATTTGAAGGTGGAACACCGATTATCGCCGGTGCAGTCGGGCTTGCCGCTGCCATCGACTTTTTGAATGAAGTCGGTTTAGATGAGATTGAAAAACATGAACATGACGTTGTTCAATATGCCATGCAGAAAATGAATGAAATTGATGGAATGACAATTTACGGACCTGATGCAAAAGAACGAGCGGGTCTTGTTACGTTCAATTTGGAAGGTGTCCATCCACATGACTTGGCGACAGCGCTTGATTCACTCGGCATTGCAGTTCGAGCGGGTCACCATTGTGCACAGCCATTAATGCGTGAACTTGAAGTTGTTGCAACTGCAAGAGCGAGCTTTTACCTGTATAATGATAAGAAAGATGTAGATCATCTTGTCGAAGGACTAAAAAAAGCGAAGGAGTATTTCGGAGATGTCTTTTAACAATCTAGATACACTCTATCGACAAGTCATCATGGACCACTATAAAAATCCGCGAAATCGCGGTACAATAGAAGATGAAGGTTCGATTACCGTTGAGATGAATAATCCAACGTGCGGTGATCGAATCGATTTACAGATGAAAGTAGAAGATGGAATCGTTCAAGACGCTAAGTTTGAAGGCGAAGGATGTTCCATCAGCATGGCATCTGCTTCTATGATGACGCAGACTGTAACAGGTAAACCAGTAGAAGATGCCCTCAAAATGTCAGAGATATTCTCTGAAATGATGTTGGGCAAGGATATAGATGAAAAGGAATTTAATCTGGATGACATGGGAGATGTTCAGGCCCTGCAAGGGGTAGCGAAATTCCCAGCCAGAATTAAATGTGCGACGCTCGCATGGAAAGCCATGGAGAAAGGCGTCGATGAAGAACAGTAGTCAGGCTGTTACGCCTGATTCACTGTTTAATCATTACAAGGAGGGTGAAGTATGGCTAAGAAAGCACCTGAAGTAGGCGATTACAAGTATGGTTTTAGTGACCGCGACGTATCGATTTTCCGTACTGAACGTGGTCTGACTGAAGAGGTAGTTCGTGAAATTTCTGCCCGTAAAGAAGAACCTGAGTGGATGCTTGAGTATCGTTTGAAAGCATATGAAATATTTCATAGTAAGCCAATGCCGCAGTGGGGTGGCGACTTAGGCGAATTAGACTTTGACGAAATCACGTATTACGTCAAACCATCCGAGCGCTCTGAGCGTTCTTGGGATGAAGTACCTGAGGAGATTAAACAAACATTCGATCGTCTGGGTATCCCAGAAGCTGAACAGAAATATCTAGCGGGTGTTTCTGCGCAGTACGAATCCGAAGTTGTTTATCACAACATGGAAAAAGAATTGGAAGAAATGGGCGTTATCTTTAAAGATACGGACTCTGCTCTACGTGAAAACGAGGACTTATTCCGTGAGTATTTCGGTAAATTGATCCCAGCTTCTGATAACAAATTCTCAGCATTGAACTCTGCTGTATGGTCTGGTGGATCATTCATCTATGTACCGAAAAACACGAAGGTGGAAACACCACTACAAGCGTACTTCCGTATCAACTCTGAAAATATGGGTCAGTTCGAACGTACGTTGATCATCGTGGATGAAGGTGCATCTGTACACTATGTTGAAGGTTGTACAGCACCTGTTTATACGTCAAGTTCCCTACACAGTGCGGTTGTTGAAATCTTTGTTAAAAAAGATGCGTACTGCCGTTACACAACTGTTCAGAACTGGGCAAATAACGTTTATAACTTGGTTACGAAGAGAGCAACAGCAGAAGCAAACGGTACAATGGAGTGGATTGACGGTAACTTAGGCTCTAAGTTGACGATGAAATACCCATCCATTCTGTTGAAAGGCGAAGGCGCACGCGGTATGACCCTTTCCATCGCATTAGCTGGTAAAGGTCAGCACCAACACGCTGGAGCGAAAATGTATCACTTGGCACCAAATACGTCATCAACCATCGTTTCGAAATCCATTTCCAAACAAGGTGGTAAAGTAACGTATCTTGGATTGGTTCACTTCGGTAAGAAAGCTGACAACGCACGCTCCAACATCGAGTGTGACACGTTGATTATGGATAATGAATCCACATCGGATACGATTCCTTATAACGAAGTGTTGAATGAAAACATTTCCTTGGAACACGAGGCGAAAGTTTCTAAAGTATCAGAAGAACAGCTCTTCTACTTGATGAGCCGTGGTTTGAGTGAAGAAGAGGCGACAGAAATGATCGTCATGGGCTTCATTGAGCCATTCACAAAAGAATTGCCAATGGAATATGCTGTTGAAATGAACCGCTTGATTTCCTTCGAAATGGAAGGATCTATTGGTTAAGTTTTAATCAATCCCCATCACAAATTGTTGTGATGGGGGATTGTTTAACTGTCTGTAAAGTGAAAAGGCTTGATTATCATTATGCTTGGTTTAAAGAGAAATGAAAATTTATGCGAATGAAAGGGCACTGACCGAGGTCAGTGCCCATTTTGTGCTGGTTATGAAGGATCAACTGTGAATACTGAAAGGTCACCCTAAAGTCACGCCGATTAACCCTGAAGCGGAGCGGATTAACCCTGAAGCTACACGAATTAACCCTGAAGTCACGCCGATTAACCCTGAAGCAGAGCAAATAAACCCTGAAGGAGCACGGATTAACCCTGAAGCCGCGCGAATTAACCCTGAAGTCGCGCGAATTAACCCTGAAGCAGACGTAATTTTACGTCTATCAATTCATCCGCAAAAAGCTTAATCACCTTTTTCAATCAACGTTAGTGAATAATCGCCAACTTGATTTTCTCTGTATAAATTCGTTACTGATGTCGTGTATTTTTGGATGTATGCTGGGAATTGTAAATTTAATGTTGGAACCTTTACGTCAAAATCATTTTTATATAAAAAAGTAGCGACGCGATGATAGTCTTCACTCGTTACTTTGAAATCAACGTGTATCGTTTTTCGCTTTTTTCCCGATTGAAAATCGACCACATCTTCCGTATAAAGATTGGTTGCATTTATTTTCAAATCATCATTTAATATCACGGTTTGTTGCATCCTGTCATCACCTCACTGATATGTGGAGACATCATATCATGTCGGCATTCTTACGCCCAAGTCAAATGCTCACGCCTGGATAGCTAAGCAGATTATTCTCTATGTGAACGAACGGGTGATAGAATAAGGTTTGCAAGACAATGAATGAACTGTTCGTGAAAGGATGTATATCAATGAAATTAAGCGTATTAGATCAAGCACCAGTTACGAGTGGAAATACTGCTGTCGGTGCACTGGAAAAAGCGGAAGAATTGGCTATATTAGCAGATGAGTTAGGATATACACGCATGTGGATGGCAGAACACCATGGCACGAGAGCCTTTGCAAGCTCTGCTCCAGAAGTGACTGCTGCACGGTTAGCTGCTAAAACGAATCAAATTCGTATCGGTACGGGTGGCGTCATGATGATGCACTATTCTCCATTAAAAATGGCTGAAGTGTTCAAAACATTAAGCGCATTCTCGCCAGGTCGGATTGATTTTGGTGTTGGACGTGCACCAGGTGGAGACCCACAATCGATGTACGCATTAGCTGAGGGCCGTCAACCAAGAGTGGATAATATGTATGAGAAATTTGATCATACGTTGCAACTCATTAATGATGAATTGACTGAGGACAAGTTATACGCGATGATTGCAAGCCCTCGAGGGGTAACCCTACCTGAAGCATGGATGCTCGGTTCAAGTGGAAACAGTGCGCTTGAAACGGCAAGAAGAGGTGTAGGCTATTCTTTCGCACAGTTTTTCAATGGACAGCTATCGAATGAAATTTTAAATATGTATCGAGATAACTTCATTCCATCGCCTTTTATGGAAAAACCAGAAATAAATGTGGCGTATTTAGTGACTGCAGCAGAAACAAAAGAAGAAGCTGAGTTTGAAGCGAAGCCACAAGATATCGCTCGTTTGTGGTTGATGCAAGGGAAAATGGGACAATTGCTCACACCTGAAGAAGCGAAAGATTATCCATTGACTGAAATGGATCAAATGAAAATAGAAGAAAGCCGAAAGCTTCATATTGTTGGCTCTGCACAAGAAGTTGCTGAAAAATTGCAGGCTGAGCAAGAACAATATGGTTTTGATGAAGCGATGATCTGTAGCATCCAACACTCACAAGAAAAGCGATTGGAAGTGTATCGTTTATTAGCTAGAGAATTGTTTTAATGATTATTGCTCCACCTTGCTTATAATAGTAGGGTGGATTTTTTACCATAAAAATCTTACGGTTATGAAACCTCATCCTCCAAGGAATGGCTTGCCTATTTACTTCGCTATGAAACAACACCAATTAACGATATAATTAAAGTAGATATGTTAATGCAAAACTAACAACAGCTTGAATGCCAACAGAGCATTTTAGAAGGGAATTCGCTCGATGGTTTTTTTGATTATGTTCATGATCGGAATCATAACGGCCTTTACCGGGAGTATTGCTGGTTTAGGTGGCGGAGTGATTTTCGTTCCAACTATGTTTTTCTTGGCGCAAGTGAGCAGTGATTTTTCTTGGGCTACACCACAAAATATCGTAGGCATGTCTCTCGTTGTCATGGTGTTTACTGGATTGTCTTCAGCGTTAACGTTTATGAAAAGAAAGCGAGTGGACGTCGTTAGCGGTGCACTGTTTTTAGCCGGAAATTTACCTGGTGCATTACTCGGTGTTTACTTTAATCAATATATTCAGTCGGAATTATTTGAACTGTTACTGGGCATTTTAATGCTTGTCATCGTAGTGTTATTTTTCGTAAAGAAATATTTGCCTCAACGCAAGTATGATGAAAATCATGAGAAAAAAACGCATATTCACCGCAAGTTTCTAATTGCAGGTTATGAAGTGAAATACTCTTTTTCTGTCATATTGGGTGTACTTGTCGGCTTTACGGTAGGAACGCTTTCTGGCCTGTTTGGAATCGGTGGAGGATCACTAATGGTTCCGGCAATGATTTTGCTATTTGGCATGCCGGCGCACATTGCAGCACCAACTTCCATGTTTATGATTTTCTTTTCGAGTTTACTATCATCAACAGCTCATATCGTTTCTGGTCATATTATATGGACATACGCACTCGCAGCCATTCCCGGATCGTATCTCGGGGGAGTATTAGGCGCGCGAGTCAATCAGCACTTAAGAAGCGAAACAATCGAATGGATTTTACGGATTATTATGACCATTGTAGGCATACGATTAATTATATAGCTGTATAGAAGGAGTAGCTTTATGAGAGAAAATATTCATTTGTATTTTACAAGTGACTTACATAGCCATTTTGAAAATTGGCCAAAGATCATTCATTCAATGAAGCGGGAAATGAACAAGCATGCAGATGAATTTCATCTCCTCTTAGATAACGGAGATCACCTCGACCGCTCACATTTTTATACGGAAGCAACGCTCGGTGAAGCGAATATCCGGTTGTTGAATGAAGCGGATTATCATGTAGTGACTCTCGGTAACAATGAAGGCATTACGTTACCCGAAGAGAAACTATACCACTTGTATGATGAAGCGAATTTCTCAGTGACCTGTGCGAATATATCTCCGGTTCAAAAGGATAAACCGGAATGGTTAAAACCTTATGTCGTTGTTGAAACGGATCAAGGAACTAAAATTGGTGTCATCGGCTTAACAGCTCCATTCCAATTGTTTTACGAGCAACTAGATTGGACGACGTATGAGCCACTCGACGTTTTGGAGCAGTATATTCCTGAATTAGAAAGTCAATGTGATGTCATTGTGTTGCTATCGCATCTAGGTGTTTATCAGGATGAGTTGATCGCAGAAAAGTTTCCGATTGATGTAATTATAGGCGGCCATACGCATCACTTGTTTCATCAAGGACAAGCTCATTATGGAACATTGCTAAATGCGGTCGGTAAGCATGGCTTTTATTTCGGAAAAGTACAGTTAGTGTACGACCATCAAAAAAAGCAAGTCGTTCATAATGAAGGTGCAGCAATCGAAACTGGAAATGAACTAGATGAAGAAACGAATACATTGATTGAAAAAATCCATCAGGAATCCGAAGAAGTTTTAGGCCAAACAGTTGCCGTTTTAGACGAAAATTACCCAGCGAATTGGTATGAAGAAACCGAACTCATGAACAATTTCGTTGAAGAATTGCAAACGTGGACAAAAGCCGATTGTGCCATGTTAAATGCCGGCGTTTTATTGCACGGATTTTCTGCAGGTGAGGTAACGAGGAAGGATATTCATAGTAGCTGTCCCCATCCGATGAATCCATGCGTTATGGAGATGACAGGTAAAGAACTGTTGGAAACGGTAAGAATGTTTGAAGGAAAAGAATTTATCGAGTTTGAACTGAAGGGACTTGGCTTTCGAGGAAAACGAATCGGTAAGATGATCTACTCTAATCTAACGGCTCAATTCCATCCGAAAACAGATTTTGTTGAAAAAATTTGGTTAGATGAAGAAGAGGTTGAACCGAACCGAGCGTATCAAGTAGCAACAGCAGATACTTTCTCATTTCCATCGCTAGTGCCGACCATTGCATCTGTTAAAGAAAAGCATTACTTTATGCCTGAATTCATCCGTGATGTTTTGGAAAAAAGCGTGACGAAACTATAGATGATTTGAAATTTTTTAAAGTGCTTGCCTCATACAAATTGGGACAGGCACTTCTTTTTTATCTTTTCATAGGGTAAGAAAGAGGAGGCTGGTATATATGATTCACACAGAACCGATTTGGATTGAGGATCAAGCGTTCACTTTTGTTCATGTCGAATTACCGAAAACGAATCTATTAGTCATCTATAATGATTTTGGCTACATTATGTGCGGCGCTTTAGATGTCGATTTGCTAAACGATAAGCTAGCAGACCGAAACATCGTAGCTGGCCGTGCAGTCGGTGTAAGAAACCGAGACGAACTTTTATATGCACCACTACAGAAGGTAACGAATTATGCTGTTGAAAAATTCGGCTGGTATGAAGGTATTATTGGAAAACACGCATTATTAGCGCTGACAAAATAAGGTTGTCAGCGATTTCATAATAATATATGATGAAAATAGTCGAATAATAGTGATGGGGATAATTTATGAAAACAGCAAAAGTCCAAGACCTCAATGAAGGAGACATACTAGCAAGGCCAATTACTGATTCATATGGTAGAGTGCTTCTGCAAAAAGGCGTTAAGTTTACAAATCGGATCATCCAACGGCTAGCGGATTTTCAATTTAAATATGTCTATGTCCAAGATGAATTGACAGAAGACATTTATCCTCAAAACCTGTTGGATGATCAAGTTAGATTTGAAACGATTCATCATATTCGTGAGTCTTTTCGTGCATTTAATGAACAACCGACAAACTTAAAGCAACACCAATACGTCTTGGAAAAGTCATTGAATGAAGTGCAGAAAAAAGTTGAGGAAATCAATAAGATTATCCAAGACAACGATGAAATTTTATCGATCATGTCAGACTTATTTCTGTACGATGATTATGTGTACATGCACTCATTAAATGTAACGGTATATTCGCTCGCTCTTGCAAACGAGCTTGACTATCCGAAACATAAAATCGAGCAAATCGGCATTGGCGCATTATTGCATGATTTAGGAAAAACACAAGTGCCTAAAGCAATTTTACATAAACCTGGAAAATTGACGGATTTAGAATTCTCGATTATCAAAGAACATACCGTCTACGGCTATGACTTGCTCAAGCAGGCGCACTTCCTTTCGAACGAAGTGAAATACTGTGTCGTTCAGCACCATGAGCGGTTAAACGGAAGCGGTTATCCGTATGGTCTAGTCGGTCCAAATATTCATCCGTATGCACAAATCCTTGCGGTTGCTGACGTATTCGATGCTGTTACAACGAATAGAGTATATCGACGAGGTATGTTACCGCATGAAGGCTTGGAGATTTTGTATTCTGGAAGCGGTGAATTGTTCCGACCAGAATATGTTGATTTATTTCGACGAACGATCTCCATTTATCCTAATGGCGCAGAAGTTGAATTAAGTAATGGAGCAAAAGGAGTTATATGCGAACAAAATAAACATTTACCAGACCGACCGAAAGTGCGTGTTTTGGAAAATGAAGAAGGAAAGCTACATAAAAGCCAAGTTTATGAAATCAATCTAGCAACAAGCTTAGATATTATGATCACTCGATGTAATGTAAGTTCTATTAATGAATGAAGACTCGCCCGGTGGCGAGTCTTTTCTAGTTTATTGAAACCTTCAAGTAGTATGTGTTTATCGACAGTAAGGATGCCTTTATCAACAGTTGACGAGCGCTTATCGACAGTGAGCGCGGCGGTATCAACAGTTGGCGAGCGCTTATCGACAGTCAGCGCACGTTTATCAACAGTCAGCGATCGCTTATCGTCAGTTAGAGCAGCTTTATCAACAGTCAGCGATTATTTATCGACAATCAGCACGCGTCTATCAACAGTTAGCGATCGTTTATCGACAGTCAGCCCAAGTTTATCAACAGTCAGAACCCCTTGTATCATCAGTTAGAACACCTAATACATGGACAAGCCTATAGAGTCATGTCCTCTTACCTTGATGCATAAACTTCAATGTAAGGGGGTTTTCGTGTGCGCAGACGACCGAGTAAGCTAGTTTGGAAGAAACGAAAGCCAAAAAGTTTAGGCCAAATATTAATGATGACTTTTGTTGTATTTGTTTGCTCGCTTATTCTGTCTGTCTGGGTGATTGATAAAGGGATTGAACCGACGTTAATTGATATCGCGGAAAGAAAAACAAGTCAATTTGCCCGAGAGGCTATAAACGAAGCAGTCAGTAAGCGAATTGTTGATGACCTGCAAGTTGAAGATTTGGTTCAAATTGAAACAGACAACGATGGTGAAATTGTGTCGGTTGGTTGGAATGCGGTTGTTGTAAACCGTGTTTTACGAAACACGACATTTCGAGTGCAAAACTTTTTGAAGCGGATTGAGCGTGGTGAAATTACGCCAGAGGACTCGCTAGATTTTGATATTGATGATGATGTCGTCATTCAAGAGGATACCGTTGAAGAACATCGAGCGATTGTACGAATTCCTATTGGGCAAGCAACAGGAAACACGTTGTTAGCTAATCTCGGTCCCCAAGTACCTGTCCATTTCAGTGTAGTCGGTGATGTTCAATCCGATTTTCGACGGAAGATAACGGAATATGGGATTAATAATGCGATGATTGAATTATCGATTCACATTCAAGCAAACGTGCAAATCGTTATCCCTTTTTCAACCAAAACAACAGTCGTTGAGACGGACATACCCGTATATGTAGGAGTCATTCCAGGAAAAGTCCCGAACTTTTATAGTTCAGGAAGCGACTCTTCATCAGACATTGATCTAGCTGTACCTCCCGAAGAATTTACAGGGCAATAGAAGTATGCTATATTAACGATACGAGTAAAAATGAAAATTAAATAGATAATACACCACCACTGATGGGGTAGAGGCGCAATTAACAAGAGTAATCTATGCGAGGGTGACACCAAAGACCATAAATGAAAGGGTTAATTGCCGAAGTATGATTGCAGTCACGGCATTCATGCTGGAATGTACTTGAAGAAAGTGCATTCTCTCGTACCGAAATAACGGGGAGCTACAGATCGGGGAAATGGACCAAAAGTAATGGTAGATTTCTCTATCATTACTTTTTTTATTTGTGAAAAATCAAAATCCTAAAATATTTTCCGTCAGAAGAAAATAAGCTAGTAGTAAGTCCAAGAAATAGTTAGTAAAGAATGAATCACATTACACAAAAAGGAGTGGGGTTAATGGAGGGAACAATATTTTCATTAATACCGCCGATTTTAATGATTATCCTCGTGCTGCTTACGCGAAAAGTATTGCTTTCGCTTGGCGCAGGAATTATCGTCGGGGCGTTAATGATCGAGAGTTTTGATGTTTTAGAAACGATCAAACGTATTTGGTTCACGTTTCAAGAGTTATTTTATGCAGAAGGTTCTTGGGATTTATGGAGCATCCAGCTAATTATCTTTTTATTATTTTTAGGTATGTTAATTGCTTTCTTAACAGCATCTGGCGGAGCAAAAGCTTTTGGAGATTGGGCGATTCACAAAATTCGCACACGCGAAGGTTCACAGTACATGACGGGTTTGTTAGGAATGGGAATCTTCATCGATGACTATTTCAACAGCTTGACGATTGGTCAAGTCTCTCGTCCAGTTACCGATCGACATCGTGTATCCCGTGCGAAACTCGCTTACCTAATTGATTCAACATCAGCACCGGTAACGGTTTTATCGCCAATTTCAAGTTGGGGTGCTTATATTATCGGGATTATCGCGACGATTATTTCTACAAATGAGTTGACGAATTACCAGGCGTTTAATTCCTTCATTCAAATGGTACCGTATAACTTTTATGCAATTTCTGCCATTTTACTCGTATTTTTAGTTGCTTGGTTGAACTTAGATATCGGACCGATGAAAAAACATGAAGATCGTGCGAAAGAAACAGGTCAGTTGGTTGACCCAGACAACGATGATATACCAGGGGATTTACAATCAGAAATCTACGAAAATACGTTAGGGAAAGTCAGTCATTTGATGATTCCAATCGTCGTATTGATCGTTGTGACACTATCAATGATGATTTACACGGGTATTCAAGCAAGTGGAGAAACGAATTTAATTTCTATTTTTGCTGATACAGACGTTAACCTATCGTTAGTTGTCGGTGGATTCGTCGCGTTACTCGTATCAATCATTTTTTATTTCACACAAAACGGTGAAAAAACAAGTTTTGCTCGAGTAAGTATCGAAGGCATAAAAGCAATGTTGCCAGCTATTTATATATTAGTTTTAGCTTGGATGATTGTTTCCATCATCGGCGCTATTGGAACAGATGCTTATTTGTCAGGATTAGTGGAAAGATCGAATATCGATGTTGCTTACTTGCCATTTTTACTCTTCATCGTCAGTGGTTTCATGGCCTTTTCAACAGGGACCTCATGGGGAACATTTGGCATTATGCTACCGATTGCTGGATCGATGGCAGTGACGCTTGATCCGGGTTTATTCATACCAGCATTGGCAGCAGTACTGGCCGGATCGGTATTCGGAGACCATTGTTCACCGATCTCTGATACATCAGTTTTATCATCAACCGGTGCAGGAGCAAACCATATCGATCACGTTTTAACACAAATTCCTTATGCCATATTAGCAGCAATAGCTTCAAGTATAGGTTACCTCCTGTTCGCATGGACGGATTCCTTGTTATTGTCGTTAATCGTTACGATTGCTGCATTAGTTCTATTAGCCTATTTGGCAAAACAATTATTGATGAAAAAAGATACCGCATAAAATAAGCTCAAAGCCGCTTTGATTACGGATTAAATCGTAATTAAAGCGGTTTTATTTATGTGGAAAAACTAGGAATTTTTTACCTATCTATTTAAATATTTCTTCTTATCAAAATACTTTGACAATAATTAAATATCCTATTATAATAAGCAAATAAGTAGTTGCGAGTATTCTGAACTTTTAAACATTAAGTGCTCGCATGCTACATAGAATTTCAGTATAAATATCGAAAGGGGAGAGAAACATGAACGAACGTTCACAGTGGGGAACTAGGCTAGGATTCCTTCTTGCGGCGATGGGATCGGCGATTGGTTTAGGTAATATTTGGCGCTTCCCCGCAGTCGCGTATGAAAATGGTGGTGGAGCATTTTTTATTCCGTACTTATTTGCTTTATTAACTGCTGGTATACCGCTTCTCATCATGGAATATACAATCGGACATAAGTATCGAGGATCTGCGCCACGGTCTTTAGGTGGCATCAGTAAAGGTTTCGAATGGATTGGTTGGTGGCAAGTATTAATTTCCTTTGTCATTTCAACATACTACGCGGTCATTATTGCATGGGCAGTTATGTACGCTTACTTTTCATTCGGACAACAGTGGGGAGACGATACAGGTGGCTTCTTAACCGGTAACTTCTTGGAAATGACGGATCCTGGAAAATTCGGGAGCATCGTTCCGTCTGTATTCATTCCACTAATCTTTATCTGGGTAGTCGTTCTAGGTGTCTTAGTTCGCGGAGTTAGAAGAGGAATTGAGGTTGCAAACAAAATCTTCATTCCGACATTGGCCGTCTTATTCTTAATCATCGTAATTCGAGCGGTCACACTAGACGGTGCATTAGATGGTTTGAATGCATTCTTCCAACCGAATTGGGATCAAATCATGAGTGGCCAAGTTTGGGTCGCCGCCTACGGGCAAATTTTCTTTAGTTTATCGATCGGGTTTGCGATCATGATTACTTATTCTTCTTATTTAGGAAGAAAATCAGACATTACGAATAACGCATTTATTACAGGTTTTGCGAACTCTTCTTTTGAATTGCTTGCAGGAATCGGAGTCTTCGCAGCACTCGGATTCATGGCTATGGCAACAGGCCAAAATGTTACGGACGAAGGATTCGTTCAAGGCGGAATTATGTTGGCGTTTGCCGTGTTCCCGGAGATCATTAACCAAATGCCATTCTTACCAGGTGTGTTCGGTTTCTTGTTCTTCGCGTCACTTGTCTTGGCAGGTCTATCCTCATTGATTTCGATTTCAGAAACTTATATTGCAGGGGTTTCTGAGAAATTTAACATTTCTCGTACGAAATCCGTTATGTTTGGTGGAGGTCTTGCTGCATTAATTTCAATTGCTTATGCAACGCAAGGCGGACTTGTATTGCTTGATACCGTTGACCACTTTATTAATAACTACGGTGTAGCATTAGCCGGTCTGTTTGAAGTTGTAGCGGTCGCATGGTTTGCAAAAGGATTGAAAGATCTTCAATCACACGCAAACTCGGTTTCGGATATTGCGTTGGGTGCTTGGTGGAGAGTTTCTCTTGGTGTCATCACGCCAGTAGTTTTAGGGTACATGATGCTACAAAACATCAAATCAGAAATCTCAGCTGCATATGAAGGTTATCCATTAGACTTCCTGTTCAACTTCGGTTGGGTAGTTGCAATTGGAGCCATGATGGTTGGTGCATTGTTCGCAACGAAAAAATGGCCAGCTCAGCAAGTGAATCAAGCAGCTGATGACGAAGATGAGGAGGTGGCGAACTAATGTCAGCCGGAGCCGTAGTGATGATGATCTTAGGAATGCTTATTATTTGGGGAGGATTAGCCTCAAGTATTGTTTATGCAAGGAAGAAAGCAAAAGAAAGCTAAATATATGCTACGTGCAAGAACGGTTGCTGGTGTTTCATACATCAGCAACCGTTTTTTATTGATTCAAAACAGTTGACGATAGGATTGTTAAAAATAATTAAAAAATTTTGTGAATAAGGGTTGATTTTTTAATTTGTAGTACATATACTGTTTTATAACAGAAGTAAATAATAATAGTTGTACTATAGAAGGAGGGTTCATAGTGAAACAGACTTCTTGCTGTGAATGCGGAAAAGTTATTGAGCATAACTGTCAGCATCTTGTATGTGAACACTGTTTATCAAAAAGAGCTGAGTAATTTTTTTGCTCACACTGTGTTAGTACAAAATAAATAAAATAATTATGTAGTATAACAATAGGGGTGCAAAGGATGTCTACGACTGATTTATCGAAATCATATGAGCAAGTGAAACAAGTGGAGAAAGAGATTCTAACAGAAGGTGCAGTTGATTTTCTTCACAAACTACACAAAAATTTTAACGATAAACGAAAAGCTCTTTTGGAACAACGTGAAAAAGCGCAAGAGGATTTAAATCAAGGAGCGACGTTACACTTTTTGGAGGAAACAAAAAATATTCGTGAAAGTGATTGGACGATTGCTGATTTACCAGAAGACCTTCAAGATCGACGAGTAGAAATTACCGGACCAGTTGACCGTAAAATGATTATTAACGCACTGAACTCAGGAGCGAAAACGTTCATGGCAGATTTTGAGGATTCTTCCAGTCCGACATGGAGCAACATGATCAACGGGCAAAAAAACCTCAAAGACGCTGTTCGTCGAGAGATTGATTTTACAGCTGATAACGGAAAGTCTTATCAATTGAATGAAAATACAGCAGTCCTCATCGTTCGCCCGCGTGGTTGGCATTTAGAAGAAAGCCACCTAACGGTAGAAAATGAAGCGATGTCAGGGAGTCTTGTTGATTTTGGTTTGTATTTTTATCACAATGCAAAGAAATTGATTGAGCAAGGTTCTGGTCCATATTTTTATTTGCCTAAATTGGAAAATCACCAGGAAGCAAGGTTGTGGAATGACGTTTTTGTCTTCGCACAAAACGAGCTAGGAATACCTCAAGGAACCATTAAAGCGACAGTACTCATTGAAACCATTTCCGCAGCGTTTGAAATGGATGAGATTTTATATGAGTTAAAAGATCATTCAGCCGGATTAAATTGCGGTCGTTGGGATTACATTTTCAGCTATATTAAGAAGTTTCAAAACCACGAACATGTACTCTTTCCCGATCGCAAATTGGTGACAATGGAAGTACCTTTTATGAGAGCGTATTCATTACTGACGATCAAAACTTGTCACAAAAGAAATGCCCCGGCTATCGGTGGAATGGCAGCGCAAATTCCTGTAAAAAATGACGAAGCCAAAAACAAAGAGGCCTATGATAAAGTCCGAAATGATAAATTACGTGAAGTAAAAGATGGCCATGACGGCACATGGGTGGCTCATCCTGCGATGGTTGAGCTCGTGAAAGAGATTTTTAACGAGCATATGCCGACAAAAAATCAAATCCATCGCCAATTAAATGATTTGAACGTGACGGAGGAACAGTTACTTGAAGTGCCAGAAGGGCCGATTACCGAAGGGGGTCTTCGGGCGAATATCGAAATCGGCATTCAATATATTTCAGCTTGGTTAGCCGGTCGTGGAGCGGTCCCATTAAATAATTTAATGGAAGATGCAGCGACAGCAGAAATTTCACGTGCGCAAGTATGGCAGTGGATCAAGCATCCTGAAGGAAAGCTTGAAACGGGAGAGAAAGTGACTATTGAATTGGTGAATGATTTATTGGATGAAGAGTTAAAGGAAAACCATCCTGAAGCGACCAAACTATTCTTAGAACTTATTCAACAAGAAACGTTTGAATCATTTTTAACATTACCAGCTTATCACGTATTACAGGAAGGGGAATAAAAGATGAATAACAGAGTAGAGCAGATGAAAAAAGATTGGGCAGAAAATATTCGTTGGGTAGGCGTTGAACGTCCCTATTCGGCTGAAGAGGTTGACCGCTTAAAAGGTAGTTTACAAATTGAGCAAACGTTGGCGAAAAGAGGGTCTGAAAAACTTTGGAAGCTAATCAATGAAGAAGACTATGTAAATGCTCTTGGTGCGTTAACGGGTAACCAAGCGGTTCAGCAAGTGAAAGCTGGACTGAAAGCTATTTATTTAAGCGGTTGGCAAGTAGCAGCAGATGCGAATATGGCCGGTCAAATGTATCCCGATCAAAGCTTATATCCGGTCAATAGTGTACCGAATGTCGTGAAGCGGATTAACCAAGCATTGCAACGGGCGGACCAAATCCATTATTCAGAAGGCGATGACTCTATTGATTGGTTTGCGCCAATTGTTGCCGATGCAGAAGCAGGCTTTGGTGGTCAATTAAATGTGTTCGAATTGACGAAAGCGATGATTGAAGCAGGAGCATCTGCCGTTCACTTTGAAGACCAACTTTCTTCTGAAAAGAAATGCGGTCATTTAGGTGGAAAAGTTTTATTACCGACACAACAAGCGGTGAAAAATTTAGTTTCTGCTCGTTTGGCAGCAGATGTGCTAGGAACCCCAACGATCATCATTGCACGAACGGATGCAAATGCAGCAGACTTAATTACGAGTGACGTCGATCCGTACGATGCTGAGTTCTTAACAGGTGAGCGCACAGTTGAAGGCTTTTACCGCACGAAATCTGGTTTGGATCAAGCGATTGCCCGTGGGTTGGCTTATGCACCGTACGCCGATTTAATTTGGTGTGAAACGTCGGAACCGAATCTTGAAGAAGCACAGCGTTTCGCAGACGCTATCCATGAAAAATATCCAAATAAATTATTGGCATATAACTGTTCACCTTCATTTAACTGGAAGAAAAAATTATCGGATGAAGAGATTGCAAATTTCCAAAAAGAACTCGGGAAAATGGGCTACAAATTTCAATTCGTTACATTAGCTGGCTTCCATGCGTTGAACCATAGCATGTTTGAATTGGCTCGCAAGTATAAGGACGAAGGAATGAAAGCTTACTCGGAATTGCAGCAAGCTGAATTTGACAGCGAGGAGTATGGCTACTCTGCGACTCGTCACCAACGTGAAGTTGGAACAGGCTATTTCGACGAAGTTTCCCAAGTCATTTCAGGAGGAACTTCATCAACGACAGCACTTGCAGGATCGACAGAAGCAGAGCAATTTAAAAATTAATCGGTAAGTAAAAAAACCGCTCCGAGTTGGGGCGGTTTTTGAGTGCTATCGTTCTAATCGAGGATAGCACATAATTTTCTTGCGTTACCGTTGAATAGAGGTTCTCTAATCGAGGGTAGCGCACAATTTTATCACGCTACCCGTGAATAGCACGTCCCTAATTAACGGAAGCATACAGTTCTAGATCACTTACCGGTGATTAGACCGCCACTAATCTAATCAATCTCTCCTTATTTTCTTTTTATCGCTTGTTTCAATTTAGATTTTTCTTTTTTTTTGAAAGTCTTCAGGCTTAATTGTAAAGTAAGTTTCGACTAATTGATAAATCGATAACAGTTCGTAAAGTAGAATAAAGTGCGATGGAAATGCTGTAGACCTCGGTTTCTCTTCAATAATTTCACTTTGATTTCGCCAAAACAAATCAACGAGCTTTTTCAGCTGTTCTCGGTGCTCTTCAAGACTAAAATCTTCTGCAACTTGTAGCGAGTGGGAGATATTCTCAACATGAATAAATAACATGTCTTTCTCTTGTTCAGTTAAGTCCAATGTTTTTGACGTCATATAATACACATTCTCAATATGGTAATTAATCAACTTCAATTGTGTGAGCTTTTTGTTCACTGCTTTCAGTTCATTGTTTTCAGCTGCAGTAAGCGGGTGATATTTTGCTTCGTCTCGCTGATAATTAATGAGCACTTCAATTTTAAAAACTCTTTCTTCTAAAGACTCGAGTGTTTCAAGCATGTTCGGGTCTTGTTTTTGATCACTTAGAGCCGCAGAAAAAATGCATTGAATCGTATCACCTGTATCTTGAGCGAGTTTTTTCAGTTTGTACGTAATCGATGATTGATAATTGGGTGGCATCAAGAACATATTTACCAATGTTGAAACAGCCAAGCCGATTGTGGTCGTACCGAGACGGATAAAAAATGAAGCCATAAAATTGTCGTGTACGACTTCAATCATTGCAACAGAAGTTAACGTCGCAACGAGCAGACCGTCAAATAGTTTGAATCGGTATGTCGTCACAATAGTAAACACAGCTGCACAGGCATAGGTCAATGCGGAATGTCCGAATAATGTGATGAATAATACAGCATAAAATGAGCCAATTGCAGAAGCTGGAAAACGGACGATTCCTTTTTTAATCGATTGGGCTACGGTCGGTTCAACCGTAACGATTGCTGTAATGACCGCGAATACCGGTGGCCAACCGATCCATTCACAAATCCATGCAGTAATAAATATAGCGATTCCTGTTTTCAATACACGACTGCCTGCAATTCGTTTCATCATTTCATCTCCAATAGTTCACTATCTCTATTTTTTCACTAAAGGAGAAATATTTCAATTGGGTGATACAAGTTATCCGTTGGTATTTCGTTCCCAACGTCTTAATGATGGATAAGGGTCATAAGCCCATTCATATTTACCGTTATCTTTGTAAATTCCATAATGTAAGTGAGGCGGAAATTTTCCTTGTGTTCCTTCAGGTCCATATCCTGTTGAACCGACATATCCGATAACTTGTCCCGGTTCAACGAGTGTGCCCTCTTCGATTCCTTCTTCAAAACTGTTTAAATGAGCGTAGTAATGGTAGATGTTATACGCATCACGAATTCCGATTCGCCACCCGCCGTACTTGTTCCATCCTTTAATTTCAACAATTCCGTAAGAAGCAGATTTGACGGGTGTTCCGTAACTGGCAAAAATATCAGTTCCTTCATGAATTCGTCTACCCCCATAACCACGCGAATCTCCCCACGTATTTCTGTAACTATAATTAAAATTTTTCGAAACGATAAAAGAGCGCTCACTTAAATCAAGTGTTTGGAACTTGTGAAAGATTTTTTCCATTAAAGCAATTAAATCGGCAGCTTTTTCTCGATCATAATAAACTTCCAAAGCTTTTTGCATTGTACCTTCTTTCTCAGTTAACTGCTGAATGATGGAAGCATACGTAAACAAAACATCTTCATCATCTTGGATATCAGCAATTCCATCACCATTTCCATCCATGCCTTTTCCGCCAAAAAGCTGAATGGCTTCTTCAGAATGTTTTCGTTCATTGTCAAAGTGAAGTAATCCAAACCATGTCTCAGGCTTGATGATAATCCCTGTAATTCTTCCTTCGATATCTTCATTAATATTCCGTTCATATTGGTCCATCGCAGCAAGTGAATACCAAGGCAAGTCTGTCACAGCAGCGGTCTTTCGATATAGTCCCATTCGTTCAAGATATTCATTGTCTTCCTCTTCGGCTTGCACTGTCATGGGTATAGATAGCAAAATAATAAGTAGGCATAGAAATTTTCGCATACAGATCGAGATCCTTTCTCTAATCGGATATTTAGCTAATGCTTAGTGTAAGCAGCTTAATTTATTTCATGTAGAGAATGGATAAGGAAATTATGGTACACTATTGATAGCGAGGTGATCTCCATGGAACTTCAAGGAACGAATTATGAATTAATATACGATTACAGGGAAGCTTTCAATGAAGAAGCAATTGAAGAAAAATATGTAGATTTGCTGGCGAAATATGATTTCCTTGTCGGAGACTGGGGTTATGGTCAGCTTCGTCTGAAAGGTTTTTATGATGATCAAAATCAAAAAGCGACCTTTGATACGAAAATATCTACGTTAGAAGATTATATTTATGAATATTGTAATTTTGGTTGTCCTTATTTCGTTTTGAAACGAATTGACTAATGAAACCTTGTTCTACCTAAGTTGGTAGTGCAAGGTTTTTTATTGGGTATGAATACAAAAAACCGAACGATTTGAATGAAAAATCGCTCGGATATCTGTTAGAATCATTTTAGTCTCGCTGCAAAGGTAGTGTACAGCATCTGAATGAGCCACCGGACTTTATAATTTCCGATAAATCGACAGGGATCACTTCATAACCTTTGGATGTTAATATGTTATTCAACCGTTCGTTTTGAGGAAGGCTAATGATCTTTCCATCACCGATTGATAGGACGTTCGGTCCCATTTGAAATTGCTCTTCTTCCGTAACAGAAATCAAATGATAATTGGATTGAAGCTTTCGTAAATCACTTTTCGTAAACGCATCACGGTAAACAAGAGCGGTATCTTCACTAATAATATTAAACACACAATCGAGGTGAAGAATATCATCTTGAAGCTGTAATGGTCGTACGTTGTAATTCGGTAATCGTCGTTGCAAATCAATCGCGGCTTCAATTGTTGTACGTCCACTTAATCCAACCCAAATTGTATCATAATCAATGACGACATCTCCGCCTTCTATTGAACCTGCTAAACCATCTTGAAAAGAAACCGATTGTTCATGTAACCAATTTTTCAGTTGTTTTGTTTCATCTTGGCGTACTTCTTCGCTCATGGAAGCTACGAATAACTCTTCATCAATTACGAAGGCGATGTCACGTGTGAAGACTTGTTCATTTAAACGTGACTTCGGATAAAGTTCAATCACTTCAACGCCTTCCGATCTCAACACGTTTAAAAAATGTTTGTGTTGTTTTGTGGCAAGCATTGTATCTATATTACTCGATTTGTAATGTTTTTGTGTTTCGTTAATAACGTCGGTGATTTCCATAAATGTTGGCTTTACGACGACAGCTTTTTTTAAAGTGGAATACTCAGACCTACAATTTACTTTATGATTTGGTGCGATTCCTCTCATGTTGATACCTCCATTGTTTTTCCGCGAGACATAACATCTTTATAATTAGCTATTTTTATGGTGAAAAGGGCATTTTCCTTTGATTGGTTCAATGTCATCACCGATAAAGAATTGCTTCCATTCATTATGTTCAGGATCACCGAAATGGCTAATATCCGGGTGTTTCGGTAAACCATCCCAAGCTTCTACGCGAGCGCGGACTTTCTCACGAGACATAATGCCGCCTTTTTCTGTGCCTTCGAGCCCTTCAAAAATCTTACGTGGCTGGAAACCTAAGACGAGACTGTTTCCGAGGTCTCTTGTTTTTCTTTGCTTATAAGCTGGTGCATTACCGAATGCGAATATTGGCTCACCTGCAAAATGGAAATCCCAAAGATAATGTTCAGGGTCTTTCGGTGCATCGGCTGGCCAATCGAAACGATCTTGCTCATGTAAATATTGCAGAATGTCCCAGAAATACGAACGGTAATATTCAATTGATTTTTCTTCAGACTCAGGCTCCACAAAAATGAATAATCCATGCCTTGTTTTATTTTCAGGCGTGAAGAGACTTAGAAAGCTCTCCACCGCTTCAGGTAAGTGATCCCATTTATTATGTTCAATGTACGAATAACGAAGCTCACCTCTACGCTGAGCCGTCATACCGAAGAAACATGGGAATGTCGGATCTGTAACAATTTCACTAAACGTTTTATATTCTCTTAACAGCCAATCCGGTAGATGGTCTGCTTGTTTAAAATCATCTTTTGTAAGTAAATATGAACTGTTTGTGGTCAACATTCGTTTGATAACTCCTTTTTATCACATGTAGAAAATATTTTACGCTTCTACTCATATACCAAAATATCCCCGCTATGACGGCGATTTAAACATATCCTTCCAGTAGCGGGCGTGTTACCGAACATTTAAACGGCTGGTTACAGTGTTCAATCTTAGAGGTTCAGTGTTGATTCGCAGTGCTTCAGTGTTATTTCTCGCGCCTTCAGTGTTCAATCATATAGCTTCAGTGTTAATCCGTGCATCTTCAGTGTTAAATCGCTCTCCTTCAGTGTTAATGTGCACATCTTCAGTGTTCATTCGCTCACCTTCAGTGTTAACCCGTATGCTTAGCGTTTTAACATAAAAAAGCACCGACCGAAGTCAGTGCTTACTTAATTATTTAAATTAAACATTCAACAACTCACGAATTTCATTTTCACTTAAGCTTGTGAAGTTCGTTTCGCCTGGTTGTATCACATTTTCAATTAGTTCTTTTTTACGTTGCTGCAGCGCATGGATTTTTTCTTCAATCGTGCCTTTCGTAATTAACCTGTACACTTGTACAACTTTTTTCTGTCCCATACGATGCGCGCGGCCTGTCGCTTGTTCTTCGACGGCTGGGTTCCACCATAAGTCGTATAAAATAACCGTGTCTGCGCCGGTCAAGTTCAGTCCTGTTCCACCAGCTTTAAGGGAGATTAGGAAGATGTTTTTTTCTCCGTCGTTGAATCGATTGACCATATCGACGCGGTGTTTTGAAGGTGTTTGTCCATCTAAATAGAATACATCTTCGCCCATCGCGTTCATTTCTTCACGAATGATTTTCAACATGCTTGAGAATTGAGAGAAGATCAGAATCCGTTGACCGTTTTGTCTAGCTGTCTCAACCATCTCCAGAAGCTGATTCAATTTGCCAGATTCACCTTCATATCCTTCAATAAATAAAGAAGGGTGGCAGCATAACTGGCGCAATCGAGTAAGTCCAGCTAATATTTTCATTCGACTTTTCTGAAAGCCTTCATTAGAAATGGCGTTTGCGGCTTCTCCTTGGATTTTTTCTAGATAACCTAGATAGAGTTGTTTTTGATCTTTCGTCAATTCGGAATGATTCACCATTTCGATTTTATCCGGTAGCTCGGTCAATACGTCTTGTTTGATTCGACGTAAGATGAATGGACGACTCATTCTGGAAATCTGTTCTTGTGGAAGTTCACGAAACGCTTTTTTGCTTGGGAAAAATCCAGGCATGATCACATCGAATAACGACCATAACTCATCAAGTGAATTTTCGATGGGTGTTCCACTTAATGCAAAGCGTCTGCCGGCACGAATTGCACGAATCGCTTGCGCTTGCTTCGTCAAATGGTTTTTGATCGCTTGTGCTTCATCTAAAATGAGCGTCGAAAATCGTCTTTCACGATACTGCTCTAAATCCTGTCGTACCAATGGATAGGAAGTAATTAACACGTCGTACTCATGGGCGTACTTAAATAACATCTCACGCTCACCGATACTTCCGTGGATCACACAAACCTTCATCGATGGCGCGAATTTTTCGAACTCCGACTCCCAGTTATAAACGAGGGAAGCGGGTGAAACGACGAGGGCGGGTTGATCTTGCTCAGGATTATTTTCTTTTTCAGATAAAAGATAAGCAATCGTCTGAAGCGTCTTCCCGAGCCCCATATCATCCGCTAAAATTCCACCGAACCGATAACGACTTAATGATTTTAGCCATTGGAAACCGAAAATTTGATACTGACGCAAATCAGCGTGAATTCCGTCTGGCAATGGTACATCAAAAGTTTCAGGGTTTTTGATATCCTCAATTAGTTGTTGAAAAGCTTGATTATAATTTTTTCTGAAATGTTGCGACATCGCTTCATCCATTTGAAGTCCGCGGTAGGCAGGGACATGGATTTTACCATCTTTTAAATCATCTGGATTTAAGCGCATCTCATCAAAAACCGTTGAAATCTGGGCGAAAGAATCCTCATCAAGCGGTACGAAGCGGCCATTCGGCAACCGGTAATATCGTTTTTTTTCGACGACGGATTGTATTAATTGGCTAATTTCACTTTGGTCGATATCTCCCAAATCAAAATCGATTTCCAAAAAGTCTCCGTTCGAATCTAAATCAACATGAACAGTGGGAGACTCAATTTCATCTACGAGTAGATTTTTCACAGCGTTTGTTAAATAAATAGCTACATCTTCTTCCAACTGCGGTAACAAATAATATAGAAACGTAAACGTATCTTCCTCATCATCCAAGTAAAGCTCTTGGCCATTGAACTTAAATCCCGCTTCTTCAATTACATTCATCACACGCTGTTCTTTCTCAGTATCACGTATTAGAATTTTTGAGGAATCTTGTTTATAAGCACCATCTGGTTGCATCGGATCAATTTCGATGTCGTCATACAAATAGTGGACATTTGCCGTTAATCGTTCTTCATCTTGATCTAAATGCATCGTCGCTTGCAGTGATGGGTTGATCATAGCGTCAGATACACTTTCAGAAAGGTTAACATCACCGATTTTTTTCAAACTCGGCACGACATTCGAAACGAAGGCATCCATTTGATGTTGTTTAATCGGAATGCTCGACTTCGGGTTTCGCACCATAAACCCATAAATATTATTCATGATCTCCCGTTGGTTTGCATTCAAATGATAAAAATATTGACCTTCCTGAATGATGTCGTAATTCTTGAAATAATGGAAATGATCCATCGCATCAAAACCGAGCTCATACCCTTGATTGCTCTCATGAAGCGAAAAATCAAACGGCAAAGCATCCTCCAAAAAGTGAATCTCCTGAAAATTCCCTGTCACATCTTCGAACGTACATCCTCTTTCTGAAAGGGCAGTTAACAGCTGTTTGGCGAAGTACGGTGGAATCGTCAATCCTTTTTGGTTGGTTGTCGGCTGCCATTGGTTTTCATAGAACGCGTCACTACGGTATATGTCCAAAAGAATTTGCATTACTCGCTGATCTTCTTCTTTGAACATATGTAGTTTTGGATCATAAGAAAATTTCGGAGTGAAGAAATGCTCGGATTGTTCATCCACACTTTTTAAAAACTTTTTCAGGTTTTTGACGACATATGTACGATTGACGCCGGTCTTCATCTCGACAGAAAGTAAAAGACCTTTAAATAATTGATGTTCGATTTTTAAAATATATTCCGTTTGAAGCGGTTCTTTATGTAAAGTTGAATCCGCTGAATTGGTTTCCATGAAAAGGTTGATTATTCTAGCCGAGAAATCCTCAGTAGGTTTAGGCTCGTTGTTCACTTTCCGGGTAGGCATATCATTTTGCTTACGCTTTTCTAAAAATTCATCGAACAGTTGACCTTTGTCAACCGCTTCTCGACTGGCGATTTTGAACATAACGGCAACAATATGTTTACATTCACCAAATGTGTCATAAGCGGGGCAGGAACAATTTTTTTCGAACGTATCATCCTCGTGCTTTTGTATGAACACATGATACATTTCGCTGCCCAACACGCTGCCTGACCAAGACTTTAGAAGTTCATCAAATACGACACGTTCCACCGCTCCTTTGCGATAATAACGCTTGCCACGCTCAAACATTCTATTTGAAAACATCGCTTTTATCGATTGTTCAGTTAACAATTGAAATCACCCTTTAGTATAAACACTCTCATTCCTCCATCATAACACTGAACGCATGAACTTATTAAGCATGAAACGTTATCGATGAAAAGTCCCTCGAAATTTGTTTAAACCTATAAATAAAAAAAGCTTGAAGAAAACATTTTCGTTTTCTCCAAGCTTAAAAGAATGTAATTTTCCAAATTAGTCCTCTGTATCTTCGGCAGGAAAATCATTCGGTGGGTGGGAGGTTGGCATATTCCGTTGAGCATCGGCATGCAGTGTTTTATTTTCATAACCGAAAGCGGAATATGGGCGCCGGTTTGGATTATCGACTTGCGATTGTAATGGTTTTTCGGCGTTTACTGGCTCCCCATAAGTTCCTTCAGGGAATTCTTCAGGAATTTGGTAATTACGATCAATCTCAACGTTCGCAAAATCATCATATTTTTTCTTTTTTGGCATAAATAATCGCCTCCTGTCAGTCAATAGGCTTTCCACACAGAAGGCAATTATACGTAAAGGCATCAAGCTATCCGAAGATCTTATTTCAATGTATCTTTTAAGTACTCGAAAATTTCCTCTGCTTCATATTCATTCACTCGGAAATGGTGCGCATAATATTGTGGTGATTTCAGTTCATCTTTCTTTACTGTCGTATAGTGTGAGCTTTGTAAGTCAATAATGACCACTTTGTCATCAATCATCGCACTTTCAAAAAATGCAAAATCATACCTTCTGAATTCGGTGCTAAAGCTAACATATCGGACACTCGTATTTTCTGTTTCATCTTTAATCATATTTACTTTGCTCATGAATTTGACACCCCTGACACTTCTTTTTCCCCATTTTACCAAAAGTAGCTAATAGGTTCATCCGTTAGCCAAAAATCAATGCTTTCCTGTAAGGCTTGAGCGAATGAGTTATGTTAAACTATGGGGGGAAAGGATGATGACGATGTATTTTGTCGAACGAGAAAATATTGAAAACACATTACTTTATTACAACGGGTTACTCGAAGTATTTGAGCAGCAAGAGGCTGTTAGTTTTTTGGAGAAATTAGGCATTGAACGGTTAGCTCAAATGGTTGTTGAATCCATTATTGATGTTGGAAATTTAATGATCGATGGATTTATTATGAGAGACCCAGGTAGCTATGAAGATATTATTGATATTTTAGTTGACGAGCGAGTTATACCAAAAGAGCATGAAGCCGCTTATAAAGAAGTTGTCAGCTTGCGTCCAAAACTAGTTCGGGAGTACACGAAGATCAATCATGCAGAAATAGAAACAACGTTAAAAAATAACTTGGATACGATTGAACATTTTCGTCCACTTGTATTAAATTATTTGGAAAATGAACTCGGTCCAATTAATGCTTTTCATAAACCAAAGGAGTAATCATCAATGAAACACTATGAAGGATATTTAATCGATTTGGATGGCACAATGTTTCGTGGAATAGATGAAATTCAAGGTGCCAAAGAATTCGTAGATGAATTAAATGAACGTCATATTCCACATCTGTTTTTGACGAATAATTCATCGCGAACACTCGAGCAAACAGTAGAGAAATTAGAAGGCTTTGGCATTGATGCGAAAGTCGAACAAGTGATTACAGCATCATTAGTAACAGCTGCTTTTATAAAAGAAAATTTAACGAGCCGACGCGCTTTTGTTGTCGGTCAAACCGGTTTAATCAATGCATTGGAAGAAGCGGGAATTGAATTGACGGATGAAGAAGCGGAGATCGTCGTGATGGGCATCGATCGGAATGTCACCTATGAAAAAATAACCCGTGCAGCATTGAATGCTCAAAAAGGTGCTTATTTGCTTGCGACCAATCCGGACATAAAAGTTCCAACCGAAAGAGGCTTTACACCTGGTAACGGCGCGTTCGTCGAATTAGTGAGTAACGTTTCAGGTAAAAAACCGACCTATGTAGGAAAACCGCAACCATTTATGATGGAATTTGCGCTAAAAAAGTTAGGGATTCCTCGCGAAAAAACCATCATGGTCGGCGATAATTATGAAACAGACATTATGGCAGGGATTCAGTCGGGCTTGGACACACTTCACGTGCAAACGGGAGTGACTTCAAAGGAAGGCTTGGTCAAATATGCCGAGCAGCCAACTTATTCTGTCCGTACATTAAACGAGTGGTTTAGCCATATGTAATGCTCAGGCTGTTATTCGCTTCGAATAAACAGCCTAAGTAAAACATTTAATCATCGTCATGGTCGAGCGCTAATTCTGAGCTGTGTGCCAAACGGCTAGAAGCAGCAGCGGCAATCGCTCCGACAATATCATCTAAAAACGTATGCGTGCCATAACGTTTATCATTCAATTTTTTCAAAATACCTGGTTTGATTTTATCGATATAGCCGAAATTCGTAAATCCGATCGAACCATATACGTTAATGATGGAAAAAGCGACGATCTCATCAATACCGTATAACCCTTCATCATTTGCAATAATGCTTTGAAGCGGTTCCTCGAATTTATTTTGTTCCGCAAATTTATCGAGTTGAATACCGGTTAATACGGCATTTTGGACCTCGCGTTTTTTGAGGACTTTTCGAATGTTAAACATACATTCGTCGATGCTTAAATCGTCATGATACGCTGATTGCAAGTGGTAAACGAGCTCAGCGATATCTTCCAGTTCAACACCACGTTCTTTCAATTGTGCTATAGTCATTTCTTCAAGTTTGTTCATCATTCATCACATCCATTTTTATTTAGTTTAAGTTTATGCGGCGATTATTTATACATACGAATAAGGAGGCAATCTGATGGCTAAACCAATTGTTTATGTGACACGGAAACTCCCTAATGAAATTATATCAGAATTGACTGAAAAATATCAGGTCAAGATGTGGGAAGAGGAAGAAGTGCCAGTTCCTCGGGATGTATTGATGAAAGAAATTACCGAGGCGAATGCTGTTCTTTCCATGTTAACTGATACCTTTGACGAAGAATTATTAAACATGGCAAGCGAATTAAAAATCATTGCAAACTTAGCGGTCGGTTATGACAATATCGATTTGAAAGCCTGCACATCACGTGGTATCACCGTAACAAACACGCCTGATGTATTGACAGAAACGACAGCGGATTTAACGTTCGGCTTGCTATTAGCTGTGGCACGTAGAATTCCGGAAAGTGTTGATGTCATTCGGAATGATGAATGGAAAACATGGTCGCCATATATGATGGCTGGATCAGATGTTCATCAGAAAACAATCGGTATTGTCGGTATGGGTTCGATCGGTGAAGCGGTCGCAAAACGGGCGACAGGGTTTGATATGAACATTTTATATCACAACCGTAACCGAAAGCCTAAGGCGGAAGAAAAATTAGGTGCGAGTTACGCTTCGTTAGAAGAACTACTCGCAAAATCAGATTTCGTTGTTTCAATGCTTCCATTAACGAAAGAAACAAAGGGCATGTTCGATGCACAAGCCTTTGATCGGATGAAACAGAGCGCTTTTTTCATTAATGCGTCCCGTGGTGGTGTAGTGAATGAAGCGGATTTGTATCAAGCAATAAAGGGTGAAAAAATTCAAGGAGCGGGCTTGGATGTCTTTGCAAATGAGCCGATTGGAAGTAATCATCCGCTTGCGCAATTAGATCGCGTAGTCGCCTTACCGCATATCGGTTCTTCCACTGTTGACACGAGAAACCGGATGGCGATGCTTTGTGTGGAAAATATTAAGCACGTGCTAGATGGGATGGAGCCTTTAACACCAGTGAAGATTTAAAAATCGGTAATCTGACACGAAAAAGCCAGCTATTCACTTAGCTGGCTACATGGTCAACTATATGTTTTAATATATATTTACTTAAAAGATTTGTTCAACTTCAGATACACCAGGCACTTCTGCGACCAATGCACGCTCAATACCAGCTTTCAATGTAATTGCTGAACTTGGGCAGTTGCCACAAGCACCTTTTAAGCGAAGAAGCACGATACCTTCATCGTCGACATCAACTAATTCAACGTCCCCGCCATCACGTAGCAAAAACGGGCGTAGTTTTCCAATGACTTCTTGAACTTGTTCGAACATCGTTTTTCTTCCCCCTTCTTTTAATTGTTAGTATAAATGGTCTCAATCCAAAAATCTATTGAGTTGCTCGAAAAGCTTATCAACGATATCTCTTTGCAATTGATAATCGTTATCATTTTCTATTTTACATCATTTTCGGTAAAATGAAAATAAGAAACGTTATTTAGGGGGAAAAATATCGTGACGAATCAAACAGAGGTTATTGTGTATGGGGCTGAGGTCCTTTGTCCGAGTTGTGTAAACTTGCCGAGTTCCAAAGAACAATATGATTGGCTACAAGCAGCCATCTCGAGAAAATTTGGAGAAGAAGGCATTCAATATACGTATATAGATATTTTTAATCCACCGGAAGAAGAACCGTATCATAGCTTTGCGAAACAAGTCGTCGATGAAGATTTGATTTATCCAGTCGTATTTGTCGATGATGAGCTCGTAGGTGAAGGAGATCCGCGTTTGAAGAGAGTATATAAAGCATTGGAAAGCCGAGGTTTTGAGCCAACTGCTTAAAGATTCTCCTCAAACATGTTATCCTAATCGGATAAAAGAGTTATGAACCGAGGAGTGTATGACCAGAAATGAATCCAATCATCGAGTTTTGTGTCAACAACATAGCTAGCGGTTCACAGGAAGCTTTTGAAAAACTGGAAAAAGATCCTTCCTTGGACGTCATTGAATACGGATGTACTAGTCACTGCGGGATTTGTGCTTCCTTTTTATTTGCGATTGTGAACGGTGAAGCTGTGATGGCAGACGATCCAGATGAATTAGTTGAAAAAGTATATAAGCATTTAGAAGAAAATCCTTTATTCTAAAAGGAAGATGGGGAACAAGAGATGAAAATTCCTTTTACAAAGATGCATGGACTAGGAAATAATTATATTTATATAGATGGCTTCCAAGTACAATTGGAAGAAAGCGAAATATCTTCATTGGCACGAAAAGTTTCGGATGTAAACTTCGGCATTGGCTCAGACGGTTTGATCTATATGCTACCGTCTGACAAAGCCGATGTGCGCATGCGTATTTTTAATAAAGACGGCTCTGAAGGGAAAAATTGCGGAAATGGACTTCGTTGCATTGCGAAATGGGCTTATGAATTGGGTTACGTGACCGATACGACAATTCAAATTGAAGCCAATTCAGGAGTTGTTGATGCAGAGGTTTTTCCTGAAAATGGTGTCGTTGAGCAAGTGTCCGTTGACATGGGAGTGCCCCGGCTGAAACGTAGGGAGATTCCGATGGTTGTCGACCATCATGACCCAGAAAGTCGCGTTGTGAACGAGCCGTTTTTTGTTGCAGACACTGAATTAAATGTGACCGCGGTATCTATGGGGAATCCGCATGCTGTCTTTTTCGTTGATTCGATTGATGAAAGCCCTGTTTCAGAGCTTGGTCCAATTATTGAAAAAGATGAACGGTTTGTCGATGGCATAAATGTGGAATTTATCGAAGTCGTTTCGGAAAAAGAGCTTCATTTTCGTGTTTGGGAAAGAGGTTCAGGAATTACGCAAGCTTGCGGAACAGGAGCCTGTGCCGCCGTTGTCGCAAGTGTTTTAAACGGCTATTCCAAAGTTGGCGAGGAAGTCACTGTCCATTTAGAAGGCGGCGATTTATTTATCAACATGACTGAAGATCAACGAGTTATCATGCGCGGGCCAGCTGAAAAAGTAGTAGAAGGCATATTTCATTGGCCATCAATTTGAAACAAAAATAAAGACTTTGTATAATAAAGTTAAGGAGGTCGTTGACATGTCCATCGTAATTACAGAACAAGCTAAATTACAGATTAAAGATATGATGAAAGAAGAAACGGCAGAAAACGTTTACCTACGTTTTGGCGTGAAAGGTGGCGGCTGCAGTGGTCTATCTTATCAACTAGGATTTGAATATGAAGTGAAAGAAACGGATAATCAATTCATCGAAAACGATATTCCTGTAGTCATCGCTAAAATGGATCAACCGATTGTTGAAAATACAACGATCGATTATAAGCAAAACATGATGGGTGGCGGATTCACAATCGATAATCCAAACGCGATTGTCTCTTGCGGTTGTGGCTCATCCTTTAAAGCTGACGGAAGAGTCGGAGTGCCAGGAGATTGCTAAATACTTAATCATACAAGCTGTCTTACCTTTAGAGGTAGGGCAGTTTTTTGTGTGAGATGCGTTTTTGTTAGGGTTATTAAGAGCTATTGGTCGTATTTGGTTACAAAATGGCCGGTTTTTCTTATGAAAATGAATTTATCGTCATTCGCAGAGCTGACAGAGCTTTACTATAATCAAGGTAAAAAGAATAGAGGACTGCGAATGATTTTTAAAGAACGAAAAATGAGTGACGAATTACAAATGCTACAAGCGCTTGATCGGCGGATGGCCTTGTCACCTAAAGACCATAAAAACTACCAACATCTATTGAAAGGATTTAGAGGCGAAGCGCAATTCGACCAACTGTTGGCTAACCTCTCATGCGCCCACATCCAAATCCACGATTTATTACTCGAGCATAACGGCACTGTCTTCCAAATTGATTCGCTTTTAATTATGAAAGAAAAAATAATTGTATATGAAGTGAAAAATTATCAAGGAGAATTTTTCTTCGAGCAAGAGAGATTCTTTAAAGTCCCACGGCAAGAAATCATGAATCCACTCCACCAAATCGGCCGAACCGCCCCAATACTCACCCAATTGCTCCGCAAGCACGGCTTTAATATACCCATTCAATTCCACGTCGTTTTTGTGAATCCAGAATTCACGTTATTTTATGCTGAGCAAAATACACCCATCATTCTACCTACACAAATAAAAAGTCATTTGCAGATATTAGATGAAAATAACTCTCGATTAAATGAAACCCATAATCGACTGGCAAAAAAACTTGTTGAACTTCATTTGAATGAATCGCCTTATCAAAAACAACCAGAGTTTGAATATGGTGAGATGAAGAAAGGGGTTGTTTGTGGTTGTTGTGGGTTGATGGAGGTGGAAGTGAAAGGGAGAAAGGTCTATTGCAAGCACTGCAATTGGGTAGAACATTTAGATACAGTAATTGTGAAATTAATTATGGAATATAAATTATTGTTTCCTAATAAAAAAGTAACCGTTTCAGCGATTGATGAGTGGTGTGGTAGTTTAATTTCTTTAAAAAGTATTTCAAGGATTCTCGGTCAGTATTTTACCCGAAAAGGAAGTTTTCGATGGACATATTATGAATAATAAGAAAGATCATTACTCTATTCTCCCGATCGAGCCAAAAAATAAGCGGAAAAGTCGAATAGAAGCGTTCTATTCCCCCGTTCGAGCAAAAAAATAAGCAGAAAAGTCGAATAGAAGCGTTCTATTCTCCCGAGTGTTCAAGAAAATAAGTCAAAAGGTCGAATAGGAGTGTTCTATTCTCCCAAGTGTGCAAGAAAATAAGTCGAAAGGTCGAATAGGAGTGTTCTATTCCCCCGAGTGTGCAAGAAAATAAGTCGAAAGGTCGAATAGGAGTGCTCTATACCCCCGACCGGGCAA
>NZ_JAGSIE010000014.1 GCF_018138385.1 Allobacillus saliphilus
TGAATAGGAGTGTTCTATACCCCCGAACGGGCAAGAAAATAAGCCGAAACGTCGAATAGGAGTGCTCTATCCCCCCGACCGGGCAAAAAAATAAGCCGAAACGTCGAATAGGAGTGCTCTATACCCCCGAGTGGGTAAGAAAATAAGCTGAAAGGTCGAATAGAAGTGTTCTATACCCCCGATCGAGCAAGAAACAATATTGGAAAGTTCTATAGAAAAGATATCACCATCCTAAAACAAAAACCGCCACCCCTCCAAAGGGTAGCGGTATATTTTAACCGAACATATGAGTCGAGTGTTTTGGTTGAACACGGGCGGATGGATTCATGCGCACCATTGCGTTGTTGACAGCTGTCGGTCCTTCGCCGAAGCCTGTGGCGATCAGGTTAACTTTTCCTGTATAGGTACAGATATCGCCAACTGCGTAGATGCCTTCAATGTTCGTTTCCATTTTCGTATTGACGGCAATGCTGTTTTTATCAATTTCGAGTCCCCAATTTTTGATTGGGCCGAGTGACGATACGAATCCAAAGTTGACGAGCATGTCATCAATTTCTACATTAATTTTGTCATCATCTTTTGGCTTCTGCAATGTGACAGACTCGATCGCTTCGGTTCCATGAAGTTCTGTCGGAACATAGGGCGTCAAGATGTTGACGGAAGATTGCTTCAACTGAGCAACACTGTGTTCGTGCGCACGGAAGTCTTCTCGGCGGTGAACTAAAGTGACTTGGCTAGCTATCGGCTCAAGCATTAGTGACCAGTCCACAGCTGAATCGCCTCCGCCGCAAATCATTACGTGACGATCACGGAAAGATTCCAAGTTAGTAATGTAATAATGTAGATTGTGCTGTTCATATTGGTCACATTCTGGTATACGCAATTTACGTGGTTCGAATGCACCATTACCGGCTGTTATGATAACTGTTTTGGAATAGAAAGTTTCCTTGTCCGTCGTTAAGCGAAATAAATTCTCTTCTAACTTCACAATTTCTTGAACAGCTTGACCAAGTGTAATTTTCGGGTCGAAAGGTTTTACTTGATCATATAGATTATCGACGAGCTCTTGAGCACGAACTTTTGGAAAACCTGCCACGTCATAAATATATTTTTCAGGGTATAACGCGGTTAATTGCCCCCCAATATGGGGTAAACTCTCTATGATATGAACATCAGCATCGCGTAAACCGCCATAAAATGCAGTAAATAAACCGACCGGTCCAGCGCCGATGATCGTAATATCGTGAATATTGTCGTTCATAACTGAATACCTCCAAGTCCAAATATGACTTTTCACACCAAGAATCATTATAACATTTTCAAGAAAATATGCTAAATGGTTTGCAAAAAATGGCGAAAAAAATAATTGGAAACAATGTTTTAAGCTACTAATCAAACAATTCACCAAACATCATGACAGCACCGAATTCGCGCGAATAGAGAGATCTTTCCCAAGTTAATTTTCAGAAAGGTTGGAATTTAACTTTTGGACTTGAAAAAGCGGTTTAAAAGTTCTATGATTGTTTTTAGATGTTGAATTTTACAAAAATGTGACATTCTCGTTAAGTTCGTGAAGAAAATCACAAAGTCATCGAGCAATAGGTAAAGTTATTTTTTCTGTGACGTTGTGTAAGCGTTTTTCATGAGGAGAAGAAATATTATGGATGGATGTGATTAGAATGAGTAGACCTAACATTGTCGTACTTGGTGCTGGTTATGGAGGCATAATGACAACGGTTCGTTTGCAAAAAGAATTGAAAGCAAACGATGCGAACATCACGTTGGTAAATAAAAATGACTACCATTATCAAACTACTTGGTTGCATGAAAGTTCTGCAGGTACGTTACATCATGATAGAGCACGGATTCCAATCGGTGATTTGATCGACTTTAATCGTGTGAATTTTATTCAAGACACGGTTTTATCGATTGATCCTGAAGGACAAAGAGTTCAGCTTGAAGAAGGTGAACTGACGTATGATTACTTAGTAATAGGATTGGGCTTCGAAACAGCTACTTTCGGAATCGAAGGATTGCTTGAACATGCTCACTCCATTACAAACATTAACAGCTCACGTTTAATTCGTGAAGAAATTGAAAGAAACTTTGCAAAATACAACAACGAACCAGAAGAGCGCGAAGATCTTCTAACGATTGTTGTCGGTGGTGCAGGATTCACCGGTATCGAATTTTTGGGTGAAATTGCGAACCGTGTACCTGAACTATGTGAAGAGTATGATATTCCACGAGAAAAAGTCAGAATTATTAACGTAGAAGCTGGTCCGACAGCACTTGCCGGATTTGATCCAGAGCTTGTTGAATATGCAATGAACCGCCTTGAAGAAAAAGGTGTCGAATTCCGTATTAGCACAATGATCAAAAAAGTAACTGAAGATGGTATTGTTGTCGAAAAAGACGACGAGCAAGAAATGATTCCTTCTCGTAATGTCGTTTGGGCAGCCGGAGTTACAGGAAACTCTATTGTTGGCGAATCAGGATTCGAAGTAAACCGGAACAAAGTACCTGTACGTGAAGATTTACGTGCACCGGACTATGACAATGTATTTGTCGTTGGTGACTGTGCTGTTCTGATGAACCCTGAAACAGAAAGACCATACCCACCAACTGCGCAAATCGCTATTCAAATGGCTGAATTAACAGCTCGCAATTTGAAGCAAGTTGTCCACGGCAACAACGAACTTGAACCTTTTGAATTTGATAACAAAGGAACAGTTGCTTCCCTTGGAAATACAGATGCAATTGGTGTCATATTTGGTGACCGTAAGCTATTTGGACGTTCTGCATCCATCATGAAGAAAGTAATCGATAACCGTTACTTATTGAAACTTGGCGGTGTAGGTCTGTTCTTGAAAAAAGGAAAGCTGGATATGTACCATTAATGTTTAACGAAGCAAAAGCGGTTATACACTGCTTTTGCTTTTTTACTTTCTACCATTCGTCAAAAAACAGCCATAAAGCTCGAGTGAATCGACTTTGAAAATCGTTTGGAATAAGGTAGAATGATGGAGTGTCTAGAGAATTTTTAGGGGGAGCAAGTATGGATATTATTCAAGGGATTGTAGCAGCAGTGCTATTTTTCGTCTTGTTTTTCGGAATCGCTTTTATACTGAATATGTTACTACGCATGACGTGGATCATGTCGTTTATATTTCCAATTGTCGTCATCTTAATCATTGATGATGTGTCGTTCATGAGTTATTTGACAGAACCAGATGTCGCATTTCCAGCCCTCGGTGCAAAAGTTACCGGGTTAAAAATATGGGATATCCTTATTTTATTAGCAGGATTCCTGGGAACAGTCGTTTCTGGAATTTCCATTAAAATGTTACGTAAAAACGGATACCAAATGTTTTAAAGGGCAGTCTAAAAGTAGAAAAGCATAGAATTTTGTCGAAAAATGTTTAAAAGCTTCTTAAAACGGAAACGCTAAGCCATAGTGAGGTGGTTTACATGCGAACTCCTACAAGAAGCTTTTTATTTATGGGGATGTTCTTTTTGATGAATTCTTACTTCGTACTCACTTCCTATTCAAGTGAAAATGATGAAAGTAAATTCACGTTGGATCTATCGGCCAAAGAATCGGCTTTGGCAAAAAAATCGGACATAACTTTAGTGGATTCTATAGATGATTATGAAATTGAGCTTGCGAGTCTATCTACCGAAGCGTATCGTCAGTTTGAAATAAAAACGGTGATTGCAACTGGCTATACGGCGGGTGTTGAATCAACCGGGAAAAGCCCTGGTCATCCGAACTACGGGATTACATTTTCAGGATTAGAGGTACAACGTGATGAGCTTTCAACCATCGCTGCGGATCCAGAATTCTTACCACTTGGAAGTGTATTGTATATTCCAAACTATGGGTATGGAATTGTTGCAGATACAGGAAGTGCAATCAAAGGAAACAAAATCGATTTGTATTATGAAACCGTTGACGAAGTATTTAGTCAATGGGGCAAAAAAGAAATTGATGTTTTCCTCATTGAAGAAGGGGAAGGGCAGTTGACGGAGGAAGAATTCGATCAATGGTCCAAAAAGATTGAAACAGGCGACTTGCCAACATTTAAAGAAAGCCTATAACAACGAAAAATCCGCTGATCAGCTATAAATGCTGGCAGCGGATTTTTTGATTAAATAAATGAATAAACAACAATCGCTAAAATAATTCCGGTTAAGGCACCAAAGAAAACTTCAATCGGTTGGTGACCAAGTAATTCTTTTAACTCATCCTTTTTTTGTTGTTGTTCTTTTTGTGGCCAATTTTTCGCATCAGCTACGAGCCTTTGGAAATCTTTGACGAGCTGATTCAAAATGGTCGCATGCTCTCCCGCTTGGCGTCTAATCCCTGTCGCATCGTACATGACGATAATACTCAGTACAGCTGCAATCGCAAAAAATGGTGAACCGAGACCATTCTCAATTCCGATTGCCGTCGCTAACGAAGTGACAGAGGCCGAATGGCTGCTTGGCATGCCCCCAGTACTAAAAGCCAATCCTGGCTTAAATTCACGTGTTGCAACAAAGTGAATGGGAATTTTAACCACTTGTGCAAACAGAACAGCCAACAAAGCGATCCAAAGCGGCGTATTCGTAAAAATTTCCATATTATCATCTACCTTTAAACATACTATTCTCATAGTACCCAAAAAATGCCGAATGACAAACGGATATGATGAAGAAATTATGACAAGGATTGGAGTTGGGAGGTTGTCTATTTCGCATAACGAAGTAATCTGATATGATAATTGTATACGATAAAAGGAGTGAGGATATGTTTCAGCAAACACAAGAAAATGTCACAAAAGCTTCGACGAAAGCCTTAATTTTTGGCTTATTTGAAGAACAAAAAAATAATCAAACAACCTATGAAGAACTAAATCAAGCGTTCGATCAGCAGTTGGATGAACTGATGCAAGCAGGAGATCTTTCCAACAAGTACGGGAAACTTGGGAAAATACATACGCTAGGAAAGATTGGAGCGGAGCGTTTATACTTCGTCGGTCTTGGCAAACGAGAAGAACTAACGACGAACCGTTTACGAAAAGCCATAGGCAAAACATTTCAATCCATTCAAAAAGATGGTGTCGATCAAGTGGCTGTTTCTGTAGCCAGCATTTTTCAAGAAAACCCAACAGAAGAACAGCTTGAAGCAATTGGCGATGCATTTGCATTATCAACCTTTGAGCAATCTACATGTCATACAAATAAACCAGAAAAAACAAATTTAGGTTCATTAAAATTCATTAGTAATCAAGAGCTTGATCTGTCAGCTGTAGAGAAAGGTTACGCTTATGGAACAGGTGCCAACACGGCGAGATATTTAGTGAACCTGCCAAGCAATTTGCTAACAGCAACTGACCTGGCTAATTTCGCTGAAAACATTGCCAATGAAAACGAACTGGAAATTAAGGTTCTTGGTAAAGAAGAAATTGAAGAGCTTGGCATGGGTGCACTCCTTGCCGTCAACCAAGGATCCGATGAGCCACCACGCTTTATCGTCATGAAATATCAAGGAAAAGAGACATGGGAGAACCCAACAGCACTTGTCGGAAAAGGAATCACATTCGACACAGGTGGTTATTCATTAAAACCGAAAGACGGCATTGTCGGCATGAAAATGGATATGGGCGGAGCAGCAGCAGTTGTTGGCGCTATGGAAGCAATCGGTAAAACGAAACCGAAAGAAAACGTCATGGGCATAATTGCAGCAACAGACAACATGATTAGCGGAAAAGCATTTAAACCAGACGACGTCATCGTATCCATGAGCGGGAAAACAATCGAAATTCGCAATACAGATGCAGAAGGGCGCTTAGCATTAGCAGATGCTGTTGCTTACGCAAGAAAAGAAGGCGCAGCTAAAATTGTGGATATCGCTACCTTAACCGGCGGTGTCATTGTTGCATTAGGTGATAAAGTCACAGGAGCCCTAACAAACAACGATGAATGGTTTGAAGAAATCAAAACAGCTTCTGAAAAAATGGATGAACCAGTTTGGGCGTTCCCATACATGGAACATTACCGTGAAGAAGTTCGAACAAGCCATATCGCTGACTTAAACAACTCACCAGGAAGAAAAGCACAATCAATTTTAGCAGCAGCTTTCGTCGGTGAATTTGCCGATGACACGCCATGGGTACATTTAGATATCGCAGGTACAGCAGTATCCGATTCAGAATATGACCTCGGGCCAAAAGGATCAACAGGTGTTATGGCAAGAACATTAGCTAAAGCTTTTGATTTAGACAAATAACATTAATACTAAATTCCATAAAAAAGGCTAGCAATCATTAGTAGGTGCTGGCCTTTTATTTACCGTTCATCCGCTATTTTTTTGTACATGATCCGCGGTCATTAGTGTTACTACTTTATAGTGCACGTTTCGGTATATAAGCAGGCGTCGAAACTCATCCAGAAGCCGTCGAATAAACGTGGCAAGCCGTCGAAATCTATCTCTTGCAGTACCCGAAATAATCATCGTAAAGCGAGTCTTTGCTCAATTCTATGAAAAATAGGTTGAAACCGATCGCTATAACAAAAGTAAAAACGCCATTCACCAAGTGAATGACGTTTCAATCATTTATTGATTTCGCAATGACGGGCTAACTCGTTGGATTCTTGTTACAAAAGAAGGCAGGCTAACTGCCAGTAAACCAGTGATCACAGCATCCTTAATGAAAAATGGCAACATCATCAACATGGATCCATACATGGAAATTGGCACTTCCAACACATTATTCATTGAAAAATATAGATAAGGTGTTCCAATTAAATAGTTTACGATTAGTCCACCGAAGACAGCGAAAGAATACGTAGCCAAACTATTATTGGAAGCTTTTTCAATAATCAATCCAGAGATATAGGCTACAAAAACAAATGAGATTAAAAATCCACCTGTCGGCATTGCAAAGCTGGCAATCCCCCCACTCATTTCTGCAAATACAGGCACACCGATAGCTCCAACAGCGAGATAAACAATCATCGAAAATGTGCCAAGTTTTCTACCTAACAAAATCCCGGCCAGGATCGCAAAGAACGTTTGCAAAGTAAGCGGAACTTCCCCGCCTGCGTATGTAATTTTTAAAGCAGGAACCCAATAAGCTAAGTTGGCTCCAATCATCATGAGGACGACAAAAACTGCTCCCATCGTCAAGTCGACTGTACGAAATCTTTGATTATTCATATTGGTTACCCCTCTTTTTCTGAATTCTTTTTCTTTATGATATAAGAGAAAGCAACCAATTGTCAACCTTAAATTAAATAGGTTAACAATAGAAAAGTTTTTTACCACGAAGAAATAAAAAAACTTCTCAAAAGCTCGAAAACTTCTGAGAAGTCATTGATTAAACTCAATCCTTATCGAATACTTGCTTCCAATGCGACATCAATCATTTCACTGAATGTTGTCTGACGTTCTTCTGGTGTTGTTTCTTCACCTGTTAAAATGTGATCGCTCACCGTCAATACAGAAAGCGCACGACAGCCATGTTTTGCAGCTAATGTATATAGAGCAGTAGTTTCCATTTCAACACCTAAAACATTGTATTCCGCTAATTTTTCGAACAACTCCATTGCGTTTTCTCGATAGAAGCTGTCACTTGTAAATACGTTACCGACACGAAGATTCAAGTTCATTTCTTCGCTGACGTCATATGCATTTTTCAACAAACCGAAGTCAGCAGCCGGTGCATAATCAATACCCCCGAAAACCATGCGATTCATTTGGGAATCCGTTGTTGCCGTTTGAGCTAAAATGACGTCACGTACTTTTACGTCTTTTTGCAATGCTCCACAAGAACCAACACGGATTAAATTCTTTACACCATATTCATTAATCAATTCATTGACGTAAATCGAAATGCTTGGTACGCCCATTCCAGTACCTTGAACCGATATACGCTCACCCTTATACGTACCTGTAAAACCTAACATGCCACGTACTTCATTATACTGCGTGACATCTTCCAAGAAGTTCTCTGCAATATATTTTGCCCGAAGCGGATCCCCCGGAAGTAAAATCGTTTCAGCGATATCGCCTTTTTTTGCTCCAATATGTGCTGTACTCATTTCAAAAGTTCCTCCTTCAACTGTTCTGTATAAAAGTTATCATAAGATAGGCGAAAAGAAAAAGAAAATCCCTATGCAATTGTTTTGCATAGGGATGAGTTGCGTTAAGCAAATACAACTTCTTCAATCACTTTCGTCTCTTCATGATTTAATAAATTTTTATTGATTTTATCTTCTACAGGTTTATTCATCGCTTGTTCCAAGTCATCCGTCTCTTCATGTGCACCGACTAAATAAATTCGCTGCCAACCATTATCTTTGGCGAGTTTATCTAATTTTGGTGCGACTTGTTTATACCATCGTTCACGATGTGCTTCAAAGCGATCCTTGAACTCATCTTGTTTGGATGATTTCGCGCCTGATGTTCCCATGTTTCGATCGGCTAAGTGAGCTCCTTCGTGGAGGCGCCAATCCTCTGTATCTAAATCTAACTCAAACACTTTCATATCATTCACGCTGCCAAGATTGGCATCAATGCATTTAATTTCTTCTTGTTGCGTTAAAATAATGCCTGTCTTCGGAAATTCCTCTTGTATTCGTTTTAACTGGTCTAGCTTTGCTGTTTCTTCCCAATGGAATTCATTCTCCACAGGCATTTGTAACGTTTCAGCAAACCAAACTGAATCATCTGAAGCGGCTACAATGACCAAGCTTTTTTTGAAATTCGGCTGTTCATCTTGTACAAAACGTTCTACTTTTTCTTTTACATTCCAAAAGTTACGCTTTTCGTCAGAATCGTCATCTTCTTTAAGATAGTTTTCAAAGTTCTGCATCGCATTTTTGAAATGAATTTGCCACTTACCATCTAAGTTCCCAGGGTCGGCTGGATCTGTGTTCAAATACATCGTAAACACACGATGGGGAGATTCGAGATATAGTGATTCAAGCTTCTTCAGTTCTTTATTTAAATCCATAATAGAAACACTCCTTTTAATAAAAGTGACTCTATTAAAGTATTTCCGTTTAAAGAAGTGATTAAACGCAGGAGATAGTCGCAAACAATTTATTATGCAATAAAAAAAAGAGGCCTCCATCACAGAGGCTTCTAGAAATAACTTTATTTAAGTTCAATTTCAAAATCGAGATCTTCACCGATTGTATCCCAATCTTCATTTAACGGGGCATCGAATACAAGTCGAATACTCTCAATGTCTTCTGCATTCGAGTTTTCAAGTACATAAGCCATCGTTCCGCTTCCTTTAGTTCCAGCCATCATTTCACCTTCAATATGATCACTTAACCACATATCCGGTTCGATTTGTTCACCAGTATTCGTTGACACCGTACCTTGACCGGCATAAAAACTAATATCTTCGTCCGATGTGTTTTCAACAGAAATATCTACCTGAATATAGTCTATCTCATCTGTTTCGAAAAACTGCTGGCCTTCCTCATTTAACTCACCTGAAGTAGCAACAACTTTCTCAATGGTCAACACGACAGGTCCTGTTTCAAATGTATGTTTTTCTTCATTTTTTGCATGTGCTGTAAAAACGCCACCTTCTGTCTCGATCACATCTTCAGTTGATTCACTTTCACTGGACTCTTCATTGCTGGACTCTTCGCTTTCCTGTTGATCATCGCTTTCATCAGCACTTTCTGTACGTTCTTCTTGATCGGAATCTTCAGCACTGGCTTCCTCGCTTGAGTCGCTTCCTCCACATGCTGCTAGAAATGCAGTCAGCATTAACGTGAACAAAACAAATAAAAACTTTTTCATCACTAGATCCCCCTCATTATTTTTTTGAGACAAACCGTTTAATCAAAGTAAATTTTTCATAAAAAAACAGAGCCCGTTCACTGACTCGTAATTGCATCTACCTATATTTGGTTAAGTGAACATGATAAAAAAAACAATTTATGAAGAAACAATAGATGCAATTAATGTCGTAATGAAAAAGAATGAATCGTTTTGTCTCTAACTATATATTACAATAATATTACAAAGAATTTAAGGGGTATAAGTGATAAATTTAAGAAATATCAACCAATGCAAGAAAAAATGAAAATAAAACAAATGGCTAGCAGAAATAAACCAATTAAATTATAATGATGATGATACAATTAAATTATAGGGTTACGATTCTTCGGGGCAGGGTGAAAATCCCGACCGGTGGTAACAAGTGAGAGCTTGAAGTCCACGACCCGCGCGAGCGGTTGATCCAGTGCGAATCTGGAACCGACAGTTAGAGTCTGGAGGGGAGAAGGATCTGAAACGTTAACGGCCAAAAGAGATTGCTTGATTAGGAGGTTAACGTTTGAAAGAATCAAAAGATTATATGAAACATGCTTTGGAAATGGCAAGGCTGACAATCGGCCAGACGCATCCGAATCCATCGGTTGGCGCAATTGTCGTTAAAAACGGCCGAGTGGTTGGCGTTGGAACACATATGAAGCCAGGTGAACCGCATGCTGAAGTATTTGCACTCCAGCAAGCAGGTGAAGAGGCAAAGGGTGCTGACATTTACGTGACCTTGGAGCCTTGTGCGCATTATGGAAAAACACCACCATGTGCCAAAGCGATCATTGATGCAGGAATTAAAAAAGTTTTTGTCGCGACCTTAGATCCGAATCCGAAAGTTGCTGGAAAAGGCGTCCAATGGTTGCGCGATGAAGGAATTGACGTAGAAGTTGGTTTATATGAAGAAGATGCAATCGAGATCAATAAAGATTTCATGCACTACATGCGAACTAAACGACCCTACGTTACGATAAAAACAGCTGTTTCGCTTGATGGAAAAATGACAGCGAACAGTGGTGATAGTAAATGGATTACCGGTGAAGCGGCACGACGTGATGTTCACGAAAACCGTCACCGACATGATGCTATTTTAGTAGGAATTGAAACCGTTAAACATGACGATCCTCAATTAACAACCCGTTTGCCCCACGGAGGAATTAACCCCATACGAATCATCTTGGATACTCATTTATCCATCCCTTTTCATGCCAAAATACTCACAGATCAAGCAGTTCGCACCATCATCGTTTGTGGAAATCATGCGAGCGAATCGACAGAAAAACAATTAAATGAAATAGAACACATTGATGTTTTGCGCATGCCAACAAGCGAAATCGATTTAAACGAATTATTGGCAAAATTAGCAGAAGATAAAATCATGAGTGTTTATGTAGAAGGCGGTTCAAAGGTCCATTCGTCATTTATACATAAACAACTTTTTGATGAGCTTCACGTTTATATGGCGCCAAAGCTAATCGGTGGACCAACGAGTAAGCCATTCTTTAACCAAAATGGATTTGCGGAAGTTAGCCAAAGTGTAAAGCTTGCGTTTGAATCGATTGAACAGATGGATGATGACTTGAAAATTATTGCCAAACCGAAACGGTAGGGGGTTATACAATGTTTACTGGAATTATTGAAGAAGTCGGTGAAATACAAACGATTAACCAAGCAAAAGAATCGCTCGAATTAGATGTAAAAGCATCTGTCGTGACGAAGGATTTGAATTTGGGTGACAGTATTTCAGTTAACGGTGTTTGTCTAACAGCGACTTCTTTTACAGATACGAATTTTACGATGGATGTAATGCCTGAAACATTTCATCATACCGCATTAAAAGATTTGAAAGTCGGTTCAAAAGTGAATCTTGAACGAGCAATGGCTGCAAATGGACGATTTGGAGGTCATTTCGTTTCAGGACATGTCGACGGTATGGGGAAAATCATTAAACGTGAAACGCGTGAGAATGCGGAATATTTTCATATTGAGGTTCCTGAAAGTTTAAGTAAATACATGATGTTAAAGGGCTCTGTCGCCATTGACGGAACATCGCTTACGATATTTGGCTTAGAAGATCATGTGTTAACGATCTCGTTAATCCCGCACACGCAAGATGCAACAACTTTAACGAGCAAAGGGACAGGGGATTTAGTGAATATCGAATGCGATCAATTGTTAAAATATGTCTATCAACTCATACAACCGAACGAAGAACAAAAAGAAAAAGGAGTATCCTTGGAACAACTGCGAGAATCAGGGTTTCTTGGTTAATAGGAGGGGCAAACCATGTTTGATTCAATAGAAGAAGCAATAGAAGACCTACGCGCAGGCAAAACCGTCATCGTTGTAGATGACGAAAATAGAGAGAATGAAGGGGACTTTGTCGCACTAGGCGAAAAAGCTACACCTGAAATGATTAACTTCATGGCAACAGAAGGCAGAGGTTTAATCTGTGCACCAATTACGAAAGAAAAAGCAGAACAGCTTCAACTGAACATGATGGCTGATGTGAATACAGACAGTCATGGTACTGCATTTACCGTCAGTATCGACCATGTAGAAACAACGACAGGAATTAGTGCAGGTGAACGTTCTAAATCAATTATGCGTCTAGCTGAAGATGATGTCGTTCCAACCGAATTTAAACGACCTGGACATATTTTTCCGTTAATCGCGAAAGAAGGCGGCGTTTTGCGTCGAGCAGGTCATACAGAAGCGGCCATTGATTTGGCGAGAATCGCCGGTTCAAAACCTGTCGGTGCCATTTGTGAAATTATGAATGAAGATGGATCGATGGCTCGTGTGCCAGAACTTCGTAAATTGGCGGATGAAAAAGGCTTGAAATTGATTACGATTGAAGATTTAATAAAGTATCGTAGAAAGCACGAAAAATTAATCAGCCGTGAAATCGAAATTAATTTACCGACATCGTTCGGGGATTTCAATGTAGTTGCTTACACAAATGATTTAGATGGTCGTGAGCACCTTGCCTTAGTGAAAGGTGATATTAACCCACATGAGCCTACGCTAGTCCGCGTGCATAGTGAATGCTTAACAGGCGACGTATTTGGCTCTCACCGCTGTGATTGTGGACCACAATTAGAAGCCGCTTTAAAACAAATTGAAGAAGAAGGAAAAGGTGTCCTGCTTTATATGCGTCAAGAAGGTCGCGGAATTGGCTTGTTGAATAAACTGAAAGCCTATAAGCTTCAAGAAGAAGGCTATGATACCGTTGAAGCGAACCATAAGCTTGGTTTTCCAGCTGATTTACGGGATTACGGTTTAGGTGCACAAATTTTAGAAGACGTCGGTGTACGCAAAATGCGCCTACTTACGAATAATCCACGTAAGATTAAAGGACTCCACGGTTATGAGCTTGAACTAGTTGAACGTGTACCACTTAAAATGGAATCAAATAAAAACAATGAGAAATACTTGCAAACAAAACGCGATAAATTAGGCCATTTGTTTTAAGTTAAAGTGAAACTACACTCGTAAACATTTGAGGAGGAATATGAGATGAAAACATATGAAGGAAGTCTAGTCGGAACAGGACTAAAAGTAGCGATCGTCGTCGGTCGTTTTAATGAATTCATTAATGAAAGATTGTTAGACGGTGCCGTAAGTGCTTTGAAGCGTCACGGTGTAGACGAAAATGATATTGAAGTAGCTTGGGTCCCAGGCGCCTACGAAATTCCATTAGCAGCCAAAAAACTTGCGGAAACTAAAAAATACGATGCGTTAGTTACACTTGGCTCTGTCATTCGTGGTGCGACACCACATTTTGAGTATGTCAGTGGAGAAGTGTCTAGCGGCGTTGCTGCTGTCAGCAAAGAAACAGGCGTACCGACAATTTTCGGTGTCTTAACAACAGATACGATTGAACAAGCGATTGAGCGTGCAGGAACGAAAGCAGGAAACAAAGGCTATGATTGTGCCATTGCAGCAATTGAAATGGCAAACCTATTACAAGAAATCGATAAGTAAATTGTCAAAAAGGTGAAACACTCTACTGACAAACGTGCAATTTCCTATGTTATACTTGAGCTAATCACATAGACAAAAAAGTAGGTGTTCGTCATGCCTTTGATACAATTTCCAATTTTAATGCCTTTTCTTTATTTTCCTAATGATAAAACAGAATATCTTCCAGCCATTTTGACGATGATCGCTTTTCTAATCGTTGCTATCTTGGCTTTTATTCTCATTAAGAGAATTTCTAAAAAGCAAGAAGAGAAATTTAATGAGGAATATGGTTCGATTATTCAAGAAAATAAGGAAAAAGATCAAACGAATAAGAACTAATGAAACATCCACTCACGAGTAGTGGGTGTTTTTTTAGTTATAATCGTTTAAAATCCTTACAGACTAGCCAAACTGTCAGGTGAGGTGGTAAAAAAATGAAACGAGCAATTTTAATAATTTCAATGACAGCTTTTTTAATCGGATGCCAATCCAGCCAAAAAACAATGGTAGAAACCGATATTTACAACGCAGATTCAGATATTATCGGAAAAGCGACCATTTCTGAAGAACCGGAAGGCGTAAAAGTAAAAGTTGCACTTGAAGGATTGGAACCTGGCTTTCATGGTATTCACATTCATGAATTTCCTAAATGTGAAGCTCCGAGTTTCGAGACGGCAGGAAATCATTGGACGATTGATGATTCCAAACATGGTTTAATGCATCCTGAAGGGCCGCATATTGGGGATATGCCAAATATCGAAGTAGGTGGAGACGGAACGATTGCTGATTATGAGTTTGTTTTACCAGAAGCAACATTAAAAGACGGAAAGGGCTCAATATTCTCAGATGAAGGGAAGTCACTGATCATTCATTCCGGCCAAGATGACGGTGTAAGCCAACCAGCTGGGAATTCAGGTGAGCGAGTCGCCTGTGCAGTCATTAAGAAAGATTCAGAGCTACAAGAAGGCACGAACCCAGGCGATCAAGTTGAGCAAAAAGAAGAGGAAGAATCATGATTTTTATCTAATCCTTAAATATCTAGTTAATAAGTGCATCTCTTATTAGCTAGATATTTAATAACGCTAATTCCTACAACAACAGGTAGATTTTAAATTAACTGCAATTCTTATTTCTGTAGCTTAATGATCAAAGTAATCGTATATAACCTTTCTTGCTACCCCATAATCTACTGTTAAAACATCATTTATATTACTTTCTTCCAATAATCTTCGTACAATTTCCGCGCCATAATAATATCCTAACCGATATGATGTCAGTCTCGTAAAGTCTTCAATACCGAACAACCTATGATAAAGTGTAGTATTCAATATTCCTTCATTCACCGCATTGTGTAACTTATAACCAATCTCTCGTTTCATATTTTCACAGTTTCTAACCCACTCTGAAACCTGCTCATGATCAATAAACCCAAACCAATACGAATCCTCTATTTTCTCATCCAACATCACGTAACTGATATACGTTGCTATACCTTCAGAGAGTAATAACTTGAAATACTTTTCTTCAACATTGTTGTGGTTATCTCGGTAGAAATGAGGGTTAAGACAATAATGAATGGAATGAAGTATTTCATGAGTCATAATCGTTTTAAAATTGTACAGATCAAGTCTCGGAATTACAGCATTTAAATCGAAAAATACATAAGGCATTCCATCAATCAAAATTCCATGACCATCAAAACGACTATCGCCAAAGAAGACAATGAGATCAAGGTCAATATTCAGGTGAAGTCTATTGTTTATTCGGTTAAGCATGTCCTTAGCAAGTGGTTCTAAAAAAGAAATCACCTTAGAAACATCTCGTAATGAATATGGTTGCATCAACTCATTTGTATCTTGTATGAAACATGGATTTGAATTGAATAAACGAAAGTATTCTTTGAAAAATGGATGTTCATTTAATTCTTTGTTTTTTGTTATCAATTGTTTTTCTGCTAAATTTATAACTTTCATTTGCCAAATCACCTGATCCATCTCAATTATCCGGCAGATCTAAATAAAATAAATCCACCATCTTAAAACGAAGCTTTAAATAATTGTCTGGTTTATTTTGATAATTATGATAAATTATATAGTAAATACAATATAAACAAAAGACTGTTTTAGACACAAATAAATTTGAGGCATACATTTATTGTTTCGAAAACAATAGGGGGAGAGTACAGTGCAAGTAGAAGAAGCAAAAAGGGATGCAGCAATACGAGGAAAAAGAGGGGTCTCATTTATATTAGCAGGTACGTTTATTTGGATCATCATTACAGCTATATTTTTGATGCCGAATTTACCGTTAGAAACAAAAAATATTTACATGCTCTTTTCTACAGGAATGATGTTCCCGCTTGCCGTTGGTATGTCGACGTTACTGAAAGCAGATTGGAAGTTGGAAGGGAATCCATTGAACATGCTCGGTTTGATTATCAACCTTGCTCAGTTTGCTTATTTTCCATTTATCTTTTGGGCGTTTGCAAAATCACCTGAACAGGTTGTGTTATTTTTCGCCATCATAACGGCTGCGCATTTTTTCCCATACGGTTGGTACTACGAGTCGAAAGCATATTACATGATTGCACCACTTGTTGCAGTGGTGATAACGATAGTCGGTTGGACATTAGGAGCGAGTCAGCTCTGGTTCATTCCAGTTGTAATGGTAGCATCATTAATTATATTAGCGACGTGGGTTACGATTGAGAACAGAGAATGTGCTATGAAGAATGCTTGATTGAACTGCGGGATTAATACAACCGGATGAACTGAAGAAATTGGGTCCAAAGGTTGAACAGAACATTTCATTAGCAAAATCTATTAAAAAATCTCATAGATGAAGATTTAAAAACATTATTAGAGTCCTAAAAAGAGACATTGAAAAAATAAAAAACGAATAGGTGTAGAAGAATAAAAAAGTTCAACTATACGAACGGGCGATTATATTGAATATGAATTCTAATAAAAGATTGTAATAATTCTAACAAGGAGGAGTTGCGATCTTGAAACTAAAGAAAGTATTACTTGATATTTTAGGCTATATTAGTTTTTCGGCTCCTTATCCAGATGTAGATACAAATGATATTAGTAATAATTTAAAAGTCCTGAAAAGAACCCAATGGTTCCAAGCATTAATGAAAGATGAAAAACATCGCGAACTTATTGTTCATAATAAAGATGTTCGTTACGAAATCGGCTATCTAAATACTGAAAGATTAAAAAGAAATGCCCATAAAGACCGTTACAAAAATAAGATACAAAAAATTTTAGAGAAAGAAAAAAAGAAGTTTTCAGAAGGAACAATCAAGTAGCAGAATAGCTTTTCCTAACCAGCCATAGAAATAGACTAGTTCTAGAAAGCCAAACATCGAGCACATCATTCTTTGTTAATGGCACATAAAAGACGCACAGAGAACCTCTGTGCGTCTTTTGTTTGTTATCTTATTCAGAAAAAGCTTCAATAATCCGATTGACTCCATCTTCCACAGTAGAGTGTGGTGCTGCGATGTTCATCCGCATAAATTGCTCACCTTGTTTTCCGAATGTCGTGCCATCATTTAAACCAACTTTTGCTTCTTCAATCAAAATCTTCTTCAACTCATCGTGAGGTGTATCTGTTTCACGAAAATCAATCCAGACAAGATACGTCCCCTCAGATGAAACCGTACGAATTGGAAGACCACTCTCTTCGAACATATTTTTAACGAGATCACGGTTATTCTCTAACGTCTTATTTAGTTCTTCTAGCCACTCATCGCCAGTTTCATATACCGTCTGCATAGCTGTATAGGCAAATGTATTTAACATGCCGATGCCTTGCTTTTGAAGTTGTTTGTCGAGCTTTTCTTTTTGTTCTTCGTTAGGTGAAAGAATAAATGAACCTTGCAATCCAGCGATGTTAAACGTCTTGGAGGGAGCCATCAATGTAAAGGTCAATTCTTTCACCTTTTCATTTACTCGAATTGCAGGGAAGTGCTCAGACTTAGAGAAAACGATATCTGCATGAATCTCGTCAGAAAACAACAGCACATCATATTTCACACAAAGGTTTGTTACTTTCTTCATTTCCTCTTCCGTCCATACGCGACCGACAGGATTATGAGGACTACAAAGAAGGAGAGCTTTCGCGCCTGCTTTGAATAGTTCTTCAAGCTCAACGAAATTCATTTCATAACCATTGTCACCTAGTACGAGTGGGTTTTCGACAATTGTTCGATTATGCGTTTCAATTACTGAGAAAAACGGCGGATACACAGGCGGTTGAATAACAATTTGATCATTCTCTTCGGTGAAGGCTTGAATCACTGCGTGTAGACCAGGGATGACACCCGGGCTAAAGCTTAGTAAATCTGTATCAATATTCGTTTGATGACGTCCTTGCACCCAGTTTTCGATACTATGTAATAACTCATCATTTTGAATTGTGTAGCCGTATGCGTTATGTTCAGCACGTTTAATCAACGCATCTTTCAACGTAGGCGGTGCGGCGAAATCCATGTCAGCCACCCACATCGGCAAAACATCACTCGTACCAAAGAATTTTTCTCGTGCATCCCATTTTGCTGAATTTGTGTTTTCACGATTGATTCCTTGTTCGAAGATTTCTTTCATCGTAACTCCCCCTTATTGATCTATACGTCTATCATAATTTAAAGCAAAAAAAATGGCAAAGCGGGGGAATCCACTTTGCCAAAGGGGGAATACGAGAAAGTATTACATTACTATGTATAACCATTTAAACAAAAAATAAACCACTTTTTATAAAAAAATTTAATTTTATTTTGAATTTTTATAAATACATCTGGAAATCACACCAAAAACGCAACTAGAACCAATCTGCCAACTTTTGATTCATTCGACAAAGTGTGATAAAATAACTAACTGTGTAAAAAGTTTAGAATTAGGAGTTGTATATGATGAGTAACATCCAAGAAGGACAAGTGATTGAAGGAAAAGTCACTGGAATCAAGCCATACGGCGCATTTGTTGAAATTGGCGACCAAACACAAGGTCTCGTGCATATTTCTGAGGTAACTCATGGTTTTGTAAAAGATATTAACGAGCATTTGTCTGTAGGCGACGAAGTAACTGTAAAAGTATTGAATGTTGATGAAGAAAACAATAAATATTCTTTATCAATCCGCGCGACGCAGGAAAAACCACAAGCGCAAACTCAGAAACGCCAAGCACCTGTTGCACAGTCAACAGAAGAAGATTCTGGCGGTTTCAACGTGTTGAAAGATAAGCTAGAAGATTGGATCGAACAATCAAAAGAGCGCGAGAAAACTTTCCGTCGCTAACATAAAAGTGTGTCTTTTGTAATTTTTTCATTTACAGAGGACACTTTTTTTGATTTCATTGCGATTTTTAAACATAATAGAAACCAGCAATACATTGGTGAACGTTAGTTGAAAGGAGATTAGCAAATGGAAAATTTTCAGTTTCATAATCCCGTGCAATTAGTCTTTGGTCGTGGTCAACTTGAAAAGCTACCGAAGTTAATTCCGGATGGTGTTGAGCGTGTGTTAGTTGTCTATGGTGGCGGCAGCATTAAACGGAACGGAATTTACTCAAATGTTATGAAAAAACTCGAGAACTATGAAGTTTTTGAGCTTGCAGGTGTTGAACCAAACCCACGAATTACAACGGTTAACCGTGGTGCTGATTTGTGTAAACAACATAATATTGACTTTATTTTAGCAGTTGGTGGCGGCAGTGTTATTGACTGTACAAAGTCAATTGCCGTCGGTGCCAAATATGACGGGGACGCTTGGGACTTAGTTACCCGAAAAGTACAAGCACCAGGTGGATTGCCGTTTGGAACTGTCTTGACTGCTGCTGCAACGGGTTCTGAGATGAACCGAGGCTCGGTTATTACAAATTGGGAAACGAACGAGAAATACGGGTGGGGTTCACAGTATACGTGGCCATTATTCTCGATTCTTGATCCCGTTCATACGTATTCAGTACCGAGAGAGCAGACCGTATACGGCATCGTCGATATGATGAGCCATATTTTAGAGGATTACTTCCATAAGCCAACGAACGCACCGGTACAAGACCGGATGGCAGAAGGTATTCTTCGGACGATCATTGAAACGGCACCGAAGTTACTTAAAAACTTGGAATCATATGAGTACCGTGAAACGATTATGTATGCAGGTACACTTGCGCTGAATGGCTTCCTCCAAATGGGCTATCGAGGCGATTGGGCGACACACAATATTGAACATGCCGTGTCAGCTGTATATGACATCCCTCACGCAGGAGGTCTAGCAATTCTCTTCCCGAACTGGATGGAGCATAACTTGCATGTTCATACAGAACGATTTAAGCAAATGGCCGTCCGTGTTCTCGGCGTCGATCCAACAGGTAAATCGGATGAGCAAGTCGGTCAAGAAGGAATAGACCGCCTACGTAAATTCTGGACAGCACTTGGAGCACCAACTCGACTTGCTGATTATGATATCGATGATTCACAATTAGACGTAATGGTCGAAAAAGCAATGGCAAACGGACCATTCGGTAACTTCAGAACACTTCATGAAGAAGATGTGCATGCGATTTTAAGTAAGTCATTATAAAATTTCGAAACCAGTCGTGACGCGTTCACGGCTGGTTTTTTGTGTGCTTAAAATGTTTTTACATAAAATTGGTGACATGATAACTTTTTAGCCGTATATAATAACAAACAAACTTAGAAAAGTTGGTGAACCAAAATGTATCCGATTCACTCTGGAATTGAAAATCAAGTGTATGATTATAAAGATTTATCTTATATCTTGTCCCGCTTAGGTTTTGAGAACGAGGACATTGAGTTTGAAAAAGGTTCGATTGATTACCCGTTACATCAACCACATGGAGGGCGAGCGTTTTTACGTATTCCGATTTACATTGAAATTGGTCATTTCAATGAACCAGCAGCAAAAGTCCGAATTGCTAAGCCGTATATTATGTCACAGTCGTTTGAAGAAGGATTGGCAGCGGAAGGACTTTCAGCAAACCTATCCTCTGCAGTAACTAAAACAGAAGCGGACGTCGCCTTAGATGCAGCATTAATGGAAGAAGCGGAACGAGTGATTGAACAAGTCGAAAAAGCATTACTGCAATAGATCAATCCATGTAAATTCCTTGGTCACCTGCTTGGATTTTTTCATTCGGATCTGGATTAATGATTCGTTCTTCTTCACGCACCAACCCAAGCAGGAGCTTACCTTCTTTTTGTAATTGATGGGTCAGTTCGAGAATCGTATGGTCTTCCCATTTTTTTGAGATAGCTTGTAGGTGCAACTTCTTCGTGGACAATACGGAAGCCAAATAATCAAATGTTCTTGCATGTCCAGCGCCAAGCATCTCTTGATAAATGAGTAAGCTCGTCGTTTCATTCGTACAAATGACTTCTGTTGCTCCAGCTCGTAAAACATTATTTTTTTGTTGTTCAGTCAACACCTCTGTAAATATAGGAATATCCGTGTGAATGCCACGAGCTGTAATCGTCAATAATGTCGAACGATAATCGGCTTCCACTTCTTTCAGTGATTGATCAGCAGTAATTATAATCTTTTCAGCTTCATCGATGTTCGCCTGCTCCCACGTTTCATCAATAGTCGGGTCACCTTTAATAAAATGAACGAATGTGAGCGGTAAAGGATTTGAACGACACGTTCGGTCAACAAGCACAATCGCTGGCGGCTTCTGATTATTTTCTTTAAACAAATAAATGAGCCTCCGCGTCCGCTCATTCCAACCGACAATAATGATGTGCCCCTTCCCTTGATACGCAACCTTTCCTTGATGAAACTCCCGCTCTTTTTTCTGTGTTTCATTCGATACAGCAACCATATAGTAGGCCACCAACCCTCCACCTAATAAAATCATAATCATCGTCAACAATCTGCCGAGCATCGTCACTGGAGCATAATCGCCGTAACCGATTGTCGTGCCCGTAATGAATGCCCACCAAATCCCCTCAAAAATCGTGTTGAATTGCTCCGGTTCTACTAAAAAAATGACCGTTCCGAACAATAACAAAAAAGATAAAACCGTAATAACCAATCGAAACAATGTCGGTAACTGAAAATATGTACGTAGCAATTGTTGAAACATAGTAAAACCACCCTCGTATGTAGCGACTCACGGATATTTTAACCAAATTGCTCTGAAATTATTAAATGTATTGATCGGAGGAGTGTAACTGTTGATAGGAGCGCTCTGACTGTCGATAAACGTGTTGTAACTGTCGATAGGAGCGTTCTGACTGTCGATAAATGCGTTGTAACTGTTGATACGCGTGCTCTGACTGTTGATAAACGCGTTGTAACTGTTGATACGCGCGCTCTGACTGTCGATAAACGTGTTGTAACTGTTGATACGGTCGCTCCGACTGTCGATAAATGTGTTGAAACTGTCGATAAAATTTTCAGGCAAAATAAAAAAACAGCCCACCGTAATGAGCTGCTTTTCAAATAAACTAATATTATTCTGCTTCTGAAACGACCGTACGTGCAGTTGGCACAGCTTTCAAGCGTTCAACCGGAATTTCTTTACCGGTTTCTTCGCAAATACCGTATGTGCCTGCATCTATTTTCTCTAATGCATGATCGACTTCTTCAAGCTGCTGCTTATCACGGTGATAGAGTGTCATATCTTTTTCACGTTCAAAAAGCTCTGTCCCTTGATCGCCAGGATGTGTCTCGTCGAAGGAGTTCAGTTCTCCGACAGATCCTTCCATTAAATCTTCTTGATTTAAATAGTTATCGATTCGTTCCTCCAAATCGCGTTTTTCATGTTCTAGTTTATTTTTTAGTTCTTTCAAAACTTGCTCGTCCATAAATTACATCACTCCTGATTTGTTATTTTGCCACCACTCCAATTGTGCAACGTGATAAACAAATCAATCGATCGTCTTCATCCTTAATCTCAATTTCCCATACCATCGTCGTTCGTCCTACATGTCTTGGTGTCGCATAAGCATAAATCGTTCCATCACGTTTGCTTTTGATGTGGTTGGCATTAATTTCAATTCCGAAGACATTATATTTTTCTGAATCGACATTGAGAAAACCACCGAGACTCGCGGCGGATTCAGCTAAAGCGACAGAGGCTCCTCCATGCAAATAGCCCATTGGTTGATGAACAGTAGGTGTAACAGGCATGGATAAAACCACTTTTTCTTTTGTTCCTTCTAATACCTCAATTCCTAACGTTTCAAACAACGTACCGTCTAAATTCATTTACAGTAGCCCCTCTCAATTTTCCCTTTTTACAAAAACTTATTCGATTTAGAGTGTAAAAACATGAGCAAGTAAGAAAGATAATCCATATAACAAGCCATAAAACGTATTCGTCTGTGCGGTATATTTCATCGCTGGCATCATTTGAAGAGGTGTGTCATTCTCTTTAAATGTTTTCACCGCATCATATGCTTTTTTCGCGCTGATAAATACAATCAGTCCCCAGATTGGCATCATGCCGATTGCCATAAAAATAACAGCACATAAGTAAGCGAAAATAAAAAATCCTGCAAGAACGCGAATTGCATTGTCACGTCCGACTAAAATTGCAAGCGTCTTCCTGCCGTGTTCCTTGTCGCCTTCCAAGTCACGAATATTATTGGCAAGCAATATCGCTCCAATTAATATGGCGATCGGAATCGTCAATAACAGTAACTCGCCAGTGACATCTCCTGTTTGAATGAAAAAGCTAATGCCGATAATGACGGTTCCCATAAAAAATCCGGAGAAAAGTTCACCAAATGGCGTATAGGCGATCGGAATCGGACCACCGGTATATAAATAACCAAATAACATACTGACTGAGCCGATGACCGCAATCCAGAACGTCGTTTCTAAACATATGTAGAAACCTAATAAAACGGCAATTCCATAAAAGATAAAGGCCAAATTCTTCACTCGTTCTGGTGAAACACCATCACGAACGATGGTTCCACCGATTCCAACGGACTGATCATTATCAAGTCCTTTTTTGAAATCATAGTATTCATTAAACATATTCGTTGCTGCTTGGATTAACATCGATGCCAATAACATGGCAATAAATAAACCAAAATGAATGCCTGTCTCCAAACTGGCGATCATCGTGCCAATAAAAACAGGTGCAAATGACGCCGTCAGTGTGTGTGGTCGAATCATACGCCACCACACTTGAAAGCCCGATTTTTCTTGAAGTGCATCTCGGATGGATTTATCGCTGGACATGAAACAATTCCCTCTCTCCCAAATAATACGTTAATTAATCTAAAATAAGTTTAGATAATGCCTACTAGGATGTCAATGTGAACAACTTTCGAAGCTTATTAGAAAGGCTACGTTACAGCGACACACGTCCTATGGGTAACATCGTTCTGCCGATAAACCATGTGAAGCCGTTGAAAAACTGCCAGAACCCGCCGATAAATCGGGAGAACCCGCCGATAAACGGATCGAAGCCGCCGATAAATCGGAAGAAGCCGCCGATAAATTGAGTAAAGCCGCCAATAAACGGCTCAAAGCCGTCGAAAAATAGAGAAAAGCCACCGATAAAACATGAAGAAATTAATATTGCATCATTAACAGAAAGAATCGGTATGCTATTTTACCCATTGATTTTGAACCGCGAATACAGTAAACTAAACCGAATCACGAAGACACAAAGGAAGTGAACAGATGAACGGACAAGAGCGCAAAAACATTCAGCCGGGTATAGAGGTCGATATCGTTTTAAAACAAGACCAACGAACTGGAAAAACGACGCGTGGAATTGTTAAGGACATACTGACGAAATCTCCCCAGCACCCACACGGGATTAAAGTGCGACTACAAGACGGACAAGTCGGCAGAGTGAAAAACATCATCGGTCAATAAGTAAAATCAAGGAAAATCCTCTCTTCATTTCCTCACCCTCCCACCCTTCCAATCAGTGCTTATTCTTGTCCACATCCTCAAAAAGACTTACAATATAGGGTGGACCGTTTTTAATGAGAATAGGTGGAGGAATATGCATGATTCAAATCACGAAAACATCCGTGCATGACCAATTAAATCAAGCAACGGCTAAACTTATAAATCAAAAACAAATAGAGGTTTCCCTTGTGGAACCAATTAATGAAATATCTGCACTACAGTTTTTCAAAAAAACGCAGCACTTAGGCGAACGCATTTTTTGGAAAAACCCAACCGGCGACATGCAAATTGCTGGCGTTGGTGCACATAAACGATTGACACCCGAAAAAGGGGAGGACCGCTTCCAGTCCATTCGAAAGCAATGGGAAGCGTATTTGGAGAATTGCTTGCTTCCTGAAGCGGGAGTAACTGGGACAGGTCCCCTTTTATTTGGCGGCTTTTCATTTATGGATCACATCGATCAAACAGACGACACGTGGAAAGCATTCGCATCAGGTGAGATGATTTTAGCGAAATGGATGCTGACAGAGCAAGACGGTCAGACATATTTAACGCATCACGCGACGATAGATGAGACAACGGATGTGAATGAAATTGCAAACCGTTTTACCGAAATGAAAAAAGTATTAAGCAAGCCAACAATTGAAGAAACGTTACCGACGATGCAATCGATGCATGATCAATTTACGTATGAGCATTGGGAAACATTATTAAATGACGCAATCGACGCTATCCGTGAACAATCACTTGAAAAAGTCGTATTGGCGAGAAAAACAGACGTCTTATTCGATAACAATATTCCACTAGCTGAAGTCATTGAACGAATGATCGATAAACAGACGAATAGCTACGTATTTGTCATTGAGCAAGAGAACGATGCATTTATCGGTGCAACACCGGAACGGCTCGTTCAAGTAAAAGGAAATGAATTGTTATCCGCCTGCCTTGCTGGGACAACTGCTCGAGGAAAGACAGAAGAAGATGACGAAATGCTCGCATGGCAGCTGTTAAACGATGAGAAAAACCGTGAAGAGCATGACTATGTCGTGCAAATGATTAAGCAGTCGGTCGCTCCTTATGTTGAAAGCTTCGATATTCCTGACACACCCGTCATTTACCCCTTGAAGTCCTTGCAACATTTATTCACACCGGTGACTGCTACATTGAAAAATGATGCAACGATCTTGGAGTTAGTGAAACAATTACATCCAACACCGGCATTAGGTGGGGAGCCGCGTGACAAAGCACTTCAATTTATTGATGAGAAAGAACCGTTTGACCGCGGTTGGTATGCAGGTCCGATAGGTTGGTTGGATGCCAATTTTGACGGGGAATTTGCCGTCGCGATTCGTTCGGGACTTATTACTGAAAATCAAGCGACATTATTCGCAGGTTGTGGTGTGGTGAAAGATTCTGACCCACATGCAGAATATGAAGAAACACGGATCAAGTTTACACCAATGCTTGATGCTTTGGGAGGTACGCAGTAAATGAATATGGGAGAAGCGTCTAGATATTTAACCAATTTTGTCGATGAGTTAGCCCAAAACGGAATGGAACATGTCGTCATTTCGCCGGGCTCTCGCTCGACTCCCTTAGCATTAACGTTCACCGAGCACCCAGCCATTCAGGAATGGGTGCATTTTGATGAACGCTCGTCTGCTTTCTTTGCTTTAGGGATGGCGAAATCAAAACAGAAACCCGTCGCATTAGTTTGTACATCAGGAACAGCCGCAGCGAACTATTACCCGGCAATCGTTGAAGCGTATTATAGCCGAGTACCGTTAATCGTCTTGACAGCAGACCGCCCACACGAACTTCGTGATAACGGGGCGCCACAAGCAATTGACCAAATTAAAATGTATGGTGATTACGTCAAATATTTTCATGAAATGGCAATCCCTGAAGCGGCCCCATCGCTTATTACGTACGCAAGACGCCAAGCAGCAAGAGCATATAGCCAAGCGGAAACGACCCAACCAGGTGCCGTCCAATTGAACTTTCCATTCAGAGATCCGCTCATACCAGATTTCACATTAGAAAATCTTTGGGGCAATGCGACAGGAAATTACGTGACAGGAATCACTGGGCATGAACAGTTACATCCAAGCCAGACCGAGACCCTCATCCATCAACTAAAAGACTTATCAAAAGGCATCATTGTTTGTGGAGAATTGCCAGGTGATACAGACGTTGAGGCAATCCACCAATTGGCAGAGCATTGGAACGTTCCTATTTTTGCGGACGTCCTATCGCATGTGCGCCATGGAAATAAAGGAAACGCACAAGTCATTTCAACGTATGATGCCATTTTGAAAGATGAAAAGATCGCACACACGCTGGAGCCAGACTTTATCCTTCGCTTCGGTGCAATGCCTGTATCAAAGCCCTATTTGAAATGGATTCAAGCCGTCCCACTTAAACATCATATCGTTGTCGACCAAGCGAGCGGGTACCGCGAACCGGCAAGCCTGGAAACGACAATGGTATACAGCGAACCGAATGAGCTTGTTCAACAACTGTTGAACTCATCCGTCCAGCTTAAAGGCGATATGGCATGGTTAGAGATGTGGACAAAAATGGATGAAAAAGCGATGCAAGAGATTCGTGGAACGGTTGAAGGGGAACAGTTAACCGAAGGAAAAGTCGCATTTGAATTAACCGAAGCGGCTAACACCGATGACGTTATTTTCGTCGGCAACAGCATGCCAATCCGGGACATGGATACGTTCTCACTGGCAAAAAAAGAAAAGATTCGTATCCATGGGAACCGTGGAGCGAACGGTATTGACGGATTAATCTCCACAGCAACTGGATTTGCAGCAACAGGAAATTCCGTAACCCTATTTCTCGGCGACCTATCCTTTTTACATGATTACACAGCTTTATTTATCGCAAGAAAATATGAACTGAATCTACGTGTTGTCGTCGTCAACAACAATGGAGGAGGAATCTTCTCTTTCTTGCCGCAAAACACTGAAGCGGACCATTTTGAAACATTGTTCGGCACGCCATTTAACCCGCCGATCAAAACATTGGCTGAAGCAGTAGGCTATCGTTATCACCAGCCGAAAACATCCGAAGAATTTCAACAGTTAGTAAGACAGCCAATTTCAGGAATGGAAATCATCGAAGTCGTAACGGATCGTGATGAAAATAAACAACACCACCGAGCGTTATGGCAACGCATCACAGAAAGTATTCAAAAAGAAGGTTGATTGAAATGATTGTACCAGTAGGAAATCAACAATACTTCGTCCGGCTGGCAGGTGCTGGCGAACCAGTCGTCCTGCTACACGGCTTTACCGGTTCCGCTAAGCAATGGGAAAACCTTGTAAATCAATCAGACGTACTTTGTCAGTGGATTGGAATAGATATGCCGGGACATGGAAAAACCATCATTCGTGATGAAAAAACGATGGAAGGCTATGTCGATGAATTGATTGAAGTCATCGATCAATTGGAGCTCAATCGCTTTCATCTCGTCGGTTATTCCATGGGTGGCCGCACCGCTATGCTTCTCGCAGACCGGCACCCGAACCGTGTCAAAAGCTTAACCTTGGTCGGTGCATCGCCAGGACTTCAATCGGAAGAAGAACGATCTGAACGAAAAAAGAAAGACGAAGAACTGGCTGCATTTATCGAGGAAAAAGGAATCGAGCGGTTTGTCGACTATTGGGAAAACATTCCGCTCTTCGAAACACAAAAACAGTTACCGAACGACATCCAACAAGCGATTCGAAAAGAACGACTCATCCAAACGGAACACGGACTGGCACTGTCACTTCAAACGATGGGAACCGGCGTCATGCCGTCTTTGTGGGATCGTTTAGAACAACTGAATCTTCCGACATGTTTAATCACAGGCGAGCTCGATGAGAAATTTACGACAATCAATCAAAAAATGGCTGAACGCATGCCACAAGCGGAATTGAACATTGTTGAAGAAGCAGGACATGCAGTTCACGTGGAAAATCTTCATTCTTTTGTTAAAATAGTAAGTGAATTTTTACAAATCCATATGAAACATAAAATACGTACGTAGGAGGAAAACAATATGGCAGTCGAATGGACAAAAGTTCGAGACTACGAAGAAATTATTTATGAAAAGTACAACGGAATCGCAAAAGTCACCATTAACCGCCCTGAAAAGCGTAACGCGTTTACGCCATTAACGGTTAAAGAAATGATCGATGCATTCACAAGAGCGCGTGATGATAAAGAAGTAGGTGTCATCGTTCTTGCAGGTGCAGGGGACAAAGCATTCTGTTCTGGTGGAGACCAGTCTGTCCGTGGACACGGTGGTTATGTAGGAACAGACGAAGTACCACGTTTGAACGTATTGGACCTACAGCGCTTAATTCGCGTGATCCCTAAACCAGTCGTTGCAATGGTTTCCGGGTATGCAATCGGAGGCGGCCACGTGTTGCACGTATGCTGTGACTTGACGATTGCTGCAGACAACGCTGTATTCGGCCAAACAGGACCAAAAGTAGGAAGCTTCGATGCTGGTTACGGCGCAGGACTTCTTGCTCGTATGGTTGGACATAAGAAAGCACGTGAAATCTGGTACTTATGCCGTCAATACAGTGCAGAAGAAGCAGAAGACATGGGCTTAGTCAACACTGTCGTACCTCTAGAAAAATTAGAAGAAGAAACCATCCAATGGTGTAACGAAATGCTCGAAAAATCACCAACTGCACTACGCTTCCTAAAAGCATCCTTCAACGCTGACACAGACGGCTTGGCAGGACTGCAACAAATGGGTGGAGATGCAACACTACTTTACTACACAACAGATGAAGCGAAAGAAGGCCGTGACGCATTTAAAGAAAAACGCAAGCCGGACTTCGACCAGTTCCCTCGCTTCCCATAAGTCGCAGAAACAAAGATCACATCTATATGGTTAGGTGTGGTCTTTTTCATTATCATGCGAAATAAAATAGGCTCAAATCGAAAAAGAGAACGGAGTGAATACAATGGACTCTTCAATCTTTGTCGCCGTATTTGTCATCTTTATTATTGCCATCATGTTTAATTCGAAAAAGAATAAGTAATTATTTCTACACGTAAAAGAGGGATTGAGATGGGCTCATTATTTTCAAAAGCATATGACCGCGTGATGAAACCAGTTGAACAAAGACGCTTCGGAAAAATACGGAAAAAGCTTGTCTCCAATCAACAAGGAACAGTTTTGGAAATCGGCTCAGGGACAGGCGCAAATTTTCCGTATTATAAAAATGCCGAAAAAGTTATTGCCATTGAACCCGATCATTCGATGAGAGAGCTTTCAGAGAAAAAGCGAAGCGAGGCGACTGTACCAATCGAATTAGTCAATGCGTCAGCTGAACGTTTACCTTTTGACGACAATACATTCGATGTCGTTGTCGGAACATTGGTGCTTTGCTCGGTCACTGATTTAAACCAGGCTCTTCAAGAAATTAAACGTGTGGCAAAATATGAAGCACCCATCTTGTTTTTGGAACACGTCCGCCTAGATCAACCAATTGTTGGTAGATTGCAAGATGTGGTGACGCCTGTCTGGAAACGAATGTGTGATGGTTGCCATCTCAATCGCAATACATTGGAAAGCATCAAACAGAATGGCTTCCGTGTAGAGCAAGTGGACCAGCATTTTAAAGGGCTGTTTTTGGAGATACGAGCGAGGAATGAGAAATAAAAATGTAAGGTTGAAAGTTCATTAATTTATTATTCTTCGTAAATGTAAGTATGTATCACCTGAACAACCTTATTAACAAGATCATTCGGTGCTTTTCCTGTTATTTTAGCATTTTTAGTTTTCCAATCTAAATTTTTAACTTGGTCGCTAATGATAACTCCTTCGACAGCAAAACCTTCTGGTATATGAATATTGAACCCCCATTCTCGTTTTGTTCCGCTAATGGGACAAACGGTTGCATAACCAGTTACACGATTAAATTTCGCTGGAGATAATACAATAGGAGGTCTTCTGCCTGATTGCTCGGTGCCTGTTTGTGGATAAAAGTCTAAATATATAAAATCCCCTCGATCTGGAACCTTCATATTATAACTCTTCCTTTCCAACTGATTTATCAAAGAATTCATCGTACGGGTTTTCACCTTCACATTGAGCTAGTAGATCGTCTAAAGTTGGTTTACCTTTTGGTTTTAAATAAATTCCATTATTCGTTTCACGGATTTCTAATTCTGTTCCTTTTTCAATCCCATATTTCTCAGCTAACTTATAAGGTAGACGAATTCCAATACTATTTCCCCATTTTTGTGCTTTCACAGTTATATGATGCCTCCTTGTTTCCTCGTTTGACTCCATTATATCCCCCTCCCACCACTAAATGTATACTCTAGTATATACAATATTGGCGAAGATGATACTGGAATCTTTACCAAAAAATGATTAGAATTCTGTTCTTGATAATTTCGATTGTTAACATACCCTCTGCAAGAAAGATTCTTTTGAAGACGACAGACGAAGAACGAAACAAATCTAACCCTTCATGTGAACAAAGACCAATCTTAATCTCAAAAACTTAAAAGTCTATAACATATTTAACCGTCAAACTTCGACCAAATTCTTCATTTCAAATGTTACAATAGACATATATATACATACACAGCAAGGGGATGAGAGAATGACCATCATGCCACAATGGCTGAAGAAACGAGCTGCCATGACACCGGATCGAGAAGCGGTTGTTTTAAGTGATGATACACGATATACATTTAAAGAATTAAACGAGCATGCAGGTCAATATGCATATCAACTGAAGCAACAAGGAATAAACGAAGGCGACCATGTTGCTGTATTATCCAAAAATAGCTATGAAATGTTTGTCATGATTCATGCACTGCAAAAGATTGGTGCAGTCATGTTTCTATTAAATACACGTTTATCCGTCAATGAATTCTTATTTCAACTAAAAGACGGAGAAGTGACTCACCTATTATTCCAAGAAGGCTTTCGATCCGTCGTCGATGAACTAACTGTCGAAGTCAATCTACATAGCGTGTCTTTTGAGCAATTCTCTTTTGAAGGAAAGGTAGACGAAGGTATCGCTGAATTCGATTTGGACCACATAACGACGGTTCTCTATACAAGTGGAACAACTGGATTGCCAAAAGGCGTTCAGCTTACTTACGGAAACCATTGGTGGAATGCGAATGGATCTGTCTTAAACCTTGGACTAAATGCAGATGACCGCTGGCTACTTTGTGTACCACTATTCCATGTGAGCGGACTATCCATTTTATTCCGTAGTGTGATATACGGCATACCCGCTCACTTGCATGAGCGATTCGATGTCGAAAGCGTGCACGAAGACATCATGAATCACGGTGTAACGACAATGTCTGCCGTTTCTGTCATGTTAGAAGAATTAGTCGAACGATTGGGAAATGAATCATACCCAGAGAGCTTCCGTTGCATGTTACTCGGTGGTGGACCAGCGTCGAAATCGTTATTAGAATCGAGCAAGGAGAAAAGCATACCTGTCTTTCAAACGTACGGGATGACAGAAACAGCCTCACAATTTTGTACGCTAGATGAAGAAAATGCGTTAAGAAAATTAGGTTCTGCAGGCAAACCGTTATTTCCTGGGCAATTAAAAATCATGAATGATGCTGAAGAATGCCATGTTGGCGAAGTCGGTGAAATTTTGATGAAAGGCCCATCCGTTACAAAAGGTTACTGGAACCGCCCAGATGCCAACAAAGAAACCATTCACGACGGTTGGCTAAAAACCGGCGACTTAGGTTATTTGGATGAAGAAGGATTTTTATATGTTGTCGATCGAAGGAAAGACCTAATCATTTCTGGAGGCGAAAACGTCTATCCAGCAGAAATTGAATCCGTTTTAAAATCACACCCATCTGTCAAAGACGCTGGGGTCGTCGGTAAAAAACACGAACGATGGGGACAAGTGCCCGTTGCATTCGTCGTAATCCGTGAAGAAGAGACGTTTTCAGCGGAAACTTTGAAAGATCACTGTGAGAAAAACTTGGCGAAATATAAAGTGCCGAAAGAGTTTTATGAGATTGATGAGTTACCGAGGAATGCTTCGAGGAAGTTGATGAGGAATAGGTTGGTAGAACATATAAATTAATGATACATTTTAGCTCCCTTGGTCTGAGGGAGCTTTAGTAATATATTCACTAGAATTGCTAATAAATAAAATGTGATTCTGATCTTCATAATTCTTAAATATATGATAAAATGACAATATGGAAGAATATTTACATTTGCTTGAATGTAATTTACAGAATTTTAGGTTATTAAAGGAGATTAAAATGAAGCGTAGTAGAGATGAAGAGATATTGTTAATGAAAGCTTGTAAAGATAACAACGTTAACCCCAAAATTTTGAGAAATATTTTTATAACTAAAGATAATTATTATTTGCAGAATGATTCTAAAGACCGAGTAATGATAGAGGAAATTTTAAAAGAAATCAAGTTTTGGTCGGAAAGAGGTAATCAATATGAAGTTAAAAAGCCTAACACTTGAAAACTTTAGGGTTTTTTATGAGAAACAAACCATCAATTTTAACAAGAATAAGGAAGGGAATATTACTCTAATTGGAGGTTTAAACGGAGCAGGGAAAACGAGTATTTTAACAGCGATAAACTTATTGCTATATCGGCAAGGAGCAAACAATGAACAAAAAAGAATGCTAGATGGAACATTAAATAATAAATTTTACCAAAAAGATGGCCGCGAAGCAAGACTTTATTTAGAATTTGAATCTAACAATAATACATATGAAATCATTGGAGTACTTAAATATAATAATAATCAAACGTTTAGAGACTTTACTAGACAATTAAGGTCAGATGGTGTTTATAGAAAATTAAGTGACAGTGAATTACAAAACTTTATCGATAAAAATGTTCCTTATGATATTTCATCTTTCTTTTTGTTTGATGGAGAAAAGATACAAGATTTAGTTGATAAGCAGGAGCACAGCTCTTTAAAGAGACCAATTCAAAAAATTGTAGGATTAAACTTCTATAGAGAGGTTCAAAAGGATATTCTAGCTGCAGAAGATAGAATTGAAAAAGAATCAAGAAAGTTAGTTCCAAAATCACAAGTCGAATCACTTGAGATTGAAAAAATGGAGTTGGAAGACCAGCTAAAAAAAATTACAGACAATATAGATATCTTTAATGAAAAAACGCAAGAAAAGCAAATTGAGTTAAAAAAATATAAAGATTCTAAAAATCAAAAGATAGAAAAATACTATACGAATAAAGGTTCACTTCATCAAAGTCTGGAAACACTCAATAAGGATATAGAAAAAATAAAAGTTCAAATTCAACAATTCTCACAACAATCTTTGCCATTAATGATTTTAAGTCCATTAATTGAAAAAGCGAAAGAACAGATTGAGATTGAAGAAGAATATCAAAATAAAAAGCATAGAATACAGCTTAACTTTGAGGAGTTTAATGAATTTATAACAAATTTATTAAATAGAGATGTTATTAAAAATACCCTCTCAGAGAATGAAATAAATATTCTTGAAAAAGAAGGAAAAGTTGCTTGGGCTGAAATAAATAATATCTATGAATACGAGTTACCAGAGGAAATTGAAATTCTACATAACATAGATAGAAATCAACAGAGAAGATTTTCTTCGTTAAATATAAAGGATACTGATGTTAAAAGCCTACTTGAAAGGAAGCAGGAATTAGAAAAAGAAAAAGAAGTAGTTGAAGAAAAAATACGTAATACTCCAGAGATCGAGGATTATAAACATGAAGATACTATGATTACAAAGTTAACTCAAGAAGTTAATGAATTTAAAAGAAATGTTAATAAACTTAGATCTGATGAAATTAAAATTAAAGAAAGACTCAAAAAGGTCACAGCAAATTACCGAGAGAAATTAAAAAATATCGACTCGAATCGTTCGATAACGAAACAATTTGATTTAATTCAACGGGTTCAGAAAGCAGCACAGCAATATGTAGAAGGCGTTACAAATTATAAAGCTAGATGTATAAAAGAAGACTTCGAGGATATAATTAAAAAACTTTTACGTAAGAATCAAGATTTCTCAAAAGTAGAGTTTGATGTAGAATCATTTACAATCAAAATATTTAATGAAAACGGTACTCAAATTCGCTTAACAGACCGATCAGCCGGAGAAAAACAAATAATAGCCCTATCATTAATTTGGGCATTAACTAAAAACGCTCCATTGGAATTACCTTATGTTATCGATACACCTTTAGGAAGGCTAGATAGCGTTCACAGAAAAAACTTAATGGAGCACTATTTCCCTTATTTAAGTGATCAAGTCATTATACTTTCAACTGATACTGAAGTTAATGAAGAGTTCACTGATCAATTAGGAAATCATATGAATGTAACTTATCGATTGGACTATGATAACGATGCAAAGTGTACAACAATTAGAGAGGGTTATTTTTCATTTAAAGAAGGAGTCAATAGCTAATGGCAAATATAATTATTCCTGAAAAGTCAGATGAAAAAGTAAGTGACTTGATGGGTTTTATGGGTTTCACAAGTAATAAAGACAGGCCGATTGTTTTACGGATTGCTCTTTCAAAAGGAATTATTCACTCTAATAAAGATAGTAATTTAAATATAGATTCAAGTAAGGGACGAGAAATACCGCTAAAAACTTTATGCCCAGGGGATAACTATTTGTTTGTTAAGCATTCTATCATTCAAAAACATGAAGAGTTTATAAGTGATGAAGATCTTACACCCGTAATAAAAAAGTATTTAATTTTGGGTATTGACATTATGCATGATGAAATTAATAAATTGGATCAATTGGATAACTATTTAATTTACTTAGCTGAGAGTGTAAACAACAAAAATGATCAGGAAAAGATTAAAGATTTACTAGGATTTTAAATTGGGGGAGAGCAAAATGGCCTTTACCGATCTTGATCTTTCTTTTCACTATCGAACAGGAGGGTCTTCAGGCGATATCATAAATGATTTTTATGTTCCTGTTTTGAGTGAAGCGAAAATTTATAAAAGAGCTGTTGGATATTTTACTAGCAATTCTCTAGCAATCGCTGCTAAGGGTTTATCTAGCTTTATAAAAAACGGAGGTAAAATGCAATTAATTGCTTCACCACACTTGAATAAAGAAGATATTGAAGCAATTAATCAAGGTTACAAGGCACGAGACGAAGTTCTTAATGAACGGCTAATTAAAGAATTAGAATTTGACGCAGAAGATAAAATTATACAAGAACGACTAAATTATTTAGCATGGCTCGTATACAATAATCAACTTGATATCAAAATTGCTGTATTGAAAGATCAAACTTCTCTTGGAATCTATCATGAGAAACTAGGAATTTTGGAAGATGTTGTAGGGAATAAAATAGCTTTTTCAGGTTCCTCGAATGAAACAGAAGGTGGATTAGTGAATAATTATGAAGCAATTGATGTATTTTTCTCTTGGGACAACTCTGATGAAAAAAGAGTAACATCTAAAGAACAAGCATTTTCAAACTTATGGACGAATTCTAATTCCCAATTAGAAATTATTGATTTTCCAGATGCGGTCAAAGATAAATTGTTGAAATATCGTAAAAATACTTACAGCAATAGAGATCCAGAAGTTAAAAATAACGAAATTAAGGATCAAGGTATGGGATATCAAATTAATTATCCTAGGATCCCTGACTACATAAAATTAAGAGAATATCAAATTGAAGCGATTAAAAGTTGGTTTAAAAATAGCGCGCAGGGCTTACTAGAAATGGCTACTGGAACAGGAAAAACAATAACCGCTATTTCTGCAGTATCGAAACTTTATGAAAATACTGGGAAATTAGCAGTGGTGATTGCATGTCCTTATACACATTTAGTAAACCAATGGGTAGAGGATTTGAAAAAATTTAATATGGCACCAATCATTGCGTATGGTGGGAAGAATTGGGAAGAGACACTGAACGACCAGATTACTTCATTCAATTACGATATTATTAATCATTTTTGTGTCATAACAACTAACGATACTTTTTCATCAGAAAAAATGCAAAATCAGCTAAGAAATTTGAAGAGTGACACGGTGTTTGTCGCAGATGAAGCGCATCACCTTGGTGCAAAGTATCTAAACTCGAAACTAATTGATGCAATCCCATACCGGCTAGCTTTATCTGCAACACCTAACAGATGGTATGACGACGAGGGTACAGATAAGCTTTTAAAATATTTTGGAGGAAAAACTGTTTATCAATTTGGTTTAGACCAAGCAATAGGGAGATTTTTGACTGAGTATTTCTACTATCCTCATATTGTATATCTGGATGAAGATGAAAGTGAGGAATATTACGAAATTACCCGTAAGTTAGTAAAGACATTAGGTTCAGATGATTTAGGAAAGTCATCTGAAATAAAAGAAAAACTACTTATCAAACGAGCAAGAATCTTAAGCAGTGCTAGAAAGAAAATTGATAAGTTAAATGAATTAATGGGGCAGTCAACTGAATCGAAATATAATATCGTCTATTGTGGTGATAGTGATGTAGATGGTGAAAAACAATTAGATAAAGTAATAAAAATGCTTGGTAATAGATTGGGAATGAAAGTTCACAGCTTTACAGCGAGAGAGGACCATTCTGAAAGAAAAGAATTATTAGAGAGGTTTAGCGAGGGAGACTTACAAGCTCTAGTGGCAATTAAATGTCTAGATGAGGGAGTAGACGTCCCAGCAACTCAAAATGCATATATTTTAGCTAGTAGTACAAATCCAAGAGAATTTATTCAAAGAAGAGGAAGAGTTTTACGAAAACATAAAGGAAAACAATACTCTTATATACATGACTTTATAATTTTACCTAGAAATATTGATGAGATCAGTGAGTTAGAACCAGCTTTGTTTAATATGGAAAGAAACTTATTGAAACGTGAACTTAAAAGATTAACGGAGTTTGCTAACTTAGCAATGAATGGTCCTGAGGCGATTGAAACCTTAGCAGACGTAACACGTGCTTATAATTTATTAGATGTTTAGATGAGGAGGTAAAACTATGATAGAAGAAAAGAATGAAGAGTTTCAAGCAATCTTGAAAGGGTTATCGGGTGAGCAAACAAAAATTTTGAAAGAAATTTTGGAGGCAGAAAAGTCATTCCTGCATAGAGAAAACTTGCAAGGCACACCGATTGTTTCACAAATTATGGACATAGTGAAAGAGAGGGTTGATGAATAGTGTTATTAAAGAAAATTGTTTTAAATAATTTTAGACAATACTATGGTTATCAAGAATTAGAGTTTTCACAATTACAAAACAAAAATGTAACAGTAGTACATGGTGAGAATGGTTCAGGGAAAACTGCTTTGCTACATTCATTTGGTTGGTGTCTGTACGGTGATTTGAACCTACCAAACCCAGAAAACATTTGTAATGAACATGCGTTGAGTAACCTACAAAAGGATCAATCAATTGAATCTTATGTTGAGTTACATTTTGAAGCTTTTTCTAAAAAATATTCTTTAAAGCGCTTTATTGTTGTCGAGAGAACAAATGACGATAGAATTCTCTACGGAGAACCCCAAGTCTCTATGCAATTTATAGGTCATGAAGGACAGTCCGAGAGAATAGAGAATTACACAGAAGAAATTAATAGAATCTTACCCAAAGATTTACGTACGTATTTCTTTTTTGACGGAGAAAGAATAGATAACTTAACAAAAAGTGGTAACAATGAAGATATAGAGAAAGCAATTAAAAGTATGATGGGTTTAGAGATTTTGGAAAGATCTATAAGACATACTGACCAAGCTAGAAAAAGGTTTAGAGAAGAACTTAAAGAATTAGGTGATGCTAAAACTCAAGAGGTTTATAGTGAACTAGAGAAACTTGAGCAGGAAAGAGATACTTATATTGAGAAGAGACAAATAAAGCAGGATAATATAAAAGTTCTTGATAAACAAATTGAAGAAAGAGAAATCCGTCTAACTCAGTTAGAAGGGGCTAAGAAGTTACAAGAATTAAGAGAAAGCAAAAGAGAAGAGCTTTATCAGGCTGAAAGTAGACTGAAAGAAATTGAAAAAGAATTAGTAAATACTATGAGTAAACAAGGATATTTAGCTTTTACATCGCCAATTATGGAAAAAGCCGATGAAATATTGGATAGTAATGGACCAGAAGAACAATTTGTTAAAGGAATAACAAAAGATTTCATTGATAAATTGATCCAAGATGGTAAATGTATCTGTGGAGAAGAAATTAAAGAAGACTCAATTCATTTGAACCATTTGCAGGAGTTAGCACAAGCAACTACCTCTAATCAGCTTATTAATACAGTAAATTACTTTAAACAAAATGGAAGAACTGTGGAAGAAAGAAAAGAAAATTTATTTAAAAATTTAGATCGATTGAAAAAAGCTCAAAGTAGTGAATCAACTAACATTCGACTCCTAAATGAAAAAATACAAGAGATTAGCACACAACTAAGTGAACATACAACAGAAGATATAGCTGCTTTGGAAGAGAGAAGAAAAGAACTTTCAAATCAAAAAGATAAAATTAACCAGGATATTGGGTCTATTAACGGAAATATAGAGCGATTGGATGAAGAGATCGTAGAATTAGAGAACGAACAGAAAAAAATGGAATTAAAAGAAACGAAGTCGAATTTAGCACAAAAACGGATGCAAACTTGTAGGAACTTAATAGATGTTATGGAAAATATCTTAGAAATTAGGGAAACTATAGTAAAAGAACAGTTACAGGATCGAATTTCTAAGGTTTATTCACAATTTCTACGTAAGAATTATAGTATTAATTTATCTGAAGATTATATGTTAAACGTATTTAATGAAAAAGGGAACCCTGTTGCTATGTCACAAGGAGAGAGACAAATTACATCTCTTTCATTTATTGGAGCAATCGTGGATATTGCAAGGGAAACATTCAATAAAGAGACTCAAAATGCTTTCGATGAAGGCGGAATATATCCACTTGTAATGGACTCGCCTTTTGGTGCATTAGACTCAGACCATAGAGAAAGAGTAGCTAAGGGGATCTACAAACTAGCTGATCAGGTAATAGTGATCGTCTCAACTTCACAGTGGGAAGGTGAAGTTGAAGAACAGATGAAGAGCCTAGTTGGTAAAGAATACAAATTAGAGTACAATGATCCACGTTATAATAAGGATAAACCGTATGAATATACGAACGTAAAGGAGGTCAATTAATTGAGTCAACGAAGAATTAGACGTCCAAAAGATCAAGAAAAGATCTATAGGGAATTAACAGATAAAGATGAATTTGGAGTTTTTAATTCATATAAAGATATTTTCATGATTTCGGGTTTAATAGGATATCTCAATGATAAGAGGATTAGTTTCGAAAATTCCTTAGAACCAATTTCTTGGACTGTTTTTAATTTAGAAACAGATGAAACGGTTATTAATGCCGTAGCACTAAATACGTCGGAAGATCCAAGCATACTAATTGAAGATGAAGAAAAATTTGATCAAAAAATAACCATCTTTGAGGAGTTTGCTGCTGGCGGAGCCACTATACTTTATGAAAAATTAGTTGAAAATAAACGGTTTGCAGTAAATAGTTTATTTGAGTTGTTAATGGAGGCAAAACAGCAACGAGGTAGTCAAGATCGAGATATTGCTGCTATCGCGGATATTATCTCTTTTGATTAACCTCATAAAATCAAGAAGGAACCGCCACAGGACTTTATGAGCCTAATGCGGTTCCTTTTTTCTAATTAACTCTATAAGTTATTAAATATGTCTAAATCATCTTTTTTAATTTCTGGCGACATAGAGATTCGAATTGTTGAACGGATATGTTCTAAATCATACCCCATAGCTTTTAATACATGGCTTGGTTTACTAGTACTACAAGCAGAACCGGTAGATACAGCAACGTATGGAGCTAAGTTCTTTACAAGCAATTCGTTGTTAACACCGGGAAAAGTAATGCTTAGAATACCAGGAATTTTGTTCTCTTTTGAGTGATTAAACTGTACTCGATCATTGTATTTTTCTTTAAGTATATTACATAGGTATTCTTCATTTTGTTTAAGCTTTAAAATGTTATCCTCTAAATTTTGCAAGGCAATTTCAGCAGCTTTTCCAAAGCCTACAATATTATGTACAGCTAAGGTACCACTCCTAAACCCATTTTCTTGTTCACCACCGTGTAGAAGTGGTGTTAATTTAGTAGGTAGTCCTAACTCATCTTCTCGAATGATTGCAGCCCCAATTCCTTTTGGACCATGTAATTTGTGAGCAGACAAAGATAAGAATCTTAAACCAGGATAGTCTTCAAGATTAATTGGAAATTTCCCTACTACTTGAGTTGCATCACTATGAAATAAGATATTGCGCTTATTACAATATTGAGCGACTTCACGAATAGGGTTTAGCGAACCAATTTCGTTATTTCCCCATATTAAAGTAATTAATAAAGGAGGGTTTTCTTCTGCGGATTCTTTAAGTTGTTCAATATCAACTCTGCCATATTGATCGACATCTAGATAGGTTACTAGAAAACCTTTTGATTCAAGATATCTACATGTTTCTAACACAGCTGGATGTTCGACTTGTGAAGTGATAATATGCTTTCCTCGTTTATCAGCATAGTAATCTGCTACACCTTTAATAATCATGTTATTACTTTCAGTAGCACCGCTTGTAAAAACAACTTCTCTTGACTTACACCCAACTAAATTTGCAACATTTTCTCTATAATTATTAACAGCATTTTTGGCATTTTCTGCCTCTGAATAATATTTGCTAGATGGGTTGCCAAACTCCTCTAAAAGATAGGGGAGCATAGCATCTTTAACCTCTGGTAGTACAGGGGTTGTCGCACTATTATCCAAGTAAAGTGTCATAAACTTCACCCCATTTAACTTATATTTTTAAAAGATTATTTATAAAACGATCGGGATTACCTGCATGTCGATATTCATTATCGAGAATTGTAATGCCTCGTTCTAAATGAGCATTAAATAAATCTGGGAAAAACTCTTCATCCGAAATTTCTTTTTGCATTCGTTGAGTAATTAATGCTTTAAATACATAATCATGTTCCCCGGTCAATGTATTTCTATTAAACTCTAAACCTGAAGTATCTGTTAATTCTAATTGCGGCTCTTCGGCTATTTTAAGTGAAAGTGAAACTGCTAGTCTCGAAAGGATATTTGGTGTTAGTTTGGTTGATGCTTGTAGACTTTTTAGTTTTTCTGCTGTCTTAGAAGAAGTCCTTAATCTGAAATTCATGTTCTAACACCATCTTCCTCATTTATAAATAAATATTCATCATGAATAGTGACACTTTGGGTTTCGTTATTAAAATCTAGCGTATACGCTTGTGATAGATATGGTTCAACTAAATTATAATGCTTCTCATCAATTTCTGTGTCTGTAGATAATACTAAGGTTTGTTCGCCACTTGATGGTAATAATTCGCTGAGAACCGTAGCCTTGTGTTTTTTGTCTAGTCTTCCAAGTAGAGTATCGTAAATAAATGGAACTCTCCGGCCTGATGCTTTAAACATCGCCCATATGATCGAGAGTAAAATTATTTCTTTTTCACCTGCAGATAGATTATTAATATTGTGTTCTTCCATGCTCTGGTTATAAACATATATTTCATAATCTTCATGTGAGATCGATAAGTGTGAAATATAATTTTGTTTACGCATTAAACGCTTTAACATTCGTAAAGCCTCAGATTCAACTTCTTGCAATTTTTTTTGAACCTGTATTTCTCTGAATTGTTTACTTGTATTTATTAAGTTGTCTAGAAGACCAAATGCGTTCATTTGCTTACTTTGTTTGTGTCTTTCTTTTTGTCTCTCTTCTAGTTTCACTTGTAGTTCTTCAACATTCTGGGAGTGTTCAGTAAGTAAAAGTTTTAGTTCTTCTAGTGTATTTTCTTCTTTCTCGATGTTCGATTTTAACTGCTCGATTTGTTTGATCATTTGAGTGAATTCGTTAGTTTCATCATGAGTCTTTAATTTTTTCTTAATATTTTGTGCCTCTTCTAATAAGTCTTGGTTCTCTTTTAGTAATTGAGTGTAATAATCTGAAGTATTTATTGAAACCATACTGTTCATTTGAAATACTTTGTTACGTTGATCATTTGAAGCATCATGTAGAATGAGCTCTTTTTCTGGTTTCATATGAGCTAACAAACTATTTTTTAGTTTGTCTTCTTGGTTTTCAAGTCCTAAGTCGGTTTGAATCTTATTTAACTTATCCTCAGAAAGACTCTTGGAGAACTCTTTAAATATTTTTTGAGTGTTTTCATCCTCAAGTTGTTTTGTCGTTTCTTCTAGTAACTCTTTATTGATATAGAAGGGAAGAATTGTGGCAATATATTCTTTAACTTCATTATTAATTTCTTTTCTCCTATTCTCAATCGTATTTAGTTTGACAAGGAGTTCATCTCTTTGCTCTTTATAAAGGCCTCCGTGTGTTTCAAAGTCCTTCTCAATAGAAGATAAGTCACTAGATAACTTAGCTATAACTTCTTCTTTATGATTGATCTTGGATTGGAAGTCTTTTATAACCTCAGTTTTTTCGTTTACTAAATTCTTTAATTCGATAATTTCTTTATCTACCTTACTGGCTTGATCACTGTTTACTTTACGAGTAGAGAAAGTATCTAAATCGTTTTCTAAGTTCTCAAATAAACTTAGATTAAATACGACTCTTGATAAGTTCTGTAAATAAGTTGAAAGTAAGTTATCGTTGATTATTCTAGAAATTTCCTCACCATCAAATAAACATAGATCAAATAATTCTGGAGGCATATTTTCATTTAGTTTTGACTGATAGAGTTCTTTTTCTGTTTCATTTAATATAATGTTATCTCTTTTAATAACTAAGCTTTCTCCAAAGTTGTTTCCCTTCAATTTCCAAGAACGAGTAAAGCTAAAATCAGCTTTTTTGTAATCTTCTACTTCCGAAAAATCTAGTGTAATGGAAAACTGATTCTCATTATTTTTTATAGCATTTGTATTTAAATAGTTTGTGATTTTTTCAATATATGGTTTACTGTTTTCCGTTTTATAACCATAAGCATAGGGGCCAAATAGTGCTATCTTGATTGCGTTTAGAAGTGTAGTTTTTCCAGCACCATTTTGACCACCAATTAAAATAATATTTTTCTTAGGGTTGTTAATACTAAAAGCAATTGTATTTTTCTTTCTATAAGCGCCAAAGTTTTCGAGGGTTATAGATTTTAATTGCATAATTTCTGATCCCTTCGTGTTAGATGTGTAAATAATCTTGTGTTAAAGCTTTTTCAATTTCTTCATAAATACCGCGCTTAATTTTATAACCAGAGTAATTCTTTTCTATGCCGATTAACTTTTGTACTAATTTAAAGTCTATATTGTTTCTTTCACACAAAATCTCCAGATCGGTAATTTGTTCGCGGTCAAAGAGTGGCTGATCATCAAAATCCCAATCTAAATCGTATCCCATAACTTCTTGATAGATTTCAGGCAATTTATCTTCCCAGTCACCCTTTTCTAGCCAATACCTTCTAATAATTCTTAATTCTTCTTCTTGTATAAGCTCAAAAGATGGGTCGGATGGGTGGTTAAGATCTCTTTGAATTTCCAACAAATATTTTAAGATTTCCTGTCTAGCTTCCATTGTGAAAGGCCCTAATCCCAATTGAGCATAGTTCCCATCATTTTTTTCAATAAGAATATTATCGTCTCCTGGTGCACTTAGGTCGATATTATTTTCTGCTAAGTAATTACTTAGCTCGTTTTCCTGAACAAGATTAAATTGATCGACAGGAATAACTTTTTTGGCTCGACTTCCTTTTTTAGGTAGGACAGCATATAATTTTTCATCGATTTCTTCAGTTTGAACATTTAAGAAGTAAATTTGTCCGTCCATGCGGTATTTCATTCTTCTTGTACGGTCATCACGAATTCCTGCTAACCAATTTCGGAATTCTAGTAAAGGACGCATCCATTCTTCTCCATTTTCGATAAAACCATTTAAAGCTTTATCTTCGTTCACAACGGTGCATGTCCAGCAACCAAAACGACTATTACCGCAAGAGCCTGCGGATTCTTTTACAGTCTTATCAATTACTAACGGACATTCACCACTATTTGAATCTGAATACAATTTGTATAATTCCGTGTTGTCATCTCCCCAAGGAGAAGTATTATTTAAAAGGTATTCCCAGACATCATCTAATTTAAATTTCTTAATGGGAGCAAAAACATATGCATTCGTTAAAGTCGAATGCTTCATCAACCGTTTTCCTTCTACAGTATGAGAGTTAATTACATTTGCTCTAGTTGCACTCTCATCTTCACGAACACCTAACAACATAATAACTTCGCCGAATTTAGAAACTTTGTCCTTAACAAATTTGTTAGCAGGATCGATCTTCATTCTGTCAGTACACCAGCGCATTTGTTGATTAGGAGAAGGGTACCCTTTACCGATGATATTAGCCCAAAATGATTGTTCTGGTTCAGGTTTAACCTTGTGTGTTTCAATAGGTAAACCCAGTTTTAGTGCTTCTGATTGAATGCGATGTAACGTCGTATTAATCGATTGAATAATTAAAGGTGTTTCTACTAATGTATCAGATGAAATAATATACACTTTTTTATGGAGTTGATTAGAGTCTAATTCTTTTAGGGCTTCAAAAACAATTTGACTGACAACAGTTGAATCTTTTCCACCGCTATAACCAACTACCCATGGTCTATCGTCTTCTAAATAAACCTCTTTTATTTGTTCTTTAGCTTCTTCGATTAGAGATTTATTTTTATTTAACATAGTGTCTATGATATTACTTTGCATGGCCTTTAGCCTCCTTAAATTTTCTTTCTTGTTTCTTATTGCTCTCAGATAACTTAAGCCCTACTTTTTCTTTAATAAGATTAGCAGTGAGCTGTATGGTCAAATTGGTTTTTTGAATTCTTCCTTTTGTTGAAAAAGCACGACCTTCCCAATCTTTGGTATTCGTTCTACTCCAATCAATCTTCTTAAGTGATCTTATATAATTTTTCCATTTACTTGGATCTTGTTCATATGCTGCTTTACCAACTAAACCCACAGCTTCAAGAAAAACTCCATGTCCGACAATGAAGTTTGTTCTTAACTCTTTAGGACTCATCTCTTTATTGAATACCATCTTCCATTCTGGAATGCTCTCACAAAGAACTTCCCAAAATTCTTTTACAAATTTTTCTTCAGTTTCATCCAATAAATCTCCCTTAGATTTGCCTAACAACCGGAGAATCGTGTTAAAAATATGATTTAAGGCAACTAACTTTGGAGAATTCTTAGATAAGTTAACTCGTTCTGTATCAGTATATCTGGCTAATAGTTCATTTTCAGAAACTACATCCTTTGTGAGTAATGCAAGTTGATCACGGTGATCGTAAAGGATACCTATTGAGGTAGTTGTGTTCACTGCATGTCTGTTTAGGTCTGCGAATATCTGCTGAGAATTCTTCAATCCTTCGTCAGCAAAAAATACAACTGAAATTGTTTCTTCACCAAGTTCTGGAGAGATTTTTAACGCTTCTTCGATAGCTGCTCTTCGGTGTTGACCATCATTGATTAGAAATCTAGAATCAAGTGAAACTTGTAAGCGTCCAAGATCATCCCAGGTTTTTTCTTCGCTAAATGGCTGAAATTCCATTTCGCCATCAATTGAAGCGGTCAAAGACGAAAATACATAGTTATCTGTATTGTCTAGTATGTAATTGGTTATTTCCGGTACCCTATTCTTATTTAGAATTCTTTGTGCTCGATGTTGAGCAGGAATTTCTTCTTCATTGAAAAGAAAGATTTTAGGTATCAAACGAAGAGGACACATAACAACATAATACTCTTTTTCTGCCTGGTAGCCTCTTAAAGCTGGAAAAGTATAGCTAAATGCAGTATCCATAAGTAAAATTCCTTTCCATTTATTACGTACGTAATTCTTACACTAAGTATATTACATAAGCAAAAGAATTTAAATAATTTACTACAGAATTTATATATTTTTTAGTGTAACTTGTTAATCAACTATCATAATATTCAAAATTTGTTATAATGCACCCAAGAGGTGAGGGAGATGCTGAGAGAAGGAATCTATGAGGAAGTTATTAATCAAAAGCTAGCTCATTCATTATCTGAGTTGGAAAAAGAGAAATTTGCGATTGGCAAAGAGCCGATTGATCAAGAAGAAGCGAGTAAAAAACTAGCTGCATATATATCATATATAACGAGGAAAGCGTTAACGGATGTTAGAGATACAACGAAAAAGAAAACAGATGGATCATTAATCGAGCAAATCCGCTTATGCAATGAAATTATCCATTATTTAAGTCGGGAGTTGGGGCAAGAGGAGCTTAATGAACTTCAGATCGAAGAAGAGGCTGAAGTCTTAACTTCTTTGTATTCAAAAATGAATTCGATCAAAGGTATAAAGGATGATAAACCGATTCGTCCTGTAACGCCGATCTCTGAGAGTAGCTTATTTACTGGTGCACAGAATGAACCGAATATGATGAATGAATTAAAGAAGGAGATTATAACTGCAGACGAAGTACATATGCTTGTTTCGTTCATTAAATGGAGTGGTCTGCGGGTAATTATAGAAGAATTGAAAGAGTTCACTGATCGAGGTGGAGTGCTTAAAGTCATCACGACCTCCTATATGGAAGCGACGGACTACAAGGCAATTAATGAGTTGAGTCAGTTAGCCAATACTGAAGTGAAAGTTTCCTACGATACGAATCGGACTCGTTTACATGCGAAGGCGTATATTTTTAAGCGAGATACGAATTTCAGTACGGCTTACATCGGTTCCTCCAATCTTTCTAATCCTGCGCTGACTTCCGGTTTGGAGTGGAATGTGAAGGTGACAGAAAAGGATTCTTTCGATGTTATGCAAAAAGTGTATGCGACATTTGAATCGTATTGGAATGACCAGGAGTTCGTGACTTTTCATTTTAATCGTCAAGAAGACCACGACCATTTAAAAACAATGTTGAAAAAGTCGAAAGAAGAAAATATCCGCCGGACGGCTTTATTTGATATTAAACCGTATCATTATCAAAAAGAGGTATTAGAAAAGCTTAGTACAGAAAGAGATATCCATGGGAAATTTAAAAATTTAATCGTTGCAGCAACAGGTGTAGGTAAAACAGTAATTTCTGCCTTTGATTATAGACGATTTTTAAAGGAGAATGGTCGACCTGCTAGATTATTATTTGTTGCTCATCGTGAGGAAATCCTTAAACAAAGTTTAGAAACGTTCCGTACGATCTTAAAGGATTTTAACTTTGCTGATTTGCTTGTAGGGAGAGAAAAGCCGGAAAGCCTGGATCATCTTTTCATAAGTGTTCAGAGTTTAAATAGTACAAAATTGACGGAAAAGACGGATAAAGATTTCTATGATTTTATAATTGTAGATGAATTTCATCATGCTGCTGCAAAATCTTATCAAGAGTTACTAGATTACTACAAACCAAAAATCTTACTTGGCCTTACTGCTACCCCAGAGCGTATGGATGGAAAGAGTGTTTTAACCTATTTTGATGACCGGATTGCTGCGGAAATTCGACTAACAGAAGCAATTGATCGTAAACTGCTAAGTCCTTTTCAGTACTTTGGTGTGTCTGATACTGTTGATCTTTCCAATGTGACGTGGAGAAAAAAAGGGTACGATCTTCGGGAGCTAGAAAATGTCTATACTAGCGACAAAATTCGTGTAAGACAAATTGTTAATAGCCTATATAAGTATGTGACGGACATTGATGAGGTCAAAGGTTTAGGATTCTGTGTGGGCGTAGAACATGCCAAATACATGGCTAAAAGTTTCAATGATTTTGGGATCCCTTCTATTTCATTGCACGGAAGCTCTGAACGTAACGTTCGTGAGACGGCAAAGCAAAAATTATTAGCCGGGGAAATTCGGTTCATTTTCGTTGCCGATCTTTATAATGAAGGGGTTGATCTGCCGGATGTAAACACGGTGATGTTTTTACGTCCAACAGAGAGTTTAACCGTGTTTTTACAGCAGCTTGGACGAGGGCTTCGTTTGGCAGACGGGAAAGAATGTTTAACTGTATTGGATTTCATCGGACAGGCTCATAAAAATTATGATTTCTTTGAGAAGAAGTATAAAGCATTAATCGGGAAAGCAAAGCACTCGGTTAAGCACTACGTAGAAAACGGATTTGCGAATTTACCAAAGGGTAGCTTCATTCAATTGGAGAAGCAAGCGAAGAAATATATTTTGCGTAATATCCAATCTGCTACGTACACAAAAGCCAGTTTGATTGAGAAGCTAAAGAACTTCCGCTTTGACTCCGATCGTGAGTTAACACTGGCAAACTTTTTGGATCATTATCAGATGTCACTTTATGATTTATACGGAAGAAGTGGAAATCGTTCATTCGCTAGATTGTTGGTAGAAGCGGATTTGAAAGAGGATTTTTATTTTGAACAGGAAGAAGAAATCGTCAAGCGTCTTCCTTATTTAATCCACTTAAACTCTAGGAAACTATTAGCGTTTTTGTTGAAGTATATTGATCATCGTAAAGTTGAAAATGAAGAAGAAGCGTTAATGCGAAATGTTTTTTATTATACGTATTACCGAGCAACACCTGAGAAGTTAGGCTTTTCAACAATTGAAGAAGGATTAGATGTAATTTTATCATCTATTGAATTAAAAGAAGAAATACGGTCCATTTTGAAATATAACTACTCGAAGATTGAAACAAGAGAGTGGGATACTGATCTAAATTTTGTCACGCCATTAATGGTCCACTCACTATACACCTCTGATCAGATTATGGCAGCTTTAGGGCACTACAACGAAGAAAAACGACCTGATTTTAGAGAAGGAGTTAAGTATATTAAAGAGAAAAATGTAGATGCTCTGTTTGTGACGTTAAATAAATCAGAAAAAGATTTTTCACCTTCTACTTTGTATGAAGACTATGCCATTAATGAAAAGCTCTTTCATTGGCAATCTCAAAATAAAACATCGAGCAAGACTGATGTCGGTCAACGATATATACACCATCGAAAAAAGGGAACACAGATCGCGTTGTTCGTTCGTGAATACAAAAACCAAAACGGTTATCCGTCACCGTATGTATTTTTAGGTACAGTTGATTATGTTAAACACTCCGGCGAGAAACCGATGAGTATTACATGGAGGTTGAGACAGGAGATGCCTTCATATTTAGTCACACAAGCTAACAAACATATTCTCTAATGAATCTAGTAAGGTAAGGGGAAACTAATGTAAAATAGCATACTATGAAAATGAATCTCAAAATTTTAACCCGCTTGAACACTTTACTTCTAGAATTGAAGTCATGAAGGAACATTCCGACTATGGAACGGAGATTGCATCCAAATGGACAGAGATTTTAAATGAATCGATTGTTAATGAATTATATCCGACTGTACACCCAATCGGCAGAGAGACATTTTCTCTATATAAAGAGTTTCCAACAGGTGTATTTGAATATGCATTGGACATCGACGGGGCTACTACGTTCATAAGGGAGAAAGCCATAGAGCCGCTCAAGGTGTCTCCGGCTAAGATTAACGAAGCAGTAGACCCGGGTAATATCAATCAGGATTCAACACGTATTAAACCAAATCACAAAAATCCTGTGATGGTGCTTCAAAGTGAGTTTCTAACTGATAATAAGCCGTTTTGTATTAATGGAAATCATCGAATTTTTGAAACGAATCGAAGTAATAATCCTGAGATAGAAGTTTTTTATTTTAGAGAATTAGAGTTTATACATTTCTTTTATGACAGGCTTAGCCAAGCAACTTATTATTTAGAGATTGATTTCAGAAATGTGATGATCGATAAAAGAGAGTTATTGAACAAGAAAAATGATGCTTTTGCATATAAATTTATTTTATAAGAATCGAGGAATCCAATGGAAACAGTCCATTTCATTTCAGATGAAGAATTATACAAAAGAGCGGAAGAATCCTTTGTTAGACATCAAGCATTCCTTCAAAAGTTACTTCCGAAAGCAGACATCCAACATATCGGCAGTACAGCAATCCCACGAAGTCTAACCAAAGGGGATTTGGATATTCAAGTGAGAGTGACAGCTGCAGAGTTTCCGAGCGCTGTTACTGCGTTAGCGAAACATTACGGGGTTAATGAGGGAAGTACACAAACAGATACATTTCGAGCATTTCAAGACGATAGAGCAGACCCACAGTTAGGCATCCAATTAACGGTTATTGATTCTGAGCTTGATTTCTTTTGGAAGATTCGAGATGTATTAAAGTTAAATGACCAGTTCTTACAAGAATACGATGATTTAAAAAGAAAGATATGGAAGCCTACCGAGATGCTAAAAGTGATTTCTTTGAAAAGTTGATGTCGTCGCCGGAGTATAAGCGTTTATAACTTTAGTGCTAACAGTGAAATCGCTAAGTTTGTAAAACTTCCAACCACCCATTGACTTTCCCACACAAAATTACTACAATTTATATAATTTTAAGAAAAAAGGAGTTTCGACAATTATTGAGAAACTTCTTTTTATATTTCATCTTACAAAGGACGATACAGCATAGGGGGCATATTCAATGGGTATTCATCATCACAATCATCCGTACATGACGATTCATGATTTCAACGAGCACAGTCATATTGGGTGGGACAATTCATTAAAGCCGATAGCTGAAGTGGAATCTGGACAAGTGGTAACTTATGAGATCACCGAGGCGTCTGGCGGTCAATTCACAAAGGGATCTACAGCACAAGATGTAGCAAACATTGATTTCACAAAAGTGAATCCAGTAGCAGGGCCTGTATATGTGAAAGGTGCTCAGCCTGGCGATACGTTAGAGGTCGAATTTCTCGACTTTAAACAATTGGATTGGGGTTGGACGGCACTCATTCCTGGCTTTGGTTTACTTGCAGAGGATTTTAAAGACCCAGCGATTAAAATTTTTGATTTGAAAAAGAGAAACACAACTGAATTTTTAGATGGCATTGATTTATTTCTAAAACCTTTCCCAGGTACAGTCGGAGTTGCGCTTCCTGAAGCAGGGGATTTCAGTATTGTACCTCCACGTAAAAATGGAGGTAACATGGATATCCGCCACCTGACAAAAGGAGCAAAGCTTTACTTACCTGTATGGGTAGAGGGCGCGTTGTTTTCCATAGGTGATACGCATGCCGCTCAAGGAGACGGTGAAGTATGTGGTACGGCTATTGAAGCTTCGATGGAGGCAACCGTTCGCTTTAAGTTGCATAAAGGGAAAACGATTGCCGAGCCGCGTTATGAAATTCCTGGACCACCAACACCTGAAGCGGATAGCCGGGGCTACTTTGTGACGACTGGACATGGAGAAGATCTCTTCAAAGCTTCTCAAAATGCGATCCGCTATATGATTGAGCACTTGGTGAGTGAATACCGCATGACAGAAGAAGAAGCTTATATGCTTTGTAGTATCTCGGTAGATTTAAGAATTAGCGAGATCGTCAATTCACCGAACCGATTGGTATCTGCGTTTTTACCGAAGTCTATTTTTAGATAGGTTAATATAATGCTCGATGGACAATTGAATAGAAAAGTTAAAAATAGAACTCCAGACGACCTCGGAGTTCTATTTTAATTATAGTCTGTTCAGCCAGGATATCATTACATAACTTTAACGAGGAAATTGAATTAATTGAACATCATCAAAAAACTTCACCTTGTATCCTAAACGAATCAGTTCCTCTTCAACTTCCAAGACATACCCACCTGATTGATTAACTTCATGGACGATATTCCTCAACTCTTCTTCATTAGCATCCGTTAGGTAGTAACAACTATCGATTTGAAAAAGATCCATTAATAACCACCTACTTATTTTGTATAATCATATGCTCATATAATATCACTTCTCAACGTTCTTTTTCACATTAGCACAAAAAATCAAGTTTCCCAGAATCATTCAGTTATACTGGTATGTAAGAGTAAGAGGTGATCCAATGTCCTATCAAGATCATGAACAGGCTATTCAACGATCATTGAATTTTATTGAACAACATCTGACTGAACCATTGCAGCTCAACCGTTTGGCTGAACATGCTGGTTATTCGAGATTCCATTTTCAACGTGTTTTTCGAAAAATCATTGGGAAATCAGTTGCTGAATATGTGAGAGAGCAGCGTATGACACAAAGTGCGAGGGAGTTAATTACGACGGATCAACGAGTGATTGACATTGCGATGACTTATCAGTTTAAGTCGCAAGAATCCTTCACGAGAGCTTTTAAAAAAGTTTATGACGTAACACCTAGTGAATATAGGAAATTGCTTAAACAATTAGTTAGCAAAGGAGAGGTCATTGTGAGTAAGACGAGTAACACACCGAATGGTTGGCTTATGACTGGGGAAAATCCATTTGATTATGAAACCGGATTAGACAATAACATTGTGCATAGTGGAAATTACGCCGCTTATTTGAAATCAAAGCATGAAAAAGCAAGAGGTTTCGCAACACTCATGCAACAAATCAAGGCAGTTCACTATCGGGGAGAACGAGTTCGTTTTTCTGCATTTGTAAAAAGCGTAGATATTAAAGAAGCTGCTGGCTTGTGGATGCGGATCGACCATTCTTCTGGAGAGGTCCTTGCTTTTGATAATATGATGGATCGTCCGATCAAGGGAACAAATGAATGGAATCATTTTAGCGTCGTATTGGATATTCCAGTAAAAAGTGAAGTAATCTCATTTGGCGTATTGCTCAACGGACCAGGCCAAATTTGGATAGATGAACTTGGCTTTGAAATGGTAGGCGATGATGTTCCCGTTACAGACCAACGCGCCACAGAAGGTTTATCCAGTGAACCTGTAAATTTAAATTTTGAAGATAATACTGCAACAGAGAAAACCAATTGATGGGGAGAGGAGTTAATGATTCGTGAGAAAAATATTATCGGTTTTATTAGTACTTATTAATTCAGTAACTTATCTTATTGGACTTGGATTTTTGTTTGGAGAAGACCGAGAAATAAAACAAAGGTAGTCGCGCATTGAACTTCGTACGAGGTTGCTGAGAAGGATGGTGAAATCATTACGTAAAAACAAAAATGATGAAACTAAAACCAATATGATTAGTACGCTGATCGGTTGGAGTGCAGATGCACTTTTGTATTCCTAGGCTAGTGATCAATTTAATTAAAGCTATATTTTAATTCTGTTGCATTATAAAAGAGGTTGTGAAAGAAACGAGAGCTCATTGTCGTTTCTTTTTTTGTGTAAAAGGTAACTGAAAGTGAGCTTTCTTCTGTGGAATAAGTTACTTTTGATGAAACATTCATTTAATTGCATAACACACCACCTATATTGATGCGAAATCAACCGAGAATATAGGAAAAGGGTCCAGTTATAGAGGAAAAGCGCATAATATATTATTGATGAGCAAATCACAATAGGTTTAGCACCCTGTTTTTTTATTAATATTAAATTGATGATTGTTCCACAAGTCCCCATGAATCACTACAGTATTTTTCTGCAAATGGATATCAGATTTTTCAGAATGTACCAACATAATTATGTTAAAATGATTATAAGAATATAACTACTTATGTTTAACAAGCGGGCCAGTTCGTGAACTAAAGTTTAAGCCATATATAATTCAGAGGAGTGCTAAATATGTCTAATGGTGTTATTGCGATAGTAGGAATAGTCTCTGCTGTAATATGGATAGCGGTTTCCCAAGAGTCTGTAAAACCTCCAAAAGAGCTAAATTGGCGAAAGATGTTAACCTTATTGTTTGCAGGTTCTTTATCAACATCAATTATAATCATTTCGCTTTTTCAAAGTCTTCCGCTTTAGTTCCATTAGTAGGCACTTATTTGGCAAAAAATTTGGCTGTTCTAAAGTCATAGTATTGAATTTGTTGTATGCAAAGTAAAACAAGGATGGAATTAAATTGGGAAACATTTTTCTTTCTTTAGCAGCCTTATTAATGGCCGGTATTGGCGTATGGAGGCTATATAAAGAAAGCAAAGAAAAAGGAACTTTCTTAAAAAATTAGGTTACACGTTATTAAGTTCATATGATTTGGTAGCAAGTATTTTATTCTTAGTATTACTGGTACCATTATAGGGCGCGTTAATTTAATAATGTCTTATGCAAGATATATTCTTGATAGAGATCGTAAAGGAGCGAAAAAATGTGTCTAATGATATTAAAGTCGAATTCGAAATAAAAGCTTTTGGAGAAGAAAAAATAGATGATTATAATGATTCATTTAAGGGATATGAAGTTGCGAGAAATAAGGTGTTGTCAAAAGAAATAACATTGGGGGAGCTTGAAAATTACATATCAACCATCTTTGAAGAGGTAAAGGGTGATTATGGACAACAACCTGAACAACTAACTGCAAAAATCACCATTAGAGCGAAAGAAAAAGAAGGCGAAATTACTTATCTCGGTTGAGCCTGATCTATTCTTCAATCGGGCGCGATTGTTGCACTAAGTTGTGACAAAAACGGAGCCAGGTTATGGAGCAAGTCTGAAACATATTCATAAGTTGTGTCAGGGGGAATAAACCATGCAATTAGGGTTAGGGTATGATGAAGTCAGATTAGCTAGCTATACACCCGAATGGAAAGAAGAATTTATAAAAGTAAAAAATGAATTAATGAAACATACAAACCTTGAGGATAATCGTATTGAACATATTGGGAGTACAGCGATTAAAGGTATGTCTGCGAAGCCAATCATAGACATAATAGTGGGTGTAGACGATTTACAAATAGTAGATAAACCTTTAATGAAGAAATTTTATGAAGCAGGTTTCTTAAAATTAAAAGTTGAAAGACCTGGAGAGATTGTGCTAGCGAAGTTTACCGACGATACCTACAAAGAAAAAACACATTTTATCCACTTAGTAGACTATCAAAAAGAACTTTGGAAGAATCTGGTGTTCTTTAGAGATTATTTGAATTCGAATGAAGCAGCAAGAGAACGATACTTAGAAATAAAACGAGAGTACCTAAAAGACTCTTCGACAGGGGTAAATGAATATACTGATTTTAAAGAGGAATTTGTTAAAGAAATTTTTAAGAAAAGAACTGATTAAGTAATCCGTTTCGCAATTTGGCGCTGTTGTTAATTTCATTTATTTAAATATTGCTAAAGGAGGTGAGTAAGTATGTTTCTAGACTTGTTAAACACGTTGTTTATTGATGCGACTACCTTTTATCTCTATTTAGGGATTTTGTTGATTGTTTTTGGTGCAATCTATGTGAACCACCTTTACAACAAACAACTTCACAACAGTAGTTATTTATTTACAGATAGTCACCAAAACACCAAGGTCAATATGAACCCATTTGAGAAACCGATTATAACCAATGAATCATTTGTCGTATGGCTGATCATGACGTTTAAAAGAATAGATGAAAAAGACGACAAAGCAGATGACAATTCCTCTTATTTTAAACAGATTTTTAAAATAAGAGGAGGACAAGAATGGAACAAAACAGCTTACTCACTTTCTTCAGAAAGTATTCTTTTTTAATTTTACTACTGGCATTTTTGCTTATACTCAGCGGGTGTAGCAATAACTTTACACCTGTGGATAGTTCATCTACAGGGTTCTTTTCACATTACTTTGTATATCCGCTGTCACTTTTGATTAAAAAAACTGCTCTTTTTTTACAAGGAAATTATGCAGTGGCTATTATTGTTATTACAATCGGGATTCGTTTTGCGCTATTGCCATTCTTCATTAAGCAATCGAAGAATAGTAAGGAATCCCAAGGGAAAATGGCATTGATCAAACCGGAAATGACTGCGATACAAGAGAAGTACAAAGGAAAGAACAGCCCAGAAGATCGGCTGAGTATGCAAAAGGAACTGAGTGCTCTTTATCAAAAACATGATTTTAATCCGGTGAAAATGGTAACAGGTTGTCTGCCTATGATTCTTCAAATGCCGATTCTAATTGGTTTTTATTATGCGATTAGGCGCACACCTGAAATTGCCGAGCAATCTTTCTTATGGTTTAGTCTCGGGGGAACCGATATTTTATTCGTTTTATTGGCTGTGATTATTTACTATCTGCAAGCAAGAGTCAGTTTGATTGGCTTGGAGCAACCCCAACGAAAACAAATGGCGATGATGGCTGTAATCTCTCCGATTATGATCGGAATCATTTCGTTAAACGTACCAGCAGCCTTACCGTTATATTGGGCAGTGAGTGGTTTATTTGTAATCATTCAGACGCTGATTATTAAGAAAACCATCCACGTAACATAAAGTAGCATATTGTTTAGGGGTGCAAATCGTAATGGATTTAGCACCCTAATTTTTCAGGTATGAAGGATTATACACATAGCACTGCAATTAAAAGGTCTTTTAAGGGAGAGGTTCAAGATATTTTTGTCTGAACGTTGTGAAAAATGAGGGATAGAAGTGTTAGCGATATTTGTGATAGTAATTTTGATAGTATATTTGTTTGACTTTGCTAAAATCAGAAAACAGAATCAAACAGTGATTGAACAGAATGATAAGATTATTTCTCTCTTAGAAGAGATTAAGAGTAAGCAATAATTACACTCCATATGGCCTGATTACATAATTAACGAGTAAGTTTTAACAGTGATTATTTGGTTAATCTATATTATAATTATCACAGAGGCGATACGAGTGGATAAGGACATTTTTGATTTGCTTACAGAAATGAACAAAGAAATGAAAAGTATGAAATCAGAAATGCATAGCCGGTTTGACTCTATAGAAGCAAAGCTGGAAGGTGTTGGAAACCAGTTTGAATTAACGAACGAATCGAGAATTAATGAAATGGATTTTATTGTTGACAAAGTAAATAAAATGGAGAAAGAACTTTATATTTTAAAAACAAAAAATAATAACTAGAGAGTGCATAAATACGCACTCTTTTTTGAACCATTGATCGTTGTTAAGCAATCGGCGATTGGTGAGCAAAAAGATAATACATAAAGCAAAAAAAGGCTGAGTTAACCCAGCCTTTTTTGTTTGCTTACTATTTTAATTAATACTTTAATAAACCGTCACTTTGTTTTATGATTGATCGACCTCATATTTCCGATAGTTCAAAGCGACAATGGCGAGAATTAAAGCAAATACAGCAATAATCCCTCCAATTATTGAATTAAATTCAACTTTATCGATTTAGGCGAGAAGACTCCATCCTCAGGCGAAGCCAGGGTGGAGATGAATCGCCTTCGGACAAAAGATGA
>NZ_JAGSIE010000015.1 GCF_018138385.1 Allobacillus saliphilus
CTCGACACCCAATTGAGTTCATGAAGTAAGCGAAAAGTCATCGAGAGCTCGTCTCGACACCCAATCGAGTTCATAAAGTATAATAATTGTCATCGAGATTTCGTTTCAATACGTAAATGTTTTCGCCTCAATCGAAAACAGTCATCGATTATCTAAATACTCACCATCCGATCAAGTTGTTCTAGCTATTTTCCACTAATTTCAGTAACATTCTGCAAAGCATTTTCATCATTATTTTCGGATTTTCTAATTATTGATAATGAGCCGTTTGTTTCCATGACGACAGCCTTCACTTGGTCCAGCGATCCAATACCTTGTTCACGAACGGACTGTAAAATCTCAGATCGATGAACACGATTAACTTTCATGGCTTTTGTTTTATATCTTTCTTCGTAAAATAACAGAACAGGTGTTGATTTGATTAGGTTAAGAAATAATTTTGACCGAACAGACAACCAAGCAACGAGATATTGTAAAAACGTCAATAGAACGAGAGCTACAATTCCCTCAAATATGGATATTTTACTGTTTAGTATAATCGTCGCAAATGTGGAACCAATTGCAACGGTAATAATTAAGTCGAACATATTCATTTTAGATAACGTACGTTTACCGGAAATGCGCAAGAAAAAAATAAGAAAAAGCAACTCGTAATCCCTAAAATAAGGATACGTATGAGTGGTTCCCAGCCGTTGAAAAACATAAAACCGCCCCCTCTATCTATTTCATTTCCTTGGAAATATCCTTTTAAACAATCCAAATGATTTTAAATCCATCCAATCCTATGTGAAAATGAAGAAATCAGTCATTCTACATACTAACGAAAGTGAACGAACGAGGAGGACAACATATGATTACTGTCATCGGAGCAGGTATACTCGGTGCATCCTGTGCGTATCATTTAGCTAAAAAAGGTGAAAATGTAACAATCATAGATCGAGAAGAACCAGGAAGAGCTTCACACGCAGCAGCCGGCATCGTCTGCCCATGGTTAACCCAACGTCGAAATAAAGATTGGTACGTTCTTGTGAAAAATGGAGCACGCTACTATCCTGATTTGGTTGAACAATTAACTGAAGACGGAGAGTCAAATACGGGGTATGAAAAAGTTGGTGCCCTTCATTTGCACCGCGACCCAGAAATTATTGAAAAAATGTACCAACGCGGTGTGGAAAGAAGGAAAGACGCGCCGGAAATCGGAGAACTTACGAAGTTAGATGAATATGAAACGCAGGCTTATTTTCCAGCGTTAGGAACAGAGTTTAAATCTGTACACATCGCCGGTGGAGCGAGAGTGAACGGCAGGGCCCTGAAAGATTCTTTACTTCGGGCAGCCCAGAAACATGGAGCGAAGTATGTGAACGCAGATGCAAAGCTATTCCGAGATGAAAATCGGGTGAGTGCAGTTCAGGCCGGTCAAGAAACTATAGATGTCGACCAAGTAATTGATACGACGGGCGCTTGGTCGAATCAATTAATGAGTGATCTTGGGCTTCAATTTAATGTTCGATCACAGCGAGCACAAATACTTCATTTAGAATTACCTGAACAAGACCCAGGTAATTGGCCAGTAATTATTGGATTAAATAAATTGTATCTATTAACAAACCGAAGCGGCAGAGTGATTGTCGGTGCAACGCACGAAGATGAAGTTGGTTTTGATCATCGTGCTACCGCTGAAGGCATTCATGAAATCTTGAATAACGTTTTATCAGCAGCACCTGGGTTAAACGACGCGACGTTTAAGGAAGTCCGAGTCGGATTCCGTCCGTTCACTCCAAACTCGCTTCCATTAATTGGACCTGCTCCTGAAATTGAAAATCTGTTTGTCGCGAATGGATTAGGTTCATCTGGTTTAACGAGCGGACCTTATTTAGGATATTTATTATCACAGTTAGCGACAGGACAAGATGTAGATATCGATCTAACTCCTTACAATGTTGAACAAGCGATGGATAAAAATGAATAAAAAATAACGACTTCCTCATATCACCAGAAATCTGGTTGACTATGGGGAAGTTTTTTGTGAATAAAGAGTTTACACGTGTCCGACAGGCACTCTCAACTACGGAAGGGCGAGAAAAAAGGTAGCCTTCCGTGCTCGATAGCCGCTCTCAAGGACGGAAGCGAAAGAAATTGATCGCCTTCCGTGCTCGATAGCCGCTCTCAACGACGGAAGCGAAAGAAATTGGTAGCCTTCCGTACTCGATAGAGCCTCGCAACATCAGAACAAACACCCACCCAATTGTATTCAGCAAATCCCCGAACTCAAAGTCTTACTCAGCCCAACGACCAGCTGAATCCATCCTGAAAAAACTTTATGATTAAATTTATTTGACAATTGTGAAGTATCTCATTTATACTGTATACATAGTACAGTACACATAGGAATTATTTTTAGTCTTTTCATGAAAGCGTTTTAACAACAAGAATTATATTTAACTAATTACTCGGAGTGAAACTATTGGAACCCATCGCCAGAAGGAAAACGACAAAAGAAATTGTATATGACCAGCTCAAACGATCTATTCTTAGCGGGGAGTTAGAGCCAAATGAAACGATGACAGAAACCTCTTTGGCTGAATCGTTACATATCTCCCGTACACCTGTTAGGGAAGCGGTAGGAGATTTGACGAAAGAAGGGCTACTCATCCAAATCCCAAGAAAAGGTTTTAAAGTTCGACGGATCGATGAGGATGATATGGAACAAATTCTTTATTTGAGAATATCGATCGAAATGAGAAGCGTGAAAATGCTTATCGACCATATTACCGATGAAGAATTAGAGAAGCTAGATGCATTGGTTGATGAACAACAAATAGCGATTCAAAATAATGATCGAATTCGTTATATCGAACTGGACCAAATGCTACATCGCCATTTACTTAAACTTTCGAATCAAAATATATTGGAGCAAATTTTGCAAGAGCTCTATAATTTAACCCGACTAATTGGGCATGCGGCCATCTCTAAAGAAGGACGGATGGAAGAAGTTATCCAGGAGCATAGGGATATTATTGATGCTTTGCGTGAAAGAGATGAAGAAAAGGCTGCCGATTTAATGAGACATCACTTGCTGACAACGGCATCATCTGTCAAAAAGCAGCGTGAACAATTGAAAAACAACAATGGAAAAAGCGATTCACTAGGAGGTCTTTAATATGTCTAAAACAACTTATCAACTCGATGTAGCCGGAGAAACAAAACAGCTAACCATTCATAAAGCTTTCTGCATCGGCTACACAGGAAGAAGCAAAGAAAACACGTATGCTCATATTAAAGAGCTTGCTGAAATTGGTATTCCTGAACCGAAAGAAGTACCAATGCTTTACCCAGTTAGCGGCAACACTATTTTTCAAAATGAAACAATGGAAGTCGTTGGTAAAGAAACAAGTGGAGAAGCAGAAGTAGTTCTTATTTTCGGAGAGTCTTCAGATGAAGTTTACGTAACCGTTGGAAGCGACCACACAGACCGAGGATTAGAAACAGTGGATATTAATAAATCCAAGCAAGTATGTGGGAAACCATTTGCGACGAAAGCTTGGAAGCTTGAAGACGTTCTCGACCATTGGGACGAACTGGAGTTAACTTCCCAAGTGTTTATAAACGGTGAATGGGTTGATTACCAAGAAGATTCCTTGAAAGCTATTATGCCTTATGAAGAGATCATTCAGTACATTGATAAAGTAGAAGCGCCAAAGAAAAACAGTATCTTCTTTTCAGGAACTGTGCCATTAAAAGATGGCTTTAAATACGGTACAGCTTTCCGAATGACATTTAGAGACCCTGTCAAAAATGACGAAATCACATCAGAATACGACATCATCAATATTGAAAGGGAGTAAATAACAATGAAATTCGCGATTTATCAAATGGAAGTTGTTGCTGGGAACCCGGAGAAAAATAGAGAAAAGGTCCAGCAGTGGATGAAAGAGCTAGCACAAGGCGAAAAGCCAGATACGATCGTTTTACCAGAGTTGTGGACGACTTCTTATACACTAGAGCAGCTTCAAGAAGTTGCAGATGAGGCTGGAGAACCAACTCGTTCTTTCCTAAGTGAATTGGCAAAAGAGTATGACGTAAATATCGTTGGAGGATCTGTAGCCAATAAAATTGATGGAAAAGTGTATAACACAAGCTTCGTTTTTAACCGAGAAGGTAAGCTCGTGCATGAATATAGCAAAATTCACTTAGTACCGATGTTAAACGAACCACTTTATTTAAAGGGTGGACAAGAAAAGGTCAAAACCTTTGAGCTAGAAGGAGTAAAAATGGGCGTCATTATTTGTTATGACCTTCGTTTCCCTGAATTGGCTCGCCAACTAGCATTGGACGGTGCGCAAGTATTGTTCGTCGTCGCAGAGTGGCCTACACCAAGAAGAAGACATTGGACAAGCTTGCAAGTTGCGAGAGCCATTGAAAATCAAATGTATGTCGTTTCTTCTAATAACATCGGATCGTTAAATGGTGTTGAATACGCTGGAGCATCAATGATTATCGACCCATGGGGAGATGTATTGGCGCAAGGATCTGATAACGAAGAAGAAACCCTTACAGGTTCATTGAATCCAGATAGAGTATTGGAAGTCAGAAAAGAAGTGCCGATTTTCGATAGTCGAGTACCACATCTTTATTGATTAAAAAGAAATAATTTTGGGGGAGGTGATGGTATGAGTCGGCCATCAGTGGAGTTCACAGATTACCACCAATTTAAAAGAGAAAAAATTGATGGCAAGGTTGACGGACTATACCAACGAATGATTTCACAAGATGACCAAGGCAGAGATTTAGTGAGAATCATGGAATTTGAACCTGGTACGGATACCACGCCAAATGGAGTCCAGTCACACGATTACTGGGAGGAAGTATTCATTATAGACGGTTCATTCATTGATTTGACATTAAACAAAGAATTCACCGCTGGGATGGTAGCATCAAGACCTCCAGGGATGAAACACGGACCTTGGAAATCACCGAACGGCTGTACAATGTATGAAGTCAGATACTATAAATAATTTCTAGAAGATTTTTAACAAAATAGTAAGAAAAATGAGTTTATTTAAAAAGATAGTGTCAAATAATGCCCTAAATAAAATAGATAGCGTCTCACCAAGGAGTCTAATAAATCCTTGAAGAGCAGGGTGGTTGTAAATTAAATATACAGAGAAAAGGAGTTTTAAAATGAAGAAATTTTTATTCAGTGCATTACTCGTAGTATTAATGGTAACGCTTGCAGCGTGCGGTGGATCCGATGATTCAGGAGATTCACAAACTTTGAAACTAGCACATACAGGTTCTGAGTCTCACCAATATCATTTAGCTTCTGAAAAATTCAAGGAATTAGTTGAAGAAAAAACCGATGGTGAAATTACTATCGAAATTCACCCGAACGCGACATTAGGTAGTGAAGGGGAAGCAGTTGAGCAAGTCATGGATGGTTCCATTGATATGACTACGGTTGCACCAGACAGTAATTTTTCGAACACGGTACCTGAAATGAACGTTTTTGGTATTCCATACTTGTTTGAAGATCGTGACCACGCATACAGCACATTAGATGGTGAAATTGGTGAAGAATTACTCGCTCTTTCTGAAGAGCACAACATGAAAGGTCTTGGCTGGTGGGAAATCGGCTTCAGACATTTGACGAACAACAAGAATGAAGTTGTTACACCAGAAGACGCTGAAGGATTACAAATTCGTGTACAGCCTTCTCCAGTTTGGGAAGAGCACATGAAAGCAATCGGTGCGAGCCCAACTCCAGTTGACTTTAATGAATTATACTCTGCACTTGACCAAGGAGTTGTTGATGGACAAGAAAACCCATTGCCAACTATTGATTCAATGAAGTTTTATGAAGTGCAAAAATATGTTTCGTTGACAGGACATACGTATAACCCAGCAATTACTGTAATGAACTTGGATCTATGGAATGAATTAAGCGAAGAACATCAGCAAGCGATTCAAGAAGCAACAGATGAAACAACGGATTATCATAGAGACTTGCTAGCTAACAAAGAAGAAGAAATTCTTCAAATGCTTAAAGACGAGGGAGTAACGATTACAGAGCCAGACCGTGAAGCTTTCAGAGAAGCAACAAGTGATGTAAAAAACATTGTTGAAGAAGTCCCTCAAGAGCTAATCGAAAAGATTGAAAACAATAAGTAATTGGATTGCCCGGGAGGGATACTCTCTCCTGGGCATTCTACTTTAAAGTGAAGGTGATACGTATGACTGCTTTTAAAAGCCTAGATAACTTTATCGGAAAATTACTTGAGGTAGTGATTACACTTTGCTTAGGGTCAGTGGTCATCATTACCTTCCTACAAGTAATCTTTCGATATGTTTTAGATCAACCTTTAACATGGTCACAAGAAGCTTTAATGATTGCGTTCGTCTACAGCATTCTTTTTGGAGCAGCTTTGGCAATTCGCAATGGAGAACATTTAAAGGTTGATTTATTCGAGAAAGTTCCGAAAAGCATCAATATTGTTTTGAAAAGCATTGAATTTATCATTGTCGGGGTATTAATTGTCGTTCTGTTTCTTTATGGTACTGAATTGGTGCAAAATAATTTGAAATCAGGGCAGACGATGAGCATGCTACCGGTGAAAATGGCGTATGTCTATATGGCACTGCCAATTAGCTCAGTATTCATGGCATACTATCATGTTAGGAAGGTGTTCACATGATATGGTTAATCGGAGTATTATTCGTACTCATACTACTTGGAACACCAATTGCCTTTGCGCTAGGTTCGGTCACCATCCTTGGTATCGTATTATCTGACGCAGATCTATTAATTAATGTTCCAAGACAAATATTCGGAGGCATTAATAATTTCACTTTAGTTGCAGTCCCGCTCTTTATTTTAGCGGGAGAGTTGATGACACAAGGTGGAATTTCAAAACGTCTAATTAATTTTTCGAAAACATTGGTTGGTCCACTACCAGGTGGTTTGGCGATGGTCGTTATTTTGGCGAGTATGTTCTTTTCAGCATTAACAGGTACAGCCATTGCTGCAGCGGCGGCAATCGGTGGTATGATGATTCCTGCTATGGATAGAGAAGGATATGATAAACGATTTTCCGCCAGTATTGTTGCTACATCTTCAACAATCGGTCCGATTATCCCGCCAAGTATCGTATTGATTCTTTACGGAGTCATTGCTAGTGTATCCATTGGTGACTTGTTTATTGCAGGGGTACTTCCTGGTATTTTAATGGGCCTTGGATTAATGATTTACAGCTATTTCGTCGGCAAAAAAGAAGGGTATCGTGCGAGTGACCGCCGTGCGACATTTAAAGAAATTATCGTCGGCGCAAAAGATGCTGTTTTGGCATTAGTAATGCCAATCATTATTATCGGAGGTATCGTCAGTGGAATCTTTACTGCAACTGAATCAGGTGTAATTGCCGTTGTCTATGCCATCCTAATTGGTATGTTTGTCTATAAAGAGATCACGATTAAAGACTTTTGGCCAATTTTACTCCAAACGGCTAAAACGACAGCGACGATCATTTTCTTAATCGGAACAGCGTCCTTATTTATCTGGTTCTTATCGTTTAATTCGATTCCGAACCAGTTATTGAATATGCTCGGACCGGTAGCAGATAATCCGATTTTGTTGCTCTTGTTGATTAACGTTATTCTGTTAATTGCGGGTACATTCATCGATACGATTAGTGCCGTTTCTATTTTTACACCATTATTCTTGCCACTAGCATTAGCGGCAGGCGTTGATCCAATCCATTTCGGAATTATTTTATCCGTAAACTTAACGATTGGAATGGTGACACCACCACTTGGCGTTTGTTTATTTGTTACATCTTCCATTGCGAAAATTACAGTTCCGAAGATGTTCAAATATTTATTCCCTCAAGTCGGTGTACTCATCTTAGTATTGATTATTGTCACGTATATCCCAGAATTGATTCTATTCCCTGTTGAATTGTTTGTAGACTAAATGAAAACCCTTGAACTGATGTACGGATGTCCGTCTGTTGTTCAAGGGTTTTTGAATCTAATTAATGACTTGAATAATCTCAAAAACTGCAACGAATCCTGTAATAATAGCTACAATCAAAACAAATAGACTTAACCCGACTCGTTTATCCTTCCAATACGTAAAGGAAACGATCAATAGGAAGAACATACCTACTATGTAATAAAGAAAAGAAGGAATCTGTAAGTGGTCATTAAACAGACGAATCATAAAAAGAACTAGGAGTATACCCGCTAAAAGTTTCGTCAAATTTTGTGTCAATTGTTATCACCTCAATCGGAAAACGGAAAACAAAAATAAGTTTCAAAATATTGAAAGCTTACTAACATGTACAGGCTCACCATGTTAATCTATTGATAATAGATTAAGGAAGGAACAAGACTATGGCAAGTAAATTTTCGTTGCAAACAAAAATTATGACGATGCTCATTACCCTTTTGTTTATCGTTACTTTTTCATTGACGGCTATTAATTCATACATAGAATACAATCAGATCAAAGATCATATGGGGCAAAGGGCGCTTGATGTAGCTACTTCCATCTCTTTAATGCCGGAAGTAATCAATGCCTTTGATGATCAAAACCCGACAGAAACAATCCAACCAATTGTGGAAGATATCCGGAAGCGAATTGGTTCTGAATTTATTGTCGTCGGTGATACAGAAAGTACTCGAATTGCTCACCCTGAAACACATAAAATCGGTAAAAAGATGGTCGGTGGAGATAACGACAAAGCTTTAATTCATGGTGAATACTATAAATCGGAAGCAGTAGGTTCATTAGGACCATCGCTACGCGGAAAAGCGCCGATCATTAATCAAAACGGACAGATTATCGGAATTGTCTCAGTCGGTTTTATGATTGAAGATATTAAAGGAAAGATTTTTGACCGATTGAATGACTTGTTTTTATTTTCTGTACTCGTACTATTAATTGGAGCAATAGGCGGGTTATTCCTTGCTAAGAGCATTCGAAAGGATATATTAGGTCTTGAGCCACGTGAAATCGTCAGCCTTTATCGAGACCGGAAAGCCGTTTTGCGTTCAGTGAAAGAAGGGATTATCGCAATAGATCAAAAGGGAATGATTACACTTTTAAATCATTCAGCGAGAAAGATGCTCGGTCTTGATGAACGTGCCAAATATAAACATATTGAAGAAGTCTTACCGAATACAAAAATGCAAGATGTCTTACAAAGTGGAGAACCACACATTGATGAAGAAATTATTTTGAGAGACCGGCATGTGATTGTCAACCGAATTCCACTGTATGAAAATGACAAGACGGTAGGTGTTGTAGCTAGTTTCCGAGATAAAACTGAGATGCAACAAATGATTAATGCACTATCAGAAGTGAAAAGTTACTCGGAAGATTTGCGTGCACAAACACATGAATTTACGAATAAACTATACGTTTTGTCTGGATTATTACAGCTTGGTCATTATCAAGAAGCCATCGATTTAATTCAAGAGGAGTCTTATTTTTATCAACAACAGACAAAAAGCTTATTTGAACATATTAAAGATGAACCTGTACAAGCGATTTTACTTGGAAAACTTGGAAAAGCTTCTGAGAAAAAGATTGAATTCACTGTAGACGAGAATAGTCAGCTTGACCAATTGCCAGAGCATTTGACGACATCAAAGCTAACGACCATTTTAGGGAACTTATTCGATAACGCAATGGATGCCGTGCAAGCTCAAGAAGATCGGCGTGTGACGTTTTTTGCGACAGATCTTGGGAATGACGTTATTTTCGAAGTCAGTGACAACGGCCCAGGTATTCCAGAAGATAAGCAATCAGATATTTTCTCAAGAGGATTTTCAACAAAAGAAAGAGATAGAGGTTTTGGGTTGCCAATTGTCGAAGAAGTAGTCGCGGATTTACAAGGTACAATTAGTTTTGATACGGATTCAAAAGGGACTGTGTTTACTGTTTATTTACCGAAAACGTTAAGTGATCGACAAAGCGAGGTGGGTTAATGTGTTACGGATTGGAATAGCTGAGGATGATTTCCGGGTCGCTTCGATCCATGAAGGATTTTTATCTAAAATGAATAACGTAAAGATCGTATTCAAAGAATTAAATGCGGAAGCTACGATGGAAAAAATTAAATCCGAAGAAATTGACTTGTTGTTGTTGGATATTTATATGCCTGATCGCCTCGGAACGGAATTGATTAATGATATTCGAGAAATTAAACCAGAACTTGGTATTATCATGATTAGTGCAGCCACTGAAAAAGAAGTCGTGAGGCATGCACTTCAGTTAGGTGTTTTTGATTATATAATAAAGCCTGTTACGATGGAACGCTTTATTGAAACGATTGAGAAATATCGAAGGTTCCAGATGGAATTAGAACAAAAAAGTGAAGTCGATCAAACGTTTCTCGACCAGTATTTTGGCTTCCAATCAAAAAGTGAACTGAAAGAAGATACACCAAAAGGAATCGATCCCTTGAGCCTGCAAAAGGTGAACAAAATTCTAAGAGAAGAAAAAGGGATTACAGCAGAAGAAATGGGGAAGCGAATGGGAGCGTCGAGAACGACTGCAAGAAGATATTTGGAGTATTTGATTTCGATTGGTGAATGCTACGCAGAATTGGAATACGGAATTGTAGGCCGACCAGAAAGACGTTATTACTCAAATAACTAATCATTAGATATACGAAAGTTTACCTCAACCAGTTGTTCGGGTTGAGGATTTTTTATGGCCCCCGTGAACAAAATGAACAAAAACAACTTTATAGATTTAATTTTACTTATAATGAAAACGGTTACAACAGAAAAACTCAGTGCTAATATAAGCAATAGTGAACATATTTTGTGAATTTAACAAAAATTATTAGGGGGTAAAAGCATGAAGAAGTTTTTAGCAATTTTATTATTTGTATTCTTGCTTGGTTTCCTAGCTGCTTGTGGTGGCGAGGATAATGAAGAATCTCAAAAAGACTCGGATAGTAATGAGGAAAACACGGAAGAAAGTTCAGAAGGTAGTGCAGAAGGTGGCGAATGGACACCTGAGCAAAACATTGAAATGGTTGCACCAGCAGGAGCAGGCGGTGGATGGGATACGACTGCACGTATGGCTGCAAAAGTATTGAATGAAGAAGGAATTATTGAAGAAAGCATTGGGGTTGTGAACAAAGAAGGTGCTGGAGGAGCTATTGGTTGGTCATACATTGCAAACCAAGAAGGAGATCCACATAGCTTATTCGTATCATCGTCTCCAATCTTATTAGTACCATTAAGTGGTCAATCCGATCATGGGCACGAAGACTTCACACCAATTGCAAACGTCATTGCTGACTATGGTGCATTTGCTGTACGTGAAGATGCTGAATGGGAAAATTTAAGTGAGTTATTCGAACAAATGAAAGAAGATCCTTCTAGTGTAACGGTTGTAGGAACTTCATCTCCAGGAAGTATGGACCATATCCAATTTGTACGCTTTGCGAAAGCAGCGGGTGTTGATATTACAAAAATTAAGTACGTATCTGCTCCAGACGCAGGAGGAATCACTCAAGTTCTTAACGGAAGTGCTGACGTCTTCTCAACGGGTGTTGGTGAAGTAGTTGAACAAGCGAGAGCTGGCGAAATTCGCGTACTTGCCGTGACTTCTGAAGAAAGACTTGAAGGAGAAACTCTATCTGAGTTCCCGACGGCGAAAGAGCAAGGAATTGATGAGAAGTTCATTAACTGGCGTGGCTTCTTTGGACCGGCAGGTATGACGGATGAGCAAGTAGCATACTATGAGCAGAAGTTCAAAGAGTTAAGTGAATCCGACGCATTCGCTGAAATTCGTACGAACTACGGATGGAATGAAATGTACATGGGCAGCGAAGAATACAAAAACTTTTTAGATGAAGAAAAAGAGAACTTAAAAGGATTATTGGAAGAGCTAGATTTATTGAATGAATAATAGATTTCAATAACAATCATTTATGATCCTATGAAGTCAGCAGGGGGTTCCCTGTTGACTTCTGATTGTTTATTTATCTAAGTTCAAAGTGTGAGGGGAGGCGAATCCTATGTTGAAAAACGTGAACCAACGTATTGCAATCGTATTGGCAGTTCTATCGGCTTTTTATCTCGTATTGAGTTATCAATTACCAACATATCCATATATTCCTGTAGATGCCGATGCTGTCCCAAAAGCACTTGGCTGGTTATTGCTAGCTTTATCAGTAGGTTTGTTTTTCGCTAAGGATCGGGATTCCGAAGAACAAAAAGCTAAAAGACATATTCCGAAAAAAGATGTGATTAGTTTGTTGGTCGTTTTCTTATTGGTCTTTTTATATATTACGTTTTTCGAATCACTCGGATTTATTTTAGCGACGGTATTATTTGTTTTTAGTAGTACATGGTATTTAGGCTATAAAAAACATTGGGTAAATGCGATTGTTTCAATTTTATTTCCAATCATTTTATATAGTATTTTCGTTTATATGCTTCAAATCAGATTGCCAGCAGGAATTTTACCATTCTAAAGGAGGGATATAATGGGAGCGCTTGAGGGAATTGCGACTGGTTTTCAAGTCGCATTGAGTTTAGAAGGAATTATGTTTGTTTTAATTGGTGTGTTTGTCGGTACGTTCATTGGAATGCTGCCAGGCTTAGGGCCAATTAGTGCGATAGCCATTATGATCCCGATTACTTATGGGATGGATCCGACGATGGCATTAGTCATGATGGCAGGTGTCTACTATGGTGCTGTATTTGGTGGTTCGACATCTTCCATTCTATTAAATGCACCAGGTATTTCCGGGACAGTGGCATCAGCATTTGATGGTTATCCGATGGCCCAACAAGGAAAAGCAGGAAAGGCATTAGCCATTGCTGCGATTTCTTCTTTCGTCGGTGGAACAATTAGTGTTGTTCTGTTGATGATCTTTGCGCCAATGCTCGCAAGTGTGGCTATTTCATTTGGTCCACCGGCTTATTTTGCATTGATGTTATTAGGTTTATCGGCAATCGCTAGTCTATCAGAAGGTTCGACGATTAAAGCGATGATTTCAGCTGTTGTCGGATTTATGATTGCAACCATTGGAATTGATCCACAAACGGGAACAGCACGATTTAACTTTGGAAGTGCAAATTTATTAGATGGAATCGATTTTCTCGTCATCGCATTAGGATTATTTGCGATTGCCGAAGTTTGCTATTTGATTATGAATCGAGCGAAGAAATCCGTCGGTTCTGCAAAGGAAATCGGAAGCCTTCGTTTGAGTAAAGATGATATGAAAGAGATGAGTGGTCCAGTAGGCAGACAATCCTTTTTAGGGTTCATCCTAGGTATTTTACCAGGTGCTGGAGCAACGATTGCATCTTTCATTAGTTATATCACTGAGAAGAAAATTGCGAAAAACCCAGATGAATTCGGAAAAGGTTCTGTTAAAGGACTGGCTGCACCTGAAGCATCAAATAACGCGGCGACGAGCGGGGCATTCGTTCCATTACTTAGTTTAGGTATTCCAGGTTCAGGAACGACGGCAGTCATGCTCGGTGCTTTTCTCGTTCTTGGTCTACAACCAGGACCGATGATGATGACGGATCGCCCGGAAGTATTTTGGGGCATTATCGCGAGTATGTATATCGGTAATATTTTTCTATTAATCTTAAACTTACCGTTAATTCCGTATATCGCAAGGCTGTTGACAATTCCGCGACCGATGTTAATTTCATTGGTCATCATGTTTAGTTTTATCGGTGTCTATGCAATCAGTTTTAGTGTCTTCGATTTGTATCTATTATTAGCTTTCGGTGTACTTGGGCTGTTAATGCGGATGTTTGCATTCCCTGCACCACCATTTATTCTTGCATTCATCCTTGGTGGCATGATGGAACAATCATTCAGACAGTCGATGACTATTTCTGGTGGAAATATTTCCATCTTTTTTCAGAATAACATCTCACTCGTATTGATTATCCTGTCCGTACTATCTTTCATCTTCCCAATCATTAAAACGATTCGGACGAAGAAGAAAGAAGCTTAAACGGATTCGACGGGTGGACATGATTAATCGACGGCTCGCGCTCAGAATTCGATGTCTAGCTGTGTTAATTCGACGGCTTCTGCACAGAAATCGATGTCTCGGCACGATTATTCGGCGTCTGGAACGAAAAATTCGATGTCTCGCACGCAAAATTCAACGGCTAGTCTCGATGAAACAGCTGCTATTGATGAGGAATCCGTCGACTAAACATATGAGAAAAATGAATACGTACAATAATAATCCCGGTAATATATAAAATTTCGCTTCGCCGAAATTAGCGTAGATTACCGGGGTTGTTTATATGCATTGCAATGCTGTCAAATGAGTACTATTATAAGTACTTCCTCATCCGAATCGTGTGCAAGTCATAGTCAAAAAATTGTTCAACATACTTTTCGACTTCAATAAATTCTTTTCTTTTATAAAAACGTTTTGCAGCTTCATTTTCTTCTTCGACTTCAAGCGTAATCGTTCGTATCCCGTTGAGTTGTTTTATTCCCTCCTCCAATAGCTTACTTCCTACTCCTTTGTTTTGAACAGAAGGGAGAAGGTAGATTGCTGCCAGTAATGAATCCCCGTTTTCATCTACAGGGGTAAAGTGAGCGTATCCAATGACATTCTCCTCGTCAGTAGCAACGAAAATGATACTATTCTCTAACTTTTTCTCTAGCATCGGTTTGTTGTAAGCTTTTTCTAAAAAAACATTCCGAACCTTTTTTGGAATGATTCCTTCATATGTATCATGCCAACTCATATGTGCAACATGCTGGACGCTTGGTATATCTTTCTCTTCCATTAAACGAATGGTAGTCATGTCGATCCCTCCAAGTGAAACGATGTTAATCGTTAGTATACAAAAAACAAATGAAAAAAGAAATAAACTGTTCTTTCTTTTCAGAACAATCTTTCATATACTAAAGAAAATCAATGATTGTGGGGGATTTACATGCTAAATACACGGGAGGACGTTTTGTCGTTGACAAAGCGGTTAGTACAGATGGATAGCATCGTCAATACACCAGGTGAAAGGGCGATTGCTCACTCCCTTTATGAGCTGATTTCTACTTTTGACTACTTCACGAAAAATCCTGACCAGGTCATGTTGGAACAAACGGTGAATGACGATCAAGAAAGATATAATGTACTTTGTTTTGTTAGAGGGACGAAAAAGAAGAGTAATCGGACAGTGATTTTGTTTGGTCATATGGATACTGTCGGTGTCGACGATTTCAATCAACTGAAGGAGCTTGCGTTTTCTCCCAATCAATTAATGGAAGCATTCGGTGATCAAGAGTTACCGTCGCCAGCCCAAGAACATCTGGCATCCGGTGAATGGTTGTTCGGTCGAGGAGCACTTGATATGAAAAGCGGATTAGCCAGTCACATATATCTATTGCATTATTATTCGATGCACCCAGATCAATTGGAAGGGAATTTAGTTTTTGTATCGGAATGTGATGAGGAAGACGGTTCAATCGGGATTCTATCAAGTTTGAAAACGTTAAAGCGTTGGAAAGAGGAACAAGAATTTGAATACGTCGCTTCCATAAATGCTGATTTTGTCTCTCCGTTATATGAAGGAGATGAAAATCGTTATATATATAAAGGAACTGTCGGAAAGCTACTGCCTTCATTTTTTATTACGGGGCATGAAAGCCATGTCGGTGCGGCTTTTGAAGGATTGGACCCGAATTTCCTGGCAGCTGAATTAACGCGGCAAATCCAGTATAATCCAGCGCTCAGCAATGAAGCGTTAGGGGAGATGACAATACCACCAGTTTCCCTAAAACAGACCGATTTAAAGCCAAGTTACACGGTTCAGACAGCTCTGTCTGCTTATGTGTATTACAATTTCTTCATTCATTCATGGTCACCGAAAGACGTCTTAAAAAAATTAAAAAAGCATGCAGAAATTGCTTTCGGTAATGCGCTTGAATTATATGAACAACGGTATCGTCTTTTTTGTGAAATCAGTGGCCATCCTTATCGAGAGCTACCTTGGAAAACGCGTGTGATGACGTATGAAGAAATGGAAGATGAGCTAATCAAGTTACATGGAGATGAGTTTACCGACCATATGAACAAGTTCCATCAAGAGCTCGTAGATAATCATGACTTGGATACGCGCATGTATGCAGCTCGTATTGTTGAAGAAGCTTGGAAGTGGATGGATGATAAATCGCCAGCCATGATTTTATTCTATTCGTCTCTTTATTCACCACGCATTGAATTGAGCGGGAAAACGGAAGATGAGCGAGTCCTTTTGTCTGCTTTAGATGAAGCCGTTGAAAAAATTCAGCCGCATTATAAACATCCAATTGTCACAAAAAACTTCTTTCCCTATATTTCGGATATGAGTTTCTTGGCAATGAGTGATGATTTGGCAGGGATTGAAGCGGTTGAAAACAATAATCCAAGTTGGGGTAAAAAGCATTTTGTTGACTATCAAGATATTCGTGATTTGAATGTTCCGGTCATCAATATCGGACCTTACGGAATGGATGCGCATGCCAAGTTGGAACGACTCGAAATAAAATATTCTTTAGAGATTGTTCCAAATTTAACGAATGAAGTGATCTTGAATGTATTAAATCGGTCTAAAGAGTGATCAATAACGAAAACAAATGACTCATGCTTGGTTTGAATTGTCGCCACAAGTGATATGCATATTAGTAGTAAGGAAGGGTGGGACAATCATGACAGCCGAAGTATCAATTATGAATAAGCATGGAATGTCCATGGCTGCCGACAGTGCCATTACAAGTGGTTTTGATGGTGTGCCAAAAGTTTATAATTCTGCAAACAAGTTATTCCCGTTATCAAAAGAGCATCCGATTGGCTTTATGGTATACGGTTCTGCCTCTTTTATGGAAATTCCATGGGAGGTTATCATAAAATCGTATCGAGATTATTTAGGCAATAAACATTTCAATAATGTGCAAGATTATTTCGATGATCTCATGGACTTTTTGCGCCAAGATTCACGGTTTAAAAATGAAGAACTTGAAGATATCATTGTTTATCGAACTTTTTCTGATTTACTGAAGCAAATGATTCGTCGCGTCGAGACGGAGATTGAAGAAGATGGCGATGAAACGGACGATGAACGAAAAGTGAGAAAGTTACTTGAAAAAGAAGTTGATCGGCAAACGAAGGCCTTCTTAACGGAAGAAGCATTACTCGAAATCGACTATAAATCATTTGAAGCTACCTTCTTTGATACGATTCAAGAGATTAAAGATGAATACATTGAATTTGAAACGTCCAAAACATTTTCCAAGAAACTATGTCGGCTTGCATTTGAAAGTGTGAAAAATGACTTTTTCAGTCGTGGGAGCACAGGTTTTGTGATTGCTGGATATGGAGAAGAAGAGATTTTTCCACATCTGTTGAATTATCGACTGGAAGGATTCGTTTTAGGTACGTTGAAATATAAATTACTGAAAGAACGAAAAATCGATTACCGACAAAATAAGCAGGATGGTACCGCAGTCATTGAGGCGTTTGCTCAACGCGAAATGGTCGATTCTTTCATGGTAGGCATTGAACCACATATGGAAGAGACGATGTTTGGAATTATTGACCGCGTATTATCGGAATACCCTGAACAGATTCAACGTCATTTAGGCATTGATTTGGATGAAAAACAGGTTAGTAACTTGAAGGAAATGGGTAATGAACTATATCACTCCATTAAAGACGCATTAGACGATTACCAAAAACGAAACTACTTACAACCACTCTTAGGAATCGTACGATCTTTGCCGAAGGATGAACTCGCCAATATGGCAGAAACATTGATGAATTTGACGTCGTTCAAACGAAAATTAACACGTGCCACGGAATCGGTTGGCCCGCCGATTGATGTAGCGGTCATATCGAAAGGTGATGGATTCGTTTGGGTGAAAAGGAAAAGCTACTTTAATAAGGAGCTGAATGAGTAGTCGTGTAGGGGTGAGTAAATTCTTCAGAAAGGAAGAACACAAATGCCAAAAGAACAACAGAGAAATGAAAAGAAGTTTTTTTCTCTTTCTTCAGAAGAGCGACATGAGTTAGAAGCCGAAGCCGTGAAAAGTAAAGAAAAAAAAGACGTGGCAAATCAAGTATTTGATAACTTAGATAAGAAAATGACGAGAAAATAATTTTTGAATAGATATACAAATCCCCAGCTCTCTCACTAAGCTGGGGACTTCATTATTCACTAAACTCCATTTTTTGAACAAACTGATCAATAATCCACGGGAAAGAACCATCACCCATGGCGCCAAAAAGCTGGGAGTCAATTGCATACATATTGTTTCCGTCTTCAACAATCGTTACATATCTCGTTAAATCTTCGTTTATATACATCGCGTGATAAGAAGACATGCCGATTTGTTCGTGTATATTTTGTTCTTCGAATCCTTGATTCAAAATGATCTGTTCGCGCTCTTCAACTACTTGATCAACCGTCATACCTTCAAACTTTTCTACACGGATAAACGCATTTTCAAATTGGATTTCTCCTGTTTCTGCAAAATCAGGGTAGAAGTAATCAATCGATTTTGCGTCTTCTTCTTTATTTTGATGAATCATCGGTTGATGAACATAAGAAGAATAACCTAACTCTTCATTGACAATCAATCGCATAGTAATTTGCTCTTCCATACCTTCTGGATATACCGTTTCTGTAATCGTATTTTCTCTTTCTTGGTAGGGTTGAATCTCGGTTGTTTCATCAGCATTATCTTCGGTATTTTGTTCATCTTTTGCAGTATCCGTTTCTTCAGATTTATTTGGTGTATCATCGTTTGATTGCTCTTCTTCATTCGGTTTAGACGTTTCGTTATCGCCTTCATTTGCGGTTTCCTTATCTTCGTCCTGATCACCTGGCGTACTTGTTTGTTGAGGTTCATTGTCACTCGCTTCATCGGAGAAAAACAAAGAGCTAAAAAAGATGCCTCCAGCAAGTAAAGCGACAATTGAAGCGGCGATGACAGGAAGAAGTGTTCGGTTTTTTCGGCGGTCGTTTTCTTGCATAACCGCTTGGAAAATCTCGTTTGTAGAAGTTTTACTTTCTGCTTGTTTATATTTATCGTCCAACCGCTCCATACGTTTTTCAAAGAAATCATCCTTCATAAATGAAACCTCCTTCCTTTAACGCATTTTTGAGCCTTTCCTTACCTCTTTTTAAGTGCGTTTTGATTGTTGCTTCCTTTGTTTTCGTAATCGCTGCTATTTCGGTAATCGACTGATCGTGAAAATAAAACAAGACGATTGGAATACGGTATTTATCTTCCATTTGTAAAATTGTGCTGTGTAAAATTCGTTCATCCTCAGTGAGGCTATGGTTTTCTAAATATGATTCAGTCAATGGTTCATGCGTTAATTTTTTGTGTTTCTCCAATTCGCGCTTTTGTTTTTTAAAGAGGTCTTTCGAGACATTCAGTGTGATGCTATAAAGCCACGTCGTAAACTTTCCGCGAGAGTATTTGTTTAAAAATCGATATACTTTAATGAAAACATCTTGAGTAACATCCGCCAGGTCGTTCTCTTGCACGCCAATTTGCCTAGCGAATCGTTCTACTGTTTTGTAATAAGCTTCGATTAACTCGCGGAACGCTAACTCATTTCCTTCTAATGCCTGGCGAATCAATCTTTTCTCCTGAATCTCTGTCACATTCTGTCCCCCTCTCGCTTATAAGACTTTCATCACTAACAATAAGTTTCATTTTCATTTCAGGATGGTCTTTTACCCAATAATAAAAAAAGTGCCGACAGCTGTCAGCACTTTCGATGTTTAGCGAGTGAATTTTCGTTGATTTTTAGATGTTCTGCCGCGACCTTGTCCGCCGCCACTGCCACCACGGTTACTACCACCGCGTCGGTCATTACGTCCTTGGTTCCCTTTACCACGGCCGCCACCACGATTTCCTCGGTAGCTATTTTTGCGATTACCACCGTAAGACTTCTTCGCACGGATCGGTTCTACTGCGGTTAATTTAACCGGTGCTTGATTTGGTTCTTTCGTTAGTAGTTTAATCGCTGCTGCGACGACGTCCACTGCATCTTCTTTAGATAAGATTTCTTCAGCGGAACGATGATATTTTTTGCTTTCATCTGTCCAAATCGTTTGCAGGAGATCTTCTACTGCTGTTTCTTGAAGTCCTTCTACGACGTCAGAATAAGATGGAACTGCTTTTTCCTCAATTTTACGCTTAATCAATTTTTCGATGGAACGTAAATGATCAATCTCTCTCGGTGTTGCAAAAGAGTAGGCTTGACCTTTCTTACCTGCACGACCAGTACGACCGATTCGGTGTACATAGCTTTCTGGATCTTGAGGCAAGTCGAAGTTATACACATGTGTAACCCCGGATATATCAAGACCACGCGCTGCAACGTCGGTAGCGACAAGAATTTCTGTCGTTTGTTCTTTAAAACGAGAAATAACTTTTTCACGTTTTGACTGTTGAATGTCTCCGTGAATTCCTTCTGCAGAATAACCCCGTTTCAGTAAACCACTTGTCAATTCATCAACACGTTTTTTCGTCCGACCGAAGATGATTGCTAAATCCGGTGACTCCGTATCTAATAATCTACATAGCGCATCGAATTTTGCGTTCTCTTTTACGACGAAGTAAAACTGATCGATATGATCGACTGTGAGCTGTTTTGCTTTTACACGGATCATTTCTGGTTCATTCATGAATCTTTCTGCAAGATTCTGAATCCGTTTCGGCATCGTTGCTGAGAAGAGCAGTGTTTGGTGTTCTTGTTTAATTTCCGCTAAAATCGCTTCGATATCTTCAATGAAACCCATATTTAACATTTCATCTGCTTCATCCAATACTGCTGTACGGATGCCTTCCAAACGAATGGTTTTGCGACGAATGTGATCCAATAAGCGGCCAGGTGTTGCTGCGACTAATTGTGGACGGCGTTTCAACGCACGAATCTGTCGTTGAATATCTTGTCCTCCATAAACTGGAACAGTGTGCACATTTTTATGCTGTCCAATCCGGTTTAATTCCTCAGCCACTTGAATCGCTAACTCACGTGTTGGGGCAATGACAATTCCTTGAATAGAACGGTTGCTTGGATCAATATTTTGAATCATCGGCACCCCGAAAGCAGTCGTTTTACCCGTACCCGTTTGCGCTTGTCCGATCAAGTCTTTACCAGCTAGAGCGGTTGGGATTGCTTGCTCCTGAATTGGCGTAGCTGACTCAAATCCCATCTCGGCAAGCGACTTCAAAACACTTGCTTCAATGTTTAATTCGTTAAATGTTTTCAAACTTTTTCCTCCTATAATGTAAAATGCCTAATATCTATTATCTCCATAAAAAAATAGCACATGCTGAATTAGGCGAAAAAGTGTTACTTCCGTTTCAGCTGTAACTATCCAATCGTTGTTGTTAAGAATCTATCAGACGTCTAAGTATAACCTGGCAAGTGATGGAAAGTCAATTAAAAGGATTTGTTCGTACTTCACTGCAATCCAATCATATCGGGCACAATTTTAATCAAAATTATGGAGGGTCCTCATAATGAATTCAGTGAAAAGAAAATTGGATTGTATTATCTGTCTCAATACGCTGCTTATTGTCTTAACAATCGTTCACCACTTATTTGTATGGGATCGGCTTCGTAAAAGTAAGTAACACGGATAAGCTGTTCGCATAAGATAGTATAAGAAAAGGGAGGTCGATAAGAGTGGTTATCCATGGGAATCCTACGTATTGGACACCTGTTTTCCGGCAACAAAATTCTAATCATCAATACCCTGAAGTTCAGCCACAAGCATTTCAGACTTCGGCCTCCCAAATGGCTCGATTGATTGAGGAAGCTGGTCGTCTGACAACGTCCATTTTTGATTCAGAATCTCATGCTCGTGCAATTATGGGAGCTGCTCAGAAAAATGACCATAAAACAGTGGTTTCTTTATTGGATCAATCACTCGACTTTTCTGTTAGCTCGGTGACTTACACGCCGACTGGCTTAAAAGTACAGCTCAATGCCAAAGAAGAAATGGAACGAGGAAGCCTGACGCTACAGTATATATGGGAATAGCAAGAAAAAATCTCGCTGAAGATGACAGAGCGAGATTTTTTTGTGAGCAGAAATTCAGCCATAAATAAGGTATGATAGGAAGTAGGATAATTTTACATACTAAGGGGGATATTATGAAACAAATTTATTTGGTTGATGGTGCACGCACGGCTTTTGGAACATTTGGTGGTTCATTGAAATCCGAACAGGCGGACGACCTAGGTGCTGTTACGGCAAAGGAAGCGTTGAAGCGGTCAAAAGTAAAAGAAGAGCATATCGATCATATTGTTTATGGAAACGTTATTCACTCCCACACGAATGCGGCTTATTTGGCAAGGCACATTGGCTTGAAAGCAGGAATCCCACAAGAGGTACCAGCACTAACGTTAAATCGCTTGTGCGGATCAGGGGCTCAGTCGATTATCTCGGCAGCTCAATCGTTAATGGTCGGTGATGGAGAAATTGCCCTAGCTGGCGGAGCGGAAAATATGTCAATGGCCCCTTTTGCGAATTTCGAACAACGATTTGGTGGCAAAAAAATGGGGACGTTGAAATTCGAAGACATGTTGATGAGTACGTTAACAGATGAGTATGCTGGAAGCGGCATGGGTTTGACAGCTGAAAAGCTTGCAGAGCAGTATGAAATCTCTCGCGAAGAACAAGATGCTTTTGCACTTGAAAGTCAGCAAAGAGCCGATGCAGCGAGAGATTCAGGGCGCTTTTCTGAAGAAATCGTTCCTTATGAAGTAAAAACGAGAAAAGGATCGATTATTTTTGAACAAGATGAACATATCAAAGCGGATGCAACGGCAGAGAGAATGGCTCAGCTTAGAACATCCTTTAAAAAAGACGGCACAGTAACAGCTGGTAACGCAAGTGGTATCAATGATGGAGCAGCTTCTGTCATCGTTGCAACTGAATCAGCTGTAGAGAATCATCAATTACAGCCAATGGCAAAAATCGTTTCGTGGGGTATTGCAGGGGTGGACCCAACCGTTATGGGAATCGGACCAGTACCTGCAATCAAGCAAGCGTTGAAGCGTGCCGATATGAGTCTGGAGGATATGGATTTAATTGAAGTGAACGAAGCGTTTGCTGCTCAATATTTAGCTGTCGAAAAAGAACTCGGATTGGATCGCATAAAAACCAATGTGAATGGTGGAGCGATTGCACTCGGGCATCCGGTAGGTGTGAGTGGAACACGATTAGTGTTGAGCTTGGCATATGAATTAAAGAGACAAAACAAGCGTTATGGCGTTGCTAGTTTATGTATCGGCGGTGGTCAAGGAATTGCAGTCGTTATTGAGAATGTTCAATAAGAAAGATATCTAAAGCTTTTAATGAAGGAGAGTTCATGTGAAGATTTTGAAGCCCGTTCTCTTCCTGCTCACATCTGTCATGCTCGTTGCTTGCCAATCGGAAACGGAAGTGGACTTTTCCGATCAACAGTTGGAAGAAGCAATCCGAGCTGAAGTAGATCAACAGGAAGATGAATTATATTTATCGGACGTACGTGATTTAAAAACGTTAGATCTGTCTGAAGAAGCAATTGAAGATTTAGAAGGCATTGAAGCGCTTGAATCAATCGAAGAAATCAATTTAACCGATAATGAGATTACCAATGTTGAGCCGTTAACAACGTTGCCGGAATTGAAAGAAGTTAATTTGACCGGTAATCCATTGGAAGAAGAAGCAATCACAAAATTGGAAGAGAAAGGTATTAAAGTAACTTTCGAAATAGAACAAGTCGGTTTGCTTGATGGACCGGGAGGATTTCTATGGAAGGTCGAGAATGGTGACACTACAGTTTACCTTCAGGGGACGGTCCATTTAGGTGATTCGGACCTCTTCCCGATGCATGAAAAAATCGAACAAGCTTATGTGGATTCTGATGTTGTTGTTCCTGAAATTGATTTATTCAATTTAGACATGGCTGAAATGAACCAGTTACAGATGGAGTTGGGGACATTTCAAGATGGCACAACGCTCGAAGACCATCTTCCTGAAGACACCTACAGGGAAGTAAAAGCATTTTTCGAAGGCAAAGGTTTTCCGATGGCTGTTATCGATACGTACAAACCATGGCTTGTCTCTACTATGGTCTCTCAATTGATGGTGCAAGAACTTGGGTTTACAGAAGGAGTCGATATGTACTTCCTATCAAAAGCGCAAGCAGATGATAAAGAAGTTATTGCTTTAGAAACAGCGAGAGACCAACTTGGAATTTTTGCAGACTTATCGATGGATTACCAAGTGCAACTGTTAGAAGAGTCATTGATTGATATTGACACATATGAAAAAGATTTGCGACAGTTAATCGACATATACAAAACTGGGAACGTCGATGAATTATTGGATGTTTTATTTGAAACAGACGCTGCTATGAGTGTAGAAGAAGAAGCTTATATGGAAGCATTGAACGATAACCGAAACTATGGAATGGCAGAAGAAATCACGAAATTCCTTGAGTCTGGAGAGGACCAAACATACTTTGTCATCGTCGGGAGCTTACATTTAATACTAGAGCCTCATGTCGTCTCCATTTTGGAAGATGAAGGTTATGAGGTAGAACATATTCATTAAAAACAGCCGGAGGGAATAAGATGATTCAACTGACTTATTCAGGTGATGAACAACAAATTTTGAAGGAACGCAAAGATTCTCTACAACAAATCCATGCGAATTTATATGATAAAAAAGGTGAAGGATCGGAATTTCTCGGTTGGTTGGATTGGCCAAGTCGAATGAGCGAGCAGTTCTTAAAAAGAATGAACGAAACAGCTGAAACTATTCGTAAACAAGCGGATGTGTTAGTCGTTATCGGTATTGGTGGTTCTTATTTAGGGGCAAAGGCAGTGATCGAAGCTTTGTCTCCTCATTTTTCCAATGACAATGATTTTGAAGTTCTTTTTGCGGGTCATCAGGTAAGCGGTGCGTACGTAAAAGAACTTTTGGCATACATTGATGATAAAGAAGTCGCTGTTAATGTCATCTCGAAATCAGGTACGACGACAGAGCCGGCGATTGCCTTTCGTTTTCTTCAGCAGTATATGGAAGAGCGTTATGGTGATGAAGCAGCTTCGCGAATTTATGTCACAACGGATGAGAACAAGGGCGCATTGCTCGAAGTTGCGAAAGAAAAAGGCTATGACCGTTTTGTCGTTCCAGACGATATCGGTGGACGGTATTCCGTATTTACAGCAGTTGGCTTATTGCCAATTGCCAGTGCAGGATTTTCAATCGATGAGCTGATTGCTGGTGCGAAGGAAGCGGAAGAAGCATACAAGTCGTTTGATTTGAAACAAAACTCAGCAATCCGCTATGCAGCAATCCGTCATGCTCTTTACCAAGAAGGATTCAAGACGGAAGTACAAGCAACCTTTGAACCAAAAATGAATTATGTCCAAGAATGGTGGAAGCAACTATTCGGCGAGAGTGAAGGCAAGCAAGGGAAGGGTATTTTTCCTGCATCTGTTACTTATACGACAGATTTGCATTCGCTTGGGCAATATATTCAAGACGGAGAAAGAAATCTCTTTGAGTCCTTTATCGTATTCGATGAAGTCGAGCAAGATATGACGATTGTTGAGAAAGACAATGACGCAGATCAGCTCAATTACTTAGCAGGACGCAGCTTACATGAGTTTAATGAAAAAGCTTATCAAGGTGTTTCTGAAACACATCTAGCTGGAGACGTTCCGCAAATTGGCTTACGCGTGAAAAAATTAGATGCCCACCACATCGGCCATTTACTTTATTTTTACATGCTCGCGTGTGCGTATTCCGGTTATTTATTGAATGTTAATCCGTTTGATCAACCGGGCGTTGAAGATTATAAAACGAAAATTTTTGAATTGCTCGGGAAGCCAGGGTACGCGTAAACAACTTGATAAATGAGAAGATTTTTTAAAAAAGAGTCCATTCCTTTCTAGGGACGGGCTCTTTTATGGTAAAATGAAGAAGTTATTTGAAATTTTATTTAAAGGAAGTCGCTTATGTCAGAAGAAAATATAACGCGAATCGATTTGGACGGAAAAGAGATCATCCTCATCGGTACTGCACACGTATCGAAACAAAGTGCCTTACAAGTTAAAGAAGTAATCGAAGCAGAGCAGCCGGATTCTGTTTGTGTCGAGTTAGACGAACAACGCTATGAATCCGTGAAGGATAAAAACAAATGGGAAAACATGGACATTTTTAAAGTCGTCAAGGAAAAGAAAGCGACGTTACTATTAATGAACATGATGATTTCATCATTTCAAAATCGAGTTGCCAAGCAATTTGGAATTCAACCAGGACAGGAAATGATCCAAGGGATAGAATCCGCCAGTGAGATCGGTGCTGAGCTTGTACTTGCCGATCGAAATATTCAAACGACCTTTTCACGCATTTGGCGCAATATTGGTCTTTCAGGACGCGCCAAGTTAATGATGAGTATCTTTTACAGTATATTTAATAAAGAAGAGATCTCCGAAGAAGAGTTAGAAAAAATGAAATCCCAAGACATGTTGAATACTGTCATGGAAGAGTTTACGAGAGAGTTTCCGCGATTGAAGAAGCCATTAATTGATGAACGGGATCAATATTTGGCTCAAAAAATCAAAAAAGCTCCTGGTGACAAGGTGGTTGCTGTGTTAGGTGCAGCGCACGTTCCTGGGATTAAAAGAGAAATTTATCAAGAAAATGATTTTGAAAAACTTTCTGCTGTTCCGAAAAAGTCGAAAGTGCCTAAGATGATCGGTTGGACGATTCCAATTATTATTTTATCCGTGATTGCTTATACATTTTATATGAATCCATCAGCCGGTTGGCAGCAAACGATCAGCTGGGTGTTATGGAACGGTGGATTATCTGCTCTAGGTGCAGCGATTGCTTTAGGCCATCCGTTAACAGTAATAACAGCCTTTTTAGCAGCGCCATTCAGTTCATTGAACCCGTTGCTCGCAGCTGGGTGGTTTGCAGGGATTGTCCAGGCATTCATTCGGAAACCACACGTGTCAGATTTTGAAAGCCTTCCAGATGACGTGCTTTCCGTTAAAGGTTTCTGGGATAATAAAGTCACGCGAATTTTATTAATTGTAGTACTTACGAACATTGGAAGCTCGTTAGGCACGTTCATCGGTGGCGCTGACGTCTTACGTGTTTTCTTCGATAATTTACTTTCATAATGGTGAAATTCCTGGTGATCCATGTTGATTTCCAGGGATTTTTTATTTACTATCAGTTGATTATTCACGTAACTTTCAGTAGTATTGACAAAGGAAATACGCAAATTTGAAAAGAGGGTAAGCATGCAAAAACCATCTATTTATGGTTTGACATATAATGATCTGCAGGATTGGTTAGTTGAAAATGGAGAAAAACGCTTTCGTGCATCCCAAGTGTGGGATTGGCTATATAAAAAACGAATCAAGCGTTTTGAAGATATGAAAAATGTAAATAAAGAATGCATTGAACTGCTTGAAGAAAACTTTGAAGTGCAAGCATTGGAACAAGTTATTAAACAGGAATCTAAGGACGGCACTATTAAATTCCTCTTCGAACTCCCAGATGGAAACCATATCGAAACGGTTTTAATGCGTTTCAGCTATGGACTGTCTGTATGTGTCACGACACAAGTAGGTTGTAATATTGGCTGTTCGTTTTGTGCGAGTGGATTGCTTCGCAAAAACCGTGATCTAACGAGCGGTGAAATCGTTGAGCAAATTATGAATGTCCAGCACCATCTCGATCAACAACAAAAAGATGAGCGCGTCAGCCATATTGTTGTCATGGGAATCGGTGAGCCATTTGATAACTATGACAACACGATGAAATTCTTGAATATCGTGAACGATCAAAAAGGTTTATCAATTGGAGCGCGTCACATTACTGTTTCAACAAGTGGTTTGGCTGATAAGATCTATCAATTCGCTGATGAACAATCGCAAGTGAACTTGGCATTGTCCATTCACGCGCCAAATAATGAACTTCGCACACGGATCATGAAGATTAATAAAGCGTATCCGCTAGAAAAGTTGATGCCAGCCATCGATTACTATTTAGAAAAAACGAATCGACGCATCACGTTTGAATATATTTTATTGCATGATGTGAACGATCATCCTGAAGAAGCAAGACAGTTAGTCAAACTGTTAAAGGATAAAAAGCATTTGTCCTATGTTAACTTGATTCCTTACAATCCAGTTGAAGAGCACAACCAATACGAACGAAGCCGCAAAGAGAACATTCTTAAGTTTTATGAAATCTTACTTGAAAATGGGATTCAATGTGGTGTGCGTGTTGAACAAGGGACAGACATCGATGCCGCATGCGGCCAATTACGAAGCAAGCAAATTAAAAAAGAAAAAGCACGCAAGAAAAAAGAAACCGTGTAAGAAGAAAAACAGCCGATTGCTCGGCTGTTTTTATATTTACTAGTCATAAATACTAAAATGCAACTTGAGTTTAGAATGATCTTTGTCTCAACACATGAAAGAATCCAGAACCGAGCGGAAACGTCATCGAGAGCGCGTCTCGACACGCATATGTAGTAAAAAGTGAGTGAAAATGTCATCGAGAGTGCGTCTCGACACCCAAATGAAATAAAAATGAGTAGAATTGTCATCGAGAGTGCGTCTCGACACCCAAATGAAATATAAAATGAGTAGAATTGTCATCGAGAGTGCGTCTGGACACCCAAATGAAATAAAAATGAGTAGAATTGTCATCGAGAGGGCGTCTCGACACCCAAATGAAATAAAAATGAGTCGAATTGTCATCGAGAGTGCGTCTCGACACCCCAATGAAATAAAAAATGAGTAGAATTGTCATCGAGAGTGCGTCTCGACACCCAAATGAAATAAAAATGAGTAGAATTGTCATCGAGAAAGCGTCTCACCAAATGAACATAAAAAATCTAGGCCGAAATCAGCCCAGATTTTTTTATATGAACTCAAGGGGGAGAGAGAACATAACATTATGATTCTTTTTCGTCTAAGTCTTGCACTTTCACTTCGACATCTTTATCAACATCTTCTAAATAGTTGATGACGGCTGTTTGGTTGTCTTCGTCGACATGTTTGATATAGACACGTTCGCCGTTATATTCAACATGCTTCATATCCGGTAAATCGGAAATCTCTTGTGCACGGATTACATTCATGCATTAGCCTCCTCTAAAAGATGTTAAAGATAGCTTTCCATGATCTTAATCACTATATTCATTAATTACCCATTATTTGCGTTTCTAAAACAGCAATATTTTATTATGTATCACTTTTAAACATTAAAGTAAAAGTGAGTTCGGAGTATATGGCAGAATGGTGACGAAAATGGAACAAATGCTACGTATGTGAGCAATAAGATTGTAATAATGGCCAAATTTGGTATGATATAATTAGAAACAAAAATATATAAAGCTTAAGGAAGAAAGGGGTTTGATGATAATGACAACATCATTAATCATTGTATCGCTCTCAGTATTTTCCACACTATTTGTGTTGTACGCGGTGGACAGCTTGGTGACACAAGTAAGAAATCGCAGAAATGATACCAATGCAACACTTCCAATAGATCAAGCACCTCAAAATTTAGATATGAAACTAGGGCATCGATAAATATAAAGATAATATAGAGAACTGGACTGATACAAAATCAGTCCAGTTCTTTTAGTTAATAGATTAACTCATTAGCAATCATCCGCTTTATGGTGGTGTAAAGGAGGTGGGACAAGCCATCCTTTTTCTTTGGTCAAACGGAGAACCTTTGCACCGAGTTGTGCCTTTTGCGTATGGAATTGTCCAAATAGCATAGCGATATCTTCTCGAATTGACTGACCCATGATCGTACTGCAGGCTACTAACCCAGCAGCAATGTTTGTTGATAAAGCAGTTGCAATTTCTGGGTCAAGAAAGCGTGCTCCAGTAGGAATATCATTTAACGAAGCTTTTGGACGCTCAGGCGGGGTTGGAGGCAGTCCGATTCCATTTTCCTTTAATAAAGCTTCAATTTCTTTACTTTCACGCTGCCCTGCCTCTATTGCTTCCTCCAATATCTTTTTTAGGTCTGCATCACCAGCATGATTTAATTGAGTCTGATATCCCGCAATTAACCCCTTAGATACTGAAAGAAATGACCAAACAGCGAAAACTTCACCATAATGCATCGGTTCATTTGTTGGATTACCACTTAAAATTCCCATAAACACACTCCTTAATTTACTGAGATCCATGTACCTTTCTCCTAACTGAAAAAGAAATACGGTTATATTATTTGGATAAACATAAAAACTATTCGAAAGATATTTGAGCATAAAAAAGGACGAAGAATTTTTTCTTCGCCCTTAATACGTAAGTTTATGAACGTAACCATTTCCAAATTTCAGGTAATGTAGCGTTTTTACCGTAAATTAAGATACCAATTCTAAAGATCTTACCGGCTAACTTCATGAGTAACCAAATCGATACGATTAAGATGACAATACTGATAAGAATTTGCAACCATGGCCATTCGTCCAAGATGGATAATCGAAGGATCATGATTCCTGGTGATGTGAATGGTACATAGGATAGAACTTGAGATAATGTACTCTCTGGATTTGAAATGACTGGTCCCATGAAAATGAATGGCAACCAAGGGATCATGAAAACAAATCCTTGGAAGTTGCTTCCGCTCGATGAGTCTTCTAATGTTGCGCCCAGTCCGACAAATATCGATGCAAACATCAAGTAACCTAATACAGCGATAAGTAGGAATAGCAATGTTTCAGGAACAAGTAAGTATTGGATAATCGGGTAATCGACTAAAGCTAGCGCAACTGGTAACGCCATGCCGATCCAAACGGTCACTTGTAAAATTCCTAGAACGAAATAACCGATAATCTTACCTTGCATCAACTCGCCAGCCGTAACGGAAGATAAAATGATCTCCGCGACTTTTTCTTTCTTTTCCTCTGAAGCGCTTTGGAAAACCATCATACCGGTAATGGCGATGGAGAAGAGGACAAGTCCAGCAAAGACACCTGGAACAAATTTTTCTAAAAAGGCTTCCACCCCTTGTGCTTGTTCTTCCCCAACGTCATCCCCTGCTTCCATTGTCACTTCATTTTGATTGAATGAAATGGGGATCATGGCTGATTGGATCTCTGATTCGTCTAGACCTGTTCGCTCAAGCTGAACATAACGAAGAGGTTGCTCAAATAGCTGCACTTCATATTGAAAACTGTCTGGAACTTCTTCAGATGTATAATAATCCACTTTTCCACTCTCTAAAGCAGATTCATCAAGGTGGATATAAACGGATTGTGTTTCTTCTTCAAGTGTAGCAGTCATCTCAACAGATGATTGGTCAGTTAATTCGACATCCCAATGGAGGTCACCGCCTTTACTGACCATCGGTTCCAGTTGGTCCCATATGCCAATCTCGTCATTTAAGTAGACGGTTGTCTGTGCCGGTTCGCTGTCGTGGTCTTCACCTGAATCACTAAGCAATGTTGGCACGGTTGCGAAGATCGCAAAGATAATCGGTGTTAAAAACAATGATATTAAAAAAGATTTACTTTTAAGGTTTCTTTTAATTTCCCACTTGGCGACTTTCCAACTATTTCGCATCAACGACACCTGCTTCCTGTGCCAAACTTCGATCTGTTGCGATGTCGACAAAAATTTCATGAAGCGAAATTCGATCGACAGACAACTCTTGAATATCTAATGTACTCGGTAATTGTTTAATCCAATCGCTGATTACAACATCAGAAGATAAGTATAAGATGGAAATATCATCTTTCTGTTCAACTCGCTCAACTTGATCGATTTTTTCTAGCATAGAGCGATCATTATCTCCATGAATTGTACACTTAAAGTTAGCATACTGTTCTTTCACTTCGTCCATAGAACCGTAAATGACCTTTTGACCGCGGTGAATTAAAAACAGACGATCGCACATTTCTTCTACTAAGTTCATTTGGTGAGAACTTAGTAAGATGGCGGTCCCTTTTTTGGCAAGGTCTTTGATTTCTTGTTTGAACACTTCTTGACTGACAGGGTCCAACCCGGAGAACGGTTCATCTAAAATCAATAACTCCGGTTCATGAATAACAGATCCGATAAACTGAACTTTTTGTCCCATCCCTTTGGAAAGTTCATCGACAGAAACATTCTCTTTTCCTTCAAGGTCAAATTTTTTCAAATACTCAAGCGCACGTTCTTTCGCCCGGTCCAGCGGATAATCCTTCAACTCTGCAAAATACAGAAGGATATCCATCACCTTTACTTTTTTATAAAGTCCACGCTCTTCGGGTAAATAGCCGATTTTGTGTCTCGGCACCCCTTCTTCAGCATGGTTATGGAATGTGACACTACCTTCATCAGGCAATAAAATTCCCATAATACTACGGATTGTCGTTGACTTACCAGCTCCGTTTGGCCCAAGAATGGCCATGATTTCGCCTTTATGTACATCAAAGTCGATATTCTTCACGACACGAGTATCCTTGAACGACTTACCAAGCCCTTTTACACTTAATACTTCATTCATACACTTTCCCTCCTCCAACACTATTTCTAAAAATCTTTATGTTATGAATGTATGTCTCTAAATAAATATTGTATCAAAGAATACGAATCTTTAGGTAATTTTTATGGAATAATTATTTTTATGTAAATACACTAGGTTTTTGACAAAAAAATCTCCTCTGAACCTTCAGAGGAGACCATAGATTATTGCTTTGTTTGCTGAAAGGCATTTTCGATACTCGTTTCCGAAGTGGGTTGTATATTCGCGAACATTGATCGTTTCATCAACCGGAGAGCGTTATCATTGTCTTCGTCAGTTTCTGAAGCGGTACAATCACTTGGTACCCATAAATTGTATTCACGCATGTAAGCATCATCTGCTGTAAACAGTACACAGATATCTCCAGCAACCCCTGTTAAAATTAAGTTCTTGACGCCTAAATGGCTGAGCAGAATATCTAGCTGGGTACTATAAAAACCGCTGTGTTTTGGTTTGATGATGAAAAAGTCATCTTTTTCAGGAAGAACTTGCTCAACGACTTCTTGTCCACGTTCATTTCTGCATACTTCAATGACATTTTCAACGCTTTCTTGCCATAAACCAAAATTATCGTTTACATAAATGACAGGTAAACCTGACTCTTTAGCCTGCCTTTTTAAATTGATGATGGAATCTACAATCGGTTTCGTGTTTTCAAGTAGATCCTCACCACCTTCAAAATCCATTTTATTGATCATATCAATTAAAATTAGTGCTGTGTTGTCTTTCATAGGAACTCTCCTTCAAGCTTACGCGTCTAGTTTAGGTGGCCCAGGTGGCAGATGGCGTTTATGCTCTGAAGATTTGTGTAGCCTCATAAGTGTTTTTTCATCTTCGGGTGGAATTTCCTCACCACGAAGATATTTATCAATGGCAGCATAGGAAATGCCCATTTCCTTTTCATCCGTCTGTCCTTCCCACAAGTCTGCGCTTGGAGCTTTATCTAGGATACGATCAGGTACACCCAAGTATTTTGCCATTTCTTTCACTTGTTCTTTTCTGTAATTAACGAGTGGATTGACATCGACACCTTCATCACCATATTTCGTGAAATAACCGGTAAAGAGCTCCGAAGCGTTTCCGGTACCGATGACTAGATATTGATTATTTTGAGCAATCGCATATAAAGTAGACATACGTAATCTCGCTTGGAAATTCGCACCGACCAATTGAGCGGAATCTTTATTCCACTGGTCACCAAGTGCTTTTTCAATTTGACCGAAACCTTCTTTAAAAGTATCCGTCAGTTCAATACCAATATGATTAATTTGTGAGTCCCTCGCGACGAGTAGTGCGTCTTTTTCTGCCTCAACAGAATTGTGGATTGGTAATAGCACGCCTAGAGCGTTGTCGCCGAAAGCACGTTTCATGAGGTAAGCGACAACAGTGGAATCAAGTCCACCACTTAGCCCAACGACACCACCTTTTGCACCGGCTTGGTCTTTATATTCTTGTAACCAATGAACAATATGCTGTACATGTTTTTCTGTATCCATGAAAAATCACCTCTTGAAAAACATTATATACATAAGCATTCCTTCATTGGAAGTAAACTAAACGCGAGAGGTTCAAGTATTTTGTTATCACTTTAGATAAAGTGGTTTACGTGAGAAATAGGAGCATGGCTTATGATGGAGTGTTGATTTTCGAAAGATTTGCAAGCGAACCGGTAAGTTCAATTGGTTGATTTTTAAAGGGATTTCTTAAATAATGTTTAGAGAAATGATTGAACGAAAATGAAGACGGAGGTATAAATAGATGAGAGTTGATATTTACTCAGATATGGTCTGTCCTTTTTGTTATATAGGAAAAGTGCGTTTTGAAACGGCGTTGAAGAAATTTTCTGGTCAATCGGATGTTAAAGTATCTTATCGAAGTTTCCAATTGGATCCGAACAGCCCGAAAGAAACAGACTTGAGCCTTGATGAGGCTTTGGCTAAGAAATATCAAATGTCCGTTGAAAAAGCGAGAGAGATGAATGCCTCGATTAGCGAACAAGCAAGAGAAGTAGGTTTAGAATTTAATTTAGATCAAGCTCGTCCAGCGAATACGGAAAATGCTCATCGCCTTAGCCATTATGCAAAAGAGCAAGGAAAGATGGAAGCATTCGTTAACCGGACGTTGAAAGCTTACTTTACGGAAGGCAAAAATATTAACGACCAAGATGTTTTGCTGGAACTCGCAGAAGATGTGAGTCTTGATAAAGAAGAATCGTTACAAGTTTTAGAAAGCGACCGGTTTAAAAATGAAGTAATTGCAGATCAACAGACAGCTTCACAAATCGGAGCGCAAGGTGTTCCGTTTTTTGTATTTAACGATAAGTATGGCGTTTCTGGTGCACAACCGAGTGAGACATTCTTGGAAGTGTTACAAAAAGTACAGGAAGAAGAGAATCAAGAATCGAAAATTCAAGTGCTAGGATCCAAAACCGAATATTGTGATGACGATTCGTGCAATATGTAAAATGAACCGCATGGCTATGATAGCTATGCGGCTTTTGCTTTCAATTAATAAAAAAATGGAGTGAACAATCTAAGAATATTAATGAATGGATATCGACGGCGACGGAAGCGGCTGAATCTTCTCGGGTAATAGCCACCGTAACCATAGCCACCGTGTCCATAACCAGGTCCATAACCACCATAACCGCCATGTCCGTAACCAGGTCCATAGCCGCCATATCCACCGTATCCATAATTCTGTCGAGTAGCATCAAACGACTCTTCGGCTGAATCTCTCATGTCATCACCACAAGGTATAATCAACGTGACACCATCTTCATCATATTCATCTAAGATACCTTCTACCATTGAACCATCTTTTAATTGTGCGTGCATGAAATGGAGTTTGTGCTTGTTGCAGTGGTCATACATATACTTCTTATGTTGTTTTTCATCCATTTGTTTCGGCATACTACCATGATGCGCAGGCATCATTTGTTGATTGCAATCCATTCCAGGGCCCATATACTGCTGTCCTTGAACCATGCTTGGATTTCCTTGATGTCCATACATCATGCCAGGTTGATTATAATTTCCGCACATCCCTTCTGGTTGTTTTGGCTGATAAGCATCTTTATGACTCATCATAAATCCCTCCTTTAGTCTTCACCCATAAGGTATTCATTCAATAGGCAAATGTGCTTGATAGTTTTTTAGTCTGATTATAAAAAAGTGGGGAGGCTGTAGCATTATTCAATGAAAAGTCATTTTAAAGGGTTTTTGCAGTTTTTGTTGAATATAGTCATTAGAGTGTGAAATCATTTTAAAAAAAGGAGCGATAAAATGTCGATCATCACAGACTTGGGTGACAAGATTTCAATGGTTGATTTACATGACTTGTTTGTTCCAGAAAGAACAGGGAGCTATATTCTCCATGAAGACCAACCGTCGATTATCGAGACAAGTGCGAGTCCGTCAGTCCCATACTTATTAAACGGTTTGGAACAGTTGGAAATTCAGCCAGAAGAAATCCAATATATTATTGTGACACATATTCATTTGGACCATGCTGGAGGAGTCGGTGTTTTACTTGAGCACTGTCCGAATGCAACGGTCGTCGTTCATCCACGTGGTGCTAGACATATCGCTAATCCGACGAAATTGATTCAAGGAGCACGAGCGGTTTACGGTGACCAATTCGATCGATTATTTGATCCCATTAAACCTGTTCCAGAAGATCGAATCATTACAATGAAAGACAGTGAACAACTTCGACTAAGTGAAGATCGAGTGTTAACTTTTTACGATACACCAGGCCATGCAAAGCATCACTTTTCTATACATGATTCCGTTAGTAACGGTATGTTTACAGGAGATACGATCGGTGTCCGTTATGCTCAAATAGCAGATGAACATGAGTTTATTTTGCCTTCTACTTCGCCAAATCAATTTAACCCTGACGCGATGATTCAGTCGATGCAACGGATCAAAGATTTGGGTGTTTCAAGAATTTTCTTTGGCCATTATGGCGTGTCAGAGGACCCCGAAAATGTTTATCGCCAAATCAATTATTTTTTACCTATTTTTATGGACCGGGGAAGAAAGGTCGAGCAAGAATATGAAGAACAATCATCGTCTGAAAAAGCCGAGCGGCTCTATGAATTACTGATCGAATCTGCTGCTTCCCATTTAGTTGATCGTAAAGTGAGTGATGATCACCCTGTTTATCAATTGTTAGAAGTTGATTTGAAAGTTTGTGCGCAAGGAATTATAGATTATTTAGAAAAAAATAAGTCTAAACAATAATTTATAAAAAATATGGATCCGTTTTAAAACCGAGATAAATGCTCGGTTTTTTTATTTTGGAAAATTTTCATTGACAAAAAGCCGACAGGAGAATAATATAGACAATATGTTAAACCCGATTAAATCAATCGGAAATGGAGGAATTTAAAATGGAAACAAAAGTACAGCCCGTTAACGAGGCTTTAGATCCAATAAAAAAAGAAGATAAACAGTTAAATCGGCCACAAACTCCTTTGATTGTAGCTGGTTTGGTTGTAACAGCAATACTGATGGTGTATTTACTGTTCACACAAGTTGCGATGCAACCAATTTTATTAATTCTCGGTTTATTACTCGGATATACGCTGTTTCATGCGCGTTTTGGTTTCACGTCCGCCTTTCGCCGCTTAGCATCAGTAGGGAACGGGCAAGCCGTTCGCGCCCATATGGTGATGCTTGCGGTAGCCGTCACGCTATTTGCACCAATACTTGCATTTGGTGTCTCTTTCTTCGGGACAGGAGCGTCAGGCTATGTTGCTCCTGTCGGTGTTAGTGTTATTTTAGGAGCATTTTTATTTGGGATTGGTATGCAGTTAGGAGGAGGCTGTGCCTCTGGTACGCTATACGCAGTTGGTGGAGGACGCACAGTCATGTTGTTTACATTACTGTTTTTCATCGTAGGATCAACAATCGGTGCGTATCATTTGCCGTTTTGGACGGATGAAACTCCATCTTTTGAACCGATCTCACTGGCGACTTCAACAGGCTTAGGCTATGGTGGTGCATGGATCGTTTCGTTAGCACTATTCGGATTAATTGCATGGATTACGTTAGTCATTGAAAGAAAAAAACAACCACCACGTATGGCTCCATTGCCAAAGACAGCTGGATGGAAACGAATTTTGCGTGGTTCATGGCCACTATTCGCAGCAGCAATCGGCTTAGCGGTTTTAAATGCTCTAACATTAATGACAAGAGGCCAACCATGGGGAATCACATCAGCATTTGCATTATGGGGTTCTAAGACAGCACAATTTCTTGGATTTGACGTTGCAAGCTGGGGGTATTGGCAAGGAGCAAATGCGGAAGTTTTACAGTCCAGCATTTTTACAGATTCAACGACCGTTTTGAATCTTGGTGTCATTTTAGGTGCTTTTCTCGCATCAGCCGCGGGTGGATTATTTAAGTTTTCCAAGTTGACGAAAGGGAATGTTGCAGCATCAATCATCGGTGGACTATTAATGGGATATGGTGCACGTCTTGCATTTGGATGTAATATCGGTGCTTATTTCGGTGGCATCGCATCGTTCAGTGTGCATGGTTATGTTTGGGGATTACTTGCACTTGCAGGAACCTTTGTCGCGCTATATTTACGGCCATTGTTCGGGCTATCCGTTCCAAAACCGAAAGATTCATTCTGTTGACGACCATAAAATAGCTACTCTTAAAAACAAGTAGTTCAGTTCTGGAATACAAAATTGAAATTTGTACCTTTAATTGAACTACTTATCTTAAAAAGAGTGCTTTTTATTTTGCCAAAAATCGTATTTTTCTCGATTAAACAGTCAGGCAATGAATGTCCTGATAAATCAACTATTATCTTAGGTAAAAGAATATTTTCATGAAACCTAAACAAATAATTGACACACTTTCAGTTACCACTGTATAATCTATTATTGCAATATAAAACATAGTAAGTTTATCGGATTAATAAGGAATGGTGGATATATGTTTTTGGAATTAAAGCAAGTAGGTAAAAGTTATGAAGATCAACAAGGACGTTTTGAAGTCTTTTCCGATATTGATTTATCTATCGAGGAGAATCAGTTTGTTTCCATTCTAGGTCCCTCGGGTTGTGGAAAGTCCACCTTGCTTTCGATGATTGCAGGATTAGAGAAGATAACGGATGGCACCATCTTGTTGGAAGGGGAAGAAATCAGCAAACCAGGTTCCGACAGAGGGATGGTTTTTCAGGAACCTTCATTGTTTCCTTGGTTGAATGTGAAGAATAATGTCCTTTATCCGATTAAGAAACAATTGCCAAAGAACGAAGCGGAAGACCGCGTCAAGCACTTTTTGAAGATGGTTCATTTAAGTAAGTTCACGGATCATTATACCTATGAATTGTCGGGTGGAATGCAACAGCGCGTTGCGATTGCCAGAGCATTGTCAATGGATCCAAAAGTGTTGCTGATGGATGAACCATTTGGCGCGTTGGATGAACAAACGCGAGATTTGATGCAAGATGAATTGACAAAGATCTGGCAAGAAACGAATAAAACGATTCTGTTCGTGACCCATAGTATTCATGAAGCCATTAAGCTTTCCGATCGCGTTATTGTCATGGGCATCCGGCCAGGTCGCATCATTGCCGATATCAACGTCGATTTGCCTAGACCAAGGAAGCGGAATAACCCGGATGTCGTTGAGTTAGAAACCCAAGTCATGGACTTACTGAAAGTAGAAATCGATAAAGTATTAAAGGAAGAAATAGACTATGAAGCTAGCAATTAAACGGACACTGTTTCTCGTTGTCGTTGTTGGGATTTGGCAGTTGGTTGTATCAATGAATATTTTCCCGGAAGTTGTTTTGCCTGGTCCGGTGAAAGTAATGCAAGCTTTATTTGACGGTTTTGCAAGTGGGAGTTTACTCGTAGCACTCGGAGCAAGTTTTAAACATCTGCTGATTGGTTTGTCGCTAGCCTTGCTTTTCGGGACAATTCTAGGAGTTATTCTCGGAAAATCCCGTCAAGCGGATGAAACGGCTGGAATGTACTTAATTGCTCTTCAAAGTATTCCAAGTATCGTTTGGGTACCTTTGTCCCTGATGTTATTTGGCTTTACAGAGTTCGCCGTCATCTTTGTTGTCGTACTAGGTGGTACATTCGTTATGGCTTTGAATGTCCGGTCGGCGATTCAAAACGTTCCACCGCAATTGGTGAAAGCTGCCCGAACAATGGGCACGAGTGGAGCAGAGTTGTTTTATCGGGTTGAGATTCCTGCGAGTATCCCGTATTACATGACCGGTGTCCGACTTGCTTGGGCCTTCAGCTGGAGAGCGTTGATGGCAGGGGAATTATTGAGCAATGGTCCAGGACTGGGGTATTCCCTACAATTTGCCTCGGATTTTGCCCGGATGGATCAAGTCATTGGCATCATCATTATCATCGGTACGATTGGGGCCGTCGTCGATCAGTTGGTATTTTCGAAATTAGAGAAAAATGTTCTCAAACGTTGGGGCTTATTAAAATCATAAAAAGGAGAGTCATCTTATGAAAAAAATAATCTTATTCGCAATGGTCGTATTGTTAGGTGCGTTCATGGCAGCTTGCGGTAGTTCCAATGCGGAAGAAGGTTCAAATAGTGAAGAAGTAACAATCGGTTACTTTCCAAATATTAATCACGTTGCAGGCATGGTTGCAGAGGAAAAAGAACTATATTCAGAGTCATTACCAGACGGCACAACTGTTAACTATCAGTATTTCCCGGATGGTTCAGCGTTCATGACAGCGCTTGAAACCGGAGATATTGAAGCAGGTATTGTCGGACCCGGTCCTGCAATGAACCACTACACAAGTGGTGCTGAAGTAAGTGTTGTCGCAGCAGGTTCGGCTGGTGGAACGGTCATTATGGCAAGAAAAGATGCAGGCATTGAGTCACCTGAAGATCTTGCCGGAAAAAACTTCATTTCACCACGTGTAGGTTGCACACATGATGTTCAATTCGAAACGCAAATGAAAGAAGACTTTGGCATGACAACGGATCGTGTGAATGGTGAAATCAAACACGTTACAGGTAAACCAGCGACTTACTCCAATATGTTTGCGACAGGAAATGTCGATGTCGCGACGGTTCCAGAGCCGTGGGCGTCATTCATTGAAGAGGAAGGAACAGGTGAAGTGTTGATCGATACACCGGAAGTCGCCTATGGTCAGACATTACCGGCTGCTGTGTTTGTTACTTCGAATGAGTTGATTGAAAATGATCCCGAGCTGGTTCAAAATATCGTTGACGCACACAAGAACGCAACAGAATTTATTCAAAACAATCCAGATGAGGCCAAGACAATCGCGATTGAAAAAATCAAAGACATTACCGACCAAGAACTTTCCTCAGAGGTCATCGATCGAGCTTGGGAAAGAATTGATTTCACCTATGAAGTTGACGCAGAAGTGTTGCAGGAGTTCGCAAACTCTTCTTACGACTTAGGTTTCTTGGATGAACAGCCTGATTTATCAGGATTAGTCGATAAACAATTTATTGAATAAGATGATTGATAGCCACTCGGTTCATCGGGTGGCTTTTCGTTTTCAATAAACGTATAAAGTTTTCAAGAAAGTTATGGTAATATAAAAAATTCGTTGCATCTGAATAGAAAGAAGAATCTGCTAATGAAGTAACTAATTAAATTAATACAGATTCTTCAGCACAAGAGTTAAAAAAGTTAGTCGAGAAAACCCTAATGGAAAATTTTCGTTATGCTGAAGAAGAAAATTTCGAAGCCTAAACGGCTACTCTCGTAGAGTCAGTTCGAACGGACGAACGTCAGACGAATGTATAAGGCTTGCTCAATAACTACGACATGGATTATGCGATTTTGGATCTGTCTGTTCAATCGATTTCCCACGAAGAAGCAGAAGTTGAAATCATACAACAAAGTATTGCAACAGAACTGGCTGAAGTATATGAATACAATAACAATCAAGTAAAGGCTATTCATCAATTAGTGGTTGAAGAAAGTGAGTATATGATCAGCGTGACAGAAACATTGACCGACACAATCGTACAGGTTGAACAAAATGGCAATCCAATTCAATAGAAATTTGGTGGCATTCGAAGTTCATTTATTGAATGTCCTTTTTTCATTTAATATAAAGAAGGAATTCTTCACACCAACCGAGAAACCTATTTATTGTAGAAGAGAATACAATTTAGAGGTGAGATGATGGAAGAAGTAAAGTATGCGATTCAAGATGACTATCCAAATGATTTTGCTCATTGCTTTGGCTGCGGTCATCAAAACAAAGAAGGACATTTATTTCGAACAGGATGGAAAGGTGATCAGTCGGTGACGGTTTATCAACCTGAACCAAAACATACAGCGATTCCTGGTTTTATCTATGGGGGACTACTTGCTTCCTTGGTAGATTGCCATGGTACTGGGTCAGCAGCACTCTTTTTACATAGGAAGAATGGTCATGAGCCAGGTGATGGCGTACCAGCACCACGCTTTGTGACAGCCTCATTGCACGTAGATTATTTAAAGCCCACACCGCAAGGCATCCCGTTAAAAGCGGTCGGTGAGATTGAAGAAATCCATCCGAAAAAATTCAAGGTGACGACGAATGTATATGCAAATGATGAAGTAGTTGTAAAAGGAGAAGTTGTAGCTGCAGTTATGCCTGATACATTTGTGAAAAAGGGATAAAATATAAAGTGAACCCTGGCTGATGAAGGGGCTAGGGTTCAATTTGTGTTGTACAGGAAAAAAGTTTTTAAAATAGTAAAATAATTGTAAACAACGACGAGAATTTGTGGTATATTAAACTTGTTTATGTAAATTTTGCAGCTCGTCTAATTTGAACAATGCTTTTTGGTAATACTGATTTTCTTCGGTCAAATCAAAAACTTGCTTTGCTTTTCGAAAGAATTCAAGTGCTTGAACGGTTTGCTCAATTTCTTCATATGCTCTTCCAATAATGAAATATAAATGGCCCATTCCATATAAAGATCGATTATTTCTACAAGAAGTTAGCCCTTTTTTCGCGTGATCGATCGTTTTTTCGTAATTTGAGATCATTAGGTTACAACGAGCCAGATTATATCGAATCATAATTTCAATATTATGATTACGAATGATTGGTAGTTTTTTAACAGAGAAAAGCAGATCTTCATAAAGGTCAATTGCTTGCTTATATTGTTTAAAGTCTACTAATATATTTGCTTTATTGATTAAAATTTCGATCTCTCGCTCGGATTTGACCTTTTGGTTTGTGTTGAATAAAAATAACGCTTCATTAAGTAAATCTAGCGAGGCGTCCAGGTCTTTATCAACATACCTTTTACACAGAGCCTTATGCCATAGAATGAATTGTTTGAAACGTCTATTTTCATATAAGGGAGTTTTTTCTTCTTTCTCAATTAAAGCTTTCAATCCTGTGTAATTATCTTGAATGACCATTTCCCTTGCTTGGATTTCCACTTCAAGCGAGTAATCCATGCGTTCAGGAAAAGTCGTATCATAAAAGTAATTGACATCCACACCGAGCCGTTCGGCAATTTTGAATAAAATATCTGCAGCGATGGCGAGAGATCCATTTTCAATTTTACTAATATAGGCTTGTGTACATATCCCATCACATAACTCCTTCTGTGTCATATGAAAGTATCTTCGTAAATCATAGATTTTTGATCCGATATCCTCTCGATTATCTATCAAAATTCTGCACCCCCTTACAAAATTTTCTTAAAAATATTCCGATGTTTATACTTTTTGAGAAAAACGTAGAAAACGAAAGGAAATCACCTCTTATTCGGCTCAAATCGGGCTCAATCGCAAATCCATCTAATTTGATAGTATGATAGATTTAATTTAAATCAACTAACAAAGGAGGGTCTCGATTGAAAAAGTTTTTGAGTCTTGTCGCTGTTGTTCTTATTGTCTCTAGTCTCTATGGCTTTGACGTCAGCCAAGAAAACACGTCTGAAGAAGCATTTGTTACCATTCAAGGCATTGGAAAGGATAACAATGATCTCGGTTCGCTTGACTAATTGTTAGTTGCAATCTACAAAAGATACAACCATCCATATCGGGCTACCCCGCAGTTTTGGTAGCCCTCTTTTTTTAAAAAACTGAATTTTCATTTATACATAAATATATTATACACTGTTTAACTAAAAACGAAAAATGGTCATCTACTAATCATTCATAGCGAGGGAGGGAGCTTTTATGGTTCACCAGCAAGTGAAGAATCGATTAAAGGTTTCGCCAGAAGAATTCTTGGAAGGTTATCGTTATATCGAGGAAGCGATGAATCAATCAGACTCCTACGAAGACGCTCTACAACACATATTAAAATACTTTGACCGAAAACTGACTGGCACATACAGTGCAATTATGATTGTCGATGAGAAGAAGGAATTTATTCAAGAGTGTATCTCGAATGGGTTATCTGAAGAATTCAAGAAGGCCTTTTGCGGGATGCTTATTGATGAAGGCATTGTCTCTAATGCTACCTCCATTCGGACAGGCAGCGTAACTTATACAGAAAACATTTCGAATGACTTACGTGGGGATGTTTTCAGTGATCTTCCTGATTTACTTAAGTTGAGCTCTTGTAGATCTATACCGATCTTCGACTACCGCGATAATGAAGTGCTTGCTGTATTTACTATTTTTTCGAAGCAATCTCATTCACCTACCAATCGTGAAGTAGAAATCGTCAAATCCTTCCGTTCGCTATTAACATTGTTAATTACAAATTATATACAGTCCGAACTAATGCGAGTTGATTTTCCGTGGATGAATAAAATTAAAGAACCAAAATCACAAGCTGAAGAGGAATTTAAATGTGAACTATTAAAAGCTATTGAAAATAAAGAAATCAAGCCATTCTATCAACCTCTATATCAGATGGATACGAACCGAATCTATGGTTTTGAAGCGTTAGCTCGATGGGATCACCCACAAAAAGGAATCCTCCCGCCAAGTGAATTTATCGAGTATGCAGAAGACCATCATATCATCGATTTAATCGACGACCTCGTAGTAGAGCAGGCTTGTGAAGATATCCAGCAGTTAAAGGAAAAATATAACCAGGATTTCATCTTGTCTGTAAATATTTCAGCTCTTCATATTACACAATTAAACTTTTCAACAAAGTTAAAAAACATTTTACTGAAAACAAACTTTTCTGGAGAACAGTTGGCACTCGAAATTACTGAGACGGCTTTAATGCAACAAATTGGTTATGTTTCAAAAACAATTGATCAAATTAAACAGCTTGGGGTACAAATCTCAATTGATGATTTTGGAACTTCGTACTCGTCATTGAATTATTTGAAGTATTTATCCGTTGATATGATTAAACTTGACCGTTCCTTTGTGCGAGATGTCGTCGACAACCCAGTCGATCAACGAATTTGTAAAACGATTATACAGCTTGCTGAAGATTTGAACTTAGAACTATTGGCTGAAGGAATTGAAACAAAGGAGCACTATGAAATCATTCGTAATTACGGATGCAAGATATTCCAAGGCTTTTACTTCAGTCACCCAGTCAAATTGGATGAAGTGAAGCAGCAGATTATTAAACAACTAGCATGAAAATCGCTAATTACCTAACTATTGGTTTATATATTACTCCCTTTTTCGATTTGTCCTAACCTTACTGGAGGTTAGGACGTTTTTTTGAGGATTGCTTCTAAGATGAGTCCTCATTTGGTAAATGATATAATGATGTAAATAAGATAAGGGGATGGGGGAAGAGCTTAAATGGCAATTCAATTAGAAACGGTCATTGAAGCACCAATCGAACAAGTTTTTGATGTAGCATCAAATTATCGATATACGGAGAATATGAGTCATATTGAAGATATCGAAGTAATAACCGATGGACCAGTCGGTTTGAATACTGGCATTAAAGAAACAAGAAATATTCGAGGATTCAAAGTGGAAAACATTTTGAAAGTAACTGAATATGAACCGAACAAACGATTCACAGTTGAAAGTCAGCAACATCAATTGTTTGTGAAATACACATACCTTTTCTCAGAAGTGGATCACGGAACAAAAGTCGAATTTATTGGCAAATTGAAACCATCTGGAATTAAAAACAAGTTATATAAACCGTTCATTACGAAGATGATCAAAAAAGAGGATGGCGACCAATTGCAAGCGATGAAACAATACATTGAGGAAAACGCTCAATAGTCCTTTATTGATCACATTTCGTTTTTGTTATTAATTTTCTCTATAGATGGGTAAACAAGAATTAGGAGGGAGAAGTTATGGAATTATTGTCGGAAGAAAAGATCGAACAAGAGCTTGAGAAACTATCGACGTGGAAACGCATCGATGAAAAATGGATTCGCCGTCGCTACAAATTTGATAACTACTTATTAGGTGTTGAATTTGTCAGCAAAGTGGCGGCATATGCAGAGGGGAAGCAACATCATCCGAATATTGCAATTGATTATAAGGTGGTAACGCTTAAGATTTCATCTTGGGAAATGCAAGGCATTACAGATTTAGATATTGAAATGGCACATTATTTTGATGAATTATATGAGCAGTCAGACAAATAATAACATGAGTGATTTATGCTGCCCCGCAAGCGATTCTTGCTGGGCAGTTACTAATTGGAGCGTAAAATTATGGTTATGTAAATTGGAGTGATTATGATGGAATATTTCGAGCGATTGGCAACCGTTGAAGAAGCAGAACAGTTCATAGAAGAAAACGATGTGGCTTTTTTGTACATTTCACAAGAAAACTGTAGCGTATGTCATGGTCTGAAGCCGCAAGTCAAAAAAGTAATGGATCAGTATCCAAAAATCCAAACGGCTGAGATTCGTACAGATGATGCTCCCGAAGTGGCAAGTAAATTTCATATTTTTACGGTGCCCGTTCTTTTACTATTTGTAGACGGTAAGGAATATCATCGGGAAGCTCGTTCGGTTTATATGCAAAAATTTGATGAGAAAATCAAAGAGCTTTACGAAAATTATTTTGATTAACTTATATTAGTCATTGCCCATGTATAACTAGTTATGCGGTAATCTTTTTTAGGATAACAATTAGATGGAATTTATCTGCTTCAATAATAAGATTTTTGAGCCTCCTACCTTCACCATTGTATCTTGTGATTTTTTTCTCTGTATAAATAATTTCTACTTTAATTACTGTTAATAAAACGACACGAATTCTTTAGAATAGGACATTCGACTAACAAGCGAACAAGGTCTTTTTACTTAATCGTTAAGATTAGTTTTTAAAACGAACCATTGAGGGTAAACTATACAAAATTACCGTGTCATTTTGGAGGCAGTCATGAACATCGAAAAGATCCTTAATGGAATATCATATAAAAATCCATATAATGAGCCGTTAGATCACATAGATATCCTAGGGATTACAGACGATTCACGTGAAGTGCAAGAAGGGTTTATGTTTATTGCTGTCAATGGCGAGAAAATCGACGGGCATCAATACATTGACGAAGCGATTCAAAACGGAGCATCAGTGGTTGTCGGTGAACGACCTGAACCGTTGGAGAAAAGTGTCTATTTATCTGTAGAACAGTCAAAATCAGTTTTAGGAATTATAGCGAAAAACTTTTATGACACAACTAATAACAAACAGCAGATCATTGGAATTACAGGAACAAATGGAAAAACGACGACAAGTTATATGTTGAAGGCAGCATTGGAGGCTCAAGGTTATCAATGTGGCGTAGTAGGGACAATTCAAAACATTGTTAACGGACAAGCCTTTAAAACGATTAATACAACTCCGAACCCACTTAAGCTACACCAACTACTTCATAAAAGTGAAGATGATGTGATGATCGTTGAAGTATCATCGCACGCGTTAAAGCAAGACCGTGTCAAAGGCGTCATCTTTGATGTGGCTATTTTTACGAACTTGGAAAAAGAGCACTTAGATTACCATGCAACAATGGAAGACTACTTTGAAACAAAGTATCAGCTTTTTAAACAGTTAAAGAAAAATGGACTAGCAATTGTAAATCGAGACAATTCATGGGGAGAAATTGTTTATCGCAGATTGAAAGAACAATCATATGTATTAAAGACGATTAGTACTGAATCGGACGCATCCATACTGTTAAATATTGAGCAGTCGACCATTCAATTTTCAGGCGGAAAAGCTATCCCATTTGAGTTGAAGATGCCTGGTGAACATAATCGATTAAATGCTGCGATGACTTTACTCGTTTGTGAGCACTTTCGGTTGAATCGTGAGAAGTCGATGGATGTTCTCCGTCATTTTGCATCATTACCAGGTCGATTTGAGTCGATTCATTTCCCAGGAAATAAACGAATCGCCATCGATTATGCTCATACGACAAAAGGTATTATTTATTGCTTGAAAGCTGCTCGTGAATGTAACGCCAAACGGGTAATTCATGTGTTTGGATTTCGAGGGAATCGAGACGAGTCGAAACGAGCTGATATGTTAATAAATTCAGCGATATACAGTGACCAATATATCTTGACTTTAGATGACCTCAATGAACAAACTGAGGAAGAAATGATACAAGTGTTGTATGATTACCATGAAAAGTATGGCCATTCACAAGGAAAGATCATACCAGACCGAACGCTTGCGATCAAAGAAGCCATTGAAGCTGCGGATGAAGGAGATATTGTCCTAGTAACAGGAAAAGGCCACGAGTCATACAATCAAGCGTTTCAATTAGGAACAAATTCTGACAGAGAGACCGCTGAGAAGATAAAACAAGCGGTTAAAGATATGACTGTATAAAAAGCATTCCAACGTCGATTATATCGATGTCGGAATGCTTTCTTTGTGTTATTCAATTTGTCCTACTGGATCGCTGTCTGTTTCGATTCTTTTTTCAGTTAAGGACAATAAATAGATAGAAAGGAATGGTAGCAAAAGTAGTAGTGCCAAAATGATAAACAAAACATGAATGGAGTAATGGTCGACAATCAGACCGCCAAATGCGGGGCCAGTCATCCGACCAGCTGTAGCAACACTATTAATGATTCCTTGGTAAAAACCAGTTCTGCCTTCCGGTGCTAAGCTTCCAGCTATTGTCGGGACGGCAGGCCAAACAAACATTTCACCAAAAGTGAGAATAACCATGCCTATCGCGAACTCAGCAAAAGACTCCGCTTTAAGAATATAAATAAAGGAACTAAGGAAGATGGCATTTCCTACGACGATTTGCATCTTAGGACTTGTAATCCAACGCGTGATTAGCTTCATCAACGGCTGGCCCGCGATTATCATTGCTCCATTAATTGTCCATAAAATACTATACCGATCAATCGGAATTCCTAAGTCTTGGGTGTATGAAGCGATTGTTGTTTGCCACTGAGTATATGCAACCCAAGCGATAAAGAACCCAATACTTAAAAAGCCAAGAGCTAAGAAAGACTTTCTGTTTTTAATCGTAATTCCTGTACTGAAAACCGTTGAGTAAGCATTCGCATCGACTTTCTTTTCCATCGGCTTAAAGGTAAAATACACAAGCAAATAAAACAAAATGAAAAGGGAAGCATTTGCCCAAAAAATATACGAAAAGGAATAGTAGGCAACAAAACCTCCAAGTGAAGCTCCGAGTGCGACACCGACATTTTGTGCCACATAGATTGCATTAAATGACCTTCTTCCACCTTCAGGCCATACCGAAGTTGCCATAGCATACATCGCAGGAACGATTACACCTGAACCTAATCCCATCGTAATTAATAAAATCGAGTAAGGTACAAGAGAATGGAATTGAGTTAACATAATTGCGGAAATTAGCGTTAAAGCTCCGCCACTCAATATTGTTCGATATCCTCCAATTTTATCAAAAAGCGTTCCGCCGATTAAATTACCAACAATCGCAGCTCCTTGATTAAACATCAAAATAAGCCCAGCAAAAGTTAGCGACTCGCCAAGCTCGTTATGCATATAGATTGTATTTAACGGCCAGATGAATGAAGCACCTGTGACATTAATAGATGTAGCGATAATTAAAATCCAAACCTGTTTCGGCATATGTTGTTACCCCTAATTAGAAAGAATCCCATTACTTTATTCCACGTATTTTATCATGATTAGTCGAAAAAAACTATGGCCGGACTTTAATTAGTCGTTACTATATGAAAGTGTGTTAGTGAGCGTTGAGAGGGCGCGTGACTGTTCAAACGATCGCGCTTACCGTTCAAAGAATCACGCTATCCATTCAAAGCACCGTTCTTACCGTTCAAAGAATCACGCTATCCGTTCAAAGCACCGTTCTTACCGTTCAAACGATTCCGCTTACCGTTTAACCGCCATTCCAAATATACATAATTAACACAATTATTTTCTCCAAAATGACAAGCTGTTTATGATAAAATAAAGCAGGCATAATTAAAGGTGGGGGATTGGGATTGTTGCAAACATTTAGTAGAAAAATTGTGGAACATTCGTTGTTTCAACCGATTGTAATCGGCATTATATTATTGAATGCTATCTTTGTCGGCGTTGAAACGTACGGAAGTTTATATGAAAAATATAGAGAGTTGTTTTTGACTTTTGATATCATCGTTTTAGTTTTATTTACGATTGAAATTATACTAAAGATGATTGCAGAAGAGAAAACCTTAAATTTCTTTAAAGATAATTGGAACGTCTTTGACTTTTTGATTGTTGCTGCAAGTTATATTTTTATCGGGTCACCATTTATTACGGTGTTACGGGTTTTACGTGTACTGCGGGTTTTCCGTACGATATCCGTCATACCATCATTACGAAAATTAGTGAATGCTTTATTGATGACCTTACCTTCTTTAGGAACGATCATGTTACTGTTATTCATCGTATTTTATATTTTCAGTGTCATCGGTACAATGCTCTTCCAAGATGTCAGCGCGGAGTACTTTGGGAATCTGCAACTGACAGCATTGACATTATTTCAGATGATTACACTAGAGTCATGGGCAAGTGGAGTTATGCGTCCAGTTATGGAGATAACGCCGTGGGCATGGATCTATTTTGTTGTCTTTATTCTTGTCGGCGCTTTTGTTGTGCTTAACCTCTTTGTTGGTGTCATCGTCAATAACTTCGAAAAGATTGATGCATGGGAGAAAGAAGAAGAGGATGAGGCGGACCAAAAGCTTGTCCGTAGCGAAATAGCTGAATTGAAACAGGAAATTCGGGAATTAAAAGAATTAATTAAAGAGAAAAACTAGAGAAAAGCTGGGAAAAGTTTATAAGTAAAAATAAAAACCCGAACAATTTAGATGTAAATAAATCGTTCGGGTTTTCTATTTGGAAAACGCTCCATCAAAACACTTCGCTTGCCGCGGGCACGACTCGAGCCTCCTCGGCTCAAAACCATGGCCTGCGGGGTCTCGAGTAACGTGCTGTTCCCGCAGGCGTCTACGTGTTTTGATTCCGCTCCTATACATTAACTTTATTGTTATTTAGATATTCGTCTTTTACATTAAAATTTTTCTTATAAAATTAATGCTGCTGCGGATTCGGGATAGCTGTGAAACTGTTCAGTAATTGAGTCATCGACTGATCATCAAACTGCGGCACTTGGTAGTAGCTACGATCGTTTTGATACAAAAACAGCTCATAAGCCATTTCACATAAGTTTGGTACACTATCTTGCAAAACACGACGCATGACTGGGTTTGTTGCTTCCAATGCAGATGTCGTACAAGCTGTAGCACATGCTTTAATATGACCCATCATATAACTTGAGTAATTTTGTTCATTCAATGATTGTGGAGATTGCTGCGGTTGTGTCGGTTGGCTGGGACTTAAACCATACGTGACGTCATTTGAAAGTTCAAAGTTATATGTCGTTGTTGGTTGTGGTGGACGTGTTCCAGATTGATACGTATTTACCATCGTGTTATACAGTTGATTCAAATACTGAGTTTGTCTAGATAAAATACTTTTAAGCTGTTCACATTGAATATTTGGTTGGTACATTTTATAATGCTCCAACGTGCCGGTAAGAGTAGACAACGTTTCATGAACATCCATGATTTCATGGGCGCCATGACTTTTGTTTGCAGCTAAATTGCTCGAATTCTGCATTTGGCTGTTCGGGTTTTGTTGCTGTTGCATGAAAGAATCCTCCTTTGTGTAAAGTACATTTATAAGGTGGTTCTTTCTGATTGGAATTATTCATAAAAAAACTGCCCTCGAATGCTTCCATTCAAGAACAGTTTGTCGTGTTATTTGCGGTTTGCATATTGTTTAACGGAGCCGACATACTCATTCAGCTTTTCTGCGCCTTTGATGGCATTGAAAACAAATTCTTTTGCAAATTCAACAGCTTCTCGAGGAGATTTACCGTTAACGTAAGAACCGGCTATAGCTGAGGCGAATGTACAGCCTGCGCCATGTGTATAAGCTGACTGAATAACCTCACCTTCTAAAACAGTGAGTTCACTACCGTCGTAGAAAACATCAACAGCTTTGTTCTCATCGATATCTGATCCACCCTTAATGACAACGTTTTTCGCCCCGAGATCATGGATTTTCTTAGCTGCTTCTTTCATTTCGTCAACCGTTCTCAATAAAGGCATTTCTGTTAACTGACTAGCTTCGAAAAGGTTCGGTGTTGTAATAACAGCTTTCGGTACAAGGATTTTACGTAGAGCAATCGCGTTCTCTGGATGAACGGGCTCATCAACACCTTTACAAGCTAAAACGGGATCGACTACAGCTTCAAGGTTATATTGGTCAATAGTGTCTGCAGCCAATTGAATGGATTCGGTTGTTGGAATCATCCCTGTTTTCATTAAGTCTACACCAATTCCATCTAAAATCGTACGAAGCTGTGCTTTGACGGTGTCAATTTCAATTGGATAGACATCGTGTGCCCAATTATTTTCTGGGTTTTGTGCAACCATTGTCGTCAGCGCGGTCATTCCATACACACCTAGTTCTTCCATTGTTTTTAGGTCTGCTTGGATACCTGCACCACCACTTGTATCGGATCCTGCCATAATAAGAACTTTTTTCATTTTTTTCTTCCCCCTTAGTATGTGTAGCTAAATTCCACAGACGGGAAAAATGATGATTTGATTATTGATGTATCATTTTTAAAGTCTGATAAATCGTTAACATTTGTTGCATAAGTAAAGAATAATTTTATTTTACACGTTTCGATTTATCTTGACAATTAGATGATACTGAAAAAACATCCTTTAATTTTAAAATAGCTAAATGCAAAAATGCCCATAAAGCAACTGCTTCATGAGCGAAAGAACAACATACTCAGTTTGGAGTTTACCCAAATCGGCCGTTGATATAATCCATTGTTCGGGAATCTTTAGGTTCGGTAAATAGTTCATCGGTTTTGCCGAACTCGACGACTTCACCATTTAAAAAGAAGGCCGTTTGATCGGAAATTCGAGCTGCTTGTTGCATGTTATGGGTGACAATGACAATGCTATATTGCTTTTTTAATGATTGGATGAGCTCTTCCACCTTTGTTGTGGAAATTGGGTCAAGTGCAGATGTAGGTTCATCCATTAAAATGACTTCAGGTTCGATGGCAAGACAGCGAGCGATACATAATCGTTGTTGCTGTCCACCAGATAAACCGAATGCATTTTCCTTTAAACGATCTTTTACTTCATCCCAAATGAATGCGTCTTTAAGGCTTTTTTCGACGATGTCATCGAGGATACTTTTCTTCTTGATTCCATGAATACGTGGTCCATAGGCAACATTATCATAAATGGATTTCGGGAAAGGGTTTGGTTTCTGGAATACCATGCCAACATCCGTACGCAAAGCTTCAGCTGAATAATCCTTACTTAAAATATTGCTTCCTTTATAATGGATATCGCCTTTCGTTTGAACAGAGGGGATGAGTTCAACCATTCGATTTAATGTTTTAATAAACGTTGACTTTCCGCAGCCCGACGGACCGATAATCGCTGTAATGCTCTTTTCAGGTATCTTAAGATCAATATTTTTTAAAGCTTGCGTTTCTCCGTACCATAAGTTTAAAGACTTTGTTTCAAAAATCGATTCCTTTTCGACTTCATTTTTATTCTTAGATTCTTTCTTTTCAATCGCTGGAACAGCATATAATTGCGTTTGAACAGCCATACATTGATCTCCTTTCTAAAAACGATGTTGGAATTTATTGCGAATGTAAATCGCTATTGAATTTAGAATGAATAACATCAACAACAAAATGATAATCGAAGCAGCAGCTAGATTCGCATATTCTTCAACGAGCGCTGCATCCAATGTCCAGTAATAAATTTGCATCGGCAGTGCTGTGAACCGGTCCATAAATCCACCTGGAAATGGAATCAGTAATGCCGGAATACCTAATACGACGAGTGGTGCTGTTTCTCCGATTGCACGAGATAAAGCGAGAATCGAACCTGTTAAAATACTCGGCAACGCTGTTGGTAAAATAATGCTTTTAATGGTTTGCCATTTGCTTGCCCCTAATCCATACGATGCTTCACCAAGTGTTTGAGGGACCGCACGCAATGCTTCTTGAGAAGAGACGATGACAATTGGTAAAACGAGCAAAGATAAGGTTAAGCCACCAGCCAATACCGTACTGCCGAAATCCATTAAGCGAACAAATACAGTTAGCCCAAGAATCCCGTAAACAATGGATGGGACACCTGCAAGGTTGGCAATGTTTGTTTGAATCAAGGAATGAATTCGTCCTTTCTTCGCATACAGCTCAAGGTAAATGGCAGCACCCATACCGAGAAACAGTGTGAAAAATACAACGACAAGCATCAACCAGAACGTTCCGAGAATTGCACCCATAATTCCTGCTTTTTCAGGGTCCATGGATAAATGCCCTGTTATAAAGTTCCAATCAATCCAAGCGAAGCCTTGTGAAACAGTGCGTATTAATAGAATTGCCAATACGACTAAGCCGGAGAGAGTAGCTCCAAGAAAAACATATTTGAGAATACTGTTAAGCCTTAGGCGAAAATTAATTCTCTTCCTTACTTGTAAACGATCGATATATTGCATTTTAATATTCCTCCCTGAAACGGCGGGCTATTTTTTTGGCGAGTAAATTCATTAAAAATGTCATTGTAAATAGCGTCAGAGCAACAGCATAAATACTGTAATAAACAGTCGTTCCGGCTGCGGCATCACCACTGGAGACTTCAACAATATACGCAGTCATCGTTTGCATCGATTCGGTAACATCGAAAGAGAAGTTTTTCGTACTACCACTCGCAATCGTGACAATCATCGTTTCACCAATCGCTCTTGAGATTGCCAAGACAAATGACGCAACAATTCCTGAAATGGCTGCAGGGATGACGACTTTGATTGCCGTTTCTAACTTCGTTGCGCCTAATCCATAAGCGCCTTCTCGCATTGTATTCGGAACAGAGTTCATTGCGTCTTCCGATAACGAAGCAACCATTGGAATAATCATGATTCCCATGACGAGACCAGGGCTTAGAATGTTCGTCAATTCGATTTCTGGCCAAATGGATCGTAGTAATGGAGTGACGAAAGTAAAAGCAAAGAACCCATAAACAATAGTCGGAATGCCAGCCAATAATTCAAGCATCGGTTTTAATAATTTACGGACGCGATCACTAGCATATTCACTTAAATAGATAGCAGCCATCAAGCCGATGGGACCTGCAACAACCATGGCAATAATCGTGGACAAGAGCGTTCCGCTTAATAATGGTAGCAACCCGAAAGATGGGTTTTGACTTAGTGGTTTCAGATTCGTACTCGTAAAAAATTCCGTAAACGATACACGTTGGAAGAAATGAATAGCTTCTGTGATGAGTGTATACAGAATGGCAATTGTCGTTAGCACGGAAACAGCTGCGAATAAAAATAAAACGGCAGGAACCATTTTTTCAAAAACATTTTTAATTGAGGCCGCTGATTTCTTTTCATTCATTAACTGTTTCGTTGAAAGGTTTGCAGTGTTAACGGACACATTTTTTGTCGTCATGATGATGAACCTCCAATCGAAAAAAAGATGGGAACGATGAGAGGGAACAGTTGCCTCTCATCGTTCAATCAATGGGGGTAAAACAATTTATTAATCAGTTAAGATTCTTCTACTTTAGCTCTTCCAATTCAGACTTTAGTTGTTCAGCTTCTTCATCCGGAATTGGAGCAAAACCAGCTTCACCTGCCACATCGTTTACCGTGTTCATCACATAGATTGCATAGTCTAGTACTTGTGGTTTCTCTTTTGCATGGTTCATATTCAAATAAGTGAACACTGGACGGGTAAATCCTGCATAATCACCATTTTCATCAATCGTGTCTAATGATGGTTCAACAGGGCCGTCACCGAAGTCAATGCTGACAGCTTGTACTTGATCTTTATTGTTATCGTAGTAACCGAAGCCGAAAAACCCAATGCCGTTTTTGTCTTCTGAGATTAAGTTAACTAACTGAGAATATTCTTGTTGTAAATTGACATCATCTCTTAAATCTTGCTCACCCATGATCTCTTCATAGAAAAATTCATAAGTTCCATGGTTTTCATTTGGACCATACGTTTGGATTTTTTCTTCTGGCCAATCAGCGTTAACATCAGACCAAGTTTCAATACCGCCATCGGCTAAGAAAATGTCGATGACCTGTTGTTCTGTAAGTTCCGTTGCCCAATCGTTTTCTGGATGTGTGACGATGGTTAAACCGTCTAGGGCGACTTTCAGTTCTTTCACTTCAATATTCAATTCGTCAGCTTTCTCTTGTTCTTCCGGTTTGATTTGTCGAGACGCATCGTTGAAATCTGTTCCGTCTTCAATTAAAAATTTCTCAAAACCTGCGCTCGTTCCTGCGCGACCTACTTCAACGGAAACGCCTTGTTGTTCATTCGTCATGTAATTTTCAGCAAGTAAGGCCATTAAGGGATAAACCGTGCCTGAACCATCAACGACGACGCTACCTTCAATGTCTTCGTTTGTAGCTGATTCTTCGTCTGAAGAGCCTGACGTATCAACCTCTTCAGCGTCGCTTTCTTCTTCTGAATCACTTCCGCAAGCTGCTAATGCAACAAGCAATAATACGAATCCTGACAAAATAAAATACTTGAGTGATTTCTTCATTTGTAAAACTCCCCCTCTGGATATGTTTTATTCGTCTTACAAATTCATCATAGTTCGTATTCTTAGAAATGTCTGTAAAGTTCATGTAAAGAAATCGTTAAGAGTTTGTAAATTGCTTTCGTGACGGGGGTTGGAGCATGTCCTCTGTGGTTGAATCTTTGGTTTTTTCTGCTTTTTTGGTAGAAGATTCGTAGAAATTTTTTAGAGCTCGTATCCTATTGTGATTGTCGATAGCGCTTCTCAAACGGGGAAGATCACAAGAATTGGGTTTTCGTGTTTGATAGCGTGTCTCAAAAAATGTGTTCCTCCGTGTTTGATAGGCTGTCTCGAGAACGGAAGACCGCGAAAAATGTGTTCTTCCGTGTTTGATAGCGTGTCTCAAGAACGGAAGCTCGTAGAAAATGTGTTCTTCCGTGTTTGATAGCGTGTCTCAAGAACGAAAGGTCGCGAAAAATGTGTTCCTCCGTGTTTGATAGGCTGTCTCGAGAACGGAAGACCGCGAAAAATGTGTTCCTCCGTGTTTGATAGGCTGTCTCAAGTACGGAAGGTCACGAAAAATATGTTCTTCCGTGTTTGATAGGCTTTCTCAGGAACGGAAGACCGCAAAAAATGGAATCTTCCGTGTATGATAGCGCGACTCAACTCAGAAAGAGGAATATCAAACGCAAAAAAGCTCCACCCGCGAATAGCGAATGGAGTCATTAAAATATCTATTAATTATTTTGGTTCCGAAGTCTCGTGCTCGTTCGAATTGTACGTCTTGTTTTTGCTTCACTTTCTTTCCATTTTGTGAATAGCAAAGCAAATCCGCTAAGGATAAGAAGCGTACTTGTAATAATAAATACAAAACTAATGCCATAGAAACCGGCGACGACGCCACCGAGCACTGGACCGATGACGTTTCCGAGGAAGCGGAGGCTCGTGCTATAACCAAGAACCTCACCTTGAATCGCCACTGGTGCAGCTTGTCGAATATAAGCCATACGAACAGGCATAATTCCACCTAGCGTGACACCAAGCAAGAAGCGGATAATGACAAGTTGCCAAACTTCTGTAACGAAGGCGCCTGGTAAATAAACGATTCCAGCTAGCATGAGCAAAAGAATAATAATTTTTTCATAGCCGACTTTGTCAGCGATCATTCCCCACTTTCTAGTCATCAGCAAGTTACCGAGTCCGGTGATGGAAAAGGCGATACCCGAGATAAAGGCCAAATTCGCAGGTCCATTCAATTCACTCACATACAGTGCTAAAATTGGCTGGACAGAAAAATGGGCGATTTGAATGAACATGGAAATGACGATGACCATAATCAACATCGGTTTACTGAAGATGTGCTGGAGTACTTCTTTTTTTGTATAGGATGTTTTTGTGGATTCCTCATCCTTCACACGCTGCTCTTTCACACCGAACGTTACGAGAAATCCGGAAATTAACATGATGAGAGCAGTAATCATGAAGGCCTGTGAGAAGCCGACTGTATCGGCAAGCATGCCACCAAGTAGTGGTCCCATCAATGTTCCTGTGACGTTACCAGTTTGAAGCGTACCTAATACTCGACCAGAGATGTTCTTCGGAGTTTGTGTAGCAATTAATGCTTGAGATGTAGATATAAATCCAGCGAAAACACCCATGAAAAATCGTAGAATGAACAGTTGGAGAACTGAATCAACGATCCCCATTAAAAATATACTACCGGCGAGTCCGAATCCCATAATGGCTAAGATTGGCTTTCTGCCAAACTTGTCGCCGAATCTTCCCCAAAAAGGGGAGAAGGCAAATGCTGTTAAGAATGTAATGGCAAATACCCAACCAGACCAATTACGTACATAGGTTTCTGAGAAGTTACCGAAAGTTTCTATATAAAGAGATAGAAACGGCATTACCATCGTCATGCTACCAGCAATAAAAAAATTGGCGAACCACATGATCGCCAAATTCCGTTTTGCTTGTTTGTCTTGATCCAATGTACATCCTTCTTTCATTTTATTTCGATACCCGTTTCTTTCGACTACCTAAATAATAGCAAACAATGCAAACCGAGTCGATTGATTTGCTCACTGTCCGCCCGGGGAACGAAAAAAACCCCCAGCAAACAGTTTGCTGAGAGGTTTAGCCTATGTCATAAGCTTGTATTAGAAATCGAATAAATCACCAGAAAGATAACGTTCTCCCGTATCAGGAGCTATGCAGACAACGATCTCACCAGGATTTTTCCGTTTAGCAACTTCAATCGCGGTATACACAGAGGCGCCGGAAGATGGACCGACCAAAATTCCCTCTTCGCTCGCTAAGCGACGTGTCGTATCATAAGCTTCATCGTCTTCAATTAACATAATTTCATCATAAACTTCTTGGTTCAAAATTGGTGGAATGAAGCCTGGGCTTGTTCCAACTAATTTATGCTTTCCTGGCTTTCCACCCGTTAATACAGGGGAGCCAGCCGGTTCAGCGATATGAACGGTCACATCAGAGAACATCTTTTTCAACTCTTCACCAGTGCCAGTGACTGTACCACCAGTTCCAGATGTACAAACGAAAGCGGAAAGAGGCTTATCTAGCTGTTCCATCGCTTCTTGAATTTCTACAGCTGTTGTTGTTCGGTGAGCATCTGAGTTTGCTTCGTTTTCAAATTGCATTGGCATAAAGCTGTTCGGTGTTTCTTCAACGAGCTGCTTCGCTTTTTCAATAGCTCCAGGCATTTTTTCATCACCCGGGGTCAAAACAACTTCAGCACCATAGGCCTTCAATAAGTTGATACGCTCTTTTGTCATCGTATCTGGCATTGTCAAAATTGCTTTATAACCACGCGCTGCGGCATTCATCGCAAGTCCGATGCCGGTGTTACCACTCGTCGGCTCGATGATTGTTGAACCTTCTTTTAAATGCCCGGCTTTTTCTGCTTCAAGAATCATATTAAAAGCAGCCCGGTCTTTTACACTTCCACTCGGATTAAACAATTCCAACTTCACGTAAACATCTGCACCATCGGCAGGACTTAATTTATTCAACTTAACTAACGGTGTATCTCCGATTAATTCGGCAATATTATTTACGACACGCATGCTGATTCACTTCCTTTTCATTTTGATAAGCTTTAATCCTAGTTTACCAATAGACTTTATTATAATTCAACTGATTGAACCGACAATATCCTTCTTATACTGTATGATAAAATAAACAGTAGAAGGAGGCGAACGATATGGTGTTTGAAAATGAAAAAGAAATTCATACAGATTTTAAAAAACGAATGACTTATGGTGATTATTTATCATTGGATTCAATATTGGCGAGTCAGAACCGCTTATCTGACCATCATGATGAGATGTTATTTATCGTGATCCACCAAGTAAGCGAACTTTGGATGAAGTTAGCACTTCACGAAGTAAACGCAGCGATTAAGGCGATTCAGCAAGAGGCCTACCAACCGTCATTTAAAATGTTGGCGCGCGTATCTTCTATTCAACGACAGATCATCCAAGCATGGGATGTTCTTGCGACGATGACGCCTTCTGAATATATGGAGTTTCGTGATTATCTTGGCCAAGCTTCCGGATTTCAATCCTATCAATATCGTATGCTTGAATTTGCGCTCGGTTATAAAACCAAACACGTGTTAAAAATTTATGAAAAAGACCCAGAACTTCATAAGACTTTACAAAAAGCTTATGAAGCACCAGGTCTTTACGATGTAAGTATTAAAGCATTGGAAAAAGAGGGCTTTGAAATCGATCAAGAAGTTTTGACACGAGACGTCAGAAATTCATACGAAGTGAACGAAAGTGTTCAAAGAGCTTGGGAAGAAGTGTACCGAGACACAGAGCGGTATTGGAACCTTTATCAATTAGCCGAAAAATTAGTCGATATAGAAGATGCCTTTCAACAGTGGCGATTTCGACATATGAAAACTGTCGAACGAATCATCGGCCATAAAAAAGGAACGGGCGGATCTTCCGGTGTCGGTTATTTGAAACAAGTGCTGGATCACTATTTCTTCCCAGAACTATGGAGTTTACGCACGACGCTATGATTGGTCGATGGTCTCTAAAATTGCACGAACAGGACTTCCATCCGCACCTTCGATAAATAGTGGCAATGCAGTCAACCGGTAATCACCAGGCTCGACTGCAGACAAATCAAGCCCTTCCAAAATATGAATATGATTTTCTTCCAATGCGTGGTGCATATCGAGTGCTTTGCTGTCTAACGGATCAACAGAAGGCAAGTCAACACCAAGTAATTCCACCCCATGCCGATTCAAATATTCACCTAAACTTGGATCTAATTGGGGAATTTCTTTCGGAAAGGTAGATGGGTCCGACCATGCATTGGTTTTTAACAACAACCGCTTCGTCTGTGAGAAATCGATGAAAGCAAGATCCTCGGGTTTAATTAACCATTTAGTTGAAACATCAACAACTTTTGCTCGACCAATAAACAACTCAAGTGGCAACTGATCGATGGTTGTCCCATGCGAATTAAAGTGAAAAGGAGCATCAACATGCGTTGCTGTATGGCAACTTGATGCGATTTGACCGACATTGACGGACCCGGTATCTTCCTTAGACCAGGTGAGGTCATAAGAAAAAGGACGGTCTCCTGGCCATGTCGGCGTATGGGCATTCAACTTTCTAGAAATATCGATAATCATGGAATTCCTCCTCTGGACTAAATCCGAATCGTTATGCAATCGTTCCACGCTCGTTAGGGAATGCTTTATATGTTTCTTTTTCCATAATAGACTGCAACCGTTCAACCGCTTCATAAATATCTGCATAAGACGTGTAAAACGCAATCGGCGCTACTCGAAGAACGTTCGGTGCACGGAAATCAGGAATCACGTTTTGTTCTTTTAAGGCTTTCGCTATTTTCGCGGCTTCTGGGTGTTCCAAACAAATATGGCCACCACGACGTTCATCTTCAACTGGGTTCCCAAGCTCGAAACCATAAGCCATTAATTTTTCTTCAACAAGCGCCATCATATACCGAGTCTGTTGCAAAGACTTTTCACGAATTTTTTCAATCCCACCAGCTTCTTCAAATAGCTGCAAAGATCCGATTAACGGGGCGATGCTGAAAATATGCGGTGTTCCGATTTGATAAGCACCAGCCGTGTGGGCTTTCGTAAACGTATGCTCCATATCAAATTGACGGTCTTTATCCGAACCGAACCAACCCGTCAGGCCAGGGCGCTTGTCCAAATGTTTTTCGTGAACAAATAAACCGGCAACACCACCAGGGCCACTGTTGACATATTTATAATGGCACCAATACGCAAAATCTACATCAAGATCATGAAAATGATGAGGAATCGCGCCGACCGAATGGCATCCATCCCAGCCAATAGGAATTCCACGTTCATTTGCTGCTTTGGTCACTTTTGCAATATCCAATAGCTGACCGCTCCGGTAAAGGACTGTCGGTAAAATAATTAATGCAACCTCATCAGTCATCGATTCAATAATTTTGTCTTCATCAATCGTACGACCATCATCACTCTTTACTTGAATGAGATGCTCGTCAGGGTCATAACCATGCAATAAAAGCTGGCTTTGCAATGCATAAATATCGGAAGGAAAATTCAACTCATCTGCTAAAATTTTTGTGCGCTTTCCTTCCGGTCGGTAAAAAGTAGCAGCAAGTTGATGCAAGTTCGTTGTCGTCGAACCCGTCACGATGACTTCTTCTGGTTTGGCCCCAATCAATGAAGCCACTTGTTTTCCTAGATTTTCAGATAAATAGTACCAAGGGTATTTCCCTTCAGACCAGCCATCAATGCCAAAATTCTTCCAAGAATCAATGACCTCGTTCAATGTATCTTCTGCGCGTTTTGGCATTAATCCTAGAGAGTTACCATCTAAGTAAATTTGACCTTCTTGTACATAAAATTCTTTTTTCATATCTCGTAAAGCATCTTGTTGATCTAGTTGTTCAGCGTACTCTTTTGTCGGTTGAACCATTTTCATACCTCCTATGACTACGTTAAATATATCATATATTCAGATAAAATTTAGCGTTCATGAATGAGAAAGTGAGTCTACTAAGAAATGTTAAAAAACGTGACGAATGAAGCACGTTTTTGTGGTATGATGAATGTATTAATTAGTTAAAGGTAGTGAAGACCATGCTAGAGTCTCGACTATTCGAAATGATGATGAATTATCGTCAAGCAACTTCAAGAACGAATCATTTTTCTTCGGTCAATCAATCGGGGAATCACACGTCAACCGGCCAATTATTCCAACAACTTTTTTCTACATATATGCAACCGAGTAACAACCAATCGCTTTACTTAAATCAGCCGAGTCCTCAACAACCAGGATTCGCAGTTGGTCAACTACCGTATACACATCAGACGACACCCATTCCAACGATGAATGAAGGCGATCAAAAAACGAGCAGCTTCGATGAGTTGATCCAACAAGCAGCAGATAAGTTCAATGTCGACATCTCATTGATTAAGCGTGTCATCCAAGCAGAGTCTAACTTTAACCCGAACGCAGTCAGCTATGCCGGAGCGTCCGGCCTAATGCAACTGATGCCTGCCACCGCAAAAGGCTTAGGCGTTACAGATTTATTTGACCCGAAACAGAACATAGAAGGTGGGGTCAAATATTTAAAGGATATGCTGAATCGTTATGATGGCAATGTCACACTCGCCCTAGCTGCCTATAATGCAGGTCCAGGAAATGTTGACCGCCATAACGGCGTCCCACCTTTTGAAGAAACACAGAAATACATCAAGAAAATATTAGGATAGGACACGTTCGCGTAGTTGCGAACGTTTTTTGTTGGATTTCTCTTAAACGTTGAAGCATTGTGAATTAATGTTGAAGCATTGTGAATTAATGTTGAAGCATTGTGAACTAATGTTGAAGGTTTGCAAATTAATGTTGAAGCATTGCAAATTAATGTAGAAGCTCCGCAAATCAACATTGAAGCATCGCAAATGAAGACTGAAGCCGTACGAATAAACACTGAAGTATCGCAAATGAACACTGAAGCCGCGCAAATGAACACTGAAGCCGCGCAAATGAACACTGAAGCTCAGCAAATAAACACTGAAGTCACGCGAAATAACACTGAAGCGCTACTAAAGATTGACTCGAAATTATTTAAAAAAGGACCCATAGATTCGCTATGAGTCCTCAATGATTTATTTATGAAGAATGGGCGTGTTCGCCAACAAGGTTCAAGCTTGCTTGTAGATCTTCCCAAATATCCTCCCAATTTTCTAGGCCGCAAGACATCCGAATCAACGAATTACTAATACCCATTTTCAATCGTTCTTCTTCCGGAATGACTGCGTGTGTCATCGTTGCCGGGTGTTGAATAATCGTTTCAGCATCACCTAAGCTGACGGCAATTTTCATAAAGGTCAACCGATTCAACAATGCCTGTGCCTCTGCTTTATCGCCCTCAATCTCGAAAGAAATGACGCCGGCACCTTGACTCATTTGTTTTTTAGCGATGTGGTAATCGGGATTATCTGAATCAAATGGATAGAATACTTTTTTCACTTTTGGATGTTCCTTTAGCTTTTCGACAACCTTTTCAGCGTTGGAAGAATGGCGATCCATACGAAGCGGCAAGGTTTTCAATCCTCTTAATAATAACCAAGAATCGAAAGGTGAAATGACTCCGCCGATATCTTTTTGCGTCGTCATTGCAACATCACTAATGAAGTCCTTGTTACCGACAACAATTCCAGCAATCACATCGCCATGACCACAAATATATTTCGTTGCACTATGAATGACAATGTCACACCCTAAATCTAGTGGTCGCTGTAAATAAGGTGATGAGAACGTATTATCAACGACTACAGGAATTTCATACTTTTCAGCGACACGGGCAACCATTTCTAAATCAATGATTTTCATCGTCGGATTAATTGGTGTTTCGATATAAATGCACGTTGTATTTGGTTGGATGGCTACTTCGATTTCTTCTTCGGATTCCATGGAAATAAAGTCCGAACGAATTTGGTATTTTTCATTCATCAAATCTAACAAGCCAAATGTACAACCGTATATCCCTTTAGAGCATAGAATGTGGTCATTTGCTTTCGTCAGCTTGACTAATACTGAAGAAACGGCAGCCATTCCTGATGAAAAAGCCAAAGCTGCTTCACCGTTTTCTAATACAGCCATTTTCTCTTCTAATATGTTAACTGTCGGGTTTCCAAGCCGTGAATAAATATAGCCTTCTTCCTCACCCGCAAATCGACGCTCTCCTTGTTCAGCGGACTCGAATGTATACGTTGATGTCTGAAAAATAGGAGCGGATAAACTGCCAAGAAAATCTTTTGAATCATAACCGTGATGGATGACTTCTGTTTCAAATTTTCGTTTCATGAAAAACTCCTCCTCGTACCCTTTTTGTATAGTATAACATATTTTTGTAAGCGCTTTCTTGTGTTTATAAAAATAGTGTTCGGCAGGGTTAGTGTAAGTAATCTTTAAATAGGGAAAATGAAGAAGGGGATGCATTCACAACCGCCTCAAAGGTTTTCATATTTAGTTATGTCGTTAAGGCTCTTTGTTGGCGCTTTCCCCGATATCTTTCATACGTGTAAAGAATTAAGCCGACCCAAATGAATAGAAACGTTACAGCGTGAACATATGTAAAGGTTTCATTGAGTAAGAACACACCGATCAGTAACATGATCGTTGGGGCAAGGTATTGCAAAAAGCCGATTAACGAAAGAGGAATTCGTTTCGCTCCTTGGGCGAACAATAATAGTGGAATTGCCGTGATGGCACCCGTTCCAAATAAAAAGAGTCCTATTAAATCGAAAGAAAACGATCCCGCGCCATTCCATTCGATAACGGAAAGATAAATGAGAGCAATAGGAGTGATGAACATCGTTTCAATTCCTAACGCAAATATCGGATTCAAGTCAGCGACCTTTTTCAAAAACCCATACAATCCGAAAGTCATCGCTAGAACGATTGCCACCCACGGAACCGAACCAAAATGAACCGTCATGAAGCTAACGCCGATGAAGGCAGAGAAAACGGCTATCCATTGTAAAGGTGATAATTTTTCTTGTAAAAAAAGAATACCTAAGACGACATTGAACAGTGGATTGATATAATAGCCAAGACTCGCATCTAAAACATGCCCAGCGTTGACAGCCCAGATATAGGTTACCCAATTTAAACTAATTAGAATGGAAGCAACTAAAATGCCAAGCCATCTTTTCCAATAGGAAAAAACATACTTGGATTCTTCCTTGAAGAGCTGCCACCGTCGGATAAACAGAATGAAGCAAAGCATAAAGACAAACGACCAGATGACTCGGTGAGCTAAAACTTCCCATGCAGGTACGGATTCAACTAGCTTCCAATAGAGTGGAAGGAATCCCCAAAGCAAATATGCAGAAAATCCATATAGGATGCCTATTCTTTCTTCATTCATTTAACTGTCCTCACTTTATCGATTTAAAGCAATCGTAAATCAATTGATTGAATTTTTCAACACGTTATTTTGTTGTTACTAGAGGGAACATTCGATACACTGAATATATTGAAGGAGGCTAACCCATGCAAATTTATATCACCGATGAAGCAGTTGATTGGTTAATAGAAGAAATGGACTTAGAAGCAGGAGATCAAGTCAGGTTTTTTCCAAAATACGGAGGAGACAGTGCGTTTCAACAAGGGTTCTCAGTCGGTATGGGGTTAGAAACGGCACCGACACCGGAAACAATCGTTGAAAAGAAAGAGATCACTTTTCAAGTGGATGAAAAAGATGCTTGGTTTTTCGACGGAAATGATTTAGAAGTAGTCGTGGAAAATGATGAAGTTAAATTTGAAAAGAAAGATGACTGATAAGTGAGGAGGTCTAAAAGGTGGAGTGGACAAGGGAAGAAGCGTTCGATTTCTTGAAAGAATTGTATGACGATCAAATAATGCAGCAAGAAAAACGCCGTGTATTTAAAATGCTCCATCGCCAACTGTATGAACGACTGGATGACTTGGCAATCAATCAAGCAATCTCTGAGAAAGCGGAGAGACAATTGTATCTCTTTAAAGAATTTACGTTTATGCCAGGCGACAATATTTTTCAATCGATGCGCTATTTGTTTTTAATTGCACGTGGTGAGATGGAAATTGAACGTCAAGTGACTAGAAAACATCTGCAACGAGTATATCAATCGCTATTTCAACCAGCAGCACTTAAAAACCCAATCATTCCAGATTCATTTTGGGAAACACCATTAGGGATTGCCTGCCAAATTGCCGAGGAAGGCGTTGAATCCGTCTATCCGTTACTGACGGAAATGAAGGAGTCATAAAGATGAGAGAATAATGATTTTGGCGGACATCTGGCGGCTGTGCAATAACTTATCCATCCGCCCCGATAGTAACGTGGAGCCGCCCAACAAACGGTTGCAGCCGCTCGACGAACGCGTCCAACCGCTCGACAAACGCGCCGAACCGCTCGACGAAATGAGTCCAACCGCTCGACAAACGCGCCGAACCGCTCAACGAATGAGTCCAACCGCTCGACAAATGCGTTGAACCGCTCGACAAACGAGTCCAACCACCCGTCAATCGGCGGTTTTTTTTGTGCGTTAAATTGCCATTCAAAATTGATACGTGTTAAAAGCTTCAGAGTGTGGAAAATAAGCATATAAGAGTGTCAACAGGAAAACACTTTAAATAGATTTGTCATTCACATAAAAAAATAATTTTGATTATTAGGTAATCACCACATATTGTGGTAAAATAGAAAAGTTGAAAAGAACTAGGAGGAATGATATGCAAGTCTCAAAAGATATCCGCAATATCGCAATTATCGCACACGTCGATCACGGAAAGACGACGTTAGTTGACCAGTTACTACACTACTCAGGAACATTTAAAGAACATGAGCACATTGATGAACGTGCCATGGACTCCGATGACATTGAAAAAGAGCGTGGAATTACAATTTTAGCTAAAAATACAGCTATTAATTATAAAGATACTCGAATCAACATTATGGATACACCTGGACACGCCGATTTTGGTGGCGAGGTCGAACGGATCATGAAAATGGTTGATGGGGTGCTTCTTGTGGTCGATGCTTACGAAGGCTGTATGCCACAGACGCGCTTTGTGTTAAAGAAAGCATTGGAGCAAAAGCTTCAACCAGTTGTCGTATTGAATAAAATAGATCGACCGAACGCTCGTCCAGACGAAGTCGTTGATGAAGTTCTTGATCTATTCATTGAGCTGGGTGCAGACGATGAACAATTGGAATTCCCGGTTGTTTATGCTTCAGCCTTACAAGGTACATCTGGAACCGAAGCGGAAGAACAGCAAGAGACAATGGACCCTGTATTTGAAACGATTATGGACCATATTCCTGCACCGAAACAAGATGTAGACGGACCACTTCAGTACCAGATTACGTTACTTGATTACAATGATTATGTCGGGCGAATTGGTATTGGACGAATTTTCCGAGGCCGAATTAAAGTAGGCGACAGCGTTTCATTAATTAAAAAAGACGACACAGTGAAAAACTTCCGTGTCACCAAATTATTTGGTTTTCTCGGTTTGAAGCGTACAGAGATTCAAGAAGCACAAGCAGGTGACATCGTTGCAATCGCAGGTGTAGAAGATCTTAACGTTGGGGAAACAGTCTGTGACCAAAATCACCATGACCCACTTCCTGTTCCACGTATTGATGAGCCGACATTGCAGATGACCTTTGTTGTAAACAACAGTCCATTTGTCGGAAAAGAAGGCAAGAAAGTCACTTCTCGTAAAATTGAAGAGCGTCTTTTGACACAGTTAGAAACGGACGTCAGCTTACGAGTGGAGCCGACAGATTCACCTGATGCATGGAAGGTTTCCGGACGTGGAGAATTGCATTTGTCAATTTTAATTGAGAATATGCGACGTGAAGGGTACGAACTTCAAATTTCCAAGCCTGAAGTTATCATTAAAGAAATTGATGGTGTGAAATGTGAGCCGATGGAACGTGTCCAAATCGATGTGCCGGAAGAATATACCGGAGCGGTTATGGAGTCGTTAGGTGAGCGTAAAGGCGAAATGCGCAATATGGAAAACCAAGGAAATGGGCAAGTTCGTTTAGAGTTTAACGTACCATCCCGTGGGTTAATTGGATATTCCACTGAATTCATGACACAAACGCATGGTTATGGAATCATTAACCATTCCTTTGATGAGTATGCGCCATTCATTTCCGGACGCGTAGGTGGAAGACGTTCAGGTGTCCTCGTTGCACAAGAACGTGGAAAAGTGACGAACTACAGTATCTTAGCTTTGGAAGATCGTGGTACGATTTTTGTCGAGCCAGGAACCGAAGTTTATGAGGGTATGATTGTAGGCGAACATAACCGTGAAAATGATTTGACGGTTAACATTACAAAAGAAAAAGCACTCACAAACGTTCGTTCCGCGAACAAAGATAATACGGTAAATATTCGTAGTACACGAACATTAACATTAGAAGAAGCTATTCAGTTTCTAAATGAAGATGAGTATTGTGAAGTCACTCCAGAATCGGTACGACTTCGTAAGAAAATCTTGAATAAGAGTGAACGTGAACGTGATGAGAAACGTGCTAAAAAAGCATAAATAAAATGGAAAAATCTCTTGCTAAATAAGCAAGGGATTTTTTTGTTCAAAAAAGTACAAATTTTACGCAAATGAAATCATGCCGTTAAATAACGTGAGTCTATAGTCAGTATAGAGAAGGAAATGTTTGAGTAAAGAGTGATAGCGGGAAGGGACATTTGTCCTAATAGACGGTCGCTCATCTTGTCCGTTGAGGTTTAACTTTTACTAGAAACGAGTACATAGATAGAACAAGTTGAAATCTAAAGCCATAGAAGGTGATACAACATGAACATTTTAATTTGTTCAACCGGATCAAGAGTAAAAATGACTCAATATATAAAAGAAGCTGTCAAATCAACAGGCGGAAAAGTGATTGCAGGTGATTCCGACCCATACTCACCAGCTTTGTTTGCTGCTGATGATTATGTATTATTAAAGCCAGTTGATGATGATGAATATATATCATCCATCATACAAGTTTGTAAGCAGAAAGAGATTGACGCCATTATTCCACTAATTGAAGAAGAAGTACCAAAGCTCGTGAAAAACCAATCTGTTTTAGATAACATCGGTGTGAAGTTAGCGACGAGTGAACAAGATTTAGTTGATGTATGTACGGATAAATTAAAAACCTATCAATACATCGATCAACTAGGATTTCCTGGGGTACCGACATTTTCAACGATTGAAGAAACATTAACGTTGCTTAATGATCGAGATTTTGATTATCCACTGATTGTGAAGCCAGCTGACGGAAAGGGTAGTGAAGGAGTTTGGCGTGTAGAAAATGAAACACAGTTAAGGGAGGCTGTAGAAAAAGTAGGCCACCCGATTATCCAGCCATATCTAAAAGATAAAGAGTTTGGCATTGATGTCTATATAGACTTGATCAATGGTCAATTAGTCGATGTATTTATGAAAGAGAAGTTCAAAATGGTAAATGGTGCAACCGATAAATCAATTTCAGTGAACGATGAGAAGTTACTGTCGCTCATTACATCGTTTGTTGAAGCGGCAGGGTTTACTGGACCGTTGGATATCGATTGTTTTGAATGGAATGGGAAGTATTATATCTCAGAAATCAATCCGCGATTTGGAGCAGGCTATCTTCATGCACATGAAATGGGTTGTAATTTCATGAAATATATCGTAAACAATTTGATCGGGAAAGAAAATCAGCCGTTTGAAAGAATTCAATACCCAGAAGGCATATGGATGATGAAGTATTCAGAAGTCATGTTACGTAAAATCGACTCATCTGAATAAAAATAACAACAGGCTGGGACAAAACTAAATTACTCTTCACTGAATCCGAACTATGCATAATTGAGCGAAGGAAATATACGTAGACTCCTACGGTCAACTAAATGCGGCCACGTCCTGTGGCCAACGTTGACACTAGCTCGTCCTGAGCGTCGGGAAGAAGAGCATAGGTGAGACCCCGAAGTGCTCTAGCACGAGGAGGCTCACTAGCTCCCCGTGGAAAGCGGAGTATATTTCCGTAGCGGTGATCATGCACTATTGTTCGATTTCTTCTGAGTAAAAATAGTTTCGTCCCAGCCTCTTAATGATTAAGATGCTTGTTTTTCCATCTGTTTGAAGAGCTTTTCGATTTCGTGACCAATCTTTTTATAATGTGCATCTTTACCGTTATTCTGGTATTTGATCATCGCTTTTTCAATATGCTTTATAGCCGACTTGATATGCTGTTCCGTATTACCGTTTGTTTGAATATGTGTAGTTAACTCTTCTTTAAGCTGACTTAAAGCTGTTTGCATATCTTTTTCAGAGGCCAACTCGAGAAGAGAGTCAGTCACTTGCGCGATGGATTCTTCGCCAGCAACATACCCATCTAGTAAAGAAACCGCCTCGACTACATCTTGTAGGTTTCTCGGCATCAGTTTGTATTCATCATAGTTATACGTAACGACACCAGTTACAGATTCATATGATTTTCCTGTTTCGACAAAGCCTTCATACGAGTCGATAACAAATGCTCCATGTTCATCGCTAGCTTGATAGTTCGCGTGGTTATCAACAGACTCAACAGATACGTTGTTCATTTGGACGAGTTGTCCTTCTAAAGATTCATCTAAATCACTAGATGTAACGACTTTAGGAGCTGGAACACCAACATTCTTTTCAACAATTGATGTATTTGCACGCGTTGGTTGAACCTGCAGTAAACCGAAGTATTCTTCTGTTCTTCCTTTTACACGAATTTTATCTCCAACTTCTGCGTCTGAACCAGCTAGGCGTACGACAATACCGGCACTGTCATCTTGAACATAATAATTTGTAGAGCCGCCGACTGTGAAAGCAGCAGTCACAACGCCTTCAAAATGGACACGTGAACCGAGTTCAGACTCACGGACATCTTGTAAGCTTGCAATCGGGAGTTCTTTTGTTAAATCATGTTCATCTCTAGGCATTACTTTAAAAGCACCAAAATTATAATCGAGAACGCCGACGATTGTGTCATACGTTTCACCGACCTGTAGGAAGCCCGCGTCATTATCAATAATGAATTCTCCGCTAGCATCTTTTACTGTGTAGTCGTTATATTGATTTACACTAAGGACTTCAACATCTTCTAACTGAACCAACTGTGCCTCCAGTTCTTCACCGATTTGGTCAGACGTAATGACGGTAGGCTCAACGGTTGTCCCTTCACCAATTACCTCAGCGCTTGATGCCTCTACCTGAAGCATGCCGTAATATTCATTCGTTACACCAGCTGCACGAATGTGATCACCGACATTGGCATTCAATTGGTCTGTACGTACGACGATTCCAGCCGTTTCATCTTGGACGTAATAATTTGTTTTACCAGATTGATTGATTTTGTGTGTAATGGTTCCTTCAATCATGACATTCGTACCAACTGAGGCAGCACGTGCATCGGCGATGATTGGTTCACGATCGAATGCAGGTTGATACCCTTGATTCAATGCTGACATTTCATCCGGAAAGAAGATACGCTTATCAATCGGAACGTTTTTCCAATCGTTAGGCATGAAATATTCCTTCGTGTCTGAATTGCCTGGGTATCGGTATAATGCTCGTCCATCATAGCGAGCGCGGAACTCAAATGGTAATTCCATTAGTCGGTTTTCTTGAGACCACATATTGTTCCCTTGGTTAATGGCTTCACGTTGGATTTGCTGGTATTCCTCATAAGTTGTTTGATCGCCGATTGGCCAAATAAAGTAAGTCGCTGCATAGCCATTTCTCACCATTTCTTTGTTCGTGTTTAAGCCATCTGATTTACGTACGACTTCAGCGAGCAAACGGCCGTAAGTATCTAATGGTTCTGCACCCATTTTTAAAATAACTTTATCGCCTGGTTGAATATAGGAAGCTAATTGCTTTGTTGCTTGATCACCATGATATTTTTGTGAATGAGTGGGGTCTTCGTTTATCAAATTAGAATCATATTGGTCTAAGTGGTAAGTTTCTGGGGTGTCTATGTTTAAAAAACGAATTGTCGTTGTTCCGAGTATCGCTTGTTGAATTTTAATGGTGTCACCATCGACAACGCGTTCAACGGTTGCTTCATACTCTTCTTGAACTTCATTTGACGGAGGCTCAACTTTATTATGCGAACCTAAGTGTTCAAACGTGTCGCTATAAAAAGCAATCCACTCATCAAACGAAAAGGGGGAGGTAAGATCTGTGTTTCCTTGCGTAACCGCAACGTCTCTGACAAGCGTCATATTCTGAGTCTTGGCGTCGTTGTTCCCCCAGTAGCTGCCTGGGTCTTCGCCAACTACGCCAACTCGGTCAATAGCTACACCTTGTCGTGTTGTTTCATCATAATTTTTGAACAAAACAATGGCATCATCACCGTTGAAGCCATAAAAATAAGAGGATCCTGTTAGATCAGCCTTTGCTAAAAGCTCATCAGAACCTCTTTCATTTGCGATGACGAATGTATCTCCTGAATTAAGTGTTCCCGAAAGAGATAATGCGTTTGCATTTCCATCTCCAGGTTCTTGGGAAGCTCCATTCGCGAAATTAACAATTGTGTATTCAGATAAGTCAATTGTACTTCCTGTTCCATTGTACAATTCAATTGCCTTGTTGTAGCTGCTACCTTCTACATACTCAGAGATAATCAAGTCCTCATGACTATCTGCTTGAATAGCAACTGGAACAAGTAAAAAGAGTAATACTGAGACGATTAACATGATTAAACCGGAATTTCTTTTCTTCACGCTCACTTCTCCTCCTTTAATAAAATCAGTTTCATTATATCGCAATTCAAATAAAAACAAATGAAAATTTACAAGAAAAAGAAAATTGTGTCATTAGTCCTATTATAAATAAATTGAAATGGAATAAGTCATTATGTATGCCAAGTTGTAATCTAGGAAAAAAAGGGACTCAGCTATTTTATGTTGAGAGTTGAATTAGAAAAAGAAAAATAGAAAAAACCGGAGGAAATCATTCCTCCGGTTTTAATAATCAATAATTATTCACCGATTGTAACATCTTTTAACTGATAGATTCCCAATGTATCAACAGAGAAGTTTTGAACTTCTTCGCGAACACCAGTCAAGTAGTTTTGGTGGTGAATGTAAAGCATTGGAGCTAGTTCAGTTAATTTTTCTTGTGCTTCTTTATAAATTTCAGCACGTTTTTGTTCGTCAGTCTCACGACGACCTTCGTCTAGAAGCTTATCAAGTTCTTCATTTTCTAAGAATGAACGGTTACCTGGAGAACCGACCATTGAAGAATGGAATAGAGCATATAGACCGTAGTCAGCGTCACCTGTTACAGTGGACCAACCAAGAACGAACATGTCATGCTCACCATTTGAAGTTCTTTCTAGGTAAGCACCCCACTCAAGTTCCTCGATCTCTACAGTGATACCATATTCTTTCAAAGCATCTTGAACGTAAAGAGCAGTTTCGACACGTTGCTCGTTATCGTTTGTCCATAGAGTTGTTTCGAAACCGTCACCATAGCCAGCTTCTTCAAGAAGCTTTTTCGCTTGGTCAGGTTCATAACCTAAACCTTCAACACTTTCATCATAACCGAAAACACCTGGTGCTAATGGTCCAGTTGCTGGAGTACCATTACCTTGGTAAATTCCTTCGATGATTTCTTCGTTATTAATTGCTAGGTTAATTGCTTGACGTACTTTTGGATCATCAAATGGTTCTTTTTCAACATTGAATCCAATGTACGACAAGCTTGTAGATGCTTGGTTATTTACGCGTGTATCTTCATTGCTTTCAACACGGCTAACATCTGTTGGCTGAAGTGGGTCGACAATGTGAGATTCACCTGTTTCCAATTCAGCAATACGAGCAGATGGTTCAGGAACTACTTTGAACGTTACAGTTGATGGCTTAGCAGGCTCACCCCAGTAGTCTTCGTAACGGGATAGAACTGTTTTTTCACCAGACTGACGCTCTTCTAATTTGAAGTAGCCAGTACCGACAGGATTTTGACTAGAATGAATACCAGTGTATTCAGCTAAATCTGCTACGTAACCTGTAGTTACTTCTTCGCCTTCATCATTTTCTTCTGTTTTAGAATATTCTTCGCTACCGTCAGCTCTTGCTTGGTAGTATTCATCAAGTGAGATGTCTAGACCTGCTTCAGAAATTGCATTTTCATAGTCAGCGTCAATAACATCTTTACTCATGATACCGCCAGCATCGTGAGCTAAGTGTGCTAGAAGTGGAGCGAAAGGATATTCTGTCTTGATTTCTAACTCGTAGTCACCAAGAACATTTACTTCTGTAATCATGTCATAAAGGAAAGAACGTGGTGATGCAACTGCAGGGTCAAGAACACGTTCAAGGTTCGCTTTTACGTCTTCAGCAGTAAAATCAGAACCATTGTGGAATTTTACACCTTCTCTAAGTGTAAATACCCATGTCGTGTCATCTTTTTGTTCCCACTCTGTTGCAAGACCTTCAACGATATTCATATCGCTGTCTTGTTCAACTAAAGTTTCATAAATGTTATCACGAACGTTACTGGAAGGAACGTCGTTTTCAAGATGTGGATCTAATGATACAACATCAGAAGATACTGCTAGAATGACATCATTGCTGCCATCTCCACCAGCTGCTTCTTCACCTTCACCATCTTCAGAACCGGATTCTTCTTCTGAACCAGACTCTTCAGAACCGCTATCAGACTCGCCTGAATCGCCTTCACTATCAGGTTCGCCATCACCGGCACATGCTGCTAATACTAGAGATAGACCTAGCATTAACGCAAAAAGCCAAAGTAGTTTTTTCGACTTCATAGTGCGTGTTACCCCCTTGAGAATATATTCGTTTTTTCCCTATGTAATAAAATAGGGTTAAAAAAATCATACATTATTTTTTCACAATTAGCAAGGTTGCATTTAATCGAAAATCCCACAAACTTCGCACATTAAGTTATATTAGAATAGAAATTTTTATTCTTTTATCCCTTTTCTGAATAATTTCTATATAAGAAATAATGTTGTCAAAATTTTGTCTAGAGTTTATGATAATCTAGAAACGGTTCAAATATACTTCCTTAACATCCTATATTTCCTTCCAGAAATCTACTAATTACGAAATCTCATAGATTGGTATAATAAGTAGTACTTTCTTTACTTAAAATGTCACGCAATTTCGAAAATGAACCGGGTGTTATGGCAAGACGATAATGAGTACACATATAGTAAAACCGATTCTCTACAATGAAAAAAGGGGGGCTCCTGGAATGGCAAATCAAAACATAGAACAAAATACTGATCATTCTGAAGTTGAACTGCAAGCGATGAACGTTAAGAAACCGTCTCCATGGAAAGATTTCTATAAACGCTTAAAAAGGAATAAAGCTGCATTGATTGGTTTCTATACCATTGTGTTTTTATCAATTGTATCAATCGTCGGTCCATTCCTGTTATCAATGGACCCGAGTGACGTAGACGTCATTAACAAATTTAGTCGACCATCCGCTGAACATTGGTTTGGAACAGATCATATGGGAAGAGATATCTTCACTAGAATCGTTTACGGGATGAAATATACGTTAGGTGTAGGGTTCGGCTCTGTCTTTTTAGGTGCCATCATGGGTGTGCCGCTAGGAATTGTTGCTGGCTACTATGGCGGGCGCATTGATAACTTCATCATGCGACTCATAGACATTTTACTAGCTTTCCCAGGAATCTTACTCGCACTTGCGATTGTAAGTATCTTAGGTGGTAGCTTAGTGAACGTTACGATTGCAGTAGCAATCTATGCAATCCCTGGCTTTGCAAGAATTGTGCGTGGCTCAACATTGGCGGCAAAAAAGCTTGAGTATGTTGATGCTATTCGCGCACTTGGTTCATCAGACTTACGAATTATTTTTAAACATATTTTGCCGAACGTTTCTTCTCCGGTGATCGTTAACGCGACGCTATATATTGCTTCAGCAATTCTTACTGCAGCAGGACTCTCGTTCTTAGGGATGGGTGCTCAACCACCGATGCCAGAATGGGGCGCTATGCTGAATGACGGAAGAGATTACATTTTCGATGCTGGATATATTGCGTTCTTCCCGGGTATGGCAATCGTTATTGTTGTATTGGCATTTAATATTTTCGGTGATGGATTACGAGATGCTCTCGATCCGAAATTGAAGAACTAGGAAAGGGGTGCGAAAAGAAAAATGACAACATATATAATACGTCGTTTATTTCAATTAATACCCGTACTATTTGGTGTGACATTGCTTGTATTCCTATTGATGCATCTGACACCAGGGAATCCGGCTCAGCTTATTGCGGGTGAAACAGCATCTCAAAGTACAATTGAACGGATCGAAGTCAGCATGGGATTAAATGATCCGCTTCCAGTTCAATATGTAAATTTTGTAACAGATGTTGCTCAATTGGATTTTGGCTATTCTTATAGAAACAACACACCAGTTTTTGAGGAAATTAAACCAAGATTTTGGATAACGATGGAACTGGCGATTTATAGTACGATATTAAGTATTTTCATTGGATTAATTGCTGGTATTGTTTCTGCCGTTCGTCAATATTCCGTGCGAGATGTAACGATTATGATTATTGCACTGTTCGGGATGTCTATGCCGAACTTCTGGCTAGGACTTATGTTAATGAACTGGTTCTCTATCCAGTTAGGATGGTTCCCGCCAACCGGTTGGGGATCGGCCGGGCAGGTTGTGTTGCCGGTCATTACGTTGGGAACAGCGGGTGCCGCAGTAATTGCCCGAATGACACGTTCCAGTATGCTTGATGTTATTTCACAAGACTATATTCGAACAGCGCGAGCAAAGGGAGTTCATGAGCAAATCGTTATATACAGACACGCACTGAAGAACGCATTAATTCCAGTTGTTACTGTCGTTGGTTTGCAATTCGGAACATTGTTGGCAGGTACAGTACTTACAGAAACGGTATTTAGTATTAATGGTCTAGGCCGATTGGTCATCGACTCGATTATGGCGAGAGACTTTCCAGTCGTGCAAGCTTGTATTTTAATCATTTCGGTTATTTTCGTTGTTGTAAATTTAATCGTAGATATTTCATACACATTATTGAACAAGCGTATTGATATGGACTAATAAATGAAAGTGAGGTGGAATCATTGAGTACAAACGAATCCATACTTGAAGTAACAGATCTTCGGACGTCTTTCTTTACTGAGGGTGGAGAAGTCAAAGCAGTCGATGGAGTGACCTTTGATGTACCAGCAGGAAAAACCCTAGGTATCGTAGGAGAATCCGGATCAGGTAAAAGTATTACTGCGATGTCTATTTTGCAGTTGATTAGCCACCCAGGGAAAATTAAAGGTGGAGAGATAAAATTCAGAGGAAAGAACCTCTTAGATTTAAGTGAAAAAGAGATGCGTAAAATCCGCGGAAATCAAATCTCAATGATTTTCCAGGAACCAATGACCTCTTTAAACCCAACATATACAGTCGGACAGCAGATCCGAGAATCATATAAAATCCACCAAGGATTAGGGAAAAAAGAAGGTAGCAAACGAGCGATTGAGATGCTGAAGCTTGTTGGTATTCCTTCACCTGAGAAGCGATTGGACCAGTATCCATTCGAACTGTCTGGTGGAATGCGTCAACGTGTCATGATTGCGATGGCTTTGGCGTGTAAACCAGATTTGTTGATTGCAGATGAGCCGACAACTGCTTTGGATGTGACAATCCAAGCGCAAATTCTTGAATTGATTAAAGAATTGCAAGATGAGTTAGGCATGTCTGTCGTCATGATTACACATGACTTAGGCGTAGTTGCTGAAACATGTGATTATGTAGCGGTTATGTATTGTGGTAAAGTCGTTGAGTATGCAGATGTTAGAACATTATTCAAAAATCCACGTCATCCATATACAGTAGGTCTTTTGAAGTCTCTACCACGTAGTGACAGAGACCAAGAAGAATTGACACCAATTAAAGGGACTGTACCTAGTCCGGATGAGATGCCAGTTGGCTGTCGATTTGCACCGCGTTGTCCGTTTGCAACAAACCTTTGCCATGAAAAATTGCCATCTCTTGATGATGTCGGAGATGGAGAACAAATTCGCTGTTGGATTTACACAGATGAATGGAACGGCGATCCGGGGGTGAAAGTATATGAGCCAGAAAGAACTACTGAAGGTTAAAAATTTAAAACAGTACTTCCCAATTAAAGGTGGCATTTTTGGCCGGACTGTCAACAATGTTAAAGCGGTTGATGACATATCTTTCACTGTAAATGAAGGAGAAACAGTCAGCGTCGTTGGTGAATCCGGTTGTGGAAAATCAACGACAGGTCGAGCTATTTTACGATTGGATAATCCGACAGACGGCACTGTTGAATTCGATGGTGTTAACTTGTTGGACTTAAATAAAAAAGAAATGCGCAAAATGCGTAAAGATATGCAAATCATTTTCCAAGATCCATATGCTTCTTTAAACCCACGCCAAACAGTACGTGAAACATTAAGGGAAGCAATGGCGATTCAAAACGTCGTGCCGAAAGAAGAACGAGGCGATCGAATTGCTGAATTGTTGGAAACAGTCGGATTGCAGCCATACCATGCAGACCGCTATCCGCACGAATTTTCAGGTGGTCAGCGTCAACGTATTGGGATTGCCCGTGCATTGTCTGTTGATCCAAAGCTTATCGTTTGTGACGAAGCTGTTTCAGCATTGGACGTATCTATTCAAGCACAAGTGCTTAACTTATTGAAAAAGTTCCAAAAAGAGATGAATCTAACCTATTTATTCATTTCGCATGACCTTGGCGTTGTACGTCATATTTCCGATCGCGTCATTGTCATGTACTTAGGAAAAATTGTTGAGGTAGGAGATAAGAAATCAATCTTTGAAAACCCTCAACACCCTTATACAAAAGCTTTATTATCCGCTATTCCAGTACCGGATCCAGATCATAATAAAGATCGGATCTTCTTACAAGGAGATGTACCGTCTCCAATCGATCCTCCCACTGGCTGCCGTTTCCATACGCGCTGTCCATTTGCGACAGAACGTTGTAAGGAAGAAACACCTGAGCTAAGAAGCGCAGGATATATGGCAGAAGGACACCAAGGCGCTTGTCATTACATGGAGTTAATCGAGTCTGGTGAACACCAGCCAACTCGTGAAACAAGTAATGTGCGTATGTTGGACGAGGAACCTGAGAAAGTTTAATAAGAAAACAAGCAGGAGGCCAAATGGTCTTCTGCTTTTATTTAGCAGGCAAATAAAGCGCTTACATACAAATTTGCTATTCCGTTACAATGGATAAAAATCATGTTATGATACTAGTGGGAAATGAAAAAGATTCAGGAGGTAACGAAATGCCTAGTGATACGTTAGATCAATTTTTGAATGAAAATTTACAGGAATTAAAAGACCAAGGTCTTTATAATGAGATCGAAGTGGTTGAAGGTGCAAACGGTCCAAAAATAACGATTAAAGGAAAAGAGCTAATCAATCTATCCTCTAATAACTATTTAGGACTTGCTACGGATGACCGGTTAAAAGAAGTCGCAAAACAACATGTTGAATCACATGGTGTTGGAGCTGGTGCCGTTCGTACAATTAACGGAACATTAGACGTACACGTTGAGCTTGAAGAAAAAATTGCTGAATTTAAAGGTACTGAAGCAGCAATCGCTTATACTTCTGGCTTTAACTGTAATATGGCGGCGATCTCTGCTGTAATGGATAAAAATGATGCAATTTTATCTGATGAATTAAACCACGCTTCCATCATCGATGGCTGTCGTCTGTCCAAAGCGAAGATTATTCGTTTCAATCATTCAGACATGGAAGACTTAAGACAGAAAGCGAAAGAAGCAAAAGAATCAGGTCAGTATAACAAAATCATGATTATTACTGACGGTGTATTTTCAATGGATGGAGACGTTGCAGATCTTCCTGGAATCGTCGAAATCGCTAAAGAATTTGATCTAATTACGTATGTCGATGATGCCCACGGTTCCGGTGTAATGGGTAAAGGTGCCGGTACGGTGAAACATTTTGGTCTTCAAGATGAAATCGACTTTCAAATGGGGACACTTTCAAAAGCAATCGGCGTCGTCGGTGGTTACGTAGCTGGTAAACAAAACTTAATTGATTGGTTAAAAGTTCGTTCTCGTCCATTCCTATTCTCAACATCCTTGTCACCTGCTGATGTAACGGCGTGTACAAAAGCGATTGACTTATTGATGGAATCAACAGAGCTTCACGATCGTTTATGGGAAAATGGAAACTATTTGAAAGAAGGATTGAAAAATCTAGGGTTTGATATTGGTGAGAGTGAAACACCAATTACACCTTGTATTATCGGAGATGAAAAAACAACCCAAGAATTCAGTAAGCGTTTGTACGAAGAAGGGGTTTATGCCAAATCCATCGTCTTCCCAACTGTTCCACGTGGTACAGGTCGTGTAAGAAATATGCCGACAGCTGCACACACGAAGGAAATGCTGGATGAAGCTATTTCGATTTATGAAAAAGTAGGAAAAGATATGGGAATTATCCAATAGAATAGAGAGAGGAACAGAGGGGGATTCCTGAATGAAAAGGATTTTAGTAACAGGAGCGCTAGGTCAAATCGGTTCTGAATTGACCGCGCAGCTAAGAGAAACGTATGGACATTCGAATGTCATTGCTACTGACGTTCGAAAGCCTGAAAACTTAAATGACACGAATGGCCCCTTTGAAGTACTAGATGTTACAGATGAGCGGGCCATGCACGATATCGCAAAGAAATATAATGTAGATACGATTATGCACTTAGCTGCATTATTATCAGCGAAAGCAGAGAATCACCCTCAATTTGCTTGGAACTTGAACATGGGTGGATTAATGAACGCGTTAGAAGTAGCACGTGAACTCGACGCCCAATTTTTCACCCCGAGCTCAATCGGTGCTTTTGGTCCGAATACACCAAAAGATTTCACGCCACAAGACACGATGCAACGCCCAATGACAATGTATGGTGTCAATAAAGTTGCAGGCGAATTGTTATGTGATTACTATTATAATCGTTTCGGCGTCGACACACGTGGTGTGCGCTTTCCTGGCCTGATTTCGCATGTGACAGAACCAGGTGGCGGCACGACGGACTACGCGGTTGAGATTTATTATGAAGCGTTGAAAAAGAATAAATATACATCATTTATTGGTAAAGGTACACAAATGGATATGATGTATATGCAAGATGCGATTGACGCAATCATTCAATTGATGGAAGCAAATCCTGAGCGTTTACAGCACCGGAATGCTTTTAATGTAACAGCATTTAGTGCCGAACCAGAAGATTTCAAGCAATCCATTCAACAACATTTACCTACTTTTGAACTGGATTATGAAGTCGATCCTGTAAGACAGAAGATTGCGGAAAGCTGGCCAAACTCTATTGATTGCACAGCTGCAAAAGATGAATGGGATTTTAAACCGAAATTTAAATTAGACGACGTCACTGAAGATATGTTGACGAACCTTAAGAAAAAAATAACGAATGAATAAAAATATCCCCGGACCGTTCAGTGAGTGGTTCGGGGATGTTTCTATATGTGTATTCAATGCGAATCAGTTTATGACCGTAACGCTTGTGAAATCGACTTTAATTAAATAGTTCATCAAGCCTACTCGCATAAAAAGAAAACTCTTCTTTATGTTTCAGAATGTTTTCGTCTTTTGTCGTTTCCAATAACTTAGAGAGTACAATTTCCATTGCTAAATCCGATTCATCCATATTATATAAGGTCATGGCAAAATAAATATAAAATTCATTCGCAGCAGGAAACTCACTCATACCAATTTCAAAAGCTTCTTTTGCATTCTCATATAAACCGACAGCACGGTAACTCGCTCCGAGATGAAACAACGAATTTTTGCGTATGTCTTCAGACAAATCCAATTCAAGTGCTTGGTTAAAGTATGTAATTGCTTGAGACATCATTTCAAGATCTTTATGTAAAAGACCAGCTTCGAAAAGGATTGACGGATTTTTTGCTTGTTCTTCCGCTAAACGTGTGATCTCTTCTCGCGCACTTTGAAGATGTCCATTTTGTTTTAAATCAAAAAATGTATGAAGTAATTTCATTTTTCCACTCCTATTAATACTAATATTCCTTAGAGGTATTTTTTTGTAGTCCAGCCTTGTTTCTAAACCCCTATTGAAATTGTATCAGACATTACAAGTAGAATGGAATCAAGTTGTAAAGTGTTTTTTAGTGCTCGATAGCTCCGAATGAGTAATAAAGCATACATCAAAGCCTTGTCGGAAATAATGAGACTCAACTACAAACAAAAAAGCTGTTTAGACCAAAAGATTGCGACAGAACAAAGAAAGCCAACGTTTAAATTAATTAATTTTTTGAAAATTCTTAGGAATAAACTATATATTAGCGGGGAATACATTGGATTAAGAGGAATTATCTGAGATTATATAGCTTAGGCGAAAAATACTCAAAATAGCTCCCAATTAATCCTATAAAATATATAATATCATTTTTGACTAGTGTTCACAGATTATCTACAATTTAAGATTGGATAGCTAATAATTCAGTAGATTGGCTTTTCAAAAAAATTGAGAGGATTTTTTTCCTAATGGCAAATGAGAAAAAGAAGCAGTTTACGAAAAAGAAGTATTATTCAGATGAATATCTGGGGACAGGAGTTCAATGGGGATCCTTTATTATAAGTGGCGGGTTTCTATTATTATTTGTTATTTTGGCATTCTTTTTGCCAGATAATATGAGTGCATGGGTGAATAATTCATTTGATTTTTCCGCTAAATATTTTGGTTTATATTGGCAAATTCTCCTCCTAGCAACATTTATTGTCGGATTGATTTTAATGTTTTCACGGTATGGAAGAGTAAAGTTAGGACTTGTAGACAGTCCTCAATACAGTAATTTCCGTTGGGTCGCAATGATTTTAACGACATTACTAGCTTCGGGTGGTGTGTTTTGGGCAGCTGGGGAACCAATGTCACACTTTCTTGATACACCTCCACTATTCGTTGATGGAGAATTAACAGAATGGGATAAGGCGGTTATCGCTCTCTCCCAATCGTTCTTGCACTGGGGCTTTAGTGCTTGGGCAATTTTAGGTACGACGGCAACAATTGTATTGATGTACGCTCACTACCATAAAGGTATGCCGTTAAAACCACGTACGATTTTATATCCTATTTTTGGTGATAAGTTATTTAAAAGAAATCATGTTGTTGGAATCTTGGCAGATGTCACTTCAGCAATTGCAGTTGCAGCGGGTACGGTAGGTGCAATTGGCTTTTTAGGATTACAAGCATCCTATGCCGCTGAGCAAATTTTCGGATTACCGAATACATTAGCAACACAAATTACATTTATCGTCATACTTATTGCCATTGCTACAGTATCGGCAATCACAGGTGTTGATAAAGGAATTCAGATTTTAAGTCGTTTCAACGTTGGTTTTGCGGTACTTCTTATGATCGTTATTTTAATCATTGGACCAACAATGTTTATTGTTGACGCGTTTGTATCAGCTGAAGCTTTTCAAATCTCTAACTATCTCATGATGAGTTTAACGCGTGGAGACCCTGCATGGTTAGCAGGTTGGACAGTCTTCTTCTGGGGTTGGTTTATCGGATACGCTCCAATGATGGCCATCTTTATTACACGTATTTCGAGAGGTAGAACAATCCGTGAGTTGATTTTAGCTGCTGGTATTTTAGCACCGGTCGTCAGTAATATTTGGTTCACCGTTTTAGGTGGGACAGGAATTTTCTTTGAAATAGAAAAGCCTGGTATTATTTCAGAACCATTGAATAACTCCGGCCAAGAAGCTGCAGTGATGGCGATACTTGAACAGTTGCCATTTACGTCGATTATGGCATTTAGTTTCTTGATTATCACGATTATCTTCGTCGCAACTACAACAGACTCAATGGCTTATGCCTCTGCTGTCTCTGTTACAGGAAATGATAATCCAAAAACATCTGTCCGAGTATTTTGGGCCTTGATTTTTGGAGCGATAGCAATCGCTTTATTGGCAATGGGTGAGAGTAATGTAGGTATGTTCCAAAACTTCATCGTTGCTTCAGCGGTACCGGTATCAATTCTCATGCTTCCACCAGTATGGGATTCAGTAAAAATTGCGAAAGAGTTGGCAGTTGAACAAGGAATTAAACGGAAAAAAGAATATTCGTTTGAAGAAGATGACAATTATCCACATGTCTAGATTTCATCGAATGAATGCTACAATACTATTTATCGTAGCTAATAAGATGGAAGGTGCGCGGAAGAGAGAATGGATTACCGCAAAAAATGATGCGATGAATCAAGAGTTCTTGCGAAAAGATTCGGAATTGATTTTCCGTAGGATTCACCGAATAACAAAAACAAAAGATCATTCGATATAAAAAAAGGCCCGATGATTTAGTAACGAATCATTGGGTCTTTTGATTTCAAGCTCTACTATTCAACTTAGAACCATTAAAATTAGTAGCATAAATTTAACATTAGTGGGGAATACAATTACATAGTGAGGAATTATCTAAAATTAGATAGCTGAGTCAAAAAATACGTTAAATTGCTCGTTATTATTCAAGCATAATATATAACACGTTCTTTGACGATTGTTCACAAATTATCTACAATTTACTATTGGGTAGCTAATAGAACATATTTTTAGTTAACAAAAAAGTGAGAGGGTTTTTACGGAATGGCTAAAGAGAAAAAAACGCAGTTTACAAAGAAGAAGTATTATACGGATGAATACCTAGGCACGGGTGTTCAGTGGGGTTCCTTTATTATAAGTGGAGGATTCCTACTATTATTCGTTATTCTGGCATTCTTTATACCAGATAACATGAGCTCTTGGGTGAATAATTCATTTGATTTTTCAGCCAAGTATTTTGGTTTATATTGGCAGCTCCTCGTATTTGCAACGTTTATTGTCGGGCTGATTTTGATGTTTTCCAGGTACGGAAGAGTAAAGTTGGGACTTGTAGACAGTCCTCTCTACAGTAATTTCCGCTGGGTTGCAATGATCTTAACGACATTACTAGCTGCAGGCGGTGTGTTTTGGGCAGCCGGGGAACCAATGGCTCATTTTCTCAACACGCCTCCATTGTTCGCAGATGGGGAATTAACAGAATGGGATAAAGCGATTATCGGTCTTTCCCAATCGTTCCTGCACTGGGGCTTCAATGCTTGGGCAATTTTAGGAACAACGGCAACAATTGTATTGATGTACGCTCACTACCATAAAGGTATGCCGTTAAAACCACGTACGATTTTATATCCTATTTTTGGTGATAAGTTATTTAAAAGAAATCATGTTGTTGGAATCTTGGCAGATGTCACTTCAGCGGTTGCAGTTGCAGCTGGTACAGTAGGTGCAATTGGCTTTTTAGGATTACAAGCATCCTATGCTGCTGAACAAATTTTCGGTTTACCGAATACATTAGCGACACAAATTACATTTATCGTCATACTTATTGCCATTTCTACAGTATCGGCAATTACAGGTGTTGATAAAGGGATTCAGATTTTAAGTCGTTTCAACGTTGGTTTTGCTGTGCTTCTTATGATTGTTATTTTAATCATTGGACCAACAATGTTTATTGTTGACGCGTTTGTATCAGCTGAAGCTTTTCAAATCTCTAACTATCTCATGATGAGTTTAACGCGTGGAGACCCTGCATGGTTAGCAGGTTGGACAGTCTTCTTCTGGGGTTGGTTTATCGGATACGCTCCAATGATGGCGATCTTTATTACGCGGATTTCAAGAGGTAGAACAATCCGTGAATTAATTTTAGCCGTAGGTATTCTTGCACCAATCGTCAGTAATATCTGGTTTACCGTTCTAGGCGGAACAGGAATTTTCTTTGAAACGAAAAATCCTGGAATCATTTCAGAACCGTTGAATAATTCCGGCCAAGAAGCGGCAGTAATGGCGATTCTTGAACAAATGCCATTTACATCGATTCTTGCTTTCAGTTTCTTGATTATCACAATTATTTTCGTAGCAACGACAACGGATTCAATGGCTTATGCCTCTGCTGTATCTGTTACAGGAAATGATAATCCGAAAACGTCTGTCCGTGTATTCTGGGCATTGATCTTTGGTGCGACAGCTGTTGCTTTATTGGCAATGGGTCAAAGTAACGTTGGTATGTTCCAAAACTTCATCGTTGCTTCAGCGGTACCTGTATCGTTTCTTATGTTGCCGCCTGTATGGGATTCCGTGAAAGTTGCCAAAGAGTTAGCAGTTGAACAAGGCATTAAAGGGAAAAAAGAATATTCGTTTGAAGAAGATGACAATTATCCACATGTGTAGAATTCATCTTTAAATGCTACAATAAAGTGTACAGTAGCTTAAAAGATGGAAGGTGTTATATTTGAGTGATCACTTAGAAGCAAAACCATGTTCTCATTCATTAACCGTGAGAAACTCACATGTTTTGCCACCTGATACCAATATGCATGGAACATTGTTTGGTGGAAAGTTGATGGAATATCTAGACGACGTGGGAGCAATCGCTTCAACACGACATGCTCGGAAGCCAGTAGTTACAGCTTCCACAGACTCCGTAGACTTTTTGCATCCAGTCAAAGCAGGCCATACCATTTGTTTAGAAGCTTTCGTCACTTGGACACATCGGTCATCCATGGAAGTTTTCGTTAAAGCCATTACTGAAAACTTGTTGACCGGAGAACGACAAGTTTGTGCAACAGCTTTTATGACTATGGTTGCGGTGGATGCAGATGGCAGGCCGGTGGAAGTACCACCTGTTTATCCAGAAACCGAAGAAGAAAAATGGCTGTATGATGGCGCAGAAGAGCGGATGAATTACCGTAAAAAGCGTCGTGATGATTCAAAAATCCTTGCGGAGAAATTTGGAACTGATTTTCCGTGGGATTCACCGAATAACAAAAACAAACGATAATTCAAAATATAGAAGACCCAATGATGTGATGAACATTCATTGGGTCTTCTTACATCACAAGGAATAACCGTTAATAAGCTCGAATAAGATGTTGATTAAATGGTCGATCTTCATAAAGTTTCTAGGAATCCAAAATTGACAGTAAATATAAAGTAACATACAATTCAGATAATAACGTTTTAAGTGAGGCCAATAATGGAGAGAGACAACCAAGTAGGAATCGGGAAATTTGCATTGCGGCTCGTATTAGATTTTAGTGATGAGACAGATGCCGCGAAAACAAAGCATTCAACTACTGATTATCATTTTTGTATCGGAAAGACAGGTGCGATGGATCTAAAAAAAGTTGTTTCAGCGATCGAGACGGCATCCAAACGGAATCAATTAATTGAAGAAGATTTGTATCGGGAAACACACGCGTTATATCACGCTATTTTAGAAGCCATACAAGGTGTTACCCGGGGTCAGTCACAATTAGGAGAAATTATGCGAACTGTCGGTTTGCGTTTCGCCGTTGTAAGAGGGAAGCCATACAAAAATAAAGCGGAAGGCGAATGGCTTGCCGTTGCGCTCTATGGGACGATTGGGGCACCGATCAAAGGATTAGAACATGAAACCGTCGGCCTTGGAATTAATCATATTTAGAATTTGCCCAGTCGAGTCATAAGTAACTAGGGGGCTTGTATTCAAGATGAATTCTTGGATATAAGCCCCTTTTTGCTTTTTTTAGGAAAAAATCGAATTTAACTATGGGGGGTAATGATTATGCAAATAAGTGGTAACGAACTGACAATTGCTGATGTTCAGCGAGTTGTTTATGAAAATGAAACCGTTTCGTTGAAGACTGATCAACTGAAGAAGGTTAAGCAAAGCCGGAAGTTTGTAGAAGAAGTATTATCAACAGAGCAAACGATGTATGGAATTAATACAGGTTTTGGTCATTTAGCAAATGTAACAATCGACCAAGAAGATTTAGAAGAACTTCAGTTGAATTTAATCCATTCCCACGCTTGTGGCGTAGGTGAGCCTTTTTCTGAAGAGATTAGTCGAGCAATGGTTTTGCTCCGTGCCAATGCGTTAATGAAAGGAAATTCAGGTGTTCGACCAGTGATTATAGAACGCTTAGTTGATTTATTAAATCATCAAATCCATCCGGTTATTCCACAGCAAGGTTCATTGGGAGCAAGTGGTGACCTAGCACCATTAGCTCATTTAGCGCTTGTCTTAATGGGTGAAGGAGAGGTTTATTATAAAGGAACAAGACTACCAGCAATTCAGGCATTATTGGAAGAAAATTTGAAACCACTGACATTAAAAGCGAAGGAAGGACTCGCGTTGATTAACGGTACGCAGGCAATTACAGCTGCCGGTTGTATCGCGTATCTTGGAGCTGAGCAGCTGATGCAACAAGCATTCAAAATCGCCGCCATGACGGTTGAAGGATTGGAAGGCATTCGGGATGCATTCGATGAACTGATTCACCATGCGCGTGGTTATCCAGAGCAGATTGAAGTGGCGAAACAAATTCGAGAGCTACTTAAGGATAGCCAACTTACGACAGCTCAAGGAGAAAAACGCGTACAAGATGCTTATTCATTACGATGTATTCCACAAGTATTCGGTGCATCTTGGCAAACGCTGAATTATGTGAAAGAAAAATTGACGATTGAGATCAATGCGGCTACTGATAATCCATTAATATTTGCAGAAGAAGGTAAAATTTTATCCGGTGGTAACTTCCACGGCCAGCCTGTAGCGATTGCAATGGATTTACTGAAAATTGGTGTCTCAGAAATGGCGAACATGTCTGAACGACGTGTTGAACGTTTGGTCAACCCACAGCTGAATGATTTGCCTGCATTTTTGAGCGCTAAGCCAGGCTTAGAATCGGGAGCTATGATTTTACAATACACGGCTGCTTCGCTTGTTTCAGAAAACAAAACATTGGCTCATCCAGCAAGTGTTGATTCCATTCCTTCATCAGCGAATCAAGAAGACCATGTCAGCATGGGAACCATCGGTGCGAGACATGCTTATCAAGTCGTTAGGAACACAAGCAAGGTGCTGGCAATTGAGTTGATTTGTGCAATGCAGGCTGTAGAATACCGAGGAGTTGAACGAATGGCAAGCAAAACGAAAGCTTTCTATGAGCAATCACGTAAAATTGTTCCAAGCATTACAAAAGATCGAATCTTTTCAAATGATATTGAAGCGATGAGTCGCTGTTTAATAAATAGCTGACCAACATTCGATAGCCTGAACAGTGAAGAGATCATATAAGATTGAGAAGACTACTAGATATTGATTGTAATAACATTTGTAAGTTAATCATTTAACACAATAAAGCGAAAAAACCCTTTCTTTAGAAAGAGGATGTATAGTATAATAGTTTTCAGGTAAAGATAAAGAGAAAGAAAAGGATTGCGTCACACCGAGGTGAATAAATGAGAGTATTTAGTTGGTGGTTGGTTGTAACGATCATTGTAGTTATTGGTGGACTAGCGAGTTATTTCGTTGTGGAAGCAAATAGCGATGACTCAGTGTTCCGGAGTATCAGTCATACAGGTGCAAATAAAGAACTCTTTAATAATTACGAAGAAGTGTATATCGGAAAAGAGATTAAATGGGACGGAGGAGATTCTCTTCCACTCATCAAAGATATTCAGTTAATCAACAAAGATGGAGAAGAGTTTGATCAGTCGAATAGATCCATTCAAATTAACCTCTACATAGATGATACTGGCAAAACGAACGTCCATTACCGAGACACTTATGAAAATAAACTATTGAAAGAATCTTATCAGTCTGTTCAAGATTATCAAATGGATTCTGACAGGTTCACACTTGTTTTTGAGACATCATTAAAAGATCAAAGCTACCAATACGATTTAAAAAAGTTATTAATCACATATATGGATCACGGAAAAGAAAAGCAAACAGAACTACCATTACGTTCTTTTATCTTTAATAATTAATCATACGGACTGCTTCAATGTCCCACCAGTAAGGTGGTGGGCGATGAAGCAGTTTTTTTATATGAAGATATTCGGAAGGTGAACAGAAGATGCTGTCATATTCCGGTAGTTATTCGTTCCAAAACCTAGTCTCTATTCAACTCTTTTTGACATTTCGTGCAAAGTTTATTTTGTATTTCGAGCGGCTTTTGTAAAATATTCCCGCAGTTCGTGCAAGTGTTTAATTGATCAGGGTTCGTCGGTCCATACTCAACGGAATTACGATAATCATCAATCATGTTTTCCACTCCTTTCTGAGAGTTGCATCCTTACATCATCAATAATACCCTCTTTTCTGAAAAAGCTAACCTATAATCGAGTTGAGAAATTAAGCTACCTCTTATACAATGAGAGGGAGAATGGGAGTGAGTAAGATGAAAAAATCAGAACTTGAATCAGAAATCGCTCATCTGAAATCGGATTATATCCGAATTCAAAGTGATCTTGATAAGATGGAGTCTGTTGGAGGGAGTATTACTCCTATTGAAAAAGTACTTGAAAAAATAGAAATAGAATTAGCTGAAAAGAAAAAGCAGTTAAAAGAAATGGAAGAATAAACAACGTCATTATATGTAAAGAGGCTGGGACAAATCAAAGTTATAAACTCAGAAACACGAATATCAATCTAACTTAGCGTAGGAAATATACGGAGACTTCTGCGGTCAACTAAATGCGGCCACGTCCTGTGGCCAACGTTGACACTAGCCCGTCCTGGGCGTCGGGAGCAAAAGCCTAGGCGAGACCCCGCAGTGCGTAGCACGAGGAGGCTCACCAGCTGCCCGCGATATAGAAGACACTGCGATTTATCGCAGATGTCGCCTTATGCCCTGTGGGTAAAAGCGCAATATATTTCCGAAGCGGGTATTTCCGGCACACTAAATTAGAATGTTTGTATCTGAATCAACTTTAAAGATTTTGTCCCAGCCTTCTTTCCTACGATTAGTCAAGTCTAAATTTAGTAAAGGCTTATAAACTAAAATTTGGTATACTAAATAAACCTCAAG
>NZ_JAGSIE010000016.1 GCF_018138385.1 Allobacillus saliphilus
TGGAGTGTTGATACGAAGTATCAAGTCGAACGAATTAACCAGCTCATAAGAGGGTGGGTTAATTATTTTAAGATAGGTTACATGAAGAATGTTCTTAAACGAATCGACTCCCACACAAGAATGCGTCTAAGAATGTGTATTTGGACGAAATGGAAAACACCAAAGAACCGAAGAAAGAATCTGATTAAACTGGGTATGAGCAAATATAATGCCTACATGAATAGCTATACGAGTAAGGGTGCAGTCCGCATCGCTTATTCGTGGATTCTTACTTCTACTATGACAGATAAAAGATTAGCCGGGTTTGGGCTATTCTCCGGTGTACAACACTATATGAAATTACATGCCTAATATAAAATTGAACCGCCGTATACGGAACCGTACGTACGGTGGTGTGAGAGGTCGGAGGTTAACTACCTCCTCCTACTCGATTTGTGATTGCAGAAAGTGCGTCTCGACGCACTTTTCATGTATCCGGCAGCGGATTTGGTCGTTGAGAACTCGTCTCGATGCACTTTTCACGTATCCGGTAGTCCATTCGGTCGTCGAGAAGCCGTCTCATTGCACTTTTCACGTATCCGGTAGTCCATTCGGTCGTCGAGAAGCCGTCTCGATGCACTTTTCATGTATCCGGTAGTCCATTCGGTCGTCGAGAATCCGTCTCGATGCACTTTTCACGTATCCGGTAGTCCATTCGGTCGTTGAGAGCTCGTCTCGAAACACTTTTCAACTATCCAACAGTCCATTCGATCGTCGAGATCGTGTATCAACGACTTAGCGCATGTTCCGCAGCATTCATCCCAGCAACATGGCCGGTTGAAAAGGCTGCGGTTATATTAAATCCACCTGTGTAGCCGTGAATATCTAAAATCTCTCCACAAAAATAGAGCCCGTCCATAAATTTCGAAGCCATTTGATTCGGAACAATTTCTTTTAACGAAACGCCGCCACCGGTAATGAATGCTTTTTCGATGGAAAGTGTCCCGTTCACTTTTATCTGAAAATGCTTGAGTTCTTGCGCTAACTCCATAACTTTTTTCTTTTCCAGATGGTGATAGGTCGTATCCGGATTCAAAGCGATCCGGTCTAAAATAAATAATAAAAATCGTTCTGGTAATAACGGTTTCCAAACAGATTTAACAGCTTTGTTCGGTGATTCTTTTGCCATTTTTGTTAGTCGATCAAGGAGTTGGTTTTCATGTTCATCAGGGAAACTATCAATCTCAACAATCAATTCATCGACCTCAAATTTTTTCAAAGCTTTAACGACGAATTGACTTAATCGTAAAGCTGCTGGTCCAGAGATGCCTTGATGGGTAAAAAGAAGGTCCCAACGATGTGTTTTAATTGGTTTTCCATTTGGCTTTAAGGCAGTGATTGCGACATCTCTCAAGGAAATACCCTGTAAAGTACGATTGCGGATAAATGGTTCCTTAGAAGTCATAGGAACTTCTGTCGGATACAATTCGGTAATCGTATGTCCGGCTGTTTTGGCCCATGCATAGCCATCGCCTTCACTTCCGGTTTTCGGAACAGATTTTCCGCCGGCCGCAATAATGACAGATTTCGTTGCTACTTTTTCTTTTCCTGGTAAAATAATCTCGTGGAGCTCATTTCCATAATGAATCGCTTCGACGCGTGTGTTCAATCGTTTCTCTACATGATGACGATCCAATTCACGCAACAACGTTTGCACGACTGTTTGGGCGGAATCACTGACGGGAAACATGCGTCCTTTATCTTCTTCTTTCAATGCGACGCCAAGGTTTTCAAAAAAGTCGATGATTGCTTGATTGTCGAAAATTGAAAACGCACTATATAAAAAAAGTCCATTTCCGGGAATATGGTCGATGAGTTCTTTATCAGGAAGCACATTCGTCACGTTACAGCGACCGCCGCCACTGATGGCCAGCTTTCTTCCGAGTTTGCTTCCTTTTTCAATAATTAGGGTATTTGCGCCATTTTTCGCAGCAGTATGGGCTGCCATCAACCCAGATGGTCCACCGCCAATGACGACGACATCATATGTCAAATTGGTTCAAGCCTTTCTTTTTGTAATGTTATCTTAAATAGTATGATAAAATAAAACTGTTACAATGAACAATAATTTGTAGGTGAAATTATGTCGAAACCAAATATATTACGGGGCACCATGATGTTAACGAGTGCCAATTTTTTGTCGAAAATCCTGGGAGTCATATACGTGATCCCTTTTTACATGCTCGTCGGTGATGTTGGCGGGACATTATTTAATTACGGATACATACCATACATGATTTTTATCAGTATATCGACGATGGGGATTCCCCTTGCAATGTCGAAGTTTGTATCGAAGTATCATGCGCTTGGCGATTATGCAACGAAAGAAGCGATGTATCGAACAGGTCTCACCATAATGATTGGGACTGGTTTTTTTGCGTTTGCGCTCATGTTTTTAAGTGCAGATTGGTTAGCGGGAATCATTATACCAAATGAGGAATTTGCGAATTCACAGGATGATGTTGCTTTTGTCATTCAAATGGTCAGTTTTGCTTTGTTGGTCATTCCTGCCATGAGTATAACCCGTGGATATTTTCAAGGCCATAACTCGATGGGGCCGACAGCGGTGTCCGTCGTCGTAGAGCAAATTGCACGAATCATTTTCCTTTTAGGTGCCACATATATTGTAATTAAAGTTATGAATGGTTCACTGACAACAGCTGTTGGGATGGCGACCTTCTCTGCTTTAATCGGTGCGATTGCTTCGAGTATTGTACTTCTATGGTTTTATCGAAAACGAAAACCGCTGATTGATCGAGAGCTGGAAAATACTCCAATTGAACCGTCGATTTCGAAAAAGAAAATGGTTCTTGAGTTATTATCCTATGCTGGTCCTTTCGTATTAGTGGGTGTCGCAATCCCACTTTATCAATTAATTGACACGCTTACGTTTAACCGAGCGATGGCAGTAGCAGGCCTAGGCGATGTATCTGAACAATTTTTGTCAGTAATCTCTCTTTATGGACACAAAATAGTTGTTATACCGATTACCATTGCAACCGGTCTTGCTTTGGCATCCTTGCCTGCGGTAACACAAGCATTTACGCAAAATGATGCCAATACGTACCACAAATATTTACAGCAAACGGTTTTGACTGTCTTTTTATTCATTTTTCCGGCAGTTGTCGGCATTATGGTATTGGCGGAGCCGTTATATGGAACATTTTATTCACCAGAAGCGGCTCAAGATTTTGCTGCACCGCTGTTGGCCTATTATGCACCGGCAGCATTATTTTTCGGTTTATTTACAGTAACAGCGTCTATTTTACAAGGGATTAATCGTCAAAACTTTACTGTTGTTAGTTTGTTAACTGGATTGGTAATTAAGGGGAGTGCCAACGTACCGATGATCATTTGGCTCGGCCCAGAAGGTGCAGTGTTTGCGACCATATTGGCGGCACTTGCAGCTAGTAGTTTGAACTTATGGAAAATCCAACGAGTTACCCAGTTTAATCATAAAAAAATGTTTAAGAAAATTTTGCTCATCGTCATCTTAAGTGCCATCATGGCGTTAATCGTATTCCTTGTAAATTACACGATTGGATTTGTGTTTGGTCCAGAAGCTACAAAATTGAAGCATGTCACTCAGCTTCTTGTATCCGTCGTCATTGGTATGTACGCCTACTTCTGGATGGCTTATAAAACAACGTTGCTTGAACGTTTGCTAGGTACGAAAGTTAAGCGTTTCTCGAAATTTTTCATTTAGGAGAATGTATGATGCGTTTGGATAAGTTACTGGCGAATCAAGGTTTTGGATCTCGAAAAGATGTAAAAAAGTTAGCCAAAAAGGGCCAGGTTTTACTGGATGGTAAGCCTGTCAAAGACCTTGCGACCCATGTCAATCCGTATACAGCTGATTTAGTCGTTGGTGGTAAGGCGGTACACTATCAAAAATATGTTTATTTAATGTTGAATAAGCCAGCAGGTGTGATTTCAGCAACAGAGGATGTGAAAGAAAAATGTGTGACCGATTTGATTGGTGATGAGTTTAAACCTTATCATTTATTTCCAGTCGGTCGGTTAGATAAAAATACGACGGGTTTATTGCTGTTAACGAATGACGGGCAATTAGCCCATCAACTGACTTCACCGAATTATCAGGCTGAAAAAGTATATGAGGCTGATATTCTCGGTAAAGTGACGGAAGAAGACGTAAAGGCATTTGAACAAGGCGTAACTCTCGATGATGGTTATGTGACGAAACCGGCAAAGCTTTCGATCATTCGTTCCTTTGATGAGCGTTCTTATATTGAGGTTTCTGTAATTGAAGGTAAATTTCATCAAATTAAGCGAATGTTCCTTGCAGTAGGCAAAAAAGTGCTTCACCTTCATCGTAGGTCAATGAAAGGGTTGGAGCTTGATACATCGTTAACACCGGGTGCCTACCGTGAGTTATCTGAAGAAGAATTAGATTTACTGAGAAGTTAAAATAAAGATGATTTTTGTCGGAGTTTGTAGTAAAATAATCTTAATATTCTAATAAAAATGGAAAGAGAGTGACGAATGTTGCCAGAAGACCCCCATTATTTTATTGGATTTCCTGTATCAGCGCTTGTAGAAGAACAGTTAGAAAAATGGCAGGAGATCCTTTCACCGTATGTGAACTACCGGAAATGGTTAAACCCAGAGGATTTTCATATTACGCTCAAGTTTTTAGGGAGTGTCAGTGACGAACAGTTGTGGCAAGTAAAAGAGCGTTTGGCGAATATATCGATCCCTCATGACCTTATGTTACATATTACCGGAGTGAATTTTTTCGGAAAAGAAGACCAACCACGTGTCATGTATGCTGATATAGCGCACACTGAATCGCTGCTCGCGTTACAGAAAGTCGTTGAGCAAGAGATGGTGTCGATTGGGTTTGATGTCGAGCGTCGTCCGTACCGGCCACATATTACACTCGCTAAAAAGTGGCTCAAGGATAAGAAATACTTTTCAGCTGATCGTTTAACCGAAAAGCTTGATATGGAGAAGTCGATTGATTTTCCAGTAAATCAATTGATTTTGTATACCGTCAAACGAGGACAAAACAACAAAAGCTATGAACCGGTGGCTGTTTATCCAGATTTGAACATAGTAAATAAAACATGGGATGAAGAAGATGGGGCAATTAATTAAACTTCAAGATCATATATCACGGTATGAGACAGATATGTTTCATTACCCTGGCCAATTTATTCGATTGAAAAATGATCGATACAATCGTTTGAAAGAACAGTGGCAGGAACAATTAGCAGAACAGTTGGTTGTTGATGAAGTGGAAACTTCTGAGAATAAACCCTTTTTTCGAAAATTGTTGTCTCAAAAAGAAGAGACAGAAGAGCAGGAACCAACTGTTGAGTTGCCTGAGACAGAAGAAGCGTTGAAGCAATGGTTTTTGGATCAATTAATGGATTTCCAATTACGGTGGGCATCAGGAACAATAAAAGAAATTTCTTATCCTGACGCTTCGCTTCGAAAAAATGAACAACTAAAATACTTTTTACAACGATTCCCAGATAGTTACTTGTTAATGTACCAACCGTTGTTTTTGATTAAAAAAGCTTTGATTGAAGGCGGCATTTTGTTAATAACTCCGCTAGAAATAGTATGTATTTCCTTTTTAGATTCAGAAGATTCTTCTGTCATTTATGAACCAATAGATGAACGAAGATGGTTGAAGAAAACGGAAAAGATGGAGCAAACGATCCTAAATCCGATGCTTCAATTAAATCGGATTGAAAAGACGGTCAAAAGTCTATTAGACTATCATGACATCCAATTTCCAGTCAAAAAAACATTGATCGCCAAGAATGCTTCTATCCATTCCATTCAAGCTCATCTAAACACAGATTTCATTGATAAGCATGTCTATGATCAATGGTTTACTAAACATCGCTCTGGAAGAACGCCATTAAAATACCAACAATTAAAAGTTGCAGAAGCATTGCTTTCCCACACACAAACGACGTCATTCAACCGGCCAGAGTGGGACGAGGCGGATAATGATTTTATGCAGCAACCGGGAGACTGATCAATGCATGTATTTATAATTAATCCGACGGCTGGCAAAGGAAAAGGGCAAAAGATTGTTGAAGAATTCTTAACAGAGCATCCGCAGTTGAAAAAAAGTTGTAAAACCTTCCATACAAAATATGAAGGTCATGCAACTTCATTAGCTGAGCAAATCGCGGCGATGCATCATGAACGAATGAAACAAATAATTGTCGTAGGAGGGGATGGAACGTTTTATGAGGTGTTAAACGGGCTAAAGGATTATCCGACTATCCCTTTAGCTTTTGTCCCAGTTGGCTCTGGTAACGACCTTGCCAGAGGATTGGAAACACCGTTGAACCCTAAACGCCAACTCAACGCATTGTTTTCTAGGATGAAAGGAAAACCTTATTGGTTTGGTACTTATCGAACAGATTTAGCGGCGAAGAATAGATTAAAACTTTTTGCTTCTACAATAGGCTTTGGGTTTGATGCGGAAATTACTGAACGAGTGAATGCATCACGTTATAAACGGTTATTAAATAAGCTGCACTTATCATTTTTAATTTATATCATTGGTATTTTAGCAACATTAATTTCCTTTCAACCAAAGACGTTTGAAGCAATAATTGATAAGAAGACCTACCGATTCGAAAATGTTTGGTTGATCACTTTGAGTAACCATCCTTACTTCGGTGGAGGCATGAAAATTGCTCCAAAAGCAAAGAACAATCAACACCATTTCTCTATAACGGTTGTACATAATATTTCTAAAATCAAATTATTGTTCTTATTTCTATCGATCTTTGTCGGAAAACATACAACGTTTAAAGAAGTAGAAGAACTGACCGGTTCACGGATTGAAATTAATTCGAGAAAAGAATTATCCTATCAAGCAGATGGCGTTACAGGGCGCTGCTATCGGTGTTTAATCGAAAAAGAGGATCGTTCAAGAATGATAAAAAGAAAATAAAGTTTTAATTATCCCTTGAAATGTTTGTCGATAATGCGTTAATCTAATTAGGCAGATAAAAATAAATCGACAACTTATGACGTAATCTTTAGGTCGGGGGATTATCCGTGTCCCTGGACTTTTTCAATTTTTACTAGATAAATAGATTGAAGGACGAAAAGTGGTGAAATGATGGAACAAATTCTCGGTTCTGACTGGTTGATTTCTCCCGCTGGAGGAACATCAGGCGAGGCCTTTATTGCCGAAAAAGAGAATAATAAGCTGTTTTTGAAGCGAAATTCAAATCCGTTTATCGCAATTTTATCCGCAGAAGGTATTGTGCCAAAACTCATGTGGACAAAAAGATTGTCAAACGGTGATGTGATAACAGCACAAAAGTGGATGGAAGGTCGCGAGCTCACTCGTCCGGAAATGCAAAATGAAGAGGTTGTTGGTTTATTGAGTAAGATTCACCATTCGAGTGAAATACTAGATTTATTTATGCGAATGGGGAAAAAACCGGTAAGTCCATCAGCATACTTAATACAGTTAATGAATAAGTGCAAAAAGCATGGCATGGTGGAAAATGAATCAATCTCTCAAGCAACGAGATACTTATCACGTTACGCTCACGAAATTGACACTGAAAAGAAAGTTGTTTGTCATTCAGATATGTTCCATGAAAATTGGCTTAAAGGAGAAGACGACCACCTTTACTTAATTGATTGGGACCAAGCAATCATCGCTGACCCAGCACTCGACTTGAGTATGTTTTTGAGGGTGTATGTTCCGAGAAATCAGTGGAATGAATGGCTACAGCTATATGGCTTGGAAGAAACCAATGACTTGCTAGCACGCATGAACTGGTACTTAGTTGCCCAAACAATTTCATATATCCTTTGGCATATTGATCGAAAAGAAACAGAAAAAGTTAATCAGTGGATGCAATTTTTACAGGAACAGCAATTTATCTATCGAAAATATTAAAAATGTCTATGAGTCTATTGAGCTCGTAGACATTTTTTGTTGATGGAGGTTATATGAACAGTTGGCTAGCGCTTATCGGCAGTCAGCCAGCATTTATCTTCAGTTAGGTAGCGCTTATCAGCAGTCAGCAGCAATCCATCCGCAGTCAAAACCTAACTAAATCTACCAAATTATCTTTCTCTTTCAAAAGCATAATGATAAGATAGCAGTTGAGGTGAAAGAGATGAGAGTTCGAAATAAGCCCTGGGCAGAAGATTATATTAAGCAACATGATGGTATCGTAGTCCTCGATCCTTCTCAAAATAAAGGAAAATGGAAACGAGTGTTTTCACATACGAATCGACCTGTTCACTTAGAAATTGGAAGTGGACGTGGTGGATTTATTCAAGGTATGGGAGCTAAAAACCCAGATATTAATTTTATCGGAATGGAAGTTCAGAAGAATGTCGTCGTGTCAGCCATTGATCGGGTTAAAGAAGCTGATGTTGAAAATGTTCGACTCCTTCATGAAAATGCCGATCATCTAAGTGATATTTTTGAAGAAAATGAATTAGAAACAATTTATCTCAATTTTTCAGATCCATGGCCGAAGAACCGCCATGAAAAAAGACGGTTGACGCATCAATCATTTCTGTCACAGTATCAACGGATTTTAAAGCCGGACGGGAAGATTGTTATGAAAACTGATAATCAGCATCTTTTTGAATATTCGCTTGTCAGTTTCTCACAGTTTGGCTTAAGGTTAGAAGAAGTCACCTTGGATTTGCATGCAACAGAAGACCCTACAAATGTGATGACAGAGTATGAAGAGAAATTTACGAATAAAGGTCAACCAATTTATCGTTGTATCATTAGTAATCATAAATAGGGAGTGAATCCAAAGATGGAACAGTTAACTGTAGGAAGAGCGACATTGACTTGGTTAAATGGTGGTGTGACACATCTTGACGGTGGTGCGATGTTTGGTGTTGTTCCCAAGCCACTGTGGTCAAAAATGTACCCAGTGAATGACAAAAACCAAATTGAATTACGCTCGGATGTAATTCTTCTTGAGATCGATCATCGTAAAATCTTGATTGAATCGGGTTTAGGAAAAGATAAATTTACAGATAAACAAAAGAGAAATTTTGGCCTATTAGAAGAGTCGGCTGTGGAGGAGTCTTTAGCTGAAAAAGGGTTGAAGCCAGAGGATATTGATACGATTTTAATGACTCATCTTCATTTTGACCATGCTTGTGGTTTGTCAAAGTATGAGGAAGATACACTTGTTTCAGCATTTCCAAATGCAACGATTTATACAACTGAAACGGAGTGGCATGAAATGCGTCATCCGAATATGCGATCAAAAAATACGTATTGGAAAGAAAATTGGGAACCTATTCAAGAACAAGTGAAAACGTTTAAAGAAGAGGTTGAGATTGTTCCTGGGTTAACGATGCATCACACAGGTGGTCATAGTGATGGTCACGCCGTAATTAAGTTTCGTGATGGTGATGAGGGATTTTATCATATGGCCGATATTATGCCGACGCATGCCCATCAAAATCCACTATGGGTATTAGCATATGATGATTACCCAGTAACGAGTGTCCATGCGAAGAAGGCATTACAAGAAGAAGCTATTCCATCTAATTATTGGTTCACATTTTATCATGATGCCTATTATCGGGCGATTAAGTTTGATGAAGATCGAAATATTGTAAAAGAAGTAAAACGAGAACGGTATGAATATAAATAAATTTAAACGATTACCAGCTAGTAAAAAATACTAGCTGGTTTTTTTAAAAGAATTAGTGATCGTTAAATAAATTATGGTAAAATTTATATAATTTAATTACTGGGCTTCGTATTTGAAGAATGGAGGTATTTATTTTGCGATGGCATTCATCAAAAAAATATTTTTAAAGAAAAGAATAATTCTTTTTATTAGTGTGGCAGTACTATTTTTATTATTACACTCAACACCAAATACAGCTTTAAGAACAAAAGTATTCTTTATGGGGTATCCTAAAGCAGCTTTAACGTCACCTATTATTGATGATGTTTATCACAATGAAGTAGATAAGGATCAATTCGCTGAGATGAATGCTAAAGCATATACGCTAACAAAACCACCAATTGAAAAAGCAACTCAGGGTGAGTTGAGGAACTATGTTGTGAAGAGACTTGGATTTATATATTTTGCTGAATACTATGGTGAAGGATAAGTCTTTACCCGACGTCTAGCTACTGCTATTTACATAAGCACGATACCTTGGTTGATTAATCAGGCTTTCGCAATCATCTTATATATCATCTTTCTAACTATGACATTGTTTATATTTAAAAAAGTAAAAAATAAAAGTGCTTCTTAACTCAAAAGTTGAAGAAACACAGTTTACGAATGCAATAACTATAAAAGAGGTGCGAACTGCACCTCTTTTTCATTTTCCAAAGCTCGATTTTATCGCTAATTATTAATTAACTTGTCCAGTTGATAAAATTTCCCCATTTTTAGCATTCACTTTAAATTGATACTGTGAAGTGACGCCATCAATGTTTCTGGAGATCCCACCGCGATAAATGGTATACGTTTCTCCATCTTTTTCAAAAGGTTCTTTTTGCATCATAATCCATGAACCACTAATCGGTCCATCTTCTTTATACATTTCTTTGACTCGGTTCAGAGCTACTTCAGGGATTAACCATTGATCTTTGACTTTTTTACCGATGACAGCTCCTGCAATCAAACCGACCGCTGCTGGAGCTACAAGTTTATACCATTTCATGTCATTCACTCCATCCGTCTTGTATAGAATCTACCACTCATTATATATGTTCTTTCATAAAAATTAAACAGTTTGAAAGGAAAGTGCAAGAAGAATGGAAAGAAAGTGTATTTTCCGTTAAAATAAAGAGTGGGTAAAAATATAAACGGGGGTGTACATATGGAACAAGAAACGAAAGATTTATTTAAGACGTTGACTGAACTTGCAGGGCCACCAGGATTCGAACATGATGTACGAAGTTTCATGCGACAAGAGTTGGAGAAATATTCGGATGAAATTGTCCAAGACCGACTTGGTGGTCTGTTTGGTGTTCGTAAAGGGGAAGGACCACGAGTAATGGTCGCCGGTCACATGGATGAAGTTGGTTTCATGGTTACTCAAATAACGAAAAACGGAATGCTTCGCTTTCAACCGTTAGGTGGCTGGTGGAACCAAGTCATGCTTGCACAACGTGTTGAAATCATGACGGACAACGGTCCAATTCCAGGTGTAATTGGTTCAATTCCTCCTCATAATCTAACGCAAGAACAGCGTAGCAAGCCAATGGAAATAAAAAATATGATGATCGATATCGGTGCAGATGATGAAGCGGATGCTAAGAAAATTGGTGTGAAGCCAGGTCAGGCAGTTGTACCGGTTTGCCCGTTTACACCGATGGCAAATGAGAAAAAGATTATGGCAAAAGCATGGGATAACCGTTATGGTTGTGGTTTGTCGATTGAGTTATTGAAGGAGCTACAAGGAGAAACATTAAATCACCAGCTTTATTCGGGTGCAACTGTGCAAGAAGAAGTCGGTTTACGCGGTGCACAAGTTGCAGCAAACATGATTAATCCAGATATTTTCTTTGCATTGGACGCATCTCCGGCAAACGATATGTCCGGAGACGATAAGGAATTCGGCCAATTAGGAAAAGGGGCATTGCTACGAATTTTCGACAGAACGATGGTTACTCATCGAGGAATGCGTGAATTTGTCTTGGATACAGCGGAATCAAATGATATTCCATATCAGTATTTTATTTCGCAAGGTGGAACAGATGCGGGGCGAGTGCATACATCGAATGAGGGCGTTCCGTCTGCGGTAATCGGAATTTGTTCACGTTATATCCATACAAGCTCATCGATTGTTCATATTGAAGATTATCAGGCTGCACGTGAGCTATTAGTCAAACTAATTAAATCTGTCGACCAAACGACAATTGATACGATCCGTCAAAATGGTTAAAAATGAATTAAACAAAAAATGAGTTTCTGTAGGAAAGATGTATCCAACTTTGTAGGGGAGATTAGCAGACTGAGTGTTCCGAGTACATCACCGGATAAAAAAGGGCTTAGTTGAGTTCCTAACGTTCGGTATATGAGGAGCTCAATAAGCCGCCCCTGAAAAGTGATGCGTTTCAGAAGCAGCTAAAGAGCATTGTAAATAAAGCTATCACTTATTATTTATAATAATATTCAAGAACTTGAATCGCTTGGTCAATTGTTTCCACAGTGACATGAGCTTTATTGGAAAGTTCTTTCAGTGGATGGACCAAGTTTTCAGGACGAATGAGGATTAATGGTTTACCTAAACCGATTGCAATGCCTGCGTCCATCGCTGTGTTCCATTGCTTATAGGAATCACCAAAAAGAGCAATGACTGCGTCAGCATTTTTAAGCATAATTTCCGTACGGAAGTTATTGATTCCCGAAGCGGCATCGTCATGAACAACTTTGTTCGGTTGCTCACCAAGAACTTTTTCACCGATGTCATCGGATAAATCGTGTTCTTCTTGTGGGCCTGTGAATTCAATTTGTAGGTTCTTTTCGATGGCTTTGGCCTTTAATTGTTTGCGCCAATCATCATGGATTTGGCCGGCTAAATATACAGATAGTGTCATAAGTACTCCTCCAATCCTTTTTATATTTATATTGGATGGTTTACAGCTAGATGTCAACTTACATACTAATTTTACGGAGGATGCTAAAATGATCGACAAAAAGATATTATGGATGGTTGTTGTATTGGGTTTATTGATGGTAGCTGCATGTTCGCCTTCTGAAGAAGAGGCTTATAGCGATGCAAAAAGTAAAGTGAAAGAAGCGGTTCTAGCCGATCAGGTCAAAGAGTCAAATAAGGAATTGGAAAACTTCTCATTGTATATACCTGAAGACATGAACATCATCGAACAAGGTCCTACAAATGTCATTTTCCAAGAAGGTGACCAGCCTTATGTACTTTTCATTAATGAGTTTGAAGAACCGAATAGTCAATATTTATATAATCAATTACCAGAAGAGGATGAAGTTTATTTAAGTACAATCGAAACGACGGATGCTTTTTCTTATATACTCATTCAGAAACGTGAAGAGAATGAGTATGAGTTATCTGTCGGAATCGGCGGAATTAAAATGACAACGATGACGGACTTAGATCATTTATCAGATGAATCAAAACGGATGATTAAAATTATTCGTTCGATTGAAGAGAAGCAATAAGACAAAGTAGCGAAGGGGAAACAACGTGAAATCATTTTTGAAAAAGAAAGGCATTGAACCATCTTTTCAAAATTACGCCATTAAAGCGTTAAGCTTCATGGCATCAGGATTATTTGCTTCATTGATTATAGGTGTAATTTTTAAAACATTAGGTGATGAAGTTCCGAATATACCCGCTTTTTTTAGCACTATCGGGGACTTTGCCATCCAACCAATTGTATATGGAGGAGCTGTAGGTGTTGCCATTGCACATGGACTACGCGCTCCCTCTTTAGTCTTGTATAGTGCACTTTTTGCTGGAGCCTATGGCGCAATGGAAGGCGGTCCGGCTGGCAGTTTCATTGCAGCATTAGTTGCGATAGAGCTAGGTAAACTCATTAGTGGTGAAACGAAAATCGATATCGTCCTTACACCTTTTTTTACAATTTTAGTTGGATATTTAATGGGTTCATTTGTTGGTCCTTACATATCCTCTGCACTCATTGGATTCGGAGAAATTATTGTCTGGGCAACAGATTTACAACCATTTCTGATGGGGGCAATCATTGCAGCTTTAATGGGATTAGCATTGACAGCGCCAATCTCAAGCGTTGCGATTGCGATCATGCTTGATTTAGAAGGACTTGCTGCAGGGGCTGCGACGATTGGATGTGTTTCTCAAATGGTCGGGTTTGCCGTCGGTAGTTTTCGAGAAAATGGATTCGGTGGTTTGATCTCTCAAGGATTAGGTACATCAATGCTCCAAATCGGAAACATTGTGCGAAAGCCTATTTTATTGTTACCACCGACATTGACAGGTCTCATACTAGGTCCAGTTGCAACCGTATGGTTACAGTTAGAAAATAACGCATATGGAGCAGGTATGGGGACAAGTGGACTTGTTGGACCGATTATGACTTTAGATACGATGGGTTACCAAGTGGAAACGTTCGTGATGATGTTGGTTTTTTATTTGTTCGTACCTGCCATTTTAAGTCTTTTAATGTTTGAATGGATGCGCAAAAAAGGATATATCTCTCCAGGTGATTTGAAGCTAGATATAAGTTAGATTAAACAAAACGTTATCGTCTTTCGCCAGTATATTATATGATAGGGAAGGAACCGACGAAGGAGGCTAACCATATGAGTATGACGAGCATCGAAATGAAACGCAAACTTCGCGAGCGTTTTTCAGAAGAACATTGGCAAACTCATTTTGATCGCGATAAAGATACATTCCGCATCGAATGGAAGGATACAGAGCAAGGAGTTACAATCTCTCTTCCAGGATTAATCTCCAAATGGGAAAACCGGAAAGAGAAAGCGTTGGATGAAATTGAAGCTCATATACGTGAAGCATTACGGATTATGAGTGAAGAGCAGCAGTTAGAAGGAAAAGAAAATCAAATCTTTCCTGTTATTCGTTCAGGTTCTTTCCCGAAAGAGTCAAAAGCTGGGGAGAAGCTGATCTATACAGATCACACTGCTGAGACGAGAATTTACTATGCCCTTGATTTAGGCAAATCATATAAATTAATAGATGAAAATATGCTTGAGCGAGAAAACTGGGAAGAACAGCGCGTGAAAGAGATTGCTTCATTTAACGTGCGAAAATTATCGACCGAAATGAAGCAAGATGATGTGGCAGGAAATACATTTTACTTCTTGTCTTCTAAAGATGGATATGACGCGAGTCGAATTTTAAATGAAGCGTTACTGGAAGAAATGCGCGCGAACACAACTGGAGAGTTGGCTGTCGGCGTACCAAATCAAGATGTTTTGCTTTTTGCTGATATTCATAATGAGATGGGATACGATATTTTAGCTCAAATGATGATGCAATTCTTTGCTGAGGGACAAATCCCAATTACTTCCTTGCCTTTCTTATATGAAGACAAGCATTTGGAACCTATTTTCATTTTAGCGCAAAAGAAACCAAAACGAGATAAGGAGTAGAACAACATGCAAATCATCTATAATCAACAAGGAATTGGAGACGTCCTGATCGTTACATTGGATCAAAAAAATACCGAAATCACATCTATTTCATCAGGGGACGTAACTGAAATTAAAGAAAAAGAATCAGGCGAAGTTGTTGGTTACAATATTTTTCAAGCTTCAAAGCATATTAACATTCCAGAGACTCATCCAATTATGCCTACGGATGATTTGATTGGAAAAGTCGGACAAGTTATTGAATCGGAAGGTTTTACCCATAACTTAAACGAAGTTGATCGCACACCGAAGTTCGTTGTCGGTAAAGTTGAAGAAATGAGTGATCACTCGGATGCTTCGAAATTAAATGTATGCCAAGTAAATGTAGGGGATCAACAACATCAAATCGTATGTGGTGCACCAAATGTTGATGCAGGACAGAAAGTAGTTGTCGCTTTACCAGGGGCAATCATGCCAAACGGGATGAAAATTGTTCCTTCACAGCTGCGAGGCGTAGATTCACATGGCATGATTTGCTCTGCAAAAGAATTGAATTTACCAAACGCCAGCCAAGAGAAAGGTATTCTTGTTTTGAATGATGAACGAACTGTTGGAGAGGCGTTTTTCCAATAAGGGGATAAGGAAAAAAACTTATAACCAACAATGAGATATACTAGAGGCTTTTCTATTTAGAAAAGAAGTTGAAGTGCATGTAATTTATCGTTATGATGATTGTATTCATGGACTCAATCAAGGAAAGAAGGAGTATACGGATGAAGGAATTCGGTTTGAAGCAACAAGGGAAAATTGCGCGCTTAACCAATGAAACTTTTAAATTTGATGAACGAATCGGTGAAGGTTGGTTTTCCGCTGTTTACTTCTTAAAAACGACAAAAATCGCTGAAAAGTATATGAATGGAAGCGAAGTTGTCATGCAATATTTCCAAAAGAAACATGCAGTCCTTTGTGGGACGGATGAAGCCATTGCTTTAATTCATAACTTTGCTAAAAATCCGCAAGACTTAGAAATTCACGCCTTGGAAGATGGCGATAAAATTGAACCATATGAGAGTGTACTAACCATCAAAGGAAGATATCAAGATTTTGGTTATCTTGAAGGATTAATTGATGGAGTGCTCGGACGAAGAACTTCCGTTGCAACGAATGTGTATGAAGTTGTGAGTGCTGCGAAATCTAGTGGAAAGAAAAAAGACGTCATTTTCATGGGAGATCGTGATGATCATTTTACACAGCAACCGGGTGACGGTTATGCTGCGTATATCGGTGGGTCCACAGCTCAAGCGACACATGCGATGAATGAATGGTGGGGCAAAGAAGGTATGGGAACAATGCCTCACGCATTAATTCAGATGTTTTCTGGTGATTTAGTTCGTGCGTGTGAAGCATATCGTGAAACATTTCCCGATGACGACCTCGTTGCTCTAGTGGATTATAATAATGACGTCATTACTGATGCTTTAAAAGTGGCACGTCATTTCGGTGATGAATTGGCGGGTGTCCGGTTAGATACATCAGGAAACATGGTGGATAAATATTTCTTTAGAAATCAACATCTAATGGGTCCATTTGATCCGAGAGGTGTAAATAAGGAGCTTATTTTTGCATTAAGGAATGCATTGGATGATGAAGGTTATCATCATGTAAAAATCATGGCGAGTGGTGGATTCAACAAAGAAAAAATTAAGCGTTTTGAAGAAGCAGAAGTGCCAGTTGATATGTATGGCGTCGGTAATAATTTATTGAAAGTAAATATCGGGTTCACCGGTGACAATGTCATGTTAGACGGTAAACATGAAGCGAAACAAGGAAGAAAGTATCAACCAAATCAACGTTTAAAGAAAGTGAATTATCCAGTGAATGGATAAGTTATAGATAATGCTGAGAAAGAAATGAACACCCGAGCGATTTAAATTCAAATTAAATCGCTCGGGTTTTCTGTTTGACTGGCGCTTCGCTTGTACTCAAAGGATATAAGGAGACATCTGTGATAAATCGCAGTGTTTTCTATACAGCATTTTGAAATTTATCACGTATTGAAGTTAGATAATCAATAGGTTAACTCTTGCAAGGGAGAAACAACTTCAATAGTTAGCAGCCGAACTTCAACAGTCTGGAGTCAAACTTCAGCAGTCGGCAGCCGAAGTTCAGCAGTCAGCGGTCGAAGTTCAGCAGTGAGCAGTCAGCGGCCAAACATCAGCAGTCATCAATCGAACTTCAATAGTCATGCGTCCGCATCTGCTAGGATTGACCGACCACAAGCTTTGGCGTGTTTTGAATCCTCTTCATATTTAAATATTCGCCTTTTTTATCAACATTTTTCATTAATTTCAGTTAGTAAAATTAGAGTTGATCTCCATTAATGATTTGGTGAATAAGTGTATTTACGATCAAAACCGATATAGTTTCTGAGTAAATAATCATGGAAAAAGAACTCCCCAACTGCCAGTACAACAGAGGCGATGATCGCTCCACCAGCTAAGGTTCCTATTCCTAGACTGCTGATTCCCATACTGAGTAGCCAAATGACAAGAAATGCTATTCCTATATCGCTCAATGAAGCAATTACATTATTCGTTTTTGGTAAGATGTATAGGTCACCAACTAAATACGAAATAACGGCGAGAGCGATTGTAGTGATTAGGACATTTGTGAGTGACATACCGAACATAAGCCCTAAAACTAATAAAACGATCACGAATGTCACGAGGCTTTTAATAGCAAGTACTTTTCCGTGTACCATGTCAATCCTCCTTTAAATGTACGATTTTAAGGGTATATTTACATGGTTCTTTCTGTCTATATCATACTTTTTCCCTTTGTAAATTAGATTAAACGTTCTAGTCTTAATGATATTTAGTGGATAAAGTTATATTTTCTGATATAATGAGAAAAGCAAAAAAAGAGCTATTAGCATATAATGACAACAGAAGCTTAACGGAGGTTCGATTGAATGTCGGTATACCATTTTATAGGGATTAAAGGTACAGGTATGAGTGCCCTCGCACAAATCCTCCATGACTCAGGTAAACAAGTGCAAGGATCAGATATTGATCAAGAAATTTTTACACAAAAAGCTTTGGAAGAAAGAAACATTTCCATTTTACCTTTCTCTGAAGATAATATTCAAAAAGATCAAATTATTATTGCAGGTAATGCGTTTGATGATAATCATGAAGAAATTGCGAAAGCGAAAGAATTGAAGCTACCATTTTATCGTTACCATGAATTTTTAGGTGAATGGCTTTCAAATTATACAAGTATTGGTGTCACAGGTGTTCATGGAAAAACATCTACTACCGGACTACTTGCACATACGCTAGGCAAGAATGTGCCTACATCTTATTTAATCGGTGATGGAACAGGATATGGCCTAGAAAACAGTCAGAACTTTGTTTTCGAAGCATGTGAGTATCGTCGTCATTTCTTGGCATATAAACCAGATTATTTAATTATGACAAATATTGATTTTGATCATCCGGATTATTTTAAAGATATTGACGATGTTTTCGATGCCTTTCAAGCCATGGCATTGAACGTTAAACAAGGAATCATCGCATGTGGAGACGATGATCTTCTTAAACAAATTTATGCAAATGTACCCGTTGTCTATTATGGACTTTCGGAAGAGAACGACTTTCAAGCAAAAAATATTCATGAGACAGATGAAGGTACGTCATTTGAAGTGTATGTAAGAAATACGTATTATGACACATTCGTTGTACCGCAATATGGTACACATGCTGTATTAAATGCGCTTAGTGTCATTGCGCTTTGTCACTATGAGAATTTCAATGCTGAAGAAATCAAAGTGATGAAGGACTTTGGTGGCGTCAAAAGAAGATTTACGGAAACACCGTGGAATTTTGATCAAGTTTTAATTGATGACTATGCTCACCATCCAACAGAAATTAAAGCAACGATTGATTCCGCACGAAAAAAGTATCATGATAAAGAAGTAGTTGCTGTTTTCCAACCACATACATTTACGCGCACGAAGCAATTTTTAGAAGAATTTGCAGAGTCTTTATCGCTAGCTGATCACGTTTATCTCTGTGATATTTTCGGTTCAGCACGAGAAGCAGATGGATCGCTACAAATTGAAGATCTTCAAGATCGAATTGAAGGCGCTAAAATTGTTTCGGAGGAAGATATTGAAATACTGAAAGAGCATCCGAACAGTGTAATTTTGTTTATGGGTGCAGGTGACATTCAAAAGTATGAAGAAAAATATAAACAACTAACGTAATAAAAGCTGTTGTCCGCTGACTGAGTCAGAAGGCAACAGCTTTTTATGTGTAGTAGATTACTTCAGGTTTTCAGGATTTAAAACTTCTAATTCTGGAATGACGAAGCGGCCATTTTTTCTGACAAGCTCGCCATCAAAATACATTTCTCCACCGCCATAGTCTTCACGCTGAATATGAACCATATCCCAGTGGATAGCAGAATCATTACCATTATAAGCATCATCGTATGCTTGTCCTGGAGTGAAGTGGAAGCTACCATCTATTTTTTCATCAAATAAAATATCTGCCATTGGATGCTGGATAAACGGGTTGATACCAATCGCAAATTCACCGATATAGCGGGCGCCTTCATCTGTATTAAAAATTTCATTGATTCGCTCGGAATCATTGGCAGTCGCTTCAATGATTTTGCCATCTTTAAATGTTAAAGAAACATTTTGGAATGTAAACCCTTGATAAGGTGAAGGGGTGTTGTAAGTCAATGTACCATTCACCGAGTCTTTGACAGGTGCTGTATAAACTTCACCATCCGGAAGATTCATTTCACCCGCACATTTAATTTTCGGAATGTCTTTGATCGAAAACGTTAAATCCGTTCCCGGTCCAGTAATGTGTACTTGATCCGTGTTGTTCATTTTTTCCACTAGTGCATCCATCGCTTGGCTCATTTTACTATAATCGAGTGTACATACATTGAAGTAGAAGTCTTCAAATGCTTCTGTACTCATTTCAGCAAGCTGCGCCATCGATTCATTCGGATAACGTAACACACACCATTTTGTTTTCGGCACCCGGATGTTTCGATGCACATTACCGACAGTTTCGCCGTATAATTTGTTTTTATCGGATGGTATGTCTGAAAGTTCATTAATATTATCGCCTGAACGGATCGCAATATAGGCGTCCATCTCTTCCATTACTGTCGACTCGTATTTTTCCCAAGCTTGCAGCTGTTCTTTTGAAGCACCTCTGAGAAGAGAACGATGAATTTTAGGCTCTTTTAAATTGACGAACGGTTGTCCGCCAGCTTGATAAGCTTCATCAATAATTGCAGATACGAGTTCTTGCTGTATTCCTGTATTTTCGATGAGCAACTTTTCGCCGGGTTGTAGTTTAACGGAATAATTAATAAGTAATTCTGCCAAGCGGTTGATTCGTGGATCTTTCATATGTAATCCTCCTCGTATGTGTTGAAGTTTGAATAGTTTTATTTTAGCATATAAAGAGAAAACTTTGTTTTGAATGTGTTTGATTCACTATACTAATGGGTATAGTTAGTATAGAATAAAAATGGAAGGTGTGTTTGTAGTGAACTTACTACATATTGCAGCATTAATTGCAGCAGTAGCGTTTCTTGTTTTGGTTATTTTCTTGGCAAAAACATTGATGTCCGTATCCAAAACATTGGACAATGTTTCTACAACGTTAGAAAGTGTTGAGAAACAAATGCAAGGAATTAGTGAAGAGACAACATTGTTATTACAGAAAACGAATTATTTAGCAGATGATATTTCAGAAAAAACAGCGAAGACGACTGTTTTGTTCGATGGTATTAAAGGAATTGGACAAACAGTGAATGAATTTAATCATTCTTTGCAACAACTGTCTAGAGAAGTACAACAACAAGCTGGTGAACAGGCGCCTCAAGCTTCCCAAGCAATGAAATGGGGAGAAGCTGCCATTCACCTTTGGAAAAGCTACAAAGGAAAGAAATAAGTAGACAAAAAAGAGGAGGAATTCTATATGTCAAACGAAAATCAAAACAATGGTGGAATGAACGGGAAAGATTTTGTAATCGGCACATTACTTGGAGGAATTATCGGTGCATCTGTTGCACTTCTATACGCTCCGAAAGCTGGTAAAGACTTAAGAGAAGACATTAACACTGGAGCTGGCCAAGTTCGCGAACGTGCTTCTGAGTGGAAGAACACTGCTTACGATAAAGGAAACGAATTATACGAACGCGCGCAAGAGTCTAGCAAAAATTTAGGTGAAAAGATCAAGCAGAAAAAAGATGATATTCAAGAGCGTGTTGACTATTTACGCAGTGAAAATAAAGAGCAAGGTCAAGAAATTGCTGAAGATGTCGCTGAAGCGATTGAAGAAGCTGCTGATGAAATGGAACGTCAAGAAGCAGATATGAACTTCAAAAACTCACAAAACTAATGAGCGGTAAGCCACTCCTTTTCGGGGTGGTTTTTTTGTTAGCGAGAGTTTTGCTGTAACAATCAATTGAACTCGCTAACCGTTCAAATGTGTGCGCTGATCGTTCAAACGGCCATGGTTAACCGTTTAAATGCTTGCGCTATCCGTTCAAATGATTGCCTTAACCATTCAAACAAACGCCGTTCAACTTAGCACAAGCGTGAATAGAGATTTTCATCTATCAGTTTGGTAAAATAGATGAGTAAAAGAGATTATAAGGAGGAACATACGAGATGTCTTATAAAGTTTTATCATCAGAGACAGAATTGAACGAAGTATTGGAAAAGGACTCATTTTTGTTATTTAAACATAGTCTGACATGTCCAGTCAGTGCAGATGCAAAAGAAGAATTCGAGAAATTCACTAGCGACAACACAATACCTGCTTATATGATTCATGTGCAGGAAAGCCGTGAGTTATCTAATCAGGTTGCTGAACATTATGATATTAAACATGAGTCTCCACAGTTGTTCTATGTGAAAGACGGTGCAGTCAAATATCATAACTCTCATTGGCACATAAAATACGATACGTTGAAAGATGTTGTAAAATAAATTCAAAACCCGAACCAAAAATAAACCTGCCTACCGCATCACATGGATGAAAGTAGAGCAGGTTTATTTTAACGGTCCTTGTTTTTCTTTTTAATTTCTTGTAGATCATTTAAACGCTGGGGATCGGCTTCAAAATATTCTACTAAATCCCCAATACGAACGATGGTATCCCATTTTAGATGATGTTCAATACCTTCGACTTCTTCATAAATGGAATCTTCTTCCGCACCGATTATATGTAAGAAATCTTCTAATAGTTTATGACGGTATAATAATTTTTCTCCAAATGTTCTACCTTTATCCGTCAAAGCTAATCCTCTGTATCTTTCATAGACGACATACTCTCTTTCATCAAGCTTTTTCACCATTTTTGTGACCGAAGAGGGGAGGACGTCTAAGTGTTCAGCAATGTCTGAAACTCTGGCATAGCCTTTTTGTTCTTTCAGTAGATAAATTGTTTCGATATAGTCTTCCATGCTCGGTGTCGCCATGAAACAACCCCCATAATTGTTCTTAATTATATTTTAGCAGACTTCATCACTTTTCAAAAGGAAGTTGAGTTTTCGGATATGAGACATTACTTTAGGAATATTTCGACTTGATGAGGTTGTAAACAGGTGACCTTAATGCTAGTCGATTGCGCCGAATTTCGATATAATTGTATACTTAACTAAATTAAATGTATCATAAAACCGTTTTTCTACAACAACATTTGGAGGCAGTGACTGATGCAGGAACTAAATCTAGAAGAACTAAGAAAACAATTAGATGAAGTAAATATAGAAGTTTTAAAATGGATTAATCGACGCGGTGAGCTCGTTAAAAAGATTGGTGAAATAAAAAAAGAACAAGGAATTAAAGTCTTTGATCCAGTACGTGAGCGAGAGATGCTCGATCATATTGTCGATCATCACGAAGGGCCTTTCCAAAGCTCGACGATTGAACACCTGTTTAAAGAAATCTTTAAAGCAGCTAAGGAATTGCAAGAAGATGACCATCGTAAAACGTTGCTCGTCTCAAGGGAACAAAAACCTCAAGATACAATTGTCAAAGTCGGCAATGTAAATATTGGTGGAGGAGAACGCCAGTACATCATGGGCCCTTGCTCTGTTGAATCTGAGGAGCAAGTAGATCTCGTTGCAAAAGCCATAAAAGAACACGGCATTCCAATTTTACGTGGAGGTGCTTTTAAACCCCGTACATCACCATATGATTTCCAAGGATTAGGATTCGAAGGGTTAAAAATCCTGAAGAAAGTCGGAGATCGATATGGTTTGAAAGTCGTCAGTGAAATCGTCAATCCGAATCATATCGAAGAGGCTGTGGAATATTTGGATGTCATTCAAATCGGCGCACGTAATATGCAAAACTTTGAATTGTTGAAAGAAGCGGGCCGATCAGATAAACCGATTTTCCTCAAAAGAGGATTAGCAGCGACAATCAATGAATTTATGAATGCTGCTGAATATATTATCTCTCAAGGAAATGATCAAATCGTCTTATGTGAACGTGGAATCCGAACGTATGAAACAGCGACGCGGAACACGTTAGATATCACTGCAGTACCTATATTAAAGCAAGAGACCCATTTGCCGGTATTCGTAGACGTAACACATTCAACAGGCAGAAGAGACTTATTGCTACCTGCTGCCAAAGCTGCTATGGCGATTGGAGCGGATGGAGTAATGGCAGAAGTACATCCAGATCCAGCAACAGCATTATCAGATGCACAGCAACAGATGGACTTGGATGCGTTTCATCAATTTATGGACGAGTTACAGAAATAAAGTAATAGTACGGTTTGAATATATATGCAAGGTTGGTGGTACACCGATTGCGGTCTGTAACCCTCAAGAAACTTTCACAAGTTATCTATTGAATCGTTTGATTGAGTAAAGTATTCTTACATTAAAATGAATCGTTATGAAATGAGGTTTTTAAGATGAGTGTTACTATTTATGATGTAGCAAAAAAAGCTAACGTATCGATGGCGACCGTTTCGCGGGTCATTAATGGAAATACAAATGTAAAGCCGATTACTCGACAAAAAGTGTTGGATACTATTGAAGAGTTAGGCTTCCGACCGAACGCAGTGGCGCGTGGATTGGCAAGCAGAAAAACAACTTCTGTCGGTGTCATTATTCCGGATGTCGCTAATCTGTTCATTGCTGACTTGGCACGTGGTATTGAGGATATCGCAACAATGTATAAGTACCACATTATATTAAGTAGTTCAGACCAACAAAAAACGAAAGAAATTGATCTCTTCTACAATATGTTGGAGAAACAAGTAGATGGCATTATTTTCATGGGTACGACGATTACAGACGAACATATTGAAGCGTTTAAGAAAGCAAATATTCCGGTTATATTAGCAGCGACAATCGCCGAATCCGAAGAGCTTGCATCTGTCAATATTGATTATTATCAGGCGATTCAGGATGCTATTCAGTTTATCGAAGAAAAAAGTAAAGGTGATATCGGATTTGTCACAAGTCCATTGAATAACCGCTCCAATGAAATTAGAAAACAATCCTTTGTCGATGCAATGAAAAAGTCAGGCAAAAGTGAAGATGATTTGGAAAAGCTTATTTTTAATAGCGACGACACTTATGACTCAGGTATTCAAGCAAGTCATTATTTTCTCGGATTGGATGAAAAACCAGAAACGATTCTCGTCTCTTCAGATGAATTGGCATTAGGTGTCATTCATGGATTACAGGATGAAGGATTGAAAGTTCCAGAAGATATTGCTGTAGTAGGGTTTGACAACACAAGACTTGCGACGATGGTGCGTCCGACATTAACGACCGTAATGCAACCGATGTATGATATCGGTGCTGTTTCCATGCGTTTACTAACGAAGTTGCTTCAGGGAGAACAAGTAGAAGAAAAACAAGTCACTCTACCTCACCGAATCATCGAAAGAGACTCAACAAAATAAAACGGATGCCGATATAATAAATAGAGATAGATAAATCGGAATCAAGTAGGGTGAGAAGTATGAAACGAAAAGATTTATTGACGCCAATAGGTATCGGTTTAGGTGCGACGATGATTTTAGTAGGCATCTATTTTAACAGTGGATTTGGGGGCGTTTCGACGTTTATTCAACTTTCTTCCATCGTCGTCGTTGTCGGTGGTTTAATTGGTGCTCTTTTAATTAACTTTTCGGTGGTAGAATTAAAGATGTTCCGAAAAGTGATGATGGAAGCATTCCATAGTCAAAATTATAATCTCCGAGAATTGATTCAATTGTTTATCCAACTTTCTGAAAAGGCAAGAAGAGAAGGTTTACTTGCATTGGAAAGTGAAATGGATGAAGTAGACGATCCATTTATTAGAAAAGGGGTTTACTTGGCGATTGATGGAATTGAACCTGAAGTTATCAATGAAATTATGAATGCAGAAATCGCGGCTATGGAAGAAAGACACCAAAAGGGACGAAATGTCGTAGAGAAAGCAGGGGAATACGCACCTGCCTGGGGAATGATCGGTACATTGATTGGGCTTGTATTAATGCTTAATAACTTAGAATCTCCAGAAACTATCGGTCCGAGTATGGCAATTGCCCTCCTGACGACTTTTTATGGAATGGTATTGGCAAATCTCGTTTTTATCCCAATTGCAGGGAAATTGTACTCACGTACGGAACAAGAAATATTTATGAAACAGATTATCGTTGAAGGCGTTATTGGTGTTCAATCTGGTCAAAACCCAAAAATCTTGGAAGAGAAATTGAGTGCATTCCTCTCAACTGAAGAGCTCAAACTTAATGAGGCAGAAGAGGAAGAAGAGATGATCGGAGAGACGGTTAATGAATCGTAAGCGTAAAAAACTACCAAAACGCGAAGCACCAATGTGGATGGTTACATATTCGGATATGATTACGTTAATTCTTGTTTTTTTCATTCTATTATTTTCAATGTCACAAATCGATGCGGTGAAATTTAAAGCCGTTGCTCAGTCTTATCAAGAACGGGTAATATTTGATTTTATGCCGTCGGCAATCGAAATGGATCATCCGACGGAAAACCAGGAAAATCAGTTGGATCCGGCTGAATCCGATTTCGAAGCTATGGTTCCAGACGAGCAAGATGAAGCGATGGAAGACGAAGAAAAGATGGACTCAACAGACGAGGAATCATTAAATGAATTACATGAAGAAGTGGAACAATTTTTAGATGAAGAAGAATTAAACGGTGTCATTTCAGCTAGCCGAACCGAGCAAGGAGTCGTTCTAGTTTTACAAGAACGTGTTTTGTTTGAATCTGGAGAAGCGGAATTGATTGAGGAAGGCTTTCCATTTTTAGAAAAGGTGGGAGTCTTGTTATCGAGTATCCCCAACAATGTAAAAATTGAAGGTCATACAGATAGTCGACCAATCAATACGTATCGTTTTCCTTCCAACTGGGAACTGAGTGGGGCTAGGGCGAGTAGTGTTGTTCGCTTCTTTGTAGAGAACCAGGGGTTAAATCCAGCACGGTTCCAAGCCTCAGGCTATGCGGATACGAAACCTTATGTTGATAATAATAGCTCAGAGAATATGCGTTTAAATCGTCGTGTAGAAATTACTATTTTAAGAGCAGAAAACCAGTGATTGACTTAACGTCATTCACTGGTTTTGTTTTGAAATTACGAAGTATAGGAAAAATCGGAAAATTTACGTTATAATAAACAAAAATTTTTCGTTGCTAACTATTTTCATAAAATGTATTTTTGTTCGTTTCTAATAATCTCAAGCGCTTTACCTAAAGTCAGTTGATTCTTTTCAGTAATTTCTTTTTTACGAGGAATCTCTTTATAAACACGTGAAAGATCCTGCCAATGGGTTGGTAATTGTACTGGGCTTTTCGGTTGCCATTTTTCAAGCCACTCTTTAGGTAATGGACCTTGTAACGTTTGCCCATCTAAATTAGCAATATTCCATAACTGCGCCCAAGCTCGAGGGACTACACGCCATATATCGTAGCCACCGCCACCGAGAGCAACCCATTTGCCATTACAATACTTATGCGCTAATCGGTGAACAAGTTTAGGGATTTCTTCGAAGATTTTCATTGAACAGCACAAATGAGTTAATGGATCGTATGCATGGGCATCTGCTCCGTTTTGACTAATAATGATGTCCGGACGAAAATACTCCGTGACTTCTTCGAGAGATTTAGAATATACTTCTAGAAACGAATCGTCTTCGGTGAAAGCATCGATAGGTAAGTTAAACGAATAACCGAAACCTTCGTTGTGCCCACGCTCGTTAACGTTTCCCGTGCCTGGAAATAAATATCTTCCCGTTTCATGAATTGAAAATGTACAAACATTTGGATCATCGTAAAACGCCCATTGAACACCATCGCCATGGTGGGCATCCGTATCAACGTAGAGAACTTTTAAGTTATAATGTTCGCGCAGGTATTTGATGGCAATTGCCGCATCATTGTATATACAAAAGCCAGATGCTTTTCCTTTAAATCCATGATGGAGGCCACCACCAATATTGACTGCGTGTGTATAGTCTCCGCTCATGACAGCATCCACAGCTGTCAGTGTTCCTCCAACTAACTGAGCTGAAGCTTCATGCATATTCTCAAAAATAGGTGTGTCTTGTGTACCGATTCCATATTGCATACCTTGTTCTGATGACAACAAACCAACACTTGCTTTTTGTACAGCCTCAATATAGTTTGATTTGTGAATCAGTTTAATCTCTTCATCCGTCGCCATTCGAGGTGGTATGATTTGTTCATCGTCCAATGCCCCACTAGCTTTGAGTAAATCATACGTAAGGACCACACGTTTTTGGTTAAATGGGTGGTCGTCCCTAAATTTATAACTTAGAAATGCTTCGGAAAAAACGAAAGCTGATTTGTGTGCATTCATTCGCTCATCCCCGGCAAATTAGGCCAAATTACATGATAGCCTTGTTTTTTTAATTCATCGATGATGGGCATTGGGTTCATCGTTTGAACTCGTAATACAATTACTCTTTCACTTTGATCTTCTTTTGATGGATAGAGGAAGACAGAAGAAATATTCGTATTCCGATCACTAATAATTTGAGCGATTTTCGGTAATGTTCCTATTTTATTAGGCACACGAATTTCAATTTGGGAGCTTTGCTCGCGAATACCTGTTACTTGGATTAATGTGTAAAGAATATCCTTTTCGGTAACAACACCAATAAGCTTATTGGCATGCGTGACTGGTACACAGGCAATTTCATAATCATAAAAAAGCGAAGCAATATCTTCGATGAAATCGAGTGGGTGTGCAGTAATCACCGGACTTGACATAATCGATTGAAGTGGACTTTCTAATATATCCAAGTTTTGTTCAGCTGCTAATATGGAAGGTGCTGCATCACGGATATCTCGGTCAGAAACAATGCCGACAACTTGATCTTCCTCATCTGTAATGGGGATGTGTCGAATATGGTGCTCATTTAACAATTTTAAAGCGCTTTCAATTTTGTCTTGAGGGGAGAGTGTAATCACATCTCTACTCATAACTTCTTCGACTATCATTCTCAATCACGCCCCTTTATTATAAAAAGAAATCTTCACGCCCCATGAAACGCATGGAGTCAAACAACTTAATGGATTCCGCATCTACATTTTTTCCGATACGGACGAGTAAGCAATTCGCAGGGTGAGAAACAATCTCTGGGTCATCTGTAGACATCGGTTTTAAGCCACCATGGGCCATCATTTTTTCCATTACTTTGCGATATTCCCAAATACTTAGTCCTGTTGTTTTCATATCCCAATGCCAATGATACTCCGTCGTAATTGTAATATAATTTTCCATGTAATCATCTCTCATGGATAGTTCCAAAATGGTGGAGCCAACCTTCATCCCACGGTATTCGTGAGAGACTTCAATAGCCCCTAATTCCAGTAAATTATCCATTTTGTATGTTGCCCAACGCTCCATTGGATCCGGGTGTAAAAAAGTCGCATAGCCAATAATTTTATCCTCATCGCGAGCGATAATAATTCGACCTTCTTCAAAATCGGCAATTGAAAGAATTGCATCATACTGTTTTTTGGGCGGCCTGAATGCTTTCAACCCATCATCAAAGTAATAATTTTTAAGCTGTTCTGAATCGACAGGCCCTTCAATGATAATTTCTTTATTATTTTTTTGAATGGTTTGACTGTAATATGTTTTAGCGTGTTCCAAATCGACACCACCTACAAAAATTACGACTTCAGTTCAATTATAACAGAAGATGATTTGGAAAAATAGAAGGAGGAGAGAGGGAGTCATATCATAAAAAAATGGCAAGTAGCTCACTTACGCTGCTTGCCAATAAGGTTCAAGTGAAAAGTTGTTATCAAAAGAAAGAGTATTAATCGCCTTGTTCAATTTGTTCGTCTTTCTTATCGTCCCCACCGTTACCATTTTCGTTTCCACCGGAGTTGTCGCTTCCATTTGAATTTCCGCCGCTTGATTCTTCCTCTTTTTTATCTTCTTCTTTCTTTTTCTCTTCCTCTTTTTTCTTTTCCTCTTCTTCTTTCTTCTTTTGCTCTTCTTTCTTTTTCTTCTCTTCTTCTTTTTTCTTTTTCTCTTCTTCAGAGGTTACGTTTCCGAATATGACTGTACTGGATATGCTCGATTCTTTACCGTAAAAATTCACTGCACGAACAGCGTAAACTTTATTTTTCGATGGAACACGTATTGAAGTTTCTGTCGTAGCGTCAATCTGTTTAAAGTCTCCACCTTTTTCATTAGCCATAAAGACGCGATAGCCAATCGCATTACTGCTATCGTTCCATGTTAATGTGCTACCACTCATGGAAACACCACTTGGCGTACCAGGATTACTGTTCTTAGGTGATTCAGATTCAGGGACGACTAGATCTTTCCAAGCTTCGTTGTCCGGCAATAATTTACTGAGGTCATCAATCTGGAACCAAGCAGGTCCCATCTCTTCAATGAAATCAGGTTTAATGAAATAGCCTTGTTCAGTAAATTCTTCTGGAGTTGAATCGGCAGCTTCATACGTTTTATCACCGATTTTTACATAGTTACCTTTCTTGACACTGTCATCTTTTTCGGTCGGAACATGTTCGATATTAAAGAGATCTGTTTGAACTAATCCAAGTGCATGACAAGCCTCACTTGGAAGCTTTCCAGAAATCAAACAGTAGCTACGCTGCACGATTCCACCTGGGCTTTCATGTCGTTTACTTGGCGTTACAAGTTCTGGATCGACATCGGCTGCTGCATTAACCAACGCAGACCAGTAACCGGTATTACGACTACTATAGCCAAGCGAACAACCACCAGGACAACTGTTTAGACTCATAATATTACTTTCTCTACCTGAAACATGTCCATTGGAGTCTAAATCATATAATCCGTACCCGAACCATGTACCGATTGTCACATTTGGATTTGTACCAACAAACCATGCATCCGCAAAGTTTTGAGATGTACCTGTTTTTCCTGCCCAATCTACACTTGGGTTATTCAGGCGGCTCTTAATATATGTTGCTGTACCGTTTGATATAACATCACGCATAACATCCAGCGTTAAATATGCTGTTTGTGGCGTGAAGACTTCGGTTTCTTGAACCTCATGCTCATAAACAGGGTTTCCATCTTGATCTACTATTTTTTCAATCATAAACGGTTCAGCTCGTTTTCCACCATTCGAAAAAGCTGTAAACCCACTTGTCACATCTGCAACTGTTGAATAGAAAGATCCTAATACTGCAGGAGGAAAATTTTCCGTTTGTGCTTCTTCGTTTGAATCAGCAATTCCAAGTTTCGTTAAATATCTTGCTGGATTATTATCAACAGCTAGCAAACCACGCATGATACGAGCAGCAGGCAAGTTATGTGATTTCGCCAATGCTTCTCTTGCTGTCACAATACCACGCTCTCTACCAGCATAGTTGGAAGGTGACCAATCACCAATCGAAAAGCCAATATCAGGAACAGGAGTTCCCGGTTGGAAAATTCCTAATTCAAACGCTGGTCCATAACCGAGCAATGGCTTCATCGTACTTCCGTTTGGTCGAGTGTTATAAAAAGCATAGTTGATATTGTCATTTTTATAGCCACGTCCACCTACAAACGAAATAATTCGTCCTGTGCTGTTTTCAATCATACTCGCGCCTGTTTCAATGGGTATTTCACGAGTTTCAAGTTCACCCGTTTGTGGGTTAGTAACCTGAACTGTTTTCGTCGGATAGAAGTGACCGTAATTTGCAGTAGCATCCTGCCAAGCGTCATAAATATCCTTGTTGATTGTTGTATGGATACTATAGCCTTTATGTTTCAAATCACGTTCTGCTTGTTCACGATATTCCGTACGAGCTTCTTTTTCTTCCACTGAATAAAATTCTTCTTTTGAATAACCATCATTCTTAGCTAAATGCAATGCCATTTTTTCGATGGCACGTTCTTCGATCTCGATTGTTAAATAAGGGTAATCTGAGAAAAGTGATTCCTTTTTATCTGTCAAACTAGCAATTACATCAAAGTCTCTTGCTTCATTATATTGTTCTTCGGTAATCTTTCCCGTTTCTAACATTCTGCTTAAAACAATATTTTTCCGGTCTAAGCCATCCTGTAATGCTTTTTCTGATTTCTTTTCGCCACCTTGTAGAAACGGTGTATAAGCATAAGGGTTTTGCGGCATACCTGCTATGTATGCTGCTTGAGCCAAGTTCAGTTCACTTGGTGATACATCAAACAGACCATCTGCAGCAGCTTGAATGCCGGCTATGTTTCTACCCGAAGAATCCCGCCCAAAAGGAACGATATTTAAATAAGCTTCTAACAATTGATCTTTCTCGATGAACTTCTCAATTCTCGAAGCAATCAATATTTCCTTTGCTTTTCGGTCAAAGGAAACTTCACTGGAAAGAATTTGGTTTTTTACAATCTGCTGTGTTAATGTACTACCACCCGTTTGGGAGTCAGCATTTGTGAATTCTTGTAACATCGCACGCATAATCGCTTTCGGTACGAATCCATTATGCTCATAAAATAATTCGTCTTCTGTTGCTATGACAGCATTTTTTACATGATCTGATACTTTATCTAATGTTGTTTCTTCTCTATGGATGTCACTACGAAGCTTCCCCATATACACATCGTTCGCAAAGTAAATATGAGAAGTCTCTTCGTAGTCAAATACGAGTTGTTTCATTTCATCTTCATCTTCAACGGGCATATCATCTACCAATGAAGCGAAATATCCTAATCCGACGCCCCCTACGATGAATCCGCCTACGAGTCCGATGACGATAAAGAATAATAAAATATTCCAACCAACATCTAAGCCGATTCGTGTAAAACGAGGAAACTTTCCGTCTTGAAAAAATTTCAGGAATTTATTTTTTGATTCATTTGAACCCATCTTCAAACCTCCTAAATAATCTAATTTATTATAGCATAGATTAATAGACACTACATATTACAAATTACCTGATAATTCAACGAATGATATGAAGAGAATAATATTGTTTCTAGTTGAAAAATAAATATAGATATGCTTTAATAAATGAAAGAAAATCATATATAAATGTATTGAAGAGTGAGAGTAGAACATGTCTTAGGAGCAACAGAGAGCTGGTGGTTGGTGCAAACCAGTCCGATTCATGATTCGAATTACGACTTGGAGCATTCTCTAATGAAAGTTAGAGACGGTAAATCCGTTATCTGAATGAGTGACAGCTAAATTCTGTAACTAGGGTGGTACCGCGATTCCCTCGTCCCTATGACTGGACGTGGGATTTTTTTGTGTAAAAAAATATATAGCTATCAAAACTTAGGAGGATCAGTATGCATATTTTAGATGAGTTGAAACAACGAGGTTTAATTAATCAGGTCACTGATGAAGAAGGCTTAAGAAAGCACTTGGAAGAGAACCAAGTTTCATTATATTGTGGTTTCGACCCTACTGCTGACAGTCTGCATATCGGACATTTACTGCCGATTTTAATGTTAAAAAGATTCCAAATGGCTGGACACCGTCCGATTGCACTTGTCGGTGGTGGAACAGGCATGATTGGAGACCCAAGTGGCCGAAATGAAGAGCGCCAACTTAATGATGCTTCAATCGTTCAACAATGGACAGAAGACATTAAAGGGCAATTATCAAAACTGATCGATTTTGATGACGAGAAGAAAGGTGCGGTAGCCGTCAATAACTTCGATTGGTTATCAAAAATGTCTGTCATCGACTTGCTTCGCGATTACGGTAAACATTTCAGTGTAAATTATATGCTTGCGAAAGAGTCCGTTGAAGCTCGAATTAGACAAGGTATTTCTTATACCGAATTCACATACATGATTCTGCAGTCATTGGATTTCCAACGCCTTTACCAACTAGAGAATTGCACGCTTCAGATAGGTGGTAGTGATCAGTGGGGCAATATTACAGCAGGTTTGGAATTAATTCGCCGAACGACTGAAGAAGGGGAAGAGGCAAAAGCTTTCGGTTTGACTGTACCGTTGATAACAAAAGCCGATGGAACAAAATTCGGAAAAACAGCTGGTGGCGCCATTTGGTTGGATGCGGATAAAACATCACCTTATGAATTTTACCAGTTCTGGATTAATGCGGATGACCGTGATGTTGTGAAGTTTTTGAAATCCTTTACGTTCCTTTCACTAGAAGAGATTGCTGAATTGGAAAAAGAAGTACAAGAGCGTCCTGAACAGCGAAAAGCACAACAGCGATTGGCAGAAGAGATGACAAAACTTGTTCACAGTGAGGAAGCATTACAGCAAGCGATTCGAATTTCAAAAGCTCTTTTTGAAGGAGATATTAAAGCTTTAAATGCGAATGAAATTGAGCAAGGGTTCAAAGATGTCCCTTCCTATGAACTAGAAGAGAATTCAATCGGCCTTGTCGATCTTCTCGTTGTCTCAAAAATATCCTCTTCAAAACGCCAAGCGCGTGAGGATATTACCAATGGTGCGATTTATATCAATGGAGAACGACAGCAGGATACAGCTTATGAAATAACGGATGAAGATAAATTGGATGGATTGTTTACCATCATTCGTCGCGGTAAGAAAAAATATTTCTTGATTCGTCATCAGTAAGCCCGATAAGGAAGTAGAGACAAATTTAATGAAACATGAAAGCCCGAACAATTTTGATGTAATAAATTGTTCGGGTTTTTCTAATTCTTGTTTGGCAGATGTTTCTTCAGCAGTCATCGACCAAACTTCAACAGTCATCCGCCAAACTTCAGCAGTCAGCAGCCAGCAGTCAAACCTCAACAGCCTGGCTCACTATCCTAATCCATAATAGATTGTTTTTATTGTAGCCATGTCGAGACAGTAAACGTATGATAAAATGGTTATATATGAAAGAAAAGTGAGGGAATACATAATGAATTGGACGACGAACGGTCCAAATGGGCCAAAAGGCAAATCGAAAACGGTTGTTTTTAATCAAAATAAAATGACCTCTACTCAAAAGAAGAAAATCTTTAAATGGGGAACGATCTTTTTCTTCATCTTTCTTCTGTTACTAACCATTCCAGTCATCTTTAATTTTTTGACGAATTATATTTGGATGGAATCATTAGGCTTTGAATCTGTTTATACGACAACGTTGATTACAAAGATCAGTTTAATCGTTGCTGGATTCTTATTGTTTTTTATTTTCACCTATTTTACCCTTGCCGGGATGCAAAAAATTATTATTGATACAATCGGTAAGGCGAAGTTTATTCAACAAATCGGACCAAAAAAGATGGTTACATGGACCAATATCATTATTTCCATTTTAATTGGTTTACTTGGAAGTTTCATTGTCCAAAAAATTGGCTGGGAGCCTGTGTTAAAGGTGTTCAACCAAGTCAGCTTCAACCAAGCGGATCCGCATTTCGGACATGACCTTTCATTTTACTTTTTTACATTACCCGTGCTTAATTTCGTATTGAACGTTTTGATGATTCTTTCCTTAATTTTAGCGGGTGTCGCAGCTTTCAGTTATTTCATGTTTCAAGCATTTCATCACCGCATCGCTAAAATACAGTTAGCTTTTTACATGATTATTTTCGGACTATCATTAGCGGCTACACATTACCTCGGTATGTATGATGCTTTATTTACTAATCAAGTAAATGCATTCCAAAAGAGCGCTGTTTATGGGGTAAGCTATACAGATGACGTCATTAACATTCCAAGTGCTTATGTACTTGCAGCAGTAACAGTGCTAGCAACTGGTTGGGCCGTAATAACGCTATTCCGTAAAAATTATATGCGGTTGATCATTCCGTTTGGTCTTTATTTACTTGTATTGTTCGGCAGTCAAGCAGTATCAGTAGTCGTTCAACAATTCATCGTCTCACCAAATGAATTCCAACAAGAGACCCCATATCTAGAAAAAAACTTAGCAATGACGCGCCAGGCGTACGAGTTGGAAGATATGGAAGTGAAAGATCATCCAGGAAATGCTTCGTTGGATGAGGAGATGGTCGAACGAAATGAAATGACGATCAATAATATTCGAATTAATGACTCACGTCCTTTGAAGGATGTTTATAATCAAATCCAAACGTTCCGTACGTATTATGAGTTTAAAGATATCGATATTGACCGGTATATGATTGATGGCGAATACGAACAAGTATTTATCGGTGCTCGTGAACTAAGTATGAAAGATTTACCGGAGCAAGCACAAACATGGGTAAACCAAAACTTACGATATACACATGGCTATGGTGTTGCAATGAGTCACGTAAATGAAGTGACAGCACAAGGGCAACCTGAATACCTCGTGAAAAACTTACCGACATCGGGTGAGATTGATGTAGAACGCCCGCAAATTTATTTCGGTGAACAATCGTATCCAACTGTCATCGTAAACTCAGCCGTGGATGAGTTTGACTATCCAGATGGCGAATCAAACGTATCTAATCGTTATGAAGCGGATACAGGGATTCCGTTCACTGGACTGAATCGATTACTCTTTTCATTGAATGAGATGTCATTCCGGATGTTAGTGTCTGATCAAGTAACCGATGAAAGTCAGATCCTTGTCACACGAAACATTTTAGATCGGGTGAAACGCATTGCCCCATTCTTTGAATATGAGGAAGACCCATATATTTATGTGCGGGATGATGGAAGTCTTGCATGGATTATCGATGCTTATTTAACAGATAGCCAATATCCATATGCAGAGAAATACAATGATAAAAATAACTATATTAAAAACTCGGTAAAAATCGAGATTGATGCTTATACGGGTGAAGTGAATTTTTACGTTGTAGATGAAGAAGATCCACTTGTCCAAACGTATGCGAATATGTTCCCGGATTTATTTACGGAAGACATTCCAGAAAATCTTCAAGCTCATTTCCGTTATCCGGAGCGGTTGTTCAGCATTCAAGCAGAAATGTATGGAACGTATCACATGGAAAACTTAGAAGTCTTTTATAATCGAGAGGATTTCTGGCAGTTCCCGACAGAGAAATATTATGATTCAGATACCGAAATGGATCCATATTACGTAACGATGAAGTTACCAGATGCAGAACAAGAAGAGTTTATATTGATGATGCCATATACACCAAGGCAGCGACAAAACATGATTGCATGGATTGGTGTGCGAAATGATGGTGAGCATTATGGTGAGAAAATTGTTTATCGTTTTCCGAAACAACGGAATGTGTATGGACCGCAACAAATCGAAAACCGAATTAATCAAGATAGTACTATTTCTCAAGAGTTGAACTTATGGTCGCAAGGGGGATCAAAAGTTATTCGAGGAAATCTTTTAGCCATTCCAATCGAAGACACGATGATGTATGTTGAACCCATTTATATCGAATCAAGTAATGAAACATCTTTACCGGAAGTGAAGCAGGTTATCATTGCTTATGAAGATTATATCGTGATGGAAGCGACGTTTGATAAAGCATTAAATCGAATTCTGACTTATATCGAATCGAATGCGGCACCTGATGAAATTGAAGAAGGTGAAGCAGGAGTACCGTTAGATGAAGCGAATGAGTTATTGAACGAATTCTCCGATTTATTTGAGCAATACCAGAATGCGTTATCGAATGGAGATTGGCAGGAAGCAGCAGACATCATGACCCAAATCGAAGAAAAATTGGCTGAAGTAGAATAATTCATATTAAAACTCCTCATTCATCACGAATGAGGAGTTTTAATGATGGGTTGATTAATCGAGCGATTTTTTGGCTAAATACCAATCGATCATCTCTAAGCTGTCATCTTTTTTACGTTCGTCTAGCTCTTTTTGAGTAGAAGGTGGTGGAACGATGACCTTATCACCAGGCTCCCAGTTTGCAGGAGTAGAGACTTTATGTTCGTCAGTCGTTTGTAATGCTTTGATCAAGCGAACGATTTCGTCCATGTTTCTTCCCGTTTGTAATGGGTAATAGATAATTCCACGAACAATTCCTTTATCATCAATGACAAAAACAGCGCGATTTGTTTCTGTGGAATTATGTTCTGGTGTTAACATACCGTATTTAGATGCGACGTCTTTATTCAAGTCAGCAATAACCGGAAATTCAATTTTAATATTAAAATTTTCTTCGATATTGTTGACCCAAGCTAAGTGAGACTGATTACTGTCGATACTAAGACCTAACAGTTCTGTGTTCAATTCACGGAGCTGTGGATAGATCGCTTGGAAAGCAACAAATTCAGTTGTGCAAACCGGTGTGAAATCTGCTGGATGGGAGAACAATACTAAATACTTCCCTTGGTAGTCTTCCAACCTTTTCATTCCTTGAGTTGTTAATGCTTCAAAATGAGGTGCTTTTTCACCTACACGTGGTATGCGAATCTCAGGTTGCTGATTCATTTCTTCAGACATAGTGTAACCCTCCTATAATTTAATTCCTATATGTTTACTAGGATTTATATTCTATTATAATCCCTTGCAAACGATTTGTGAACTAATATACGATATAGATTGAAAATAAATGGAGGTATGATGAATGAATACAACGATTGAAACAATCCTAAATCACCGTTCCATTCGGAAATATACGAATGAACCCGTATCTGATGAACAAATCGAAACCATTATTCAAGCTGCACAAAGCGCTTCCACGAGTAGTTTTGTCCAAGCATATTCAATCATTGGGATTAAAGACGATGAAGGAAAGAAAAAAATTGCTGAGCTTTCTAAAAACACACATGTGGAACATGCTAGTCGTGTTCTTATTTTTTGTGCGGACTTTCATCGCCATGAGTTATTGGCTAAAAATAAAGGTGAATCGATTTCCGATACGCTCGAAAGTACAGAAAAATTCATTGTTGGTATTACGGATGCTACGCTTGCAGCACAAAATGCAGCTATTGCGGCAGAGTCGATGGGACTCGGCATTTGTTATTTAGGCGGAATTCGAAACAATATTGGGTCCGTTTCAGAATATCTGGGCTTGCCTTCACATGTTTTGCCGTTATTTGGTATGACTATTGGCTATCCGGCAGACCAGTCCAATCCAAAGCCACGTTTACCTTTACACCATGTGTATCATGAAGGGAAATACAATTCAAACATTGACGTATATACGAATCAATTGAAAGAATATGATGAGACTGTATCCAGTTACTACAATACGAGAACAAGCGGTGAAAGACAGGATCGGTGGTCTGATCAAATGACGAATATGCTTAGCAAGCAAGTTCGTATGAATATGAAAGACTTTGTACAAGAAAAAGGATTCAACAAATCATAATTCATCTGAAACCATAAACACCCTCACACGGACTCAATCAGCGTTCGGGAGAGGGTGTTTTTTTGGTGGTTCTGAACATGAGCAATTATCAAAGCTCACACTTTTTAATACAAGGCCGCATTGAATATTATGCAAATGATTTCATCTTTTTTGATTATTTAATTTAAAATATTAGAAAATTTTGATATAATAATACAACATAATTAGAAAGGGAGTTGGAACTAGATGAACGAAACAGATTTAATTGCCCCTGCAACTTACAACATTGTATCCGAAATGGAAAAATATGCTGACGGTTCTAGCAAAAAAGCAATCGTTTGGTTGGATGAGGAAGGTAACCGAGAAGAGTGTACGTACGATGATTTAATGAAAAATGTAAATAAAATTGGAAACGCTTTTATGAAGAATGGACTTCGAAGAGGCGATAAGGTCCTCGTCATGATTCCACGCTTGATCAAAGCGTACGAAGTTTATCTGGCTGCGTTAAAAACGGGGATTATTGTCATACCAAGTTCGGAAATGTTGAAGGAAAAAGATTTACAGTACCGTGTGAGTCATAGTGAAGCAAGAGGTGTTATTTCTTATTATCCTTTTGTTGATCAATATAAAGGGTTGGAAGAATACGATCAATTGGTAAAATTCTCTGTTGGTCAAGCCGTTGAAGGTTGGAAACATTTAGATGAATTAATGGCTGATGAATCTGATGAGTTGGAAATGGCAAATACAGAAAGAGATGATATTGCATTTTTACCTTATACTTCAGGAACAACCGGCAATCCAAAAGGTGTCGTTCATACACATGGATGGGGATATGCTCATTTAAAAACGGCCGCTCCCAATTGGTTATCCATTAACGAAGGAGATAAGGTTTGGGCTACAGCAGGTCCGGGTTGGCAAAAGTGGGTTTGGAGTCCATTTCTTTCTGTATTAGGTTCAGGTGCTACTGGATTTGTCTATAATGGAAAATTCAAGCCAAGCACTTATTTAACACTTTTACAAGACGAGAAAATCAATGTGCTATGTTGCACACCGACAGAGTATCGTTTAATGGCTAAAGAAGATAACTTAGATCAATATAATTTGTCTTCATTGCACAGTGCAGTCTCTGCAGGAGAACCGTTGAACGTTGAAGTTATCGACACCTTTAAGAAGTACTTTGATATTACCGTACGCGATGGATATGGTCAGACTGAAAATACATTACTATTAGGTTTCATGAAAGATATGGAAGTAAAGCCAGGTGCCATGGGTAAGCCTACACCAGGAAATGATGTCGATATCATTGATGATTTAGGGCAATCGGTTAAAGCAGGAGAAGTAGGGGATATCGCCGTTAAACTGGATACTCCAGCACTTTTCCGTGAATATTACAAGGATCCTGAACGCACAGCGGCATCTAGACGCGGAAACTATTATGTGACGGGTGACCAAGCATCAAAGGACGAAGAAGGTTATTACTGGTTCGAAGGTAGAAGCGATGATATCATCATCAGTTCTGGTTATACAATTGGACCGTTCGAAGTTGAAGATGCTCTGGTGAAGCACCCAGCTGTTCAAGAATGTGCAGTGGTTGCCAGCCCACATGAAGTTCGTGGAAATATTGTCAAAGCATTCGTCGTCTTGAAAGGTGAAAATGAACCTTCTGACGATTTGATTAAAGAACTACAAGATCATGTGAAGAATTCAACAGCACCATATAAATATCCAAGAGAAATCGAATTTATCGACGACTTACCAAAAACGACTTCAGGGAAAATTAGACGAGTGGAATTACGGAAGCAAGAAATGAATTAAAAGGAAAGACTCCTCCCAATACAATGGTGAGGAGTCTTGATTTGTTACGAACGATTCATGTGCTACATTATTTCATCCATTCGCTTGTCGAATAAAAATGCAGTCGATATACTTAACTAAAGCTAATCATTATGAAACTGTAGGTGACACGATGAAAATATTAGTTATTGAAGACGATAAAAGTTTATTCCATGAAATAAAAGAAAGGCTTTTACAATGGTCTTATGAAGTGTATGGGATTGAAGACTTTTCAAATGTGATGGAAGAATACAGCACAATTCAACCGGAATTAATTATCATCGACATTCAACTACCGAAATTTGATGGTTTTCATTGGTGTCGAATGATTAGGTCAACCTCAAGTGTACCCATCATCTTTTTATCATCACGTGACCATCCGACCGATATGGTCATGTCCATGCAGCTAGGTGCAGATGACTATGTTCAAAAACCATTTCACTTCGATGTGTTGATTGCCAAAATCCAAGCTATTCTTCGTAGAGTCTACAATTATAATAATGATCAAGTCCAAATAAAAACATGGGCTGGTGCAACGATAGATTTTGAGAAAAATATGGTGTCCACGAATGAAGCGTCCATCGAGTTAACAAAAAACGAAGCTTTTATATTGAAAGAATTACTGGAAAAGAAAAACAATATCGTTACAAGAGAAGAATTGATTCATCGTTTATGGGATGACGAACGATTTATAAGTGACAATACGTTAACCGTTAATGTGAATCGCTTACGTAAAAAGTTAGACGAGATTGGGCTCGGTGAATATATTGAAACGAAAGTCGGACAAGGCTATTTGGCGAAGGAAGGCACAGAATGATTTTGAAATACATAAACGAACGGAAAAGTTGGATCAGTGTGTTTGTTCTTTTTGAATTGCTTCTGCTGTTTATGGCTTACTTGGATCGAAATTGGCCAGTCAGTTCTGTCACATATTTTGTATTTTTGACATCGGTCATCTTTGTCATTTTTCTCATCATTCGTTATTTACGAGAATCGAAATTTTATAAATCTATGGACAATCAATCATCCGAACTGGATACATCGGAAATACCAAAGCCTTTTACGCCTTTTGAGAAAGTGGTTGCACATCGACTGAACCAACAGTTTGACAAACTAAGATCAATGGAGACAGAAAACCGAATTCAATTGGAAGAAGAAAAAGACGAACTGCTATCATGGATTCATGAAATAAAAGCACCATTAAGTGCAATGAATTTAATCATTGATCGCATTGAAAACCCTACTTTAAAATCAGACTTAGACTATGAATGGCTGCGCATCCACATGTTGCTCGATCAACAACTACACCAGAAGCGGATTGCTGTTATTGAAAGTGATTTGTACATGGAAAAGGTTTTTTTTGAACCGTTAATTCATGAAGAGATTCGTACAATGAAATCATGGTGTATTTACAAGAGCATTGGTTTTGATATCGACTTACAAGAAGAAACGGTTTTGACAGATGTTAAATGGCTCTCCTTTATCCTAAGGCAATTGTTATCTAATGCCGTTAAGTATAGTGAAGAATCTGATATATACATACAAAGTGAACGACAAAATGGCCAGGCTTATCTTTCGATACGAGATGAAGGACAAGGCATTCATGCAAAAGATCTGCCGAGAATATTTGAAAAAGGATTCACTTCTACGTTCCAGAAAAATCATGGAGCAACTGGAATGGGTTTGTTTTTAGCAAAACAAGCCGCCGAATCTTTGCATATTAAACTCGAGGTAGAGTCAAAACCAACGTTTGGTACGACGATTACGTTAATCTTTCCGAAGAAAAATGAAGTAGTCGATTTATGGGATTCTCGCTAATTATTAACGATTCACGTGATTAACCTAAACAGCATGTGACAAAAATGTCATATGCTTTTTCTGTTTTGTTCGTTAAAACACAGGAGACTACATGATTGTCACGATACAATAAAGATAGAAATGACGAGAGGGGAATCAATCATGCACTTATTGAAAGCTCAAAAAATTTATAAAAGTTTCGGAAACAAATTCAACCGTACGGAAGTATTAAAAGGAATCGATTTTACCATTGATCAAGGTGAATTCGTAACAATTATGGGGCCTTCAGGATCAGGTAAAACGACGTTATTAAATGTATTGTCATCAATTGATCAAGCGAGTCACGGAACAATAACGATAGACGGTCACATCATTACAAATATGAAATCAAAGAAGCTTGCTGAATTTAGAAAACACCACTTAGGTTTTATTTTTCAGGAATACAATCTACTTGATACGCTAACCGTCAAAGAAAACATTTTGCTTCCTTTATCAATACAAAAAGTATCCAAGCAACAAGCAAATGAAAGGTTCGACTTAGCTGCAAAAGAATTGGGGATTTATGATCAAAGGAACAAATATCCAAGTGAAATCTCAGGCGGTCAAAAACAAAGAACATCTGCAGCACGGGCATTTATTCATCAACCGAGCATCATTTTTGCAGATGAGCCGACGGGTGCACTTGATTCGAAAGCTGCTTCAAGTTTATTGAACAAAATGGTTGAAATGAATGAGAAACACGAAGCAACCATCTTAATGGTTACGCACGATCCAGTGGCTGCTAGTTATAGTGATCGTGTCGTTTTGTTGAAAGACGGAGAGGTATACTCACAATTATATAAGGGGGATGAAGACCAACAATTATTCTTCAAAGATATTGTGAAAACACAAGGCGTGTTGGGCGGGGTGCAACATGAACGTTAATCAATTGATCTATCGAAACTTGAAGAACAACCTAAAAAACTACTATCTGTACGTATTTGCTTTAATTTTCAGTATATCCATTTATTTTGCATTTGTGACGCTTCAATACGATGCTTCTATGGATCCAGCTACTGGGACGATCAAGGGGCAAGCAGCAGTCAGAGCAGGTACAATTGTTTTAATCCTAATTGTTGGTGTGTTTTTAATTTATGCAAACAACCTATTTATTAAAAGGCGCAGCAATGAGATTGCATTATTTCAGCTTATTGGTATGACGAAGGGGAAGGTTTTCCGATTGTTGACGATAGAAAACTTAATTCTTTATCTTGTTTCATTGGCAATCGGAATCGGCGTCGGGTTTTCCATTTCTAAGTTAATGGTTATGATTGTTTATAAATTGACCGATGTAACCGACATTGCGACGATGCATTTTTCTACGGAAGCGCTTAGTCAGACTCTAATCGTCTTCGGTGTTATATACTTATTCATCATGCTTGTGAACTCTTTATTTATAAAAAAAGAAAATATTCTATCTTTATTTACTATTCAACAGTCAGCAGAAATTAAAGTGAAGAAGCTATCCATTATTCAAGTGTTACTTGGTCTTTTAGGCATTGGTTTAATCATTGCAGGTTATGTTGTGTCCCAGCAGTTATTCAGTGGGAATTTTACCACAGTCAATGAGCTATTCTCTGCGATGGGATTCATTTTGATGGCAGTAATATTTGGCACATATTTATTTTATAAAGGATCTGTTACATTTGTTTTGCAATTGATTCGAAAAAGTCATAAAGGGTATCTATCAATTAATCAAGTCCTATCATTGTCGTCGGTTATGTTCCGAATGAAATCCAATGCCTTATTACTGACAATCATTACGACAGTATCAGCACTTGCAATCGGGTTACTAAGTTTAAGTTATATCTCTTACTATTCAGCTGAGAAACAAGCAGAGAATTTTGTTATTAATGATTTTTCGTTAGTGAATGAAGAAAGCTATAAACAATTTACGTCAATCTTAGAAGAGAACAACATTGACTATCAGGTAAATCAAATCGAAGTATTCAATGTTGAGTTAGATGCATCACAAATTATGGACTTTAACTTCGAAGAGGACTCTTCGGTGACAATGAATCCAAGTGAATTACAATTGCCGATTATCAGTGATGAATCAATCGAGGGAATTGATGTGGACGAAAATCACTTCTTATTATCGGGCTATTCAGATTTTCTTCAACGATTTATGTCATTTAAAAATTCAGGAAAAGCAACGATTAAAACGGAAAATGATGAGTTCTCGATGAAATTTCTAGGTTTGAATCGTGAGTACTATGTATCTAGTTACTTTACAAATGGTGGCGGAATGCCAATCGCTATTGTAGATGAAGAGAAATACCAACAATTAAAAGTGGATTTGGACCCTGAATTACAACATCGATCACAAGATGCTGGTGCTATAACCTTCAGAGGTGTCGACGTTAGTGAGCGGGACATCGAGAAAGCAAATGAGCTTTTTCTAACCGAAGAAATAGACCGATGGGCAGGAAATGATTCACAACAAAACATGGCTAGAAACCAAAAGATGAATATGGGCTTAATCATGTTTATCGTCGGATTTCTAGGTCTTACATTTTTAGTAACATCCGGTTGTATATTGTATTTCAAGCAAATGGATGAAAGTGAAATTGAAAAACCGAGCTATACAATTTTGAGAAAACTAGGTTTCACACAACGTGATCTGATAAAAGGTATTCAGCTCAAGCAATCTTTCAACTTTGGAATTCCTTTGTTCGTCGGACTTCTTCATAGTTACTTTGCTGTTCAGTCTGGTTGGTTTTTCTTTGGTACAGAAGTATGGACACCAATGCTCATTGTCATGAGCTTATATGCGGTTCTTTATTCATTGTTTGGCCTCTTATCCGTATTGTATTATAAGAAAATTATTCAAGAAGCTTTATGATCTATTTTAATGATGATAAGCCCCGTCATTGTAAGAGAATGACAGGGCTTATTTTTGAACATCAAAACAATCACTCGTTAAGAAAAATCGGGAATTTTTTGTTAAACACTTGGCTGTTCTTGTCGATATATAAACTGTAACGGGAAAATTTCATAGTAATGTACGACGAGTTTCGCTATACTAAAACTATACAAGACAATTTAATGCATAAGGACGGAAATGTTCAGTGACATACATAAAAGAAATTTCTCCAATAAAAAAACTTAATATATTTCATGTTTTCCAACCCATCATAAATTTGTCGAACGATGAAATTATCGGGTTCGAAGCACTGATCCGTTCTGAAGAAATACCGAATCCAGAGGTGCTTTTTCAGAAAGCTAAAAACGAAGGGTTGCTATATGAATTAGATATGTTTTCCATTCGTATGGCATGTGAAACATTTAAGAAGGATTGCTTACAAGAGGAGTGTAATACATCCACTCTTTTTATTAACATTTTTCCATCGACGCTATGTCATCAGAATTTTTATGAAGAGTTTATTGAAATCATTGAGAAAGTTTCATTGGATTTTCAAAACATCGTAATTGAAATTAACGAAAAAGAAAATACAAATATGTACAAACTTAATAAGAATATTCAACAGCTAAAACAGGTCGGGTTTCGCATAGCTTTAGACGATTTAGGTAAGGGGAATAGTTTTATTAACAGTATGGAAATTGATACCCATATTGCAAAAATCGACCGTTTTTATGCAATGAACTTGAATGAGAGTTCGAAAAAGAAATTATTTATTCAGTCAATCATGAAATCTTTCCCGACGGATATTTTTATCGTATTGGAAGGGATTGAGACTGAAGCGGATTGTCAAGTAGCGAAAAAGTTAGGTATTCATTATGGTCAAGGCTACCATTTTGGTCGACCTGGACCTATAAAGAATTTTATATAAACGGTTTAGTTGGGTCACCTTCTGTTGATTGAAAGACATACAAATGAAAAAATGGTCTCATCAATTAATATATAGATATGTTATCATTAAGGTAAACAGAAGACATTTAGGGAGGCCAATCGATGTACTTTTATCTTTTCCTCATAATGGTTATTTCTATTATTGCACTCATATTTACCTTCATGATTGGTAATAAAGGAAAGAAAGATTATAATTTATACAAAAGTTTTTCTAGTTTGTCCGTCATGTATGTTATTTTGATTCCTTTAATTATCGTTTTTGGATTTATTGGTTGGTATTTATTTTTATAAGAGATTATATCATTTACATAGGAATTGACAGTGGTCCCTATAACATTGATGAACTAAATGTTATAGGGATATTTTTCATTTACTACTAACTTTGGAGCCCAATTATACAGTTAATCAACTTTTTTAACACAAATCTTAATGACATCTTTTCCATGATATCGATAAAATAATCGCTCACCTGCTTGATCGCTAGTAAAACCTGATTCTTCGTTTAATATTTCACAAAAAAAAGTTTTTTTGGTTATTGTATATGTCTGATTCGGTTTAATTTCTTCGCTCTCGATTAAACAATGGAAGGGAAGCTCGTTTTCGATGGTACGAACTTCATTGTTTTCCGATACATATTGAAAGGTTAATTTTATATTTCCTAAAATAATAAGCACTCCATCGCAAACTTTCTTAATTCGAGCTGTAATTTCTTTGTTTACGGTGACACTGCCTACACGAGCAGGAGGTATAAGCTGCGTTCGATGGTCAATTAATTGAACACAACATAATTTATTCTTAGCGGGTGGTCCCGGTGGTCCAGGTGGCCCAGGCGGCCCTGGAGGCCCTGGAGGCCCGGGCGAACCTGGCTCACCCTTTTCACCAGGTGGTCCTTGTGTGCCTCTCGGGCCTCGAGGACCTTGCTCGCCTTTACTACCCCTTTTTCCACGTTTACCTCTCTTGCCTGGAGGACCAGGACAGTTACACTCATGTGAGCAATTACATGCTTTATCATTATTTATGTCCCATTTGTTCTGTTTGTCTTTATGCTTTTTTGAAGAATTAAAATCCACACCTTCACCTCCTTGCTCATCAATAACATTGTATGAAAGGAAGCATAAATTTGATTATGTTCAGCGATTAGTCGAAACCCAAACAAATTAAATTCAAAAACCATACGATAGTAAGACAGAATAGTCAGGGAGGGGGAGGATTGTGTGAGTAGAGATGAATGGGAACATACAGAAAGTAAATTTGACTGCGTTTGTGATACTTTATTATTAATCCAAAAAACACAGCAAAAAGCTAAGAGTATGTCCTATTGTGGGTATAACCATCGATATGTTCCTGTTGTTCTTCAGACACCGTACGGCAATCCGTTTGTTACTTTCGGCTCTGTTGGAAAAAAAGACTGTTTTTTGACCGTCTTCTTTAAGGTTATTCGAGTTGATTGTGAAAACAACTGTGCACAATTGGAACTGCTACGTCCCAATAGATCAATTGTTGATGAAGAAACAGGCGAAGTAGAGTGGGAAAAGATATGTCAGGTTGAATATGTAACAAAAACAAGTGAGTGTATTACTGTAAAGCTCGGTTGTTATAATGCAGTGAAATGTTTACCATACACATTCGGAAAATAACAATTATACAATAAAGTAGTACCTGCTAGAATGCTAGCAGGTACTTTTTTGGTTTTATATTTTAACCACAGAAAGGAAAGCCATCTTCTGCATAGGCACCTTCGTTAAATGCTGATAAAATATCGATTGTACCAACTGGTGGCGGGTCTGGATTATTTGGGTCGGTATTAGCGAAATAATCATCAGCTGTTTCCATAGCCGTTGCGACCTCTTCAGGAGGTTGTAAACTTGGGTCCTCAACATTCAATTGACAACGACGTAGATTTAATTTAGCTGCTAATAATTGGCGTCGGAGTTGGTTATATTGAGGTGGTGGTGTCGTTTGAATAATCGTTCTTGCTTCATCTGGTGTGGTTACGATTATTGTGAAATCTCCTCCAGGGGTACCAATATTCTGAGGTAAATACATTTGATATTCAGAATCTGGAATTGAGTCATTTCTGTCCCCCCACCAGCCGATGGTGTTAGTACAACACTCACCTGGTTCAGGCGGTTCTTCAGTTCTACGCACGCACACTTTGATAATATCTTTTTCGATTAGTTTAAAAGCGACCTCCTCCTCGAACTCATCGCCAATTAATGGACGCGTGCCAAAGTTTATTAATTCTTCGAATACTGTACCCAAAATTGTACATCCAACAACTTCAAAAATTTCTTCATCTCCTTCGTTTGCATCATCACGGTCAATCATGCATTGAAAACGCACTTCGTCTTCCTTGACCGTATCTTCTTCTACAATTCCAGCTGAATTCAACGCTTGATAGGTGACTGTTTTCAATAACCGTCCACCGACAATGACTTTTTCCGGAACGACTCCTTCAATCCATGCTTCACAAGTTCTTTCAATCTCAATACCTCTTCTAACTATCGCTGGTTCTACAAGTTGCATCTTATGATCAAGCATGATTTGACAACATGTCTGAGGATTTGAGAGTAAATGATGATTCATTATTTTTTCCTCCTTCATATTATGACTCTTTATATAACTATGATAAATATATGAAGAGGAAAGTGGCTATGCCCTGTATGTAAAGAAAAAGGCGGTTGAGCTAAATAGTCGGGTTGAATATAAAGACAAAACAGTACATTTTTCATACAAAAAACTCTCGAATCTGAGTAAAATCAGAATTCGAGAGTTTTTGATTATAAATTCTACAATGTTAACTAATTAACGAGAGTAGTACTCAACGATTAACGCTTCGTTGATTTCAGAAGGCATTTCTTCACGCTCAGGGTAGCGGTTGAAAGTAGCTTCTTTTTTGTCAGCATCGACAGTTAAATACTCTGGTACAAAGTTATTCACTTCGATTGCTTCAACAATAATGTCAAGGTTTTGGGATTTTTCTTTCAATCCAATAACTTGACCAGGTTTCACACGGTAGGAAGGAATGTCAAGACGGCTTCCATCTACAGTGATGTGACCGTGGTTTACAAGCTGACGCGCTTGACGGCGTGTACGTGCAAAGCCAGCACGGTAAACAAGGTTATCCAAGCGAGATTCTAGCAAGATCAAGAAGTTCTCACCGTGAACACCTTTCATGTTACCTGCAATAACGAAAGTGTTGCGGAATTGACGTTCAGTAATTCCGAACATATAACGTAATTTTTGCTTTTCTTGAAGCTGTAAACCATACTCGGAAAGCTTTTTACGCTGTGTAGGACCATGTTGGCCTGGTGCGTAAGGACGTCTTTCCAATTCCTTTCCAGTTCCGGTTAAAGAAATACCGTAACGTCTGGATTTTTTCCAGAGAGAGCCTGTGAATCGTGACACGAGCTTCTCCTCCTTTTATGTTATATTTGCATAAAATAGTAACAGTGTGTCCCTCAGTCACCATGCGTATTTTGCTTTCATGTATCTTCGCTCCAGCAGCAGAGAGTTACGGGATACACCTCACATTGGAGGTACAAAATACAACATAGCTGGTACACATAGGCTGCTCTTTATTTTACACAAAGACCATTATAAGCGTAATACCTATTACCGTCAAGGATATTTACTAGAAAGTTTAATCTATAAAAGGGATGAGTGTATTGACGAATTCTTCGAGATATTTTTGATCTGTTTCATCAAAACGATTTTTAATTGGACTGTCAATATCTAATACGCCGTATACCTCGTCCTTTATAATAATCGGAACAACAATTTCGGACTGGCTTCTAGCATCACACGCAATGTGTCCAGGGAACTGATTCACATCAGCTACTAACTGTGTTTTTCTAGTCTGGGAGGCTGTCCCACAAACACCTTTACCATCTGCAATCCGAACACAGGCAGGAAGTCCTTGAAATGGCCCGAGAATTAACTCATCACCTTTCATGATGTAAAACCCGACCCAGTTAACTTTATCTAAAAATTGATTCAGTAACGCACTTGCATTCGATAAATTGGCAATGACATCTTTTTCACCTTCCAATAAACTCGCAAGTTGCTTAATCAATAGTTGATAATTTTCTTCTTTCGTTCCATTATAGGAAATCGTTTCAAACATATGTAATTCTCCTTTTTGTCGTAATCTCCCGAAATAAATGGGAAGGTTTTTCAATCATTCTATCGAATGGTATAATAATATGAGGTGATTTCATGTCAGAAAAAAGTTCTAGAGATAAAATAATGGAATCTGCTGCGGAATTATTCTACTATAATGGCTTTAAAGGGACATCGATTCGAGCGATCACAGCGAGAGCGAATGTTAATGTTTCTTTGATCAGTTATTATTTTAAAAATAAACAAGGATTACTTGAAACGATGACTGTCGACTATTATGAACGCTACCTAGAGTTAGTCGAAAATTTACTTGAAGATCGCCAAGATGATCAGCCAGCAGAACGTATTCTTAATGTAATTGAAGAAATTATACAATATAAGTATGAGAACTTTCAATTTACTTGTTTTATTCAACGTGAGTTGTCATTAGATAATATTTTTATCAGGGAAATGTTTTCCACATATGTCGCGAAAGAGCGTTATTTAATGAATGAGATGGTGAATACAGTGGCGAACGTATTGGAATTGAAAGGGGCTTCAAAGGACGCCTTACATATTCAATTGAAAAGTTTACTGAATGCGCCGTTCATGTATGCAAATGATTGGCAAAAGGGGTATGCCTGGGACCAAAGTAGTCAATCTTTTATTCGCGCATACATCGACACATTCAAAAAGTGGCTGCCGTTATCCGAACATTCGACATAAAAACCGAGAAACGGATAGATTTTTATATAAAATGCTTAAAATTTTAGCCAATTATTGTTTAAACATGCTATCATATAGAAATAAAGATAGGATTCACGAGTCGTGAGGTTGGAGGGCTTCTGATGGAACTGATTTTAACAATTTTAATCATCATTGTTGCATTTATTTCGGTTGGTGTTTTTATGAGGCGGAAGATATACCAACGTGTAGATGCATTAGAAGAAAAGAAAGTCTATTTGATGAATCGTCGAGTAGCGGAAGAATTGGGTAAAATCAGGCACCTCAATCTATCAGGTGAAACAGAGGAGCTGTTTGAATCCTGGCGAGAAGAATGGGATGAAATCAATCATCAAACATTTGGATCGTTAGAAGACCAATTACTCGCATCAGAGGAAGCTGCTGAGAAATATCGATTCCGAAAAGCTTTTCTCGTATTACAATCCGCTGAAGAAACGTTAAATCAAGTTGAATATACAATTGATGAGATTTTTGCAGAAGTGGAACGCTTGCTTCATTCCGAACAAAACAGTAGAGAAGAAGCAAAAAAGGTAAATCCACGAATTAAAGAAGTTCGTAAAAAAGTGTTGGAAAACGGTTATCAACTCGGTAAAGCAGAAGTCGTTTTTGAAGTTGAGTTAGATGAAGTTGAAGCTGAGCTGGCTCGTTTTGAAGAGCTGAGTGACGAAGGTAATTATACTGAAGCTCAATCATTGGTCCATGACTTGCAGGCTCGTCTAATTGAGATTGAACGAAAATCAAATGATTTCCCAGAGTTGTACAGAGCATGTAAACAGTCCCTTCCTGAAGAGTTGGATCATTTGCAAAATGGCTTACGTGAAATGAGAGATGAAGGCTTCCGAATTCAACACTTAGGTGTCGATAAAGAAGTTAATTTATTGCATGAAACATTGCTGGCTTTAATTGAGCAATTGAACCAAGGAAATGACGATGGAGTCAGTGAAAAAATAGCCGAAGTAGAATCTAGAATTAAAGAAATCTATGATGATTTAGAAAAAGAAGCAATGGATAAGAAATACGTGGTAGAACATGTTCCGAAAATGGATGAACAATTACAGCAAGCAAAAGAAACATTTGAGAAAACGAAAGAAAATGTTGCCGCAGTGCAAGAAAATTATCATCTAAATAGCGAAAAACAAGAAAAACAAAAAGAGCTTGAACAATTAATCAATGAGTTGGATCGGGCAGCCATTGAAATTAAACAAACGCTTGAAGACGAAAATAAACCATTCTCGACGGTCCGTACATCAATCGAACAATGGTTCACGCAGTATGAAGAATGGCAAGAACCACAAGAAGCTTTTGATCATTACCTCCATAATTTGAGAAAAGATGAGCTTGAGGCCAGAGATCAAATTGCAGAACTGAAACATCAAATTCTTGTTGTTAAACAAAAATTGCACAAACACAATTTGCCTGGTGTGCCAAATTATTTGGTCGAACTCGTTAACCAAGCGAGAGAGCTGATTGAACAAGGGCATGAGAACATCGAAGAACAGCCGCTTGATATGGACAAAGCTGCTGAATTATTGAATGAAGCAGAAAAATGTGTCAAAAAAGCTGTTGAGCAAACGGATTTACTTATTGAACAAGCAACACTTGCCGAACGAGTGATTCAATATGCGAATCGGTACCGTAGCCAATATCCAATATTAGCTGCAAACATTGCAGAAGCAGAAGCAGACTTCCTCGATTATGAATATGAACGAGCATTGGAAAAAGCCGCACAGTCCTTAGAAGAAATTGAACCTGGTGCATTGAAACGAATTGAAGAATTCGTTGGAGCAGAAGAGACTTCGGTTTCTTAAATAGGAGTGTGAACAATGGGGAATCGTTTAGTAATCAGTAGTGCCGTTGCCTGTTTAATGACATGGTCAGTTGTATTGCTCGTTTTCTTGAATATGAACGGTGAGGTCATTCATAGTTCACTTTTTAATGAAACAGCTGAAACGAATATGATGAAAAAAGAATATGTAACTCTGATTGAAAGTGAATCAGTTGTTACTGCTCAAGTTCAAGACGAATCAACAACGAATAAAACAATTGATCAATACAAAGAAAAACAACAATTCACTGATGGTGTACCAATCGATGAGTTGTTGCATTGGTTAGAGATTGAACAAGAAGCCGTTCCTTCCTCATGAGGAACGCTTCTTTTTTTGATATTCGGTAAGATTTTTTAACTTATTGTAGATTTCTCTCTACACAGTCTTGTTAATCGGTGAGATTTTGTTAATATACTAAGGTGGAAAAAACGTCGTGTTTTTAAAGGAGTACGGAAAATGATTTATTTAGATAATAGTGCAACGACAAAACCGGATGATTCTGTCGTCCAATCCTACACAAAAGTGGCGACCGATTTTTTTGCTAATCCTTCGTCTATTCACATCGCTGGCGGAGAAGTCGAAAAATTGGTGAGTGAATCACGTAAACAAATCGCTTCGTTACTAGGGATTCATGAGAAGGAAGTCTATTTCACTTCTGGTGGTACAGAAAGCAATAATATGGCTATTCAAGGAATTGCTTATGCGCATAAAAAACGAGGGAACCATATTATTACGTCTACCATCGAACATCCATCCGTTTTAGAAACATGTCGGCAGCTAGAACGAGAAGGGTTCCAAGTCACCTATCTTCCTGTTAATAAGACAGGTAAGATCTCAATTGATGACTTAAGACGATCGATCCGAGAAGATACAATATTAGTCACACTCATGCATGTGAATAATGAAATTGGAAGCATCCAGCCAATCGAGCAGGTTGCGGAATTGCTAAAAGAATGGCCAACTGCACATTTTCATGTGGATCATGTACAAGGTTTTGGAAAGGTTTCGCTTCCATACTCGCACGAAGGCATTAATTTAATAACGATTTCTGGACATAAAATCCATGGAATAAAAGGTACAGGCCTTTTATTGAAGCGGAGAGGAGTAACATTACAGCCATTGTTTCATGGTGGCGGTCAACAAAACACCCTTCGTCCAGGGACTGAAAACCCAGCTGGGGCCGTATCACTGGCAAAAGCGATGCGCTTAGCGTTGGAACAGAATAGGAATTATCAAACCATTGCTACATTGAATCAGACATTACGGGATCGTCTGAAGGATATGCCTAATGTGCGTGTTAACTCGCCAAATGATGCTATCGCAAACATTTTGAACTTTTCTGTGTTAAAGTTCAAACCGGAAGTATTGATTCATGCCTTAGGTGAAGAAGGAATCATGGTTTCAACGAAGTCCGCTTGTTCCTCAAAACAAAATGAACCAAGTCATGTACTTCTAGCATGTGGTTATGATACAAAAGAGACTGCTGCTGCCATTCGTGTTAGTATGCATATGAACCAATCGGAAGCAGATATTGAGACGTTTCTTGCTGTTTTACAAGAAAAAATAAAAAATATTGAAGAATTAATGGGGTAATTTTATGGAATATAATCATCTTTTAATACGATACGGAGAATTAGTGCTTAAAGGAAAAAATAAAAAGCACTTTATTCAGAAGTTAGAAAATAATATGCGTAAAGCACTAGTCGACTTTCCAAACACAAAAATACAAGCAAAAAGAGATCATATGTATATTTTGTTAAACGGTGAATCTGCTGAAGGTGTCAGTGATGTATGTAAGCAAGTTTTCGGAATCCATTCTTTCAGTTTAGCGCTGAAAGTCGACAATGAAAAAGAAGCGATTAAAGAATCGGCTTTAGCTGCACTTGAAAAAGAAACGGGACATACGTTTAAAGTAACAACAAAGCGACCAAATAAAAGCTTTCCAATTTCATCACAAGAGATGAATCAAATTCTCGGTGGCCATCTACTCAGTCATACTGAAGGATGGGTGGTGAATGTTCACAAACCAGATGTTGAAATACGAGTCGAAATAAGAAAAGACGCAACGTACATTACTTCGTCAAAAACACCTGGTAAGGGTGGTATGCCTGTCGGTACAGCTGGTAAAAGTTTGTTGCTTATGTCTGGCGGAATCGATAGTCCTGTTGCTGGTTATTTAGCGATGAAACGAGGCGTCGAGCTAGAAGCAATCCATTTTCATTCGCCACCATTCACAAGTGAACGTGCGCGTCAAAAAGTTGAAGATTTAGCCGAAAAATTAACACGTTTTGGTGGGAAAATTACGCTTCATATCATTCCATTTACAGAAGTTCAGCAAAAAATCCATAAAGAAATGCCTGAAAATTACGGAATGACAATTATGCGTCGGATGATGCTTCGAATTAGTGAAATGGTCGCGGAACAGCGTGATATTTTATCAATGATTACCGGTGAAAGTCTTGGTCAAGTTGCAAGCCAGACAATGGAAAGTATGCATACAATCAATGAAGTAACAAATTATCCAGTTCTGAGACCGCTAATCTCAATGGATAAATTAGATATTATCGATATTTCAAAAGAAATCGATACGTACGAAATTTCAATACGTCCGTATGAAGATTGCTGTACGATTTTTGTGCCAAAACAGCCGAAAACGAAACCACGCCGTGAAAAAGTAAATGCATTTGAATCGAATGTGGATTTCACCGAAGAGTTACAACGTGCTATTGAGGGTATGGAAACAGTAGAGTTTGAAGGCTCACGATCCTCTAAAGCTGACATTTATAATGACTTGTTTTAAATGGTAATTATCTTACGAATAACCGATAGCTAATCCATACCTTTATTTCCATGATTTACACAGTATTGATTTCCTTCTTTGAACCACAATAGGTAACGAGGAGGTGATAGGAATGGCAAACCAAAACTCAAACCAATTAGTTGTACCTGGAGTTCAAGCAGCTCTAGACCAAATGAAAGTTGAAATCGCGCAAGAGTTTGGTGTTCAGCTAGGTCCAGATTCAACATCTCGTTCAAACGGTTCTGTTGGAGGCGAAATCACAAAACGTCTTGTACAACAGGCTCAACAACAAATGTATGGAAAATAATAAGTAAAAAAAGTTTGACTAAAAGCTGTTCCCGGTTTCATTTATTGAAGCTGTGGAACAGCTTTTTACTGTTATGAGCCAGATTTAGTGAGTTAGAAACTGATATGACTATGTTTGCTGGCATAGTTTTCCTCTTATTGGATTACCCTAAGTAGTTGAGGAGGTCAGCAGATGGGTATTTGGATTGGATTCGGGATTTTGACATTAGTGATCTTTTTAATTGTTTTATGGGTATTACATAGACATATTGAGATATCTCTACGACTCGTTTACTCGAAGGATGAAAAGGTAGCGAATATAAACGTCACATGGTTATTCATATCTTATGAAAAAACGATTATTCTTCCACAAAATGAGCAATTGCTTGACCAATTGGTAATGAGGTTAAATGAAAAGCATAAAAAACAAACGCTGAATAACTATCGAAAAGCATATCAACAATTAATGGAAATAGCCGCTTCATTAGAGATGAATGAGTTTAAATGGAGAACGGTATACGGTCTACGGAATGCTAATGAAACAGCTACCCTTTATGGGATCGGTTATGCTGTTAAGCATGCATTTTTCCATCATATGAATCGAATTGTAAAATCCTCGGCTAAGCCAGAAATCATCATTGAACCTAATTTTCAACAACCAGAATTCGAAACGAACTTCTCTTGCATATTCTTTGCTCCACTCGGTCACATTATAGGTAACTTAAGAAAATTGAAATCGATTGTTAATGAGGTGGACAAATATGAGTGAGGAACATCCGATTCAAGATTTGATGACAACGGCGCTGGATAGTATTAAAGATATGGTCGATGTAGACACGATTATAGGAGAACCGATAGAAACGCCTGATAAGACAACGATTATTTTGCCTGTTTCAAAAGTTGGCTTCGGCTTTGCTTCTGGTGGAAGTGAGTTCGACAACTCATCAGGTTCGAATGATTCAGATTCATCGTCTCAATCTTTACCATTCGGAGGTGGAGCAGGTGGTGGCGTATCCATTACACCAATTGCATTTCTGATCGTCAGACCTGATGATATTCAAATGGTTCATATGAATGACCAAACCCACTTAATGGAGAAACTTCTTGAATTAGCACCGATGGCCGCTGATTATATAAAAGGCTTTATTCAAAATCAAAGTGGCCACAACAGTAACCAATCGAATGCTCAACAAGGACCACCACCTTCCGCGCCTGAACAATCTTAATATCCGAAAATCAAGGACGACGATGCGTACGATAAGTACTATTGTTGTCCTTGATTTTTTCATAAAAGATAAAGTGTTAAAAAAGATGCAGTTCTCTGTTGCGCATGCCTAAACTGCTTATGATTAGGAATAGACCTTGTTTCTCTGCTAAAATAAACAGAGATTGTTTGAAGCGGAGGAATGTACATGGCAGAACAAATGGAACGAGTAGAGCGTCTATTCGATTGGATCGATCATACGACGAAAATTATTGAGAGTGAAGAGTCTGTGCCTTATTTAGAAGCACTGATTGCTTCCAGTGGACTTTTATTCGACCCTCAATTACCTGAAAACATGAAGTCTACATATGAAGAAAGTTTAGTCAATCAATTGGATCGAATCAATCTAAAAGATTTTTCCATGGAAGAACGACGTAAAGCGATGCAGATTGCAATCTTGAAAGGAATGAAAGGTGCAACGCAACAACACCACTATGTAACACCAGATACCATTGGAATACTGATGGGCTATCTAATTGAAAAGTTTATGGATGGTCAATCCGAATTCCGTATGTTTGACCCAGCAGTTGGAACAGCAAACTTTTTATTAGCTGTATTGAATCAACTAAAAAATAAGAAAGTAGAAGCCTTCGGAAGTGAAGTCGACCCAACGTTGATGCGTTTAGCATATAATCATACAAACTTACAGGAAAGAGAAATAGAATATTTTCACCAGGACAGCTTAAAACCAATTTTATTAGAACCGGTTGATGTTGTCTTGTCCGACTTACCTGTTGGTTATTACCCGGATGACGAGAATGCACAAGGCTTTCAACTAAAAGCTGAAGAAGGACATTCTTTCGCGCATCACTTATTTATTGAACAAAGTTTAACCTATACGAAACCTGGCGGATATTTATTTTTTCTAATTCCGAACTTCTTATTTGAAATGGATAAAGACAAAAAGCTAAATCAATTTCTCGCCGAAGAAGCGTATATTAATGGCGTACTGGAATTACCGTCCTCTTTATTTAAAGAAGAGAAACAAGGAAAAAGTATTTTGATTTTGCAAAAGAAAGGGAATGAAGCGAAGAAACCGAGAAAAGTCATGTTGGCTCAGCTTCCATCTTTTAAAGATGCACAAGGCATGAACCGAACGATTGATCAAATCAATGAATGGTTTGCTAATGATCGATAAGATTATGGGAGGGATTAAATGGGAGAAGAACGCGTCTTGCGTGAAATTGATCGTTGGGTAAATGAGATGTCCAGTTATGAACTCAATGATTTTGAGAAGTTATACGACGATTGGATGATGCAATACTTTTCAAAGCTTCCAGATTCAATAAAGAGGAATTTCTTCGAATCCATCGATCAATGGTTTTTATTTACGTATACCTTTTTGCAGAATACGAATAGTCAAACAGAGGCAACACAACGAATTTTGCAAATTGCTCGTACCTATGACGAGCACATTGAACGAATTGAGGATTTGCAGGAGCTGTCGATTGAAAAGCTGACATATCTAGCTGATCAGCAAGTTGCGAAAAATCGGGTATACAGTTTTGCACAAGGTGGAATTACTGGTGCAGGTGGTTTTCTATTACTAGCTGCTGATTTGCCGTTAATTGTTGCGTTGAACTTGCGGAGCATTCAACTGATTGGGTCGTCATTTGGTTATAATTTGAACAACCCGATTGAAATGTTGATCGCATTGAAAGTGTTTCATGCCGGTTCCTTACCGAAGCGTTTGCAAGGTGCCGCGTGGGAAGACTTGCAAGAGCAAGTTAAAGAATTAGAGTCAGTTATGAAAAACAAAGAATTACTGACGGATGAAACATGGTTGAACCAACCGATTCGCCAGCTCTTTAAAACATTATTCATTGTTGGTTTCCGTAAGAAACTATTCCAAGGAATCCCTCTTGTCAGCGTAGGAATAGGTGCCGCTTATAATTATAAGTTGGCAAAGCAATTGACTGACTTTGCGAAACGATTTTATCAATATCGGTTCATCCAAGATCGTCAATCGTAGTGACAATATAACTAAAAAATGGCCTAATGAGAAAATGAATCTCACTTAGGCCATTTTTCCTTATTCTTCACTGTCTACACTTGAACGAACGACAAGCACGTCCGTCGTTGCGAAACGTGTAATATGTTCAGAAACACTGCCAATGAAGAAACGTTCAACGGTGTTTAATCCGGTTGCTCCACAAATGATTAGATCAACATTATTTTTAGGCGCAATTTCTTTAGGTATTTTCACTTTTGGTGAACCACTTTCAAGAATGGTTTCAACATGTTGGCATTCTGCTTTTTCTGCACGTTCTTTATAATTATTGACTAATTGTAATCCGTCATTTTGAATTCGTTGCGAAATCCCTTGATCATAAGCTTCAATAGAAGAGTAAGCTCGCGTATCAATCACGTGGGTAATAAATAACTTGGCATCATTCCGTTTGGCAATCTCAACCGCTTTTTTAAACGCTAGCTCAGACGTTTTTGAACCGTCAACCGCGACAAGGATCTTGTGATACTTCATTGCCATATGAACACCTCCAACGAATTTTGATTCTATTTTCATTATATCATTATTTGAATCAAATGAAAAGCAATGCGTATAGGACGATCATTGCTTTTATATGTATTGTTCGTGTTAAAATGAAAGATATGTAATTGTAGTGATATGAGGTGACTAAAAGTGCGACATGTGTTAATTACAGCAGGTTCGAAAGGTCTAGGGAAAATGATGACCGATTATTTTTTGAAAAAAGGTTATAGCGTTACGGCAACGTACCGTTCAGACAAGGCACGGGCAAACCAATTAGTCGAGATGTATAAAGATAAACAAGACCGACTTCAAGTGTTGCAATTAGATGTTACTGATAAGAAACAAATTGATAAGGTGGTTGACCAAGCAGTAAATCGTTTCGGCCGTATTGATTGCTTTGTGAGTAATGCTGGACCATACATTTTTGAACGAAAAAAATTAGTGGACTATGAAGAAGAAGAATGGAATCAAATGGTCAATGGGAATTTAGATGTATCATTTTATTTCTTGAAAAAAATTATTCCAATAATGCGTAGTCAACAATTTGGGCGAGTTGTATTTTTAGGTTTCCAAGGTGTGAACAATACACCAGGCTGGATCTATCGCTCAGCGTTTGCCGCGGCAAAAGTGGGAACAGCTTCATTGATGAAAACAGTAGCATTAGAAGAAGCAGAATTTGGCATTACCGCCAATATGGTCGCTCCAGGCAATATTACTGGTGAGATGAAGGAAAGTCCGATTGAGGAGAGTCGCCAAGTCGCTGAAACCGAAACGCCAATCGGTCGACCTGGAACGGGAGAAGATATTGCACGAACGGTCGGCTTCTTATGTGAGGATGATTCCGATATGATTACAGGCTCTGTCATAGAAGTAACCGGAGGGTTAGATGTTATTCATCGTCATTTGACAAAATAGTTTCACATTTTAGAAAGCTAATGATATATTTGAATGAGATACATATCTATTTGCTAGGAGGGGTGGGGTATGAGAATTGGAGTACCCAGAGAGATTAAAAATAACGAAAACCGTGTCGCTTTGACACCAGCTGGCGTTGTGTCTTTTGTAGAACAAGGACATGAGGTTTATGTAGAAACGAATGCAGGTGAAGGTTCTAATTTTACCGATGACCAATATGCTGAGGCGGGGGCTACGATTGTTTCAACCGCAAAAGAAGCTTGGCAACAAGAGATGGTTATGAAAGTAAAAGAGCCATTGGAAGAAGAATTTGATTATTTTTATGAAGGGCAAATTCTTTTAACATTCCTTCATTTGGCGAATGAACCGGAAGTAACGAAAGCGTTGATTGATCGGAAAGTAATTGGTATCGCTTACGAGACAGTTCAATTACCGAATGGCGCATTGCCACTATTGACACCGATGAGCGAGGTTGCTGGACGAATGGCCTCACAAATCGGTGCGCAGTTTTTGGAAAAAACAAAAGGTGGTAAAGGTGTTCTCTTAGGTGGTATTCCAGGTGTGGTACCAGGGAATGTCACTGTCATCGGCGGTGGTGCTGTCGGAACGGGTGCTGCGAAAATTGCAGTCGGTTTAGGTGCAAATGTAACGATGTTGGATGTGAATGCTGCCAGACTTCGTGAGCTGGATGACTTGTTCGGCAATCAAGTGAATACAGTTATGTCGAATCCGTTAAATATTGAGCATGCGGTTGCGAATTCAGATTTAGTGATCGGCGCTGTCTTAATTCCGGGTGCTAAAGCGCCAACATTAGTAACGGAAGCTATGGTGAAGAAAATGTCACCAGGTTCTGTAATAGTTGATGTTGCCGTTGACCAGGGCGGAATTTTTGAAACAATCGACCGGGTGACGACGCATGATAATCCAACGTATGAAAAACACGGCGTTGTTCATTACGCAGTAGCGAATATGCCAGGAGCTGTTCCACGTACGTCAACCATTGGCTTGACAAACGTTACAGTCCCATACGCTTTACAAATCGCTAATAAAGGATACAAAAGAGCGTGTGAAGATAATGAGAATTTACGTAAAGGAATTAATACATTGGATGGCTATTGCACCTTTGAAGCGGTTGCAGAAGCACACCAATTGGATTTTAAAGATGTCACTGAGTTGTTAGCTTCAAAATAATAAAAGCTGTCCACCGTCGACGAATGACGCTGGACAGCTTTTTTAAAGATATTGCTACAGTTGAATAAGATCTTTAGTGAATGTGGTTAACGTCTCTGCACCTTGCTTGGTGACAAAAACATCATCTTCAATGCGAACTCCACCAACACCTGGCAAATAAATTCCCGGCTCAATTGTGTAGCACATACCTTGTTGCAGTAGCGAATCATTATTTGAAGCGAGTGATGGGAATTCGTGGACTTCGATTCCTAACCCGTGTCCAATTCGGTGCATAAAATATTCACCATAGCCGGCTGCTTCAATCACTTCTCGTGCAGCACGGTCGATTTTACCGAGAGGAACTCCGATTTGGCTTACCTCTAACGCTTTCTTTTGTGCGTTTAAAACCGTTTGATAAATATCTTTTTGTTGGTCAGATACTTCTCCAATAGCAACTGTTCGAGTGATATCGGAACAATAACCTTTATGGACGACACCTAAATCCATTAACACAAAGTCGCCCGATTTCATCTTTGTTAGATCCGGATTTCCATGTGGTGCTGCCGATTTTTCCCCTGTTAAAACCGTCGTACCGAAAGACATTTCGCGAATGCCTTCTTTTTTTAGCGCAAATTCAATCTCTGCAATGAGTGAAAGCTCAGTCTGTCCAACTTCAATATGCTTGGTTGCAGTTTCAATAGCAAAGTCGGCATATTCAGCGGCTTCTTTTAAATAACGATATTCTTGGTCGTCTTTTATTAAGCGGAGATTATTTAAGATTGTTTGTCCATCAACTAGATCAGCTGTATGAAAAACACTTTTCAACTGCTCAAATCGATTAACATTCAATACTTCTTTTTCAATCGCTAAACGGTTTATTCCACTTATACCTGAGAGACTCTTCTTCAATAATTCCCATGGATTTTCGTGATCTCCATAATAGATGACATCCTCTGTAAACCCAGCATTTTTCACATCTTCTTCTTCAAGTGAAGGACAAATCAATAAGACATTTCCGCGAACATCTACATACAAAGCAAGTAAACGTTCATGGGCTTCTGCGTAAATATTGGTGTAGTAATACAAATTTGCTTTGGATGTCATGAAGACAGCGTCCATTTGTTCCTTTCTTAATTCTTTTGTCAGTTGTTCAATCCGTTCCATTTCGTCACCTCTCCAATTTTTGTTCTTATGTGTTATCCTATCGTAAGAAGGGAAAATAAGAAACTGTCTAAAACCCTTGATGTATGGAATTATTTAAAGGAGGTCTTTTCATGAAAGTATCTTATCACGCGCATTCTGTTGTAAAAGTTGAAGCAAATGGGAAAACAATTTTAATTGATCCGTTCATCACAGGGAATGAAAATTGCGATTTAAAATTGGAAAGTGTGAAAGCAGATGTTATTTTACTGACACATGGTCATAATGATCATGTAGGAGATACTGAAGAAATCGCCAAAAATAATAATTCACTTGTCATAGCACCATTTGAATTGGCAAATTATTTAGGCGATAAAGGGTTAAACACTCATCCAATGCACATTGGTGGATCACATGAATTTGACTTCGGAACGGTTAAGCTGACGCAAGCGTTCCATGGATCTAGTTATACAGAAGAAGATGGCACGATTGTTTATACTGGCATGCCAGCTGGGATTATTCTCACGATTGATGGCAAGACCATTTATCATTTAGGTGACACAGCACTATTTACGGATTTGAAAATGTATGGAGAAATGCACGACATAGATTTAGCTTTCGTTCCAATCGGAGACAACTTCACAATGGGACCAGCAGATGCGAAATTGGCTTCGGAATGGATTCAAGCGAAACAAGTCGTTCCAATTCATTACGATACATTTCCAGTTATTGAACAAGATCCTAATGCCTTTGTTGAGAAGTTAGGCAAAGGAGTAGGGAAAGTGATGAAAGCTGGAGACATGGTTGAGTTATAAGAGTGATGTAATAGATGCCACGAGGCTTGCCTCGTGGCTTTTTCATTATTGCATTTCGATAATTTAGTCGCCTTTTTGCTTGGAAGTGTAGGCGTCTCAACACCCGAATGGTGCTCGAATGTGTTTATTTGGTCGAATAGAAGCGCTCTATTCCCCCGAACGGCGCTCGTAAATTATCCTACGGTCGCATAGCAGCGCTCTACTCCCCCGAACGGCGCTCGTCTATTTTCCTACGGTCGAATAGACGCACCCTATCCCCCCGAAAGGTGCACGCATATTTTCCATTGGTCGCATAGAAGCGCTCTATTCCCCCGAACGGCGCTCGTAAATTATCCTACGGTCGAATAGAGGCGCTCTATCCCCCCGAACGGCGCTCGTAAATTATCCTACGGTCGAATAGAGGCGCTCTATCCCCCCGAACGGCGCTCGTATATTTTCCTACGGTCGAATAGAAGCACCCTATCCCCCCGAAAGGTGCACGCATATTTTCCATTGGTCGAATAGAAGCGCTCCCCCCGAATGGCGCTCATATATTTTTCTTTGGTCGAATAGAAGAGGTTTTTTGAAATAAATGCAGAAGTTCTAACGTATCTAAAATCTTTACAAGCTTTATAGATCCGAAGACAAGATCAATCCAATATGACTCAATAATTTTCATTTATCATGAAAAATTGAACCGCATGACCTATTAGGGGTATAATAAGAACAAGAATTTATCATTTGAATCGGGTGAAAAATATGCTGACAAAGCACGAACAAATTTTAAAATACATTGAAGAGCTACCGGTTGGTACGAAAATTTCCGTACGGTTGATTGCTAAAGAGTTGCATGTGAGTGAAGGAACAGCATATCGGGCAATTAAAGAAGCGGAAAATACTGGATTCGTTAGCACAATTGAACGAGTGGGAACAATCCGCATTGAGAAAAAGAAAAAGGAAAACTTCGAAAAGTTGACGTTCGCTGAAATCGTCAATATTGTAGATGGCCACGTACTCGGCGGAAGAGCGGGCTTACATAAAACATTGAGTAAGTTTGTAATCGGAGCTATGCAACTAGAAGCGATGATGCGCTATACCGAGAAAGGTTCATTGCTTATTGTCGGAAACCGTGTAAAAGCCCAAGAAAAAGCTCTTAGTGAAGGTGCAGCGATTTTAATTACAGGTGGCTTTGATACGAGTGATTATGTAAAAGCACTAGCCGATGAATATGAGTTGCCGGTCATCTCTTGTACATATGATACCTTTACGGTGGCAACGATGATTAACAGGGCGATCTACGACCAATTAATCAAAAAAGAGGTTACGTTAGTCGATGATCTTTATACACCTATTGATCACTCAGTGAACATAAGAAGCGGTGATTTGGTTAAAAGATGGCATGAGCTGAACGAAGAAAGTAAACATAGTCGTTATCCGGTTTTGGATGATAACAATCGAGTGGTAGGTATATTAACGTCAAAAGATGTCATTGGGAAAAACGAAGACATGAAAGTTGATAAAGTAATGACCAAAAACCCGATTACAGTCAAAGCAATGACTTCTTTAGCAAATGCGGCACATACAATGGTATGGGAAGGAATTGAATTATTACCTGTTGTGGATGAAAGTGATGTGTTTTTAGGAGTAATCACTCGTCAGGATGTCATTAAGGGGTTGCAAAATTTCCAACGACAACCACAAATCGGTGAAACAATTGATGACATTGTCCAAAAAGAGTTGATTTACGATGAAGAAAAGCAATTGTTTGAAGCAGAGGTAACGCCACAATTAACGAACAATCTAGGTACCTTATCGCATGGCGTGTTTGCTTCATTCGTTGCAGAGGCTTGTAATCAAGTATTAAAAAGAAACAAAACAGGCGACATGGTCATCGAAAATTTATCGATTTACTACATGAAGCCTGCTCAGTTAGGGAACCGTTTAATTGTTACGACTGAAATTCTTGAATCGGGTCGTAAATTTGCTAAGGTAGACGTTCAAATTTCATCAGACTTAGGACTTGCTGGAAAAGCAATGGTCATGGTGCAATTCATTGACCGTTAGCATCAGTCACTTAGGCGAATAATTTCACCACGGTAATGTTTATATAACCGATAACCATAAACGATTTGAATAATGCCTAGAATTATAAACAGCAAGCAAACGAAAAGAGCCAATTGAGTTTGATAGTAAACATATTGGTTTGCTCCAAATGTCGCAATAAAAATACCTAATGCAATCCGTGCTTTTGCGTTCGTGAAGCGCATCGTTAATGGATCTTTTTGGCTGATAATCTTCACTTTAAAATAAATATATAAAACGAAAGATACGACAATCAGTGTAATAAATATTGGCATGAAAACTCCTCCTAGAATGATAACTTCTTTTATTGTACAGATTGTCTAATAAAAATTCTAGCCACCGAGACGACAAAGGTATGGCAAAAAATTGAATGAACATGATTTTTTTAGTAAAGGGGTGCAGTTGATGACAGAACAAATTATTGAACTCATCGAAAAATATAACAAAATTATTATCCACCGACACGAACGTCCAGATCCGGATGCTTACGGATCACAAGCAGGTTTGGGAGAAATCATTCGACAATCGTTTCCAGACAAAAAGGTTTTGCTAGCGGGGGAAGAAGAGATGTCATTAAACTATCTCGCTCGCTTGGATGATTTTTCAGATAAAGAGTACGATGGGGCGTTGGTTATTGTATGTGATACAGCGAATGAAGAACGAATTAGTGATCAACGGTATTCCCTTGGTGAGGTCGTCGTTAAAATTGATCACCATCCAAACCGTGAACCATATGGAGATTATATGTGGGTTGATCCTTCAGCCTCGTCAACAAGTGAGATGATTTATGAGTTATATGTTGCCGGAAAAGAGCGTGGATTCCAATTGAATCGAGAAGCGGCAAGACTATTGTATGCTGGTATTGTAGGTGATACGGGTCGCTTCTTATTTCCAAGTTCAACAAATCGTACATTTGAAGCGGCAAGAGAATTAGTTAAATATGATTTCGATCGAGATTCGTTATATGACAGCATGTACCAAGTTCCTCTTAAAGTTGCTCGTTTGAAGGGCCACTTACTTCAACAAATGGAGCCAAGAAAAAGTGGGTCTGCAGTTTTTCGGTTGTCGAAAGCATTGTTGGATGAATACGGAGTAACGAGTGAAGAAACACATTCATTTGTTGGTATTGCAGGTGACATCCAAGAAGTGATTGCGTGGGTATTCTTTATTGAAGAAGATGATGTAATTCGCGTCAGATTACGCTCAAAAGGACCTGTCATAAACGAATTGGCTTCGAGATATAATGGCGGTGGGCACCCAATGGCTTCTGGTGCAAAGGTATATACGTGGAATGAAGCTGACTTGTTAGTCAAAGAGTTAGATCGGATTTGCGAAGACTATTTAGCAGATACTAATTTAGAACAATAAAAAAAACTGGTCGTTCTTTCGACCAGTTTCCCACTTATATATCAGGAAAATCAATGACTTAAGTAAGAATGATATCTGTTTTGAGCAATCTGATCCGTGCGATTATTGTGCTTTGTTCAATTGTTCCGGTATGAACCAGCACCCTACATTGGTACGTTCTATTAAAATGTTCAAATTATGACGATGAATTCTTCGGTTGACGAGACGGATGACCTCTTCTGATTCAGCGAAAGCCGAATATCCATTCATCAATAAAGCAATCTTGTCGTTAGCGATTCGTTGTGTGTGAATTACTTTCATCATTACCACTCCTTCGCAAAAAGAAATCTATTCTCTTACAATTATATTTTATCCCATCCATTTAGTTCCTAATTATTGAAAATAAAATTTTCTAAAAATGGACACATTTTTATGGACATTTTGTGAACTTCTTAAAGTGTTGCTCCTCCAGTTTCCACTGTTACCTCGACAGTAACCACTATGGTCGGAGCGACAGTCAAATGCGAGATTGTCACGGAGTAATTGATATCCCTGACATGATACGTTTGATTCTCAATCGTACGAATGAGCAAGTCTCTTTGCTCAGAAACAGAAGCAATGTTTCTGCCGATTACCGGATTGAGTTCGTCTTCAATTTTTTCAATCAATTCATATTCCGTAAATCGATCAAGTTCGAGATCTTTAGCATTGGATAAATTGATCTCAAACGATTGAATGGTTAGTTTTTCTTCATGTTCTTCATTTAGATGTTCTTTATCTTGTTTTAATAAATCATTCTCTTGCTTCACTTGCTTTAATTCAGTGCGGATTTCCATATTTTCTTCAATCCAACGTTCAGTATGTTTTCCATAAACAAATAAGAAGAATAAGTAACCGATAATGACTCCAGCCAAAACACCGAGAAAGAAGCTTTGCCATGTTCTTTTTTTGTAATAAGGCGGTATGTGCATATGCTTTCATCCAATCAGCGAATTTGGTTCTTTCATTTAAAAATCACCTTGCGTAATCCACGAAATAAGCATGAGAGAAGATTTGACGCCTCCCATAGCTGCAATAATTAATAAAATTTGTTTAATTAAATCAATGGTTGATGCCTCAAATATTCCTTTTTCAAATGTGGAAATCGCATCAAAAGTTCCGCCAATCGCTGCGACAATTGCCCAAATCCGAAGACGTTTGGCAGCAAGTATTAATTCAGAGATTGGAGGGTCTCCTGTTAAATAAGCACTGAGACTACCAAAAAGTGCACCACCTGTGAGTACGCCAAATGAAATGAAAAAGCATTTGATCATCGCAAAAATAAACCGTTCTTCCATTTGTTGACTTCCTCTCAATGCGTGACTTGTCCTATTTAGATTCTATGAATTGATTGGAATTGATATGTTGAGTTTTCAAGATATTCAAAGCTCAGCTATAATAGATAATAATGATTAACGTTAGTACGTAGATAAACAGGTAAGCTTGAAAGAATGGAAAAGACTTAGAAGGTGTGATTCCGATGGATTTTGTCCACTTACAAATACATAGTAGTTTTTCGTTAATGGAAAGTACAGTCGAACTTGAATCATTAGTAAGTGAAGCAAAGGAAAACGGTATGCACTCTTTAGCATTAACAGATCATGAGGTGTTATTTGGTGCATATCGGTTTTACGAATTATGTGTTCGGTATGGCGTGAAGCCGATTATCGGCATGACAGCTGATGTTTATATGGAATCCGAATATCGACCACTACGGTTTATTTTATTGGCTAAAAATATACGCGGGTATGAAGAGCTCGTTCAATTATCTAACAAAAAGATGGCGAATAATGAACCGATTCGCTTAGAAGATCTATCTGAATGTACTCATGTGATTTGTGTGTTGTCTGTTTATAACACATTCATTGAGGATTTAGTGTTTCTGGAAGATGACCAAACGATCCGAACGATTTATCAATCGATTGATTCGAAATTGAAGGATTGGTACGTATCTGTTCAACCTTATATTGAAAATGAACGGCTGAATCAATGGGTAGAGCAGATGGCCGAACATTACGCTGATCGGTTGATTGCTACCGTTGATGTTAGGTATTTAAAAGAGCGTGATAAAATTGGGTATGAGTCATTAGTGGCAATGAAGAAGCAGGCCTCCTTATCTTCCGTTCGTCAAAAGAATACAGGTGCTCACCATTTCGTAACCGGTGAAGAATTACCGAATGATTTTGTGAATAAATATCCAGAAGCCATTGAACGTACAATGAACATTGCGAATGAGTGTCACGTTCAATTTCCAGATCAATGGTTTGATTTGCCTCATTTTTCAACAAATGATGATGAAAAGTCGATTGATTATTTACGTGAGCTTTGTGAAAAACAATTGCAAGTTAAATGTGAAGAAAACGAGATGGAGCGCGCGAAGGACCGACTTGACGAAGAGTTGAAGATTATCGGTGAAATGAATTTTGCTGATTATTTTTTAATCGTTTGGGACTTCATGCGACATGCTCACAAAGAAAAAATACTGACTGGACCAGGAAGAGGATCGGCGGCAGGTTCTCTTGTTGCTTATTTACTTGGCATCACGAAGGTAAATCCTTTGGCATATGATTTGTTGTTTGAGCGTTTCTTAAATCCAGAGCGTAGATCGATGCCAGACATTGATATTGACTTTTCGGATTATCGTAGAGAAGAAATGATTCAATATGTCAAAAATAAATATGGGCAGCATCGGGTTGCTCAGATTATTACATTTGGAACATTTCAGTCTCGCTCGATTATTCGGGAACTTGCAAAAGTATTCCATATAACCGATGAACAAATGAATTGGTTACTGAAGCATTTACCGAAGCAGTCAACGTCACTAAAAAAACTTGTCCAAGAAAATGAAACCTATCGAAATTACATTCAAAAATCTCAGCAATTGATTCAAATGTTCCAAGCTGCATTTGTCATCGAAGGCTTGCCGCGTCACCATTCGACACATGCTGCCGGAGTAGTGATTAGTGATCGCTATCTTACAGATGCGGTTCCGGTTATCGAGGGGCAGGATGGGGTCTATTTAACTCAGTTTCCGATGCAAGACCTTGAAGCAATCGGTTTGTTGAAAATTGACTTTCTCGGTTTACGAAATTTATCATTGCTTGAACGGATGGTTCGTCAAATCCGAGAAAAAGAAGGAAAATCTATAGTTTTAGAAAAGCTGCCGAAGAACGATGCGAAAACGTTCCAATTATTGCGAGCGGGGCATACGACGGGCGTGTTTCAGCTTGAGTCGAGCGGAATGAAATCAGCACTTCGGCAAATTAAACCGAACCGCCTAGAAGATATCGTAGCAGTTAACGCGTTGTTTCGTCCTGGTCCGATGCAATTTATTGAAACGTATGCCAAGCGTAAAAATGGTCAGGAAGCCGTTTCATATATACATGATGATTTAAAACAAATCTTAAAAGAGACGAACGGTGTACTGATTTATCAAGAACAAATTATGCAGGTCGTTAGTCGGATTGCGGGTTTTTCTTACGGACAAGCAGATATTTTACGTCGAGCGATCAGCAAAAAAGATCCAGCTTCGATCGAAAAAATGAAAGATTTGTTTATGCAAGGAGCTAAAGCAAACGGCTATGAATCAACTGTAGCAAAAGAGATTTTTTCATGGATTGAACGATTTGCTGACTATGGTTTTAATAAAAGTCACGCTGTAGCTTACTCGATGATTTCATATCAAACAGCTTATTTTAAAGCGAATTACCCAGCTTATTTTTACGCAGAATTACTAAGCTCAGTCATTCATGATTCAACAAAGCTTGAGAAATATATAAAAGAAGCCAAACAAGTCGGTTTGAACGTATTACCGCCATCCATCAATGAAAGCTTCGGCAAGTTTACCGTCGAGGAACCGAACACAGTTCGTTTCGGCCTACTCGGCATAAAGGGATTTGGTCGACAGGCATTAATGGAAGTTTTAGAAGCACGTAAGCAACAACCGTTCAAGGACTTATTTGATTTTACGAGAAGAGTACGCTTGAATGTCATTACACAGTCGGCAATTGAATCACTCATCATCGTCGGTGCATTTGATTATTCGAATCGCAATCGTGCCCAACTACTCGCTTCAACAGTGCAGGCGATGGAACAAGGTGAACTATTTTCAAGTTTCAATGAACAAATGAATTGGAATGAAGATTTATTCCATATGGATATTGAATATACGCCTGCCGAACCATTCTCGGAGCTTAAAGAGATTAGCATGGAGAAAGAAGTGCTTGGATTCACATTAAGCGATCACCCATTAAAAAGTGTTCGAAGAAGTTTGCTGAAACGAGGTCTTGCTACCATCCAACAAGTTCGGAAGTTACCGGTAAAAAAACAGACAAAAACAGTCGCTTCAGTTGATGAAATTAAACAAATTCGAACGAAGCGTGGTGAGCAGATGGCTTTTGTTCAAATGCAGGATGAAACGGAAGCAATCGATGGTGTTATTTTTCCGCAAGTTTATCGCGAAATAGGTAGAACGATTGCCGAAGGAATGATTGTGGAAATTGAGGGGCGGACGGACGAACGGAATAATGAAAAACAACTCATTATTCAAAACGCTAAAGAAATAGACCTTCAACAACTTCCTAAAGATAGTTCGCAACTTGTCTTCATTCGTATTTACGAAAAAGAGAAAGATTACTTACAAATGATTAAACAAATTAGCAAGATGTATCCAGGAACAGCACCTGTCGTCCTTTATTTGGCAAATGAGAAAGAATCCTATAAGCTTTCTGTCCAGTATGATCTAAAGTTAAGTGAAGAATCCATTCATTATCTTGGAGAGGTATTCGGTCAGGAAAATGTCGTCATACAAAAAAGAAAACGATAAAATTTAAAACAGCAACCAGATTTATTTGTTTCGTAAAGGGGAAAGAACCTAGAGGCATTATAAATCTGGTTTTTTATTAGTGTTTTAAGAAAAAATAGTATTCCTAGATTAGAGAGTTATTGAAATATAAGATGCCTTAATTTTTAGTGGTTGATTGCTTTTTGATTATTTTTTGCTCTACTGTTTAGCTTAATTTCTTTACATGTGTACATGGTTTGTTATAATTAATTAGGTTAATGGTCAGACCAATTTATCTGTTTCAACGTTTTTATGAAGGAGTGGTACAAGTGGCAGATTTACGTGAGGAAGCACTTCACATTCATAAAGTGAACCAAGGAAAATTAACGACAAACTCAAAAATTCCAATCCGTAATGCAAGAGATCTTAGTCTTGCTTACTCACCAGGAGTCGCTGAGCCCTGTAAAGTAATTTATGATAATAAAGAAGCGGTCTATGACTATACAATGAAAGGAAATATGGTTGCGGTCGTGACAGATGGTTCTGCTGTTTTAGGACTCGGAAATATTGGCCCTGAAGCTGCTTTGCCCGTAATGGAGGGGAAGTCAACACTATTTAAGAGTTTTGCTGGTGTCGATTCTTTTCCTATTTCGTTGAACACGAATGACGTTGACGAGATCGTGAATACAGTAAAATTAATGGAACCGACATTTGGTGGGGTAAACCTTGAAGATATTGCTGCGCCAAATTGTTTTGTTATTGAGGACCGATTGAAAAAAGAAACGAGTATTCCTATTTTCCATGATGATCAGCACGGGACAGCAATTGTTACGGTTGCTGGGATGATCAACGCATTGAAAATCTCAGGAAAGAAGTTCTCAAACTCGAAAGTAGTTATTAACGGAGCCGGAGCAGCAGGTATCGCTATTATAAAATTATTATTTAGTGTCGGCGTCCGAGATATTATCATGTGTGATTCTAGAGGAGCTATATTTGAAGGACGTCCATACGGAATGAACGAAGTAAAAGATGAAGTCGCCAAAATGACAAACAAAGATAATATCGAAGGAACGTTGGATGAAGTTATTCAAAATACAGATGTATTTATCGGTGTATCTGTCGGTGGTGCATTGACGAAAGAAATGGTAGAGAGCATGAACGATGACCCGACAATCTTTGCCATGGCTAATCCAGATCCGGAAATTATGCCTGAAGATGCTAAAGAAGCGGGTGCCAAAGTGATTGGCACAGGACGTTCTGATTTTCCTAACCAAGTGAATAATGTCTTAGCCTTTCCTGGAATTTTCCGGGGAGCATTGGATGTACGTGCAACGCGAATTAATGAGCGGATGAAAATCGCTGCCGCTAATGCGATTGCAGAATTAGTTGCAGAAGATAATCTTTCACCGGATTATGTGATCCCTGACCCATTTGACAAGCGTGTAGCACCGGCGGTAGCAGCTGCTGTTGCGAAAGCAGCTATGGAATCAGGCGTCGCGCGAATTGAAGTTGACCCAGAAGACATACGTAAGCGCACAGAAGAGCTTACGATGATTAATGAAAAATAAATGGACAGAAGATTGAGGTGCCTTTTATGACAAAAGACACAAAATCAAAAGTTTATCAAGAAGTATTGGAAGAAATACGCAATTATATTGTCGATCATCAATTGCAAGATGGTGATCGACTCCCTTCTGAAAGGGAATTGGCTGAACAGTTAAACGCTGGGCGTTCTTCTGTCCGTGAAGCTTTACGAGCGATTGAGCTTTTAGGTTTGATAGAAACTCGACATGGAGAAGGAACGTTTCTCAGATCCTATCAACCTTATTATTCGGTTGAAATCTTGTCGACATTTATTCTGCAAGAAACGAGGTCCCAACAAGAAGTACTTCAATTGAAATTATTACTCGAATCTCAAGTACTATCGAATCTTAGTGGGCAAATTTCAATAGATTTTTATAAAAAGTTATTATCGATCATCGTCGAATTGCCGAAAGAAAAGCTACATACATTTCTGTTTACAGAGTTGTTTAAGGCAACGGGCAATCGACTACTCATAAAAATTTGGCATCTACTCGAAGGATTCAGTAATCCAATCTCATTTGAACTACAAAATCATTCATTTTATGAGCAATTATTGTTTTGGGTCAAAGAAAATAAAGCTGAATCAGCAATAGAAGCACTGGAAAAGGTATATACACTCGAATAATGAAGTTTGCTTAGTGATCATTTTTGACAATTTTCACGGTAGACTTCCTGTATGTTTATGGTGTGTACACGCAAAGGAGGAATCCCGTTGTTACGAGATATTTTTAATAAAAAAAGAAAATATGCCACAATATCAAAGCAAGCAGAACGAGAAGATGTCCCAGAAGGGTTAATGATGAAATGCCCTTCATGTAGAAAGATATACTACAGAAAAGAATTAGAAAAAAACAATCTGATTTGCTTGAATTGTGATCATCATCATCCGATGTCAGCGAAAGAACGGATTCATGCATTGATGGATGCAAACACATTTGAAGAGTGGGATGTCCAACTGACTTCCGCAAATCCACTTGAATTTCCGGATTACATAGAAAAAGTGGAAAAGGATCAGAAGAAAACAGGTATGAATGAAGCGGTTATGACAGGTAAAGGAAAAATAAATGGTTATGAATCGGCTATTGCTGTAATGGATTCACGCTTCCGGATGGGTAGTATGGGATCTGTCGTCGGGGAGAAAATCTCAAGAGCGATTGAAAAAGCAAGAGAAGAAAGATTGCCAATCATCATCTTCACCGCATCAGGCGGAGCACGTATGCAAGAAGGCGTACTCAGTTTAATGCAAATGTCGAAAACCTCTGTCGCATTGGAACGTTTTAGCCGTTCAGGCGGGTTGTTCATCTCGTATATGACGCATCCGACAACAGGTGGTGTTTCAGCCAGTTTTGCTTCTTTAGGTGATTATAATTTTGCCGAACCGAAAGCGTTGATCGGTTTTGCTGGTCGAAGAATCATAGAGCAGACGATCCGAGAAAAGTTGCCCGATGATTTCCAAACGGCTGAATTTCTGTACAAGCATGGTCAATTAGATCGTGTTATTCATCGTTCGGAAATGAAAAAAATAATAACGACGATTCTAGATATTCACCAGGATGGAGGTGATCGCTCATGAAGAAAAACGTCCTTCCTTTTGAGAAACCAGTTGTGGAGTTAAAAGAGAAGATTGCTGAACTGAAAAAGATTTCTGGTGAGAGTGAAGTCGATTTATCAGAAGAAATCGACCGCTTGGAAGAGCGGCTGGAGCATTTGGAACGCGAAGTATATGAAAACATGGCCCCATGGGACCGTGTTCAAATGGCTAGACATGCGGAGCGACCGACTACGTTGGATTATATCGAGCAACTTTTTACTGATTTCCTTGAAATGCATGGTGATCGTTATCACAGTGATGACGAAGCGATTGTCGGAGGGATTGCCAAGTTTAATGGTCAACCTGTAACGGTGATTGGACACCAGCGAGGTAAAGACACGAAAGAAAACATCCGTCGCAATTTCGGAATGCCACATCCTGAAGGGTATCGGAAAGCATTACGATTGATGTATCAAGCAGAAAAATTCGATCGTCCTATTATTACGTTCATCGATACAAAAGGTGCTTATCCAGGTAAAGCTGCTGAAGAGCGAGGGCAAAGTGAAGCCATTGCAAAGAATCTTCGTGAGATGGCAGGATTAACTGTTCCGATTATTTGCATTGTAATCGGTGAAGGCGGTAGTGGCGGCGCTTTAGGTATCAGTGTTGGTGACAAGCTATTCATGTTGGAAAACTCAACTTACTCGGTTATTTCTCCAGAAGGAGCAGCGGCCTTACTGTGGAAAGACTCCAACTTAGCTAAAAAAGCGGCAGAATCGATGAAAATAACTTCGTATGATCTTGAGGAACTCGGTGTAATTGACGGTGTCATCGAAGAAGTTCAAGGTGGCGCACATCGTGATATTGATAATCAAGCGAGTAAGATTAAAGAAGTAATTGAATCTTCCTTGCACGAATTAAGTCAATTAAGTGAACAAGAATTATTGGATCAGCGTTGGCGTAAATATGAAAAAATCGGTTCGACAACTTTCGTCTTAGAACGTACAGAAACTCCTGTAAATGAGTAATACCAAGAACTGCCCTACTTGTTATTGGTACAAATAAACAAGGGGGCACTTTTTATTAATGTGTAACCTTATAGAGGGCCAAAGCCAACCTTTCGATGGATCAAAAGAATTTTATTTGAACTTTACCCCGTATGACATGATTTTTACCTAGTAGTTGATTTAGAATATAGGGAGATGGTTCAATAATATGAATTACTTACTGCCTTTATAGAGAGTGAGATGAGGTGAAGTTATGAAACGTATCGGTATTTTAACGAGTGGCGGTGATGCGCCAGGAATGAACGCTGCAATCCGTGCAGTTGTCAGAAGCTGTATTTATCATGATATAGAAGTATTTGGCATTTATTATGGTTATCAAGGGTTAATCGATGGTGAAATTAAGCAACTGGATATCGGTTCCGTTGGCGATATTATTCAAAAAGGTGGTACAATGTTGTTTTCCTCTCGTTCTGAAGATTTTAAAACGGAAGAAGGCCAACAAAAAGCCATTGAACAGCTGAACCGTTACGGGATTGAAGGGTTAGTCATCATTGGTGGTGACGGCTCCTTTAAAGGTGCGAAAAAACTCACAGAAAAAGGCTATCCATGTATCGGGATTCCAGGCACGATTGATAATGATATTGCTGGAACTGACTACACGATCGGATTTGATACGGCATTGAATACAGTCATTGAAGCAGTCGACAAAATTCGGGATACCGCTACATCCCATGAGCGTATCTATGTCATTGAGGCAATGGGTAGAGATGCTGGCGATTTAGCACTGTGGGCTGGACTTGCTGGTGGTGCAGAAAGTATTTTAATTCCAGAAATTAAGACAAGCTATGATGACGTTATTCAAAAAATCAAGCGAGGCCATGAACGCGGAAAAAGACATAGCATTATCATGTTGGCTGAAGGAGCGGGTAATGCTTACGACATTGCCGAACGAATTAAAGATCAGCTGAATTTCTCAACTCGTGTCACGATATTAGGCCATACACAGCGAGGTGGCTCGCCGAGCGCTTATGATCGTGTTATTGCGAGTCGTTTTGGGGCTTATGCCGTTGAATTGCTGTTAAATGGAAAGCAAGGCCGTATGGTCGGATTGGAAAACAACCAATTTGTCGATCATGATCTTACAGGGAATTTTGATAAGAGTAATCAAGAGATAGAAGAACTATATAACTTATCTAGCCAACTATCTATATAACTTTAGGAGGTAGTGACCTTATGATTAAAAACAAAACAAAAATTGTATGTACAATCGGACCAGCGTCAGAGTCCGTGGAAACGTTGAAGAAATTAATCGAAACAGGAATGAATGTTGCGAGGTTAAACTTTTCTCATGGAGATCATGAAGAACACCGTAATCGAATTCAGAATATCCGCCAGGCTGCTGAAGAAACTGGCCGTTCGATTGCAATTATGTTAGATACAAAAGGACCGGAAATTCGTACTGGCCAGTTTAAAGGCGGTCAAGCATATTTAGAAGAGGGTTCAACCGTCTTTTTGACAATGGATGACGTAGAAGGAACAGCCGAGCGTTTTTCTTTAACGTATAGTGGATTGATTCATGATGTTCATCCAGGCTCAAAAATCTTGCTTGATGATGGACTTATCGGTCTTGAAGTTAAAGCAATTCATGAGGACAAAAATGAAATCGAAACTGTTGTACAAAATTCTGGTGAAATTAAAAATAAAAAAGGTGTTAACGTTCCAAATGTGAGCGTAAACCTACCAGGTATTACAGATAAAGACGCAGAAGATATCTTGTTCGGAATTGAAGAAGGCATTGACTTTATTGCGGCATCCTTTATTCGTCGCGCATCAGATGTGTTGGATATTCGTGAGCTATTAGAGAAAAACAATGGCGAACATATCCAAATTATTCCGAAAATCGAAAACCGAGAAGGCGTGAACAATATTGCTCAAATCCTTCAGGTTAGTAATGGAATCATGGTAGCACGAGGTGACTTAGGTGTTGAAATCCCAGCAGAAGAAGTACCGTTCGTTCAGAAAAAGCTCATCCATGAGTGTAATTTAGCTGCAAAACCAGTCATTACAGCTACACAGATGCTAGATTCCATGCAACGAAACCCAAGACCGACACGTGCAGAGGCAAGTGACGTAGCGAATGCCATTTATGATGGAACGGATGCAATTATGTTATCCGGTGAAACAGCTGCGGGTGATTATCCTGTTGAATCGGTTGAAACGATGTATAATATTGCTGTTTATACGGAAAACAAGATTTCGCAATTAAATACCTCAAATAATCGATTTAAAAACGAGGATAAAAATATGACTGATGCGATTAGTCACTCGGTTGCCAATTTAACAGAAGAACTTGAATTGAACGCTATCGTCACACCGACGGAAAGCGGGAATACTGCACGGATGATCTCAAAATATCGTCCGAACGCACCGATTATAGCCATCACTTTCAGGGAGAGTGTCAATCGACAATTAAATCTCGTGTGGGGAGTGCATCCAATCCACGGAGAACGCGTGAATTCAACAGATGAGATGTTAGGATTAGCCGTAAGCCGAAGTCTTGATTCGGGGTACATTCAGCGTGGAGATCGAATTGTAATCACAGCAGGTGTTCCTGTCGGTCAAAGTGGCTCTACCAACTTAGTTAAAGTTCACGTTGTCGGAGATATCGTCCAAAAAGGCCAAGGAATTGGTGATAAAGGTGCTTCCGGTAAAGTCATTATTGCTGAAAATGCAGAACAGTTAGAGGAAAACTTTAAAGACGGTGACATTATCGTTGCAACGGGAACAGAAAAAGAAATGATGCCGTGGATTAAAAGAGCGGCTGGAATCATAACAGAAGAAGGCGGATTGACCAGCCACGCAGCGATTGTCGGCTTAAACTTAGAGCTACCAACAATCGTCGGCGCGAAAGAAGTGACGAGCTTGTTATCGAATGGGGATGAGATTACACTTGATTCAGAAACGGGTAATATTTATCTAGGACGAACTTCGATCATATAGAAGGTGAATAAATGTTTCGATTGTTATTTTTATTAATTGTTGTTTTCTCAGTCATCGAAATCGCAATCTTTGTTTGGCTTGGAAACGTAACGAGTATTTGGTTCGTGTTAATCGGTATTATTTTGACAGGTATCGCAGGTGCCTTCTTAGCCAAATGGCAAGGAATTAGTACACTGAATAGCGCCCGTCAAGCAATGGCTAACCGCCGTATGCCAAAAGATGAAATTTTCGACGGGATTGCGATTTTAATCGGAGCAGTTTTATTGTTCACGCCTGGGTTTCTTACTGATTTAATTGGTTTTCTTTTATTGATACCAACGACTCGTAGACCATTCAAACTTTGGGCACAAGCACAGCTGTTATCGATGATTAAAAAAGGATCAGTCAAAAGATTTCATATATACCGAAGATAGAATAGATAAAACCTGAACGACACACTCGTTATGTGTTATCGTTCAGGTTTTTTTGGTTGAATAGGCGATCGACACCTAATGGGTTCCTATTTCATGAGGAAATGTTATCGAGAAGTGCTCTCGAGCCGGAAAAGGCTCTGTTTTCTGGTTGAAATGTCGTTGAGAAGTGCTCTCGATACCCGACTGGCTTCGTTCTCTTGTTGAAATGTCATTGAGAAGCCATCTCGATACTCGAATGGCTTTATTCTTGTGTTGAAATGTCATCGAGAAGCGCCCTCGATACCCAAATGGTTTCGTTCTGTTGCGGAAATGTCATTGAGAAGTGCTCTCGATACCCAAATGGCTTCATTCTTGTGTTGAAATGTCATTGAGAAGTGCTCTCGATACCCAAATGACGATTAAGTCCATATAATTGTGTAAAAAGAATAGGTCATCCTTCTCTCCTGTGTTAAAGTGATTTCAACCACAAAATA